>CAYUHF010000007.1:0-74809 GCA_964444505.1 uncultured Methanosarcinales archaeon | reverse complement strand
TTTTTCTTTAAAAGAATGAGAAAATAAATCTTACCTCACATAACTTGACAGCACCCTCATTTCCTTATTACAAAATGGGCTGAGGATCTTACTCTTACCGAGCAAAAACCATCCAAGTCATAAATAATTCAAATTCAGGAAGAGTTATATCCAAATATGTGAAGGGTTTTCATATTGATAAACTTTAAATACAAAGTAAACGTGCCATTTTTTATGAAATGCGAAATCTGTAATTCGAAAATCCAGAAGAACTTTCTTGGAAAACTTTTCGGGACAAGAGTGAAAATCAAAGGCAAAACACATTTTGTGTGTTCCGAGTGCCAGTCCAAACTTGGAGAAGAACTCAAAGCAAAACTCAAGGAATGAAACTTTTGCCCCGGTAGCTCAATGGCAGAGCGTTTGCCTCGTAAGCAAAAGGTTGAGGATTCAAGTTCCTCCCGGGGCTTTCCAAAACTTTTAAAAATGCATCAAAGACTTTCTTTTAAATGGGAAAATTCCTATGGGCAATTGGCGGAAAACACGGGCTTGGAAAAACACTAGATGACACAACAGTCTACAGCATACATGAAGATAAATGGTACAGCTCAATAAATAATGAACTCCAGCCAATGCCGCAGAGTGTACAGGGAGCAGCGTGGACACTTTACAAAAATAAGATCTACTGTTTCGGAGGCAAAACAAAACAACGTAAAGGCTGGACAGACAAGATCCAGCTCTATGATATAAAAAATGATTCCTGGGAAATCATAGGAGAAATGCCAAAACCAAGGGGAAAACTATCAAAATTCTGCCCAGTAGTAGGTAAATCAATATTTATCTTTGGAGGAGACTGTGAAAAAGGCTCAACCAGAAGAGTAAACTGGAACTGGAGATATGATCTCGAGAAACAAGAGTGGGATACAGAAGTACAGGATGCGCCAAGACCTCAGAGTTTTCCTGTCGCAACATATCACAAAGGCTGGCTCTATTACACAACAGGAAACACAAGCCAGCTGCCTTTCAACAGGTATCATGGAGCACTAAACCAAAGATACAACATCAAAGAAGACAGGTGGGAAACAATGCAGCCATGCCCTGTTCCAACAACAGATGGGGCTGGTGATAAGCACAAAGGTGAATTTCATTATGTTGGGGGCTGGAACACCAACCCGACTTACTATAACCCTGCAAGAAAGAGATTCCAAGGCAGAATAAAAAAACTCCATTTGGTATACAACTATGACAATAACGAGTGGAGATTTGAGAAAAAACTGGATGTGAGCTGGCACCATGGTGGATGCGTGTCCTGTGGAGATTATCTCTGGATGTACCTCGGAAACATAGACGAGGAAGTAGGAATAAGAAAAAGAGAGATGAGGTTTATCTCCAAAAAAGCAAAAGAACAAAACCACACCAACAGGATCTTCAGGTGGGATAAAGAGTGGCAGGAAAAAACACCCGCCCCTGTAAGAAAGATGAACTTTGGCACAATCTGCACAGAAATAGGACCAAAGGAATAAATTTATTAATATTGTTTCTTAAAAAATCCCTTATGCTTGCAATACTTGTTTGGGCAGTTATATTTCTCGCAGTTTTTGGAATATCAATCTTGTTAATGTCAAAAAAGCACGTAAGCTACAGCAGGAATTTTGTTTTGGCTTTTTATTTTTTCATCATGGCAGTATTTACAGTCTTCCTGTATGAAATACCTGTGCCTAAATCTATTATTGTTCCCTTCCTTGTGTTCCTGCTCTCCATGGTATTTCACACAAAAATAAACAGCTTTCCAGCATCAGAACAACTAGAAAAACACACCCAGTTATTTGATTTCAACCAAAAGTTCATTGCAGTAAAGTTTTCAGAGGTGATATTCCAGGAACTTATGATATATGCATTGATTATGATTCTCAGCTCCAAAGGTTTCTCCGTGTTAGAAATAACAGGAATTTTCTCAGTACTATTCCCACTGCTCCATATACCTATTGTTTTTTTCCAGGGCAAATTTGGGTATCTCTATGTAATATCTTCCTTTGCTGGTGCACTTGTCTTACCGTTTATAATAGTAAACTACGGAGTTGCATACTCAATCACACTTCACTGGTTATTCTATCCAATAGCAAGAATTCTGCTAAGCACTAATTATTTGTCCAAAATACTTGTGGATAAGCCAGGCAAAAGGTAACTTTATGTGTTCTGGCAGTTTTCGGTGTTTCTTTTTAAAAGTCAAAAATATCCATTTATGCTCAAAAAGGTTTAGCACAGCACCAATATCCCACAGAGGCGGCAGCACAATAGTGACATTCCTGCCCACCCTTTGAAGCTCACTGTAGAATTTTCTCGGGTACTTGACATGCTCTAGAGTATGAGAACATAAAACATTATCAAACTGCTGGTCACCAAAAGGCAGACTGTAGATATCATCAACCTTTACAAAATTCGAAACCTCCTGGTCAACAATATCAGCATTGAACCCGCCGCCATCAGTCTCACCACAGCAGATGTTAAGATCCCACTCTCTTTGCTCAATTATTTTTGACTTAAGGTAGTTATAACTGAATTTATTCAGAATAACCAGCAGTAGACCAATTATTATAATCAGTAGCATAAGGCAAGGCACTGTTTTTTTATTTATAAAGATTTGGACATAAATTTATATTGTTATAAGAAAACAGGTTGATTTATGAAAACCTCAGTAGTAGTTTCAATGTACAATTCAAAAAAAGAAACAATTGACCTGGTAGACAAGTTATTCTTCCCTTCATTAATGAACCAGGGTTCAAAACAAACAGAACTGATCATCATTGATGATGATTCACCTCTTGAGAGAGAAACAAGAGAAATGGTTGATAATCATCTAAAAGATTTACAATACGGAAGTGTTAGGTTCATTAAAAACAGAAAAAATCTCGGATTTGGAGCAAGTTATAACAAGGGAATAACGCTGGCAAGGGGAGAATATGTATTTGTTGTGACAGATGATGTATATCTTCCACCTGGTTCAGTAAACAATCTTGTAAAAACACTTGAGAATCCTGACTACGGAATCGCAGGTCCAATCACGAATGATCCAATGACTGCCACATACCAGTACTGCAGGCAGTCTCCGAGAATTTCAGACTATTCAGAAGAGCAGTTTAATAATATTGATGAATTTGCAGAAAAAATAAGAGAAAAGTTCAAAGGTAAAATATTCAGGATGAATATGCTTGCTGGTTTCTGCTTTGCTGTACCTTCTTCAGTAATTGATGAAGTAGGATCATTTGATGAATCTTTTGGTTATGCCTTATTCGAGGATTTTGATTTGGTCAGAAGAATAGGACAGAAATATCAGATTATTCTTGATCCATCTGTATATGTACATCATGGTGGAATTAGTGGAGCATCCAGAACATTGATCCAGACACCAGTTAAATCCATATACTTTGGCTTCAGAAATCTGCTGCACTATGCAATCAAATGGAAAGATCCTGTTGGAGCAGCAGATCTTGTATTAAGAGGTGTTTACAGGGCTCTGACAGGAAAACAAACAATAAGTGAAAAATTTGACAAAACTTAAAAACAAAAACAATAATCTGAATAAAATGAAAGAAATCAAGGACCAGAAAGTTGAAAAGTATTTGTCAATAACAAAAAAAGCACTAGACAAAGCAATCATAGCACCACCAAGAGACACAGAAATGGAAAGAGTAGCCAAAAGATACCTTGACATGGCACAAAGATATTACAAAGATGCAAAACACTTTTTTGAGAAAAACGACAATGTAAATGCATTTGCAGCAGTGAACTATGCACACGGATGGCTTGATGCAGGAGCAGCTTTAGGTCTATTTGATGTAGGGCATGACTCAAAACTATTCACAGTCTAATCATAATTTCGCCACTGGTGCTTGCACTTGGTGCACTTCAGAAATTGTGTTGCAGGCTCATCACTGGCCCTTGTCTGCTTGAACCAGTAGTAAGCTTCATTATTGCCGCACTTAGGACACTTTGCCTCTGTCTTGGAATGCACTTCAACATCCTGTTCCACAACATCAACTTCCTGATCTTTTTTCTTGACCTTGTCAGAAATAACAGCTTTAGTCTCACCAGAACAATAATCACACTTTCTGCAGCAAAGAGTAGTCTTATCATTCTGTTTTTTTGGTAAAAGAATTGAACCACATTCAGGACAAAACATCTATATCACGCTCACAACATATTGCAATAAACCAAACGCAACTATCTTGATATACCCTAACAAAGGAACCCTTATAAAAGCTTTCCCAAGAATCCTCTCTTCACTGATTTTCTGTTCATTAAGGTACAAGTTATTATGCATGCCGGCATTGTTGTCTCCCTTGGTTGAAAAATAATACTCTCCATCTTCCTGCCACTTATTAACAACCCTGTGAATTATGGGATCAGGTCTCTGGCCTCTAAAAACAATAACATCACCCACATCAATTTTTTCAGGATTCCTTCCCAAAAGTATCATAATATCCCCTTTGTTAAAGCCATTCTTGAAAGGAAAATCCTGGAATTCTTCTCTTGTTATATTTGTATTTCTAAGATACCAGTCACCGCAAAGCGCCCAGTACTCGTCAAGATTAAATCTCTGGGTCGCAATCATGTTCCCGCATATAGTTGGCTGTGCATCAGGGCAGAAACTCAAGAGATAATCTGAGTTACAGTTTTTAACAGTCCTGTGCTCCATAGAACTTGAAACAACAGCAACAATAGGATAACTTGTCCCCATCAGAAAACCAAGCCCGGGATATATTACAAATTTTATCAAAACAAAAGCAAGCACAATATTGGCAATCCAGCTCCATATACTGTCTTCTTCCCAGATAAAATGCCATACCTGTTTCAGTGTCCTTTTAAAACTCATGTAGAATATGTGTTTAAGTATTCCTTTTAAAGGTTATGTTTTTTAACAAGTTATGCGTCAGCCTGGCCATTTGTTTA
The DNA here is from genome assembly GCA_964444505.1 of uncultured Methanosarcinales archaeon. Classification (GTDB taxonomy): domain Archaea; phylum Nanobdellota; class Nanobdellia; order Woesearchaeales; family JAGVZT01; genus CAYUHF01. The sequence goes on along the minus strand of CAYUHF010000007.1, from coordinate 69,883 downwards.
TAATGTTATCGAATTCCACCACCTTGGCACAGACCGCCAGTCAAAAACCCTATATTTGCTCAAAATCAAATAGGCCACGAAACATGCAAGAAAATATTGTCAGGTGTGTAAGTCCAAGAAACCAAAAATTTGACAGAGATTAGTTTGAGGAGAAAGAGGTTTTATTCTTCTTCCTCCTCTTTTACGAAATCTGATAATCTCTTGTTTCCAAGTATTGTTTTGTAGCTGATTCCGTTTTCCATCCTCTTTTTGTCACCCTTTTTCCTGGTAATTTTCTATAAATGACTCGACTTTATAAGTAATATCAAATTCCAAAATATATAATACAAAGAGTTATTATTGACATGGTAAAACACTTTCCAAAATATTTAAGAACTCACCTGTCAAAACGGAATAGTGGTTTAAGTGTGATGTCACGCACAGATTTATCTTCAGCACTAACCTGGCAGTTCAAAACGTCAAGAGAATTAGTAACAAAAGTCAGATTCCAAACAGGATGGTTTTTTATCATCTGGAGAATCCCTATGGATTTGTTCAGCTCAATATTTGGATATTTTTCAAGCGACTCTTCTTCAGCAACCTCAAGAGCATTCTCAAAAGAAACATCAATCTTTTCTCTGTCAAGCTCTTTTGGACCATTCCCCCTCTTGAGAATCTCATCCTCAGCAATGATCTCAATATCGTCGCCAGCCTGAAAAACAGTAACAACTTCTGTATCAGGATTATAATAGCCAATCTGCCAGAAATTCATTTCATCATTTTTTGAATTAAACGCATGAACAAGAAAGCATTTATCCCTGCCAGCCCACTCTTGGTAGGCTTTGGACGATTCAACTCTTTTGATTGCTTCTCTTACCCTCATTCCCGATATTTTGTCGACAAATACATCTATATAAAATTTGTTATAAATCCAGGTGTAACAACAGATTCAGATTAAAAATTCTAACATAAATAGAAAAGCTCAAATTGACCTATTAAAATAAAAATAACCTTAATTAAGTTGATATTAAGCAAAATAAGAGATAATTTAATAGTTAAATTAAGCTAAATAAGACCATTATATGCTTCGATTAACAAATTAAGAATGAATTAAAGAGAATAACCATAATTGCAAAACATTTATATATATGATATGTATTAATAATTATCAATAATATTTAATAAACAAATAAAACATATCAAAAAATATTATTTTGACATAATGAAAAACAAAAAATATATTTTATTTGGGGGAAAATGGATTTAATAGACAGAATTGCGGCACAAAGAGGGAATAATGGAGAAGCTAGTTTTGTTCCGGCAAAAGTTCACGAAATGTACAAAGCCCTGTATGACCTGTTACCAGAGCTAAGAAAGAACGGGGGGGAATTGGACGGCGGAATACTTCTTGTCATGACAGAAGATTATCTAAATGATCCATCATATAAAATTGGTGAAAAACCTGTTTTAAGATCAGCAAGAGGCTGTGATAGCATTATTCATACACCAACATTAGCCGGTCTGCTTGAAGAGCCTGGCGCAATTGTTGTTAGCCATGATGGCACATATCAAAATCTTTACATGAGAGCATTCCCAAATGCAAGAAGAGATCATAATTTATGGTACTTTAATAATGGTAGAGGAACTGCAGCAGTAGACAGATCTGCAAGAAAACCCAAGGATGTAGTAATTGCAGTCAGTGAAGAAATGGGTGGACTTGTAGCGCTTGTAAACGGAGAATATGTGACAACAACAGTTCCACTTACACTTTATCACAGGGATGGGAGAACAAGACAGCTCGAGGCAGACAATTATCTTGATTCAAAAGAGTTCTGTGACAGACTTGAGTGCGCTTTGGGAAAAGAACCTAAAAAAATCTATGAGCCTTTTGTTCAGGCTTACGAGTCTGAAATCCAGGATGGATTGCTGCAGAAGGTACACAAAGCAGCTGAGAGCTTCCACAGAAAACACCCTGAAGATGGACTTTCATTGATTGTTGCTGATGATCGAATAATGACACCTGATGATAATGGTTATTCGCTTGGAACTTTCCTTCCGGGAGGAGGATATGTCCATGGTCCAAATTTATTGGATGGAGAGACAGAGGTTCAGGCATACCTTGATAATCTTGTTGACATTGATGGTGCTGTGTTGGTTCACCCGGAAACAGGAGAAATACATGGGGAAAGAGTATATGTAAACGGAGCTGAGCCTGCCTGGATAAATGTACCTAAAAATGCTAAACTCAGAGAAATTTCAACAGGTTATGCCTCACTTTTAGGATGCCCTGGCTCAGCAGCAAGTGAGAGAGGAGTTAATTCTTTTACAGATGGCCATCCATGGAGGCCTAATTCACCAGTTTCAAGAGTATGGAATAATCTGAGAGGAGGAGTAGTTAGAGCAGCAGATAACTTTGCATCTTCTCCACTTGCAAAGTCATACATGCAAGCAGCATATGAAGGAAAAATACCTCCTGCACATCAGGACGGGATGATGTGATAATGGAAGAAGAGTAATTAGAGGGGTTTTTTGATTACAATTGTTTGATTATTTAGGTAAATGGGATATGGGGGAAACGAAATGGAAAAGCAAAAAGTGCTTATTGTAGGCGCCGGAAACGGAGGAGTATGTTCTGCCGCCCATATGGCTGCATATGGTCATGATGTTTCAATTATAAATAGAAATCCTGGTCCTTTGACTGAGATTCAGAGTGCAGGGAGCATAGAACTTATTTACAAATCAGATCAAGTGGAGAATCTTTTTCGGGCAGGAACACTTGGATTAGACAAATCTGTTTTTGAAGGTCATCCTGTCAATGGAGAATTATATGAAAAGATAGGAGTAGATAATCTTGTTTCATTGGAGTGTCCGATACAAAAAGCAGTATCATTTGAAGATGAAGAATTGGAAGAAGTTGTAAGGGAAGCAGATCTTGTTAGAATTATAACTGTTTCCACTGGTCATAGGGATGTAGCTAGAAAGCTGGCTCCCTTTTTAGGTCAGGATAAAAAACAATATGTTCTCCTTGAACCTGGTAGAACCTTTGGTGCAGTTGAATTCTATAACACCTTAAGAGACACTGCTGTTGAAGAAGACAGACTTGAGAAAATAGTATTGGGTGAAGCAGGAACTTTTATATTTGCTGCTCGTAAGTATGCGCCCAGAAGAGGTTATGTACTGAAGGCAAAAGATTCGTTGACTGTTGCGGCAATGCCTGCAACAAAAGATAGAGAAAGTCCAAACGGGAACACAACAGATCTTGTAAGATACCTTAAAGAGTTCTATCCGCAGACTATGCATTCTCCTACTGGAAATGTTCTATACACGAGTTTTGATAATGTTGGAACGATTTTCCATGCAGTATTGATGACATTATGGTCAGGAGTTATTGAAATGCAGCATAAGGACCAGATTTTTGCGCATGTTCAGCACTATAGCGATGTTACTGACAATATGGGGCGTGTCCTTGAAGCAGCTGATAGAGAGAGAGTTAAGGTTGCAGAATCCTTTGGAGTTTATGTAGATTCAGCTAGAAAATGGTTACAGAGAACATATGGTGTGGCGGGAACCACGTTAGCAGAATCAATGAGGAACAATCCTGCATACGCGGGTTTGTCAGTCCCAGATACACTGAATCATAGATACCTGTTTGAAGATGCTCGAACATCGGCATTACCTATCTCGGAGCTAGCATCAATTGCTGATTTGGAAACTCCTAGGCTGTCGTATACAGTAGATATTGCTTCAGACCTGCTTCAAAAAGATCTCAGATCAGATGGTAGGACTCTGGATAGGATGGGTATTAATGGAATGAAAGTTGATGATATTGTAAATCTTGTGAATTACGGAGGCTAAAATGAGAAAGATTTCACCTTATGTTATGGGGGATTGTGCGCACAAAGCAGGAATACAGAATTTTACATCTATTGCAAAAGATCATGGGTACTCACTACTGCCTATTGCAGAAGACATTTCTGGTCTTCTTGATCAGGTCTACTCAGAAGACCCTGGAATTGTTGCTATTAGTTATAGGTTAAGCCCAGATAGAGCTGTAGTTTTTGCAGAAGAGTTGGTAGCGGGACTTAAGCAAAATGGGCTCTATGACGGACGCAGGATTTTTTTTGGGGGACTGGGTCCAGCTACAGAACAGGTGAAATCAAGGTTTCCGGAGATTGAAGTTTTTGCCCAAAGTGATTACCCTGAAAAAGATATTATGGAGGTGCTTACCGCGCTTGGTGTACCAAAGGATAATGCACAAAAATACACATGCCACAGAATGTCACAGATTGGGGATGATCCTCGATTAATTGAACATGCAGAAAGAATTCTTGAAAAGGACTATTTTGCACATTCTGGTGTAGAGGAACCAAGCGACAAAGCAAAAAAAAGTCTTATTGTCAGAATGCGCGAGGATGAGCTTAAAGGTACCGTGACTCTTAGGACTCACTTTGGACCCACAGATCCACACTCGCCTGTCCCAACAATTAATGGAATTGAGAGAATTGCAGAAGAATACATAATTGGATTAATGTCTCTTGGTTCTTCACAGCGTACCCAACTGGGTAGGTTTTTCGGACATAGGAAATATTGGGACCCTGATTCGGAATTAGGTCCTGATGATGGTGGAGTTGTAATAAGAGACTCACTAGACATGATGAAGCTTTATGAAGCAACAAGGAGGGGAAATTTCCCGAGTATAAAACCCTACTGTGGTACTGATAATATGAGGAATTTTAATGAGGCAGCACTAAGATTTCTGAAAATTGATGAAGCAATGCAGGCAGTTCCACTACCAGGAGAATGGTTTAGCTTGTTAGACCGAAGGGGCCCATTGACCCCAGAAGCGGCAGTTAGAGAGCATATTAACCTTGCAAAATTTCTGGCTAGTAAGAATGTTCCAATAGAATCAAACTATGCACATCACTATGCATTAAGGTACGGACATGATACTATCACAGTAGCAGCACACGGGTTGGCAGCAGCCGCTGCAAATGTATGCAGTGTAAATGATTACATAATTCAGCTGATGTTTAACACGCCTCCAATATCATCATGGGGAGACTACGCCAGAATGTCAGCATCTCTTGAAATTGCTAAAATGATTAGGAAGGGTCCTATGCATGTTGAAACAAGAACCGGCCTGATGTACTTGAAGCCAGGGGATATCGCTGATAGGCAGTTAGCAACATCTACTCTTCTACAGATGATGATAAATCCAAGGGTTGATAATGTTTTGGGTAGAACATCTGGACCAACACTGATGCATGTTGTTAATACAGATGAAGCACGAGGCGCAGCAGATGTTGATAATGTTGTGCATAGTGCAAAGCTTGCCCTCACTGCAATCGATTATTTCAGAAACAATTGGCAGGAGATGCCTGATTTTGAAAATGATACTAGAGTAAGGTCAAGAAGGCAGGAATTAATTAGTGAGGCTAAGGTTATACTTAATGCCATAGGGAGGCTAAATGGTTACAGAGGCAATGATATTGTTTCAGATGGACTGGTAGAGAATCTTGTTAAGCCTCATATAATTGATAGGGCACTTGAAGATGGAATACTGGCAGCTCCTGGAATAGACTATGATCCATATCCTAATGCATCTGATATTGATACAAAAGTGATTGATGGATGCAGATACCCAATCAGAAATGGGGAGAAGATCACGGAAATGGAAAGACTTGGGCTATGGGAGCCTAATTTGGAGTTAAGAGTGGAGCAAGATAGTCCACTATTAGTTGACATGGAGTGGTAAGTAGGTTTTGGTATGTTATTACAGTGGAAGAACTGTGGTTGACTACCAACATACTTCATCAGAGAAGAATTGTGTATCCTCTGTCTTTGATCTTGAAATCAGGAGGTAATTAAATGGAAATAAAAATCGGCTTGATGAGTAAAAAGAGAGAAAATGTAGTTTTACAGGAAAAACTCGGTGGAGAAGTAGTTGATCATACAGAAGAAGAAGTAAAACATCATGAAGAAGCACTGAGAAAAGCAGGATATCATGTTGAAGTGATTAATTGGGGAGATGACATATTATACAAAATTAGGAATGCTGATGTTGACTTGCTTTTCAATGTGTCAACAATGATAGAAGCAGCCTTAGCAGAAGAGCTGTCTATTCCATATGTGGGATCAGATCAGTTTTCTATTGCAGTAGCAACCGATAAATCTTTAGCAAAGAGGATTTGGCAACTCAATGGTCTGCCAACCTCTCCCTTTAGAGTAGTTGGTAGCAAAGAAGATTGTGAAGTATTTAGCGATGATCCACCATTTGCTTTTCCATTTTTCGTGAAACCAGTCTATGGAAGGGGCAGTGCAGGTATTGATGATTTTTCTGTGGTGGAGAGTTACGAAGAGTTAGTCAGAAAAACAAGCAAAATAATAGATAAAATGGGACAGCCTGCGTTAGTTGAAAGGTATTTGCAAGGTCGTGAAATAACTATCGGTGTACTTGGTAATGATCCTGCTAGAGCACTTCCTCTGCTTGAGATTGAGTATCCTGACGATTTTGTACTAGGATTCGAAAATAAGGAAAAGGAACTTGCTGAGTTCATATGTCCTGCAGATCTGAGTGAAAGACTGACAGGTTTGATGCAAAATATTGGACTCAGTGCTTACCATGCAGTTGGTATGAGAGATTATGGTCGTATAGACACTATTTTGACAGATGAAGGGCCATTTATTTTGGAAGCAAATACTTTTGCAGGACTTGCTTGCATCCCAGTTGAGAATCCTATCAGCTATGTGGGTAGAATGGCTGTTGCAACAGGCATTTCTGGTTCAGAATTATTGGACGAGATTGTACAGTCTGCATTAGTAAGATACAATAACCACCTAGGTCGTCCTTCCCAATTGTCTCAGTCGGGTTATAGGGAGATGAAAAGAATATTGGCTTAATCAAGTCAGTATTTCGTACGTTATGCATAGGAAAAACGGCTGTTTCCGGAAAAGAATGTACCTTTATTGGTGGGCACATGAGGGGGGCATCAGATGATTGGAAAATATGCAGGGTTTGAACTTGACATAGACACAAGAAAAAATCATCCATACGGGCAGAATCACCAAATCATTTTAGATGAAAATAGTAGTCTTTATTCGCTAATAGGGGAAAAATAAAGGTGAATAGCACCCCTAGGCAGACCTTGATAGGAATATCCGATTCTTTCTTAGTATCAGCAAGGTGTCTTAATGATTCTATTTAAGCAATTGAATCCAAAAATCATAGATTCATTCTAGAGACACAATTGCATCCTGAAAGATTATCTGAAAGAGATCAAAGATTTCTGGGTATCTTCAAGAAGTTGGTAGAAAAATCACAGAAATCATCAAAAAATTATTGAACTTTTTTTAAAGATGATTTCTTCTGCTGATGGTAGGTAAAAGGATATATACTTTGTAACCCATATGGCCCTGCTGTGATTCTTAGTTATTTTCAAGTCCAGATGCAAGAACAGATCAAAGCTCAGAATATCAAGTAAAAGATTCTCAATGATTTCGACCCCTGAACTACGTAAATCTCAGGTGGATATACATCAATTTCTGAACAAGTAGGAGAAATTTGCAGTATATAATAGATTTAATTATGGACTGTAAAAATGAACACCAATCCAGATAACACAATGTTTGCCACCTTTTAGTAACAAAATATCAAAAAATTTATAAATAGTAAATACATTCTACTTAGTACAATGGAAAAAATAGAATACACTCAATCCGCTGTGAAAGAGCTAACTTATGAAGCATTAGAGTCAGTTGCAGAGAACTTGTCTGGACTGTATAATGTAAGAGAAGGGTACACACACGAAAGCATTAACGAAGATGTTTCATATTTGCTTGAAGAGCAGCTTGGTACTAAAAAATGCCTCTGTGGACTTCTCTCTAAGCAAGAGACAGATCCAGTTGCATTGGTGACCTTAGAATGGGACAGACAGTATTCAGTATTTGTTGAATTAGATACTGAGCAATCAGTTTTGGATGCTTTAACAGATGAGTTTGAAGACCTTGAAAAAAGGATAGGGCACAATTACAGCTGGAATTTTGTGGACAAGATTCCTAAGTTGCATAAAAGAAGAGCTCTCCAAGGACTTGCATTGTAGTTCCAATATTTTTTTTTATTTTTGATGAGCTTTTTTAAATTCTTTTTATGTAAATACTGCTTTAAGCAACTTATCTCTTTAGTATTGATAGATAAAATCCTAATTTTCTTACAATAACCACCAGTTAGTTAAAAAGGCATGTTCAGATCAAAGAGAATAAAAGCATTAAATTTAAATACCACTTCCCTCTAAAATACTCTAATGGTTGGGGTGGAGTACAGTTATGGCAGTAATGCCATCAAAAAAGAGGTAAATGATATAAGGCTTCTTCTCTCAAACAGGAGAGGCAGCTACTTTATGCAGCCATCTGGAGATAAGTCCAGATATGACGGCTTCTTTGTTTTTGATGAGACAATGTACAAGATACTTGATTCTCTTGATATTGACTTTAAAATCCTTAAAAACAACATAGAATATGTTGAGGCAGACACAGCAAGATTCTATCTTCACCCGACAAAAAACGCACTTACAATCCATACAAATTACCCTGTAAAACTAAACTTTGACATAAGACAAAGCTATGATGCAAGAGTGTGGGGCAGAAACTACACCATACAAGAAAAAGACTGCACACTGATAAACTACACAAAAACAACAGACTCAAGAGAAGACCCCACACATGGTGAAAAAGAGTTTGACATGCATGTTGCAGTAAGACACAACGGACTGCATTCAATAGATGAAAAATGGGTTGAAAAACATTATGAATGGGACAAAAACAGAGGCTCACAACCATACAGCAGGCATGTTTTCCAGCCGCTGAGAATAAAAGCTCCTAAAATAGTAATTACCGCATCAAAGGATAAGAACCAGGCAATAGATGACGCTAACTCTGTTTTCAAACACCCGCAGAAGATGAACACAAAATATCAAAAAATATCACATCCAGAAGTTGACTTTGCATACACATTAGCAGTCCAGGCACTGGATGACCTCGTTGTCGGCAGAATGTTTGCAGGACTTCCGTGGTTTTTCCAGTTCTGGACAAGAGATGAGGCAATATCAATGGGAGCATACATTGCCCAAAACAGACACCATATAGCAAAAGAAATACTCTTCAAAGAAATAGGATATGTTGATGCAGACGGCAGAATACCAAACAGAACACCCCATAGTGACCTTGGCTCAGCAGACTCACTTGGCTGGTGTCTAAAGAGATTCCTGCAGCTTTATGAAGCTGACCAGCTTGATCAATCTGAGATCATTTTTTTGAAGGCAAAACTCCAGTACATGTTTGAAAGGTTCCACAAAAACTATGTAAAAAACGGACTTGTCTACAACAAACCCAAAGAAACCTGGATGGACACAGAATACAAAGGCGACACCAGAGAAGGAGCAAGAATAGAAATCCAGGCACTCCAGCTTGTTTTCTACAGACTGTTATACAAACTGACAAAACAAGAAAGATTTGAAGAAATGGAAACAGAGATGCTCTACAGAGTCCAGGAAAAGTTCTGGAACGGGGAGATACTTGCAGACGGCCTCAATGACTTCACCATAAGACCAAACTTTATAATCGCACACTATGTATACCCTGAACTTTTATCAAAAAAGGACTGGATAAAATGCTATGAAAGATCAATACCAAAACTCTGGCTTTCATGGGGGGGATTGTCAACAATAGATAAAGACCATGAACTGTTCCAGCTGTACTACACAGGCCAGGACAACAAGAGCTATCACCGCGGTGACTCCTGGTACTGGATCAACAACATGGCAGCACTAAACATGCACAGACTAGGAACATTGAATTTCAGAAAATACATATTCCCAATACTCCATGCATCAACAGATGAGATACTCTGGATGGGAGCATCAGGAAGACACGCAGAAGTCTCTTCAGCAGCAAGACAGGAAAGCAACGGCTGCTTTTCACAAGGCTGGAGCAATGCAATGTATATTGAGATGATTGAGGAGTTATTTAATTAGTTCTTTACTTTTTACTGAAATTATGGCATGATTATCATAATATTTATTACTCAATAGTTATTACAATTAGGAAAAATTTATATATTAGTTACTAATTTAACTATTATGTTATATAAAATGATATAATTTACATAATCATATATAATTTACTTATACAAGTTTATCAGATAGGCTGATTTTTGAAATATTACAAAAAATTGAGGTGTTTTAGATACTAATTAGGAGTATAAAACACAAAATGGCTGATTTAAAGCAAAAGGTGGTAAATGCCTTCCAGAGAACTGTCCAAAACATGATTCAACAGGATGCTCTGCTTGTAGGATTGACATATCTCCCTGAGCGTATGCACCAACTGGATCTTGCACACCACTATGGACTGGATTCAATAATAATTGGTGGACCTGAAGGTGACCGTGTTTTTCCTGATATTCCACAGGTCGGTGTCCCTGGTGTTGACACTCGAGGCATGTCAAAGTCTTCTGAGACTACCAGAAAAATTGTCCAGCAGTATCCTTATAACGGAGACTATTCAGATGTTTTTATTTACACGTATTCACCACTGAGCCCGAGCTGGAGTTCTGTTTTTCAGTCAGAACACCCTGAAATAAACATTCTCGCTTCTCCTGGGGGAACACTGAGGTCATTTATTGAAAACAAGCTGAACCTTGAGACAATCCTTACTTATGCTGGTCTAAAAAAACATGTGATACCAAATAAAGTTTTTGAATCAAGACAAAGCCCTGAAAAAGTTACAGATTATTACAACACATTAAGGGACGAAGAAGGAAGAGTAGTGATCCAGTGTGGACTGGAAGAAGGGTGGAGGTCTGCTGGTGGCAGGGGAACTGTGATAACCACAACACTGGAAAAGACATTAAAGATAGTGGCACAGAGAGAAGGTAATGTGAAGATGTCCAGCTACATATCAGGCTCTGAAGGAAACCTTTCTTTTGTATGCGGAAACATGATGCCCGCCAGATATGGCTGCAAAAGAGTTGAGATTCCTCCTGATTTTGATGTGGGCGACCATGGGCAGGTTGAAAAGCTTCTCGCCATGTCATTGCAGGAAGGAATCGGCAGAAGCACTGTTTATGGAATTTCGGGACGGGCAACACTCAAAGTTGTAGGAGAACCCATGCTCACGCCAAAGGAAAGCAGTGGTGTTGGCAATTCATTGGCTTATGTTTACCCAAAAGAACAGCGTGAAAAGATAAGTGATATTGGAAATAAACTTTCACATTTTCTTGCAACTCTTGGATGGACAAATGTTGCTGGATGTGATTTAATATTTGATGACTCAGGGCAAGTATATGTCAATGAGATCAACAGCAGACCGCAGGGTCCTTCAGAGCGAATGAGTGAAGATGCTGAAAAAGTAGGCTTACCATCATTGACAAAACTGGCATTTCTAAACACTTTTGCTGACTTTTCTGAGCCCTATATGCAGCAGCTTGTAAGTGAGTTGAGACAAGCAAATTATGAGATAGGACAGGCATACAGCACTAACAGGAAAGGTTCTTTCTATATCAAAGTTGCCTCTAAGGAAAGTTTACTTGCAAGACGGGATTTACCTCAGGGAATATATGATGTTATTCCAGTGCAGGATGGCTGGAGCTGGGAATGGTCAGGCTACAGTGAAAGTTTTCCAAAAACTGTATCACCTGCAAATGGAAGTTTCCGCGTAAGTATCGGAGGTGGGAGTCTGGAAAATGGACAGCCCATTGAAAAGGGAAGGCAGCTTTTTAGAATACTTGGTGTGCCTGACACTTGTGACTGCTCTCCGTTCATCATACAGAATAATCAGTCTGTTCTGAACCCTTACTGGATAAAACCATTAGAATGCCTTTATTCAAGTATGCTTACCAACTGACTCAGGTTTTTGATTCTTTTTGAATACCCAGGGTATCTGTTTTTCCTGTCAATTAGAATGGCTTTAAAACCACATGATTCAGCAGCCAGGACATCATCATGAAGATTGTCACCCACCATCAACAGGTTGTCAGTTTCCATCTTGTCTATCATGAGTTCAAATATCCGCCTGTCTGGTTTAAGTAGTCCATTTTCAAAAGAGGTTATTATTACATCAAATTCCTTGATGATTTTGAATTTTCTGATTTTTTCAAATGCAATTTTCTGTGTATTGGTGATAATGCCAAGCTTGAATGCATTTAACTTACAAATAATCTTGTTTGTTTCAGGATAAGGTCTTGCTGTGCTAAGTCTTTTCATGTTTATTCCTGCAAACTCAATAACATCATTCTCTGAAAAATCAATACCGAGATCAGTGAAGAAATCCCTAATAGACTGCTCGTAATCATCAATCCTTCTTAACATCATTTTTTCTTCAAATTTCTTCATATACTTAGAATAGGATATATCCAATCTTTTCCTGACAATGTCATAATGGTGTCTGTCATAATAAGTATGAAAAAGAGTATTCCAGCAATCAAATACTACTCCATCCACTTTGTACCTCATGTCAACTCTTGAATTTTATTAATATAAATAATTTACCTGAAGCTTTTGTATTGTTTTAGAAAAACCTTTATACACATTACTCTGTTTAATTCACATGCGCGAAAAGCAGGAACTCATAAGAACAGTGAGAGATATTCTTGAAAAGGAGAAACACCACCACAGAGAGCTCCTTGGACTCATACACCAATACGATGTTGATTCAGAAACTCCAGTTGACAGGCAACTTCTGGAAAATGTCTTGAAATTACTTGAAAAAGATGAATTGAGAGTTATGAGGGATGTTAATCACATGGAAAAGCTCAAGAAAAAGATTGAGAAAAAGGTAAAAAGATACAGGCATCTGCAGGCACGAATAAAAGAAATCTATGAAGAACTATATGATGTACGCGGGGAGATGACTCTTGGAGGTTTTATTACTCATAGATACCAGTATAGAGGGAGCTCAGCACTTCAAAACCCGATTTTGCGCAGAAAGCTTGAAGCAGGCCTGAGGAACCTGGCAAAACAACACAAACTATCTGAAGAGGAGCTTAAGAGAGTCTTCAGTGAATTTGCAGATGAATGGGAAGCTGCACGAAAAAAAGTAGACGAGTACATCTCTCCTGCTTATTTTGGCAGGATGTCTGTTCCTATTGATGACCTTGAAGAGTATTTGAAATACCTTGAGTCTATAAAGAACAATCCCAGATTCTCACCAATCATTGGAGTAAAAGCAAAAGAGTTCCTAAGCATTACATAAATTTTTGAGACTCTCCCACTCTTCATCAACATGCGCCTGAATCTTCTCAAGAAGATGCTTATTCTCAGGCTTGAAAAGATGACTAAATCTTCTCTGGGTCTTGAACCATTCTGTAACAGGCAGCTTATTATCACCAGGATCATAGTTCAGTTTATATTTGCCATTCTCAATCTCATACAAAGGCCAGAAACAAGTCTTTGTTGCAAGTTCAGAAATCTCAACAGTCTTATTCTGTGGAAAAACCCACCCTGCAGTGCACGGAGTTAAGATATTCATAAACGCAGGACCATCAGTTTCAAAAGCTTTCTTTGCCTTTCTTATAGTATCAGTGTAATTATGAATAGAAGCCTGGCACACATAAGGAATATTATGGGCAGCAACAACCTTTGTCAAGTCCTTCTTGAACTCCTGCTTTCCAGGACTGGCCTTGCCAGCAGGATCTGTTTTTGTACTGGCCCCATAAGGAGTAGCAGAACTTCTCTGAATACCAGTGTTCATATAGGCCTCATTGTCATAGCAGACATAAAAAACATTGTGACCACGCTCAAGCATACCAGACATACTCTGCAGCCCGATATCATAAGTGCCGCCGTCACCACCAATAGCTAAAAATTTGATATCCTTGTCAATTTTGCCTCTCTCTTTTAGTTTTCTGTAGGCAGTTTCAACACCAGCCATGGTGGCACCAACATTCTCAAAAGCATTGTGAATAAAAGGAGTATTCCATGCAGTATAAGGATAAATCGTAGTACAGACCTCAAGACAACCAGTTGCATTTCCAACAACAACAGGCTTGTCAGTCCCTTTAAGAATCTGCCTGATACCAATAGGTACACCGCACCCAATACACATCCTGTGACCTGGCCTTAACCTGTCAGGCCTTTTCGATAATTCTTTAAGATTCACCATTTCTGACCCCCAGGTATCTAATGTAATTATTCTCATCAACTTCCTGCAGTTCGTCAAAAACTCTTTCGATATGAGAAAGCTTTAGTTCCCTGCCTCCAAGTCCGTAAATATAATTGATAACTTTTGGCCTGTTCTTTTCCTGATAAAAAGCTGACCTTGTCTCAATAAACAAAGGCCCACCCTGCAGGCTAAAAGTCTCAGACCTGTCAAGAACAGCAAAAGCCTTGACATGCTTCAGGGCATTAACAATTCTCACCTTGGGAAAAGGCCTAAACATTCTTATCTTAAGTAATCCTGCCTTGACACCCTTTTCTCTCATCTGGTCAACAACATACTTTGCTGTACCAGCACTTGAGCTAAGAGCAACAACAGCATATTCAGCATCCTCTAACCTGTACGGCTCAATAATATTCAGTTTTCTTCCTGTTAATTTTTCATACTCAGAACTTACCCTGTTAAAAGTATCAAAAACATGAGTCATGGCCTCACTCTGCTGTCTCTTGTGTTCAAAATAGTAATCAAACAAGTCCAGAGGACCATATGTTACCGGCTTGTCAACATCAAGCAGAGGATACCATGGTTTGTGCTCCCCAACAAAATCTTTTACTTTCTGGTCTTCAACAACTTCAACACGCTCAACAGAATGGCTTGTAATAAAACCATCCTGGCAAACCATAGTTGGAAGATGAACTTTTTCATCTTCAGCAAGCTTCATAGCAATAATCGTGTTATCATAAACTTCCTGCGGATTCTCAGAATAAAGCTGTATCCAGCTTGTATCCCTGCACATCATAGAATCAGAATGATCACAGTGAATATTAATCGGAGCACTCAATGCCCTGTTCACAACATTCATGACAATCGGAAGTCTTAATGAAGAAGCAATATAAACAATCTCAATCATAAGAGCTAGACCATTTGCAGCAGTAGCCGTCATCACTCTAGCGCCAGCAGAAGCAGCACCAACAGAAGCAGACATTGCAGAATGCTCTGACTCCACTCTTATCAGTTCTGTTCTGATCTTTCCATCAGCAATATAACTGGCAAACTTGTGCATCACCGGAGTCTGAGGAGTAATAGGATAAGCAGCAACAACATCCGGCTCAATCTGCTTCATAGCAAAACCTGCAGAATCTGCACCAGTCATAGCTTTAATCTTCATTTATCTCCACCGTCTCAGTTCTTCCCTTTTCATCAAAATCATCACTTTCAAAACCATCTTCCTTAACCATCTTAATACATTTGACAGGGCAGACCTCTTTGCAGATGCCGCAGCCCTTGCAGTGATCATAATCAAAACCTTCCATGTTTCCTTCCTTGGCATAGATTGCACTGTCCGGACACATAATCCAGCACCTCATGCAGTTTATGCATCTCTTCTTGTCAACAAGAGGCCTGAAAGTTCTCCACCCTCCTGTAAAATACTCTTCAGAATTTCCTGCATCTACAACAAGACCTGCCTTTGGGATATCTTTCCATCCCTTGGCCTTTCCTGACGCAGATAAAAAACCACTTGCTTTTTTACTCATTTTACTTCCTCATAAGCCCTGTTAAGACATTCAATATTTCTATCCATTAACTCTTTGCCTATCTTTTTTTCAAGCTTGTTTCTAAGCTCTTCAACAATAATATTCTTTGGCAAAATATCTGATACACGTGCAATAGCACCTAGTGTCGGGGTGTTTGGAATATTTCTCCCCAGAATATCAACTGAAATCGAAGTAGCGTCAATAGTAAAAACTTTACCTGTATGGCCAGTTTCATTTTTGACAAAATCATCTGATTGTGCAGTATTGACAATTAATTTCCCGTCAAATTCAGGAGCAAGATGAAGAAGAGAGTCATCAATCACAACAACCACATCAGGATTAAGAACACTAGTGTGGATAGTAATAGGATCATTACTGATACGGACATAGCTGAATATTGGTGCCCCACCTCTCTCAGCACCATATTCAGAAAAAGATTGGATATACTTCCCTTTTCTAAGGGCCCCCATAGCCAATACCTCAGAAGCTGTTTTTGCGCCCTGGCCTCCACGTCCAATAATTGTCAGTTCAAAAATCTGTTTCATACTCTTTTTTAGATAATTTACTGATTCAATATTTATAAAGATTTCGATTTGGAAAATTTGCTTGGGGAAACTTGAGCTGTCGCAGTTCACTTTTTGTACAGTGCAAGCGACCTCTAAAGTATTAAGACTGGTATAGAAAAAGAAATTTTTGAATCCCACCCCTTGGCACAGACGGTCATCCAAGATGCCCTACTCCACTCTTCAAGAGCTCTGTCTGGCCATGTTGTGATTCCATTTGGACTCGGAAGCAAAAATTTAAAAGAGAAACAAAATACATTTACTTCATGGGCAGATAGTTCAGCCTGGCAGAATGCCCGCTTGGCTGGCGGGAGGCCCCGGGTTCAAAAGACGGCTGAGTTTCAGGCTATGCATGGCCTTTTTGAGACTTGTCGTCTTGAAAGTCCCGGTCTGTCCATAACTTTTCAAAAGCCTTCCTTCTCATACTAATATCATTCTTAAAACCAATCTCACCAAAAGTTTTAGAATAACCTTCAGGCTGGAAAACAGGATCCCACCCAAAACCCTCTCCTCTAGGAGAAACAATCTTTCCCCTGACACAACCTTCATAAAAATGAAAATCATCATCATACAATCCTACAACTGTCTTAGCCTTAGCACCATATTGACCCAGACTATCACAAATCTCAAACAAACCCTTGTTGCCGACTCTTTTCAAAAACCACTTGATCATAGGACCTGGAAGACCATTCAGACAATCAAGAAAAAGTCCAGTATCCTCAACCACAACTTCACCCTCAACTTTTTTGGAAGCTTCAATTAGTTTTGCCTTGACAATCTTCTGCATATCAAACTCCTGAATCTCTGTCAAATCAAGCTCAATCTGCTTGAGCTCTGGAATAATCTCTTTGGCTTCTCTAAACTTTCCGGGATTTCCAGTGACAAAATACATGATTTCAAAAACTGATAACCTTATTTATAAGAGTTTTCAAAAGGTGTAATTACTATTAAATAATAAATTTTAAATAATAGTTTTCAAATACTATGGATATGAGATTAAAACTAAACATTAGTCCAAACGTGAATACTGATACTGTAAACGGCTACATTGTGGGATTCACAGAAAAAGCAGGAGAAATTGGATACAAATTTAGAATAGAGCCAGACACAATTGATATTGTTGATCTTGAGACGAGAGTGCAGCAATTGAAAGGAGACCGGTTGGAAAATTACTTAAGATGTCTTGCTGCAACAAGAGGATTAACAGACTATTGGAGACTTACCATCACAGACATGCCCTTTTTTGATCATAAAGGTCATGAAGCAGTTCTTGGTATAAATGTCCGAGACAAGTATACCAGGGGAAAGCAGTGGAGTGGTGAGGTTATTTGTTCTTCTTATGGATTAGATACTTCTAATGGTTTTTATCTAGCAAGAATTGTCGGAAATCATGAAGCAAAGCATATCCATCTTGTTGAGCATTGTAAAGACTCAGAATGTTATTTTTTTGGATCAGGAGATATGCGACTTGATGAAAAAATTAGACATGTGGAAAGACTGGCAAAAATCTCTAAAGAAAAAAGGTCTCTTGCTTCCTGCGGTTATCATTAACAAAAACTATTTAAACAAGACACACAATAATATTAATATGAACCTATTATTCGTCTGTTCCATGAACCAGCACAGGAGCAAGACAGCAGAAGACCTCTTTAAAGATAAGCACAATGTTGACTCAGCTGGAATTCTAAACAACTATATCACAAAAAAGCAGCTGGAGTGGGCAGATGTTGTTTTTGTGATGGAATCATGGCACAGGAGGACGATAGAAAGAGAGTTTCCCAAACTCTACAACATGAACAGAATAATAAACCTGAGTATCCCAGACACTTACTCTTACAACGACCCCGAACTAAGAACAATACTTAAGAAAAAAATCAATGCATATCTTTGATCTTTCTGAAAATCTCTTTTATACTTTCATGAGGAAGGTTCTTCAGACTATCTAGATCATCAATATCGACCCACTCGTAGCTGCATACATCTTCATCAGCAGGATTGCATGTGATATCAACCTCACCAACTGAATCACAAAGATATGTAATGCAGATAACCTGTGAACCATCAAGAGATCGGAAAAACCACCATGCACCTAAAATATCTCCAACTTCAATATCAAGTGTTGTTTCTTCTCTTACTTCTCTCTTAAGTGCTTCAGTCGGTGATTCACCGTATTCCATCCTTCCTCCAGGAAGATCTGTCCATAAAATACCATTATCCTCTGCTTTTAGAATAAGAACCCTATTATCCCTCATGATTATTGCTTTCACAGCAGTATCAATACCTTGCATAAAACACATCAAAGTTTCTCTCTATAAATAATTTGCTTATGATATTTAGCCCAGTAATTCGACTACTCCAGTGACAACAAATTAAACAAAAAGTTTATAAGTAGTACCATTATAATATAGATACAACATGGGGGGATAATTTATGGCAAAATCAGTTGTAAATAAAGATGTAATAGAAGAGCGGATAGATGCTTTAAAACAAAAGATTACAAAACTAGAAAAGGACCTGGAAGGAAAAGTATCAGAAAAACCAAAAGAAGCACTTGCAATATCTTTTGGCGCAGGAGTGCTTGCAGGAGCACTGGCACTGTCTTTACTTCGGAGAAAAAGATGATTGGAGTTCTCCAGGCTTTAACAGATATTATTGCAGAGCTTGGAAACATACTTGACAGATCAGTACAAAGAGCAGAAATGCGGCTCATGCACAGGATAAAAACAATCCAGAAAATGATTGCCCTGTCAATAGCAGGGATGTTTTTTCTTTTGCTGGGTGTTTTTGTAATTGGACTTGGGTTTGTGCTTTTCCTGATGAGATTTTTCCCAACAGATGCAGTGCTGGTTGGTGTAGGTGTAGTCTTGTTAAACATTGCACTTATACTGCACCTTGTGAAGAGCTCTTTGAAATAGAGTTTACTGCGCCTTGTGGAATTTTGGGAGAAAATTCAGGTGCCAGGGAGTCATTTTTCTTATCTCAGGCTCTGACTTGTGCGGGAAAAAAATGTGCAGTAGTTCATGCTGCTTTACCTCAACATAGTCATTTCCATACAATGTATCAAGAATCTTGATGACATTAGTTCCAGGCATAGCCAATCCCAGAACACCATGTCCAAGTTCAGCCTGCGATGCCCTCACAACAGTCACCCAGTCAGGAGTGAAAAGATAGTAGCTCTCGTTTTCCTGTGAAAAATAAGAGTAAATAGTGTTCTCGTTGTACTGCTCAAATCTCTCAACCCTATAAATATTGGCAGCAGCATACTGCAGTATCTCAGGATACTCATCAATAACCCTGTCAAGAGTGGGGTAATTATTATTCTCCTGCAGCACATGATCAAGGCTGGGCAGTCCTATTGGAATGTCCCATTCTGGAGCCATAACATTACCATCAACAAAACTGGAAGGTACATGCTTATCATGATTTTCTGAATGCACCTTGTCAATTGCATCAAGAATATCAGATAGACCCCAGTAACTACTTCCAGAAGAAACTTCTATTTTTGTCTTAGACCCATCAATGATCGGTATTCTGTGAGACAGAACTACACCACTTGAACCAAAGATCTCAGAAAGCATATTCAATTGCCTTTTTCTTGGTGTCACTAACAGTATTCGGAGGATTTGTATCAATATACCTTATCTTGTCAGAAAAAACCTTTCTTAACCACGGACTTGAATATCTCTGGTCAATCTTTCTCTGGAAATTCAGTTCACTGAACCTGTCAGAACCAAGCTTGCCCGAAACCCTCATCCTCTGGATAACAACCTTGGGTTCAACCTTTGTCACAATAACAAGATCAGGCTGGTTTTTTATGGCAAGCCTGTTTCCAGGAATACCAATCAGTTCCTTTAAGGTTATTCTCCCCTGCACTGGCTGGTAAACAAGAGACGTTGTTATACCTCTTTCCTGGAAAATAAACTTGTCAGCCTTGAGAGCAGGAATAATAACTTTTTTGTACAAAATCTCCCTGTCAAGAGCAAAAGCCCATGCAGTAGAAGTAACACTATAGCTTCTATCTTTTATAAACTCTTCAGAAATTGCCCTTCCAACATAATTCTGGGTAGGCTCCTTTGAAAAAACAACATCATACTCAGAAATATCCGGGAAAGTCTCATGTTTTCTGCAGTACTCACTAACATCAATAGATGAGAGTTCCTTTTCTTCTGTCCACTCCCTGAAAGCATCCATAACAGCCCCTTTTCCAGAGCCGTCAATACCATCTACAATCACAAATTTCCCCATAGAGAACTAATTGGTATTTCGAGTTTATATAGTTTTAGGTTGTGTCAAGTTATGTGAGGTTGTATTGTTGTTAGCAAAATGTTTATTGGAAATTCCTACCTGGCACAGACGGCCATTTGCGTATGGCCTATTCCGTTTAACTCCATCTGGCCAGGAACTTCTTATTTCTGCAGAAAACTCATAATGCCTTGCCGAGGTTGTGCAGTGCACAAGCAAACGTGCATAGCTTGCTCAAATACTGCAAGCGACCAAAAAAAGGATAAAATTAGATCGAAAGAAATAGTTGACATCACCATATTAAGCCATGGTATTTAATTTCTATCCCTAAGAATTATTCATAAAAGACAGCTCCAATAATATTTAGGAATCCCTCTATGGCCAGCCTTGGCCAGATGGAATTAACCGAATACACAAGGTTAATGGAATAGGACACACGCAAGTGGCCGTCTGTGCCGAGGTAGGCTGGCTAAAGATAATAAAGCTTTGTGCATAATGGTTCCAATCGAATGGCTGGCAATCAAAGAACTATTTGGAGGATTCCACAAACAGAGTTGCTATATGGAGACTATTCTTTGTACAAGAATCACTCAACCAAGCTTTCCCACATTTCAATAATCTTCATTTTGGTATTGAGAACTGAATCTTCAGTGTCAAAAACAATAAGATTGTCATAAATACCAGCTTCTTCAACCATCCTGTATGCCTGATGCTCTTTAACAATCTCATCAATACTGTAAGTGCCTCTGTTTGAACATGTCTCCTTGTCTATCCTTAGCGCAGCAGTAATCGGACTGCACCTTGTCAAGAAAACATAATCAGGATGTCTTTGCATTGATATCTGGTTTCCCTGAAAATCAAGAACATCTACACCCCACCTTACTATATCCTCTGCAAGTCCGCCTTCCTGGAAAACATAAAAACCATTTTCAAGAGCAGGTTCTATAAGACTACCATAATGATCTCCTCTGTCCTGAGCACTCTTGCCAGGAAGCAAAACCTCCTGGTACTCACCGCCAAATCTCTCCCTTATAGATCTGCCAGCACCAACCCATGTTGGTTCCACAGTCAAAACAACATCATATAAACTAGCAAATGAATCATCAAACTCAGGATACCTTTGATATCTCTTCCAATAGCTCTCCATGTCAACTATTCCTAGCCCTTGCTGCAATGACCAGCATTTTAGTGCCTTCAGAAGAACACTCTTTCCGCTGCACTTTGGCCCAACAAATTCTACCCTAACTCCCGTTTTACTACCTTCCATATTTTATCATGAATTTCCTCCACCTTTAGCAGTAGGTCATACTCAACACATTTGATACCGATCCAGTTTTTCCTCTCCCTCACAAGTCTTCTGTAAAGACTCTCAACCTCTTCCTGGTAAGGATCATTTTTCTCATGAATATCCTGCTTTTTTCCATTCAGGTACTTTCTAAGATCCTTGTTTCCAATTAGATTTCTTGCAATATATCTTGGAACATCAAGAAACAGCACAAGGTCAGGTCGTGGAAGCCTTGCCTCGACAGCACCAACCCACTTGATAAACTTGTCTCGGTCCTTACCCTTAAGCTTTGCACCCTGAAAACAGGTATTTGAAGGAGTGTATCTATTAAGAAGAACAATATTTTCCTCAAGAGACTCTTCAATATCATCCCTCACATAGTACCTGTCAAGAGCATACAACAGAGTCGGAATCTCAACTGGAAGTTCAACCATAGAACCAAATTCACCCCGCAGGTATTTACCCACAAGAGCACCAAAAAAAGAATCATACTGGGGAAAGTCAAAAGTGTCAACAGGATAACCATCTTTAATAAGTCTCTCTTTCAGCATCTTCAGCTGCGTCAGCTTACCAGAACCATCCAATCCCTCTAGAACAATTAGTTTACCCATTTTTCACCTTGCTTGTGTATAAATGACCCGAAAACTCAGACAAAACAAAAGCACCTCTCTCCACTTCCAGTTTCTTGGCAATGTAATTCTGGAGATTAACAAGTGCAATAATATTTGGAACAAAAGCACCCTCGCCTTTCATCAGTTTTCCATCCTCTGTAACAGTAGCTATATGATGACTCCTGAACAAAACATGCATCTCCAGCTTGTCATTTCGAATGCACACCCAGATAATATCAAGGCAAGGGGGACACGGATTCTCAAGATCACTTTTCTGGTCCCAAAGAGAAATAACCATCCTCCGTGTTGAAGAATGATCCTCAAGCATCTCAACAACTCTTTCTACCTGATTTCCCCATCGCTTGAAGATTCTCTCGTGATAATTGTACTCCATAGGGTTTTTGGGCCCTTCCATAAACTCTTCAACATAATTTTTAATATAGCCATTTGAAAAACCATCAGGCACTTTTGATAGAGCATCAGTAATAGTAACTGTAAAGCTTCTGCACTCAATTGTAATAATCCCCCTGTCATCAACATGAACAGAACCATTCTTGAAAATAAAGGCAACAGCAGATTTCAGTGCTTCATCAAGGGTTTCTGCCTGGATAGACTGGCCAAGAACATTTGAAAGATTTCTCTCCCTGTATTCCACAGTTGAGGCATTCTGTGACAGATCAATGTGGTATGGTTCCTTAAACCTGGCTCCATCATCATAAAGAATTTTTTTATCAACAACATTTGAAATAAACACAGGCGAAAGCTCACACTCTTCCAGATTGACAGGATTTTTTGGCTCATTAATTGAGTTTTTCACCATATATTCAATCTTGCCAAACTCTTTTTTGTCTATCTTATCAACCACAACCAGATCACACTGTTTTCTTATCCTCTGGAGTGCATCATGAGGTATCTGCTCAAACTTGGGGTTTTGTGCAATTGAGCCCTTTATTGTGCCGTCATTTCTTATCCCGTTTTTCCAGAAGTTTTTCAAGGCATTCACAAGAGCATGACCATTGTCCTTGTAGTCAAACACAAAAACAAAAAGCTTGTTCACATTAGGATTTGCAAGAATATTAGAAAACACATACCTGGCACCATTTGTGGTTCGCCAGAAACCAGAAATATATGCGTAGTTTGAGAGTTTTTCCATGAACTTTTTGACATGTTCTGGAGGGTGGTCATCTTTCCAGGTGTAAATAAATGCAACAGCAATATTTGAACTCGGATGGCCAAGATAAACATCAGACTGGTTAAAGTACTGAACCTTGGGACGGTCATCAAAGAGAACTTTGTGTATTTCTTTTTTTAGATACGGATCTTTTCCAATCTTGATCAATTTAATTTTGCCAGAGCTCCTGCTACTTGTTCAAGCATATAGTTGATATCATCAGGCTCAGATTCAAGATTAAGTTCATCAGTTGGAAGTGTTAAAACTCTTCCCGGATATGTGGGCATCAGCTCCCTGTACCGCTGACCAATAAACTCGAAATGCGAAAATGAAACATTCATCTCTTCATCTCTGCTTCGGTTTTGTGCCCTATGGTAACAAACCAGATCACTTGTGGCAAGATATACCAAAAAGTCAGGATAATTAATATTTATAGTTGATGCTTTTTTTCTGTACATGCAGGCGTGTTCTGGTGAAAACAAACCTCTTTCTATAAGTCCCTCAGCAAAGATATTAATGTCAGCCCATACATGCCGGTCTGATACCCTATTCACACTATTGCCTGCACTTTCTCTCTCTACAGTCAAGTCAAGAAACCTGTCCTGGGCCATGTAAAATATTCCTTCTTCAATATCTGAGGGAACGGGTTTTCCTGCACGCACAGCCACCATAGCCCTGTAATAATCCCCAAAGAACTCATTCTCATATGGGTCTTCATGCACTAATCTAAATCCGCCGGCACCCAAGTTTTTTTTAAGATGTCTGGCGCAGGTTGTTTTACCTGATGCAATAGGTCCCTCAAAACAAATCTCGAATACTCTGTCAATAGTCAATCTACCACCCAAAAACTAGAAAATATAATCTGGGAAATTCATATATAATTATTTGTATCCTGCTAAATAACTATTCTAAATCGGAAAATATTTAAAGGCAATTGTTTGAAAAAAATAAAAAAGAGGCTGGATATGAGGAAGCATTTTTGGATAATTAGTGTATTATGTCTATTTTTAGTCTTACAAGTTGCTGGGGAAACTGTTGTTTGCTGTTACCAACCCCCTTCATGGGGAGAAAATTATTTTGAATGCAGTCGAGGAGAAGATTCATGCACATGTAATGCATGTGGTACTTTTGATGAGGCAGACGGGCAAACATGTACACAGGTAATTGGAGAGCCTGGCTTTTATGATGCGAGAAGCTGTGAGGATGGTTGTAATCCCTCGAATCCAGATTATCCGGAGGACTGTGACAATGACACTATATTCTCTGGCTTTTTTGTTAACAGATGTGCTCACATTGACAAGTGGGGATATCAGACAATAGGTTTTTGTAACCACGCTGATACCAGAGTTAGTTTAAGTGCGGAGTGCCTTGATAAGGAAGGAGATCCTCATCCATCAGGCAGCAGTTTTTCACAATTCGGTGATTTTATTCATGTGGGGCTTCATCCAGGTCGTAATGATAATCTAGCATATTGTCTCTATGATCAAAGTCCATCCGCCCCAGATTCCCAGCCAGCGACCTGGCTTGACTGTGACTCAAACAATTGGTTCAAGAACTGGTGTAATCCAAGTTGTGATTCCTGGGATAGTGGTGCCTGTACAAATTCGGATTGGGACTATCCAAATGCATATTGTGGTAGTCCCGCGGGAGTCCAGAGTGGGGAAAGGACACCACATGGAGAATACAGAGGAGTGGTTAAAAACTCAGGATTTGAAAGAGGATCAAGTAACGATGCTGAAGATTGGAATGAGCATGCTGATCATACTAGGTCTGATGAGAGGGCCCATTCAGGAAGTTACTCTTTGAAGAGCAGTTGGACAGGAACAGGTCCAGGGGTAAGCACCTGGCAGGAAGTTGATGTACCAAAAAATACAATGTTCAATCTCACAGGCTATATATACAGAGAAAAGACTGATCTTTTCTATCCAGGAAATGCTTATCTTGATCTTCATGATGCAGTATATGAGTGTCATGCAGGAACCACTGCTGGCGTATACAACCAGTGGGAATATGTGCAATGTAATTTTACATCTGATTCTAGTGGTACTGTCAGAATAAGAGCAGTTACAGATGGCGACAATGCGGATGGAATGCCAATTTATTTTGATGACATTGCAATAAGAGCGGGAGACTCCATTCTTTTGGAAACAGGGTGTTGTGGAGATGATGCTAATGAATTCTTTAAGTCATCAGGAGATGTATACAGTGATTTCTATTCAGATCCAAAACCCGGAAGAAATGGGACAAAAACTAATGAGGGAATGTTCTGGGATGTATGTCAGCAGCAGAATATTGGATATCCGACTGTGGGGGGTGAGGCAATGGTCGCAAGACAGGCACATCCTTCATGGAATACGGCAGTAGGAACTGGAACAACAGTACATATATACGATAAATTTGTTCCGGATGATGCATATCTTGTGGGCTATGCGGGTATAGCCGATGGTTCCAGAAATAGCGGGGGTGTTTGGTTCACTATTAGAATAAGCACCACTTCAAAAATGGATCTCAATAGCGTATCTGATAGCGTTGTATGGAGTGGACTTTTAGTAAATGATACAGGGTGGGTACCTTTTGCTGTAGATCTTAGTAATTATGCTGGATCAATCCAACGATTTTGGTTTACTACACATCCTGAAAGAAATTCCTGGGAGGGAGATACAGGATACGACTGGGCCCAATGGGGAAAAACTGAAATTATAGTGAATGCTAGCTCACCAGTTTGTTGTGATGGTTTATTTGATTATGCTATACATAATATGGCTTACACTGATGAGGATGATACTTCTGAGGTACACAACACCAATAGTGTTGCTTGCTGTCAGTCAGAGACAGATTGTATAGGGGGTGCATATCCTATTGTTGGTCCACGTTGCTGTTATCCTAGTGATACAACTTTTAGATATGGAGAGGATATGAATTGCAATGGGAATTCAATATCTCAAAGTTTCTATTGTAAGGATAGATATTGGATAGATCCTGACTATGATTATTGTGAAGAGTGGGGAGCCTCAGAAGGAGTTAATACAGGAGTAGCTTATTCAGGTGAATTAACAGACCATGGAGAATATGAATTGCGTTGCTCTGGAACATTTGATTGCTATGCTGCTTGTGGAGGATCATTATCCTGCTGTAATGGCTTAAGTGAAGCGGGATGTGCATGGGACAGTTTTTTAGATGAGTGTACAAATATGGGTGATTGTTCAGTTTTAAGTGATAAGACAGAGTGTGAAAACCTGGGATGTAATTTTGATTCTGAAGAAGAATGCTGTGGTGACGACCCTAACGAATACTATATCAATGATGGTGTAAACCCTGCCAGATGTTGTAATGAGTCAGATAAAATAGTTGATGCCAGTGGCAACTGCTATGAAGCAACACCATGTGATCCTGATTTAAGCCAAGCTTGCTGTGATAGTGAAGGAAGTTATTTACCTAATATGAATACTGATAATGAACCAAGTGTTTTTGACAACCAATGTCCTGCGTCTTCGTCTGGTAGTTGTTATAGCGAAGATTGGACATTTCTTGAAGGAAATGCAGCTTGCTGTGGAGATGATAACCAAGAATATTATGTTTACTATGACCAATATGCCACAAATGGATGCAACGACATAACTAATCCTGTGTGTGTCGGAAAAAGTGATGATGTT
The DNA here is from genome assembly GCA_964444505.1 of uncultured Methanosarcinales archaeon. Classification (GTDB taxonomy): domain Archaea; phylum Nanobdellota; class Nanobdellia; order Woesearchaeales; family JAGVZT01; genus CAYUHF01. The sequence goes on along the minus strand of CAYUHF010000007.1, from coordinate 42,696 downwards.
ACAGACGGTACTTGTTGCCCTCAAAGTCAACAATGTGTCTTTGAGAGCACTTGTTATAATGATCTTGATATGGCAGATATTGACGGAGATGGTGTACTGGGTGAATGGTGTAACGATTGGGATTTGTCAGGTGATAATCCTGGAAGGTGGTCGGATTGTGACTCAAATAATTATGCTTGCGAGACAATCTGTGACTATAACTATGTTTATGGTGGTGAATCTGTTCAATTTGGTGAATACGACACAGGTGCCGAAGAGGAATGTTGTGAAGACGATGCAGGTGAGAATTACATTACAGCAGGAGTTGGTGAACCCAGATGCTGTGCAGACGGGAATACATGCGTTGATGGAACAAACAATTGCAGATCTGGTACTGAAACGCTGGGTGTGAATTGTGATGATGATATTGACAATGACTGTGACGGTCTGACGGACGATGAAGATCCAAACTGCTTGACAGAGGAATCTCACATCGCAGGTAACTGTAATGATGGTATCGATAATGACGGGGATGATTTGACTGATTATGATAATATGAATGATCCTGAGCATGGAGATGATGGATGCGATGTAGGAATAATTGATATCTCACTCTCGGCAGCAGAAGTAGTATCAGGTAATGATATTGACATTACTTGTACAGTTGATCCGACAGCACCAAAAGATAGAGGATATAATAGTATTTTTGCGTATGTTGACAGGGATCAGAATGGTGTGTGGAGTTCAGGTGACGAGGATCTGAGCTGGGAAGATGGAGATGATACTTGGGATCCGACCTATGGTGAAGTTTATTTCAATAATGAGCAAATAGATTGCGACGGTCAGGATACAGTACATGTTGTTTGTGGAGTATATTCCTCTCCAACTGAACCATGGGACAGATCATACCAGAATGGAACAGATAAATCCCACTCAATAACATGTATCCCAAGCACTTGTTCTGAAATTGAAAACTCAGTCGACTGTGCAACAGCAGGTTGCCGATGGTGTGATACAGAATGTGATGGAAATAAATACTATCCAAACTACGGTATGTGTGTTGAAGATACCGGAGATATGGCAGCAGATTGTGGGCCTGCAGTATGTACTTTTGAGAATTGCACTGCAACATGTGATGGAAGCACAGCATGTTCAGGCAATCAGGAATGTGACTATGATACATGCCAGTGTGAGGATCAGGAATGCGACCCTGATTCAAGCCCGCAGTGCTGTGATAATGAAACAGGATACTATCCAAACGTGGATGTTTCGCAGCCAATAGAAAACTTTGCAGAGAACTGTCCCCCAGGGACTTCCTGTTATAATATTAAATCAAACGGAATTTGCTGCGGAGATGATGATTCAGAATATTTCACCTACTTGGTTGATCAGGGAGGAAGTGCATGCTCTGATATTTATGATAATAACTGTGTAGGAGGTTCAGATCCTTCAGATAAGTTTTGTTGCAGTGGGGAGAATGATTGCGTATATGGTGGAGACTGCTATATTGAAGATACAAAAGGTGACCCGGATGCAGATAGTATTCCTGGTGCGATATGTATTGCTGGCGAGTGGAGGGACTGTGATGCTGATTCTACAACATGTACTGGGGCATTATGTGGTCTTGATTATGTCCAGGGAGGAGAATCATCACAATTTGGAGAATACAACTCTGGAACTGCCTCGGAGTGCTGTGGAGATGATGATAATGAAAATTATGTCTCGGACGGAGTTGGAGACCCAAGATGTTGTCAGGATGGTAAGAACTGTGTTGACAGCCTAAACCTCTGCAGAGATGAGTTTGGTGTGCAAGAGAGCCAGTGTAATGACGGTAATGATACAGATTGTGATGGAGAATGGGATTATGACACTCAAAACAGGGGAGCTAGTGGGCCATCTCCTCATGGAGACGATGGTTGTCCTGTCGGAATTGATTCAATCACACTTTCAGATACAGAAGTAATCTCTGGGAGAAAACTTAACATAACATGTAATGTCAATCCAACTGCTCCAGCAGGCACAGGTTATGATAGTATCTTTGCGTATATTGACAGAAATGGAAACGGAATATATGACGCCGGAGATACAGATTTTACATGGGATTCAGATGATTACTGGCCGAATGATGATGAAGTTGTTTTCAGAAATGAAACAATAAACTGCCTAAGTGCACCGAGTGTGGATATTGCATGTGGTGTCTATAATGATTCCAGAGAAAAATATAATAGATCCTACCAGAACGGTCCTGACGTGTGGCAGACAGTTACCTGTTTGGAAGGGTGTGGAGACCTTGAAGAGGGAGATTGTAATGCAGATCCACAATGTACTTGGTGTGATCAGGAGTGTGATGGACCAAAATATTATCCAGACTATCTTACATGTGTGGATGCAAGCACTGGATGTGCAGACCCAGTTTGTACACAAGGAAAGTGTATTGTGGACGGGTGTGGTATGAGCGGAGGATGCACACTTCCTGCAACCTGCGATACTGATACCTGCTTGTGCACAGACGAGGAATGCGACCCTGACGCAGGCCAACAATGTTGTGATAATGAAACAGGATACTATCCAAACGTGGATGTTTCGCAGCCAATAGAAAACTTTGCAGAAAACTGTCCACCTGGAAGTTCATGCTATGATATTGGGTTTGGTGTAGGAACACAGGGACTTTGCTGTGGTGATGACCAAGATGAGTTTTTTGAGTACAGGCATTGCCACACATCTGGAGCAGGAATGTTTTGTCCAGCAGATGTTACTACAGATAATTCATGCTGTGACAACACTGATGACTGTGTTTATAATGGTGATTGTTATGCTGCACTAAATATAGGATATCATCTTGGTATTGGTGACTCAGAATCTGATGCAGTCTGTATAGCTGAAGCTGGTGATGGCAAGTGGTATGATTGTGATAACTCGTCAACTACATGCGCTTACTGTGATTCCGGGACAAACCTCCCTGACTGTTCAGGTATAGACTGCTATGTTGAATCAGGAGAAGATTTTGGCCACGGAGAGTATCAGCCAGGTGAAACTGAATGCTGTGGAGATGACGTTGATGAGATTTATGTGACAGCTGGTTTGGGTCCTGAAAGATGCTGTTCAGATTTAAGTAATTGTGTTGACCTTACTGGTCACTGCCAGACTGAATGGGATAGGGAATTAACATGTGATGATGGAATAGATAATGACTGCGACGGATTGACTGATCTTGAGGATCCGCACTGCCAGACAGAGGAATCTCACATCGCAGGTAACTGCAATGATGGTATTGATAATGATGGAGATGGCGAAACAGACTATGATAACCGTGACGGGATTCACGGGGATGATGGATGTGATGTCGGAATAATTGATATCTCACTCTCGGCACCAGAAGTTGTATCAGGTAGTGATATTGATATTACCTGTACAGTTGACCCCACAGCACCATCAGGTCAGGGATATGATAGTATCTTTGCTTACATTGACAGAGACCAGAATGGTGTTTATAGTTCAGGTGACGAAGATCTGGGCTGGGAAGATGGAGATGATACGTGGAGTGCAACATATGATGATGTATATTTCAATAATGAGCAAATAGATTGTGACGGTCAGGATACAGTACATATTGTTTGCGGTGTATATAGTGGTAATGATGCTGAGACTATTGATCGTTCGCACCAGAATGGAACAGATAAAAACCAGTCAATAACATGTATCCCTGGTACTTGTTCTGAAATTGATAATCCAACTGATTGTGCAACAGCAGGTTGCAGATGGTGTGATACAGAATGTGATGGAAATAAATACTATCCAAACTACGGTACATGTGTAGAAGATACTGGGGATATGGCAGCAGATTGTGGGCCTGCAGTATGTACTTTTGAGAATTGCACTGCAACATGTGATGGAAGCACAGCATGTTCTGGTTACCAAGAATGTGATTATGATACTTGCCAGTGTGAAGACCAAGTGTGCAATCCAGATACCTTTACGGATGGGGGAATTCCTGACTCTGCATGTTGTGATAATGAGACTGGACTTGTTCCTTCTGATCAGGTTGATAATAATATAGATGAGTTTATGGATGCTTGTCCTCCGGGAAGCAGTTGTTATAGTACTTCCTGGATATTTGAGTCAGGCGTCGCAAACTGTTGTGGTGATGATTTCTTTGAAAATTATGTGGAATGCTATGATTCAGACAATTCCAATAATGCTTGGTGTTCTGGGGCAGACGAAGCTTGCTGTAGCTCTGCAACAGACTGTGTTAATACAACTGGTGATTGTGTTGTACAGGGGCAATGCCATGGTTTTGGTACAGGCCACAAGTCTTATTGCAGCAATGCACGATGGCAGGATCCAGATGAACTCCAGTCATACTGTGATTCAACCTGTGACACAACAGCAGGTGATATGGGTATAGACTGGACAGCTGGGGGAGGACAACTTAATTGCTGTGGTGATGATGAAGACGAGTACTATAATTATTTCAGATTATTCAGGCCAAATATGCCGCAGGAAGAAGACCATGGAAAAGCACAGAATGATACCACAGATAATGCCTGCTGTACAGGCGCTGATAAATGTGTTTTCAATGGAATTTGCTATGATCCAGGAGAATATATTGATTATGATAACGATGGAAGAGAAGATTATTTCTGTCTGCCAGAAAGTCAGGGAGACGATGGGAGCTGGCTTAATCTCGATTACGCAATAGGTGTATGCGAACCCACATACTTCTGGAATGTGGGTGGAGAAGCAGTATCAGAAGATGGATATTACTATGATGCTTTTGGTCACACCAGACCCAACTTCTGCAACATTGCTTCAGGAGACCACGCCAGTCAGATGTGTTGTTGCGGTGATGATGCAAATGAAGAATACAACTACCGTAGAGATTATGCAGCTAGTACGTGCAATGACCGAACAAATGAGAACTGTACTGGAGGATCAAATAGTGGGGATGAGGCATGTTGTGATAATTCAGGAGATTGTGTATTTGACGGTGATTGCTATGCCTCAGGCACAATGTTAGATGTTAACTTGGATACAGTAGCAGGAGAAAGGTGTGTTTCAGGAGAATGGAGAGATTGTGACGGCTCACAGAGTTTCTGTGAAAACCAGTGTGGATTTGACTATGCAGAAAATGGGGAGACATCTTCATTTGGCGAATATGATCTCAGCACATCAACAGAATGCTGTGGTGATGATCTTTCAGAATATTATGTATTCAGAGATGTTCAAGATCAGGGAGATTCCAGTATTGTTACTGACACTAACGATGATGCATGCTGTGATAAAGAAACAGATTGTGTCTTCAACGGAGAATGCTTTGAAAATAGTACTACAATTTGGGTAGACGGTGGACAGCATGAAGTGATGTGCTATGAAGGTGGATGGTATGATATTGATGATGAGAATTACTGTTTAGAAAATGATTATGGCTGGCAGATAGGCGGAGAAGTGGGAGGAGATGAATGTTGCGGAGATGACGTTCCAGAGTTTATCAGATATGAAGAATCACTTGAAGAACATGTGAGTGGACTAAGCGAAATTGAATTTGATGACAATGAAGATGCCTGCTGTGATTCACAGACAGACTGTGTGAACGGAAGCAATTGCTACTCGTCAAACACTCAAAATGAAGGTCAATCAGATATAATCGAAGCAACAACTGGTAATCTGAACATTGGAGGTAATGACACTTACTCACATTGCTATAGTGGCTTAGATTCAAACGGTAATGGAACCTGGCTTGACTGTGACGATGCTGACTTTATGGACTTCTGGTGCGCAGATATTTGCGGTCCACAGAATCCTCCAAAACTTTATGGTGATAGAACTTATGCTCCTGATACGGATCACAATGCCGTCACTGCCGGAGAATCAAATGTTGGAGAGTACTATGACCTGACCACACCCAGATGCTGTGGAGATGACTCATTTGAGTACTACAAAAACTTTACAAAATATGTTGGGGGGGCAAATGCATTTGTCAACAAGGAGCTCAACACAGAAGCTTGCTGCAGGGAAGACAATAACTGTGTGGACAAAGACAATCTATGTGTGCAGGAGAATAATGCAGGATTCCTTAATGATACAGATGATTATGACAGAGTAGCTTATTGTGGAGAGGCATTAGAAAGTGACCAGTGGATTGATTGTGATTATGAAATGGCCAAGTGTACTGGATGCAATGCACTACTGGGTACAGTAGGACTTGAAGCACATTGGACAAGAGCAGGTGAGTTTGTAGGCGAATACACAAATGTTCTTGATGACTATGAGTGTTGTGGAGATGATCTTAACGAGACATACAAGTATTTGAAAAGAAATGCAGATGTCAACAATGATATTTCAATGGTGTGGCCCGATGACCCAAATACAAATGGATGCTGCAATAACACGAATGATTGTGTTAATGTAAGTGGTGCCTGTTATGAAGATAACGAAAATGCAAACAACTTTAATCCGACAGGAAATGACAATATAGCATTGTGCGAACCAGGATTTGACAGGTGGTATGATTGTGATAGTGGTAGTGCCCAATGTCAACTCTGTGATTTGAACTGGACACAAAATGGAGAGACTTTCTCATTTGGTGAATATGATCTGAGCACATCAACAGAATGCTGTGGTGATGATCTTGGAGAAACATTTAGGTTCCGTGAAGTAGTAAGCACAAGCAAAGAATCACTTATTGAAGGATTTTTTATGGACAGGATAAATTATTCAGATAATGCCTGCTGTGATAATGAAACTGATTGTGTGTTTGAAGGAAAGTGCTACAAAGACTATGATATTGTTTATGCACAGCTCGAATTAGATGAACAGCAGTTAGCAAGTGAATGTTCACAGTATGAAGATAATGATAATCCTAGGATTGATATGAAAGAGTGTAATGAAGACGACAGATGTCAGTGGGTTGACGGTGAGTGCAGGATAAGAATATACAACCAGCATGATCTGCACGATCAAATCTACACAGATATTGACGGGGATGGCTGGCAGGAGTTGTGTGATCCTGGTGAATGGCACTTTGGCGACACAAATGCAGTATTCTTTGGCTGGGTCAAGAACTCTACAGGACAGGGAGTACCAAATGCCACTGTGGAATTTGTAGGCTATGATGATGTAAGGAAAGTAACTTATAGATACAATGTTACAACCAATGGTTCAGGTTATTATGAAAGCTACGTGATTGCTAATGCTACATACGACCTAATGGCATCAAAAATTGGCTTTAGGTCAGATACAGTAACAAAACAAGAAGTAGAAATCTTCGATGTGAAAGAAATTAACTTCACAATAGTCTGGGAATTTGAACCATGTGAATCAGACTGTACTTACATTAATGACAGAATATGTCATAGGGAATGTAACGGCAAGGTTGGATGTGAATTCTTTGATGCAAATACAACAAGAATCTGCAACAACAAAAATGATGGATGGGTAAGAGCATATAATAGTACACATGAAATTATCTGCTGTGAGGGAGAACCCTACGAAACCCAAGAACTAAGAGTGGTTGACACAGCAGCATCTGATGTTGAACATCTGGTAAGACAAGTAAGAGTAGTTGTTTTCAGAGGAAAGCCAACTAAACTCGTTATCGATGTTTTTAAGTAAGGCTTTTAAATTCTGTTTGATATGCTATGAATATGGAAGAGTCTGAACAAGAGGACCAAAGCTGGAGAAATCCAATTAGGATTATGCTTGCACTTATTCTTGTTTTTATACTTATAGTAACTATTGTGCCCTATTATGGAATTGGACAAAATCCATCTCCATCAAGCATTCCAGAGATAAGTGAAGTTCTGGACCCTTCCCAAAACTTTTCAGAAGTTGATGGTTTAAGATCAGCAGTAATCCCATCAGAAGTTAAATATTCAGCAAATAAAATTGCATCAGTCTCTTGTGAGGACAACAAGATATGCTATGCAAAGGCAATCTACTATTTTGTAAGGGACAGAATCCAGTACATCTCTGATCCATTAAGCACAGAATATATTGAGCATCCTGTGAAAGTTATGTCCTCTGGTGGCGGAGACTGTGAGTCAGGTTCAATACTCCTTGCATCTTTGATGGAAGCTGTAGGTGTTGATGCTCAGCTGGTAATTGTTCATGGACATGCATATGTTCGAATAAAGCTTGATGAAGCCCCAAGAAGATACAAAAACGATGGCTGGATATATCTTGATTGGACATGCAGTGAATGTGAATTTGGAGAAATCCCGTGGGAAAACTGGGAAAAAAACCAGCATTATATTGAAGTACCCTAATCAATAATTTCTGGCATGCTTGGTTTTATTTTGCTTCTCGTAATTCTAAGACAACCCAGTTCAGAAGGACCGATTGGTAATTTATTTTCAGGCCATTCTTCATGAAGAGATCTCAGATTGTGTCCAATCTGTCTGTCATCCACAAGCCTTAGCTCATCATGGTTCAAAAGAAGAAAAGTACCATACCCATGAGATACACAGGAGTTACCAGAAGGTCGTGGAAAATACAATGATGAGTGAAAGTGCATACCTTCAGTAGAACTTACCACAAAAAGTCCTTCGGTTGGAAAACATAGGTCTTTGTCTGCCTGGTGTCTTGATGTAAGCATTTCTTTCACAGTAGAATAGTGGTCCGGTCCGACCTCAAAATCAACTTGTACACACTGTGCAATGCATTCACCCTTAAACACAATGATTGGAGAGATCCCAAGAGCCCAACCTTCTTCATATGGTCCTCTGTAAAACATGTCAAGATAATCTTCAATTGTACAATTTCCATCTGACTCTGCATTATCAACGCAAAGTTCAATAGAACTCTTTGCTCCCATAACCCCGCCAGCTGGAAAGACTTTAAGATATCTATCTATTGTGGGGCTCTTAAACTGACCTAGTCTTTCATGAGGGTTTTGGTTGAACTCAGTCAATACCAAATAGTCAGGAACACGGGAGGAATCAGAATAAAAATCAGGATCAGTGAAAACAGCATGATTAAAAACTCTGTACACAATCTCAGATGCTTTTTCAATCTCATCATAAGTGGCAATCATGTTATTTACTTTACAATAGTCAAATATAAACTTTTTGCCAATCTTAGAAAAACTAATAAAGAATTATTCTGCTCAAGCTATTATGAAAAAAATCTATGAAAAACTCTTAAAAAAGTACGGACTACAGGGATGGTGGCCCCTAATAGAAATTGGACAAGTCAAATACAAAAAGGGAAACAAAAACTATGGAGGGTACCACCCCGGAGATTATTCATATCCAAAAACACAAGAACAGAAATTTGAAATCTGTTGCGGAGCAATCTTAACACAAAACACATCATGGAACCAGGCCTCAAAAGCACTTCTTAATCTGTACAAACAAGATCTTCTCGACCCGGAATCAATAATCAAAACACCCAAAGAAAAACTCCAAAAAACCATTAGACCAGCAGGCTACTTCAGACAGAAGACAAAGAAACTCAAGATTTTTTCAAAGTTTTTCATTGGATTGGATGGAAAAATACCAACACGAGAACAACTCCTTGATATCTGGGGAATAGGACCAGAGACAGCAGATTCAATTCTGTTGTATGCCTATAAACAGCCGGAGTTTGTTGTAGATGCTTACACAAAAAGGTTTTTGCTAAAGAAAAGATTGATTTCAAAGAAAGCAAAGTATGATGAGATAAAAACTTTGTTGGAAGATAATCTAGAGAAAGACTACAAGATGTTTCAGGAATATCATGCGCTGATAGTTGAGGATGGTAAAAGTCAGTCATGAAATATTTGCAAAATTGACATTTAAACATAGAACATTTTTGACTTCCAGAACAAAAACCATATAAACTGTCTTACTTTTCTTACTTTTGGTGAAGTTTATGGAAATCGGAATCTCTAAGATGAGTACAAAAGGACAGATAGTAATACCCAAGAATATTCGGACCAAACTTGGCTTGGTTAAAGATGAACAACTCGTGGTGATGTCTGAAGATAATGAGATAGTTATCAGACCAGTCAAGGATGTTCTTAAGATTAAGAAAATCAAAAGTAAATACGCTGAAGATTTTATAAGAGCAATGAGACATGATAAGATACTAACTGATATGGAGGACGGTAAAGAACTCGAGGCAGAAGATGTTCTAAAATGAGCCAAGTTGATGATCTTCGAAAGAGAATTGTTGAAACTGCCAGTGAAACCCAAGTTTCCATACGTTTTTCTCATGAATTTGATAAACAAGTAAAAAAGATCAGGGATAACAGCAAAAAGGTCCAACTATTCAAACAGATTCTAAAGATTGTCAAGAACCCGAAGATTGGTAAGCGGCTGAGATACACAAGAAAAGGAGAAAGGGAAGTTTATCTTAATTCATTTAGACTTTACTTCAAATATTATTCAAAAGAAAAAATCATAAGAATTGTGGAATTTTCACATAAGGATAAACAGTAATACGTAGAGTTTAATTTTTCTCATTGATGAGGAAATTAAAGAAAAATCCAAAAAATGGAAAAGAAATCGGAGTTGTTGGAAGGATTCTCATCAAGGAAATCATGTACAAAAATTTCCGATTCTACTTCGCAAATGATGGATACAAGATTAAGTTTCTAAAACAAGAAGAACTAAAAGACCTTGTAATAAAATTTGTGAGAATGTCTGACAAGAAGAACCAGAAAAAAGTGATTGATGAGATCAAGGATGTATTGCGAAATATTGGACAAGAAGGTTTTTAATGTCTTTCAATGGGGATTCTAACGCCGCGATTGTTGATCAAATTAACCATTTGTTATAAAACAACTTGAGTCTGTTGAACCATTAAGATATCAAATAGTTGTAGTGATAGCTTCCATACTTCCTTTATTTGTTTTCATACCACATTTAGTGTGAAGACAATTTTTTACGCAATCAACTTCGCTTGAGCAATCTGTAATACACTTGTCTATGCACTCAGATTCCTCATTAGAATTATAGTTCATATCACTTTGCGAATCAGTCAAGCTCATCAAAACTAACGCCATTACAATTAATAAAGCAAATACCGCAACCCCAATAATATATGAAACCTTCACTGTGATTATATTACAATAAGTCTGTAGATATAAATATTACTATTAAATAATGGCAATCTAAAGGAATCAGACCGCATTAATTCTGTTGGGAATTATATCCCCTGACAAGAGTTGTGCTCCCCAAATATCTGTCATTAAAAAACTGCTCTGTTTCTATTTCAAGTCCATGTTTTTTAAAAAGATTCGGCAGGTCAAGATCTCTAAACCCCCATATCATTTTAATGATCGGCTCCACGATGTAGTTATGGATTGTTTTTCTCACTCTGTATTTTTGTGGAGTATCTGACATCTCAGCAAAAACTAGCTGTGCATCAGGTTTTGCAACCCTTTTTATCTCATTTAAAGCACAATCAATATCAACAATCCCACCCATTCCATAAGCAGATATGACACAATCAAAAGAATCATTAGAGAATTGCATTTTTGTAGCGTCAGCGCAGACAAATTCTACTCTGTTCTCAAGATCACCTGAAATCTTCTTGCAAGCCTGTTTAATCTGACCATTGGAAAAATCAATTCCAACAATCACAGCTTGTGGATGCTCTTGCCCAGCCATAACTGCAGTTAAACCTGTACCAGTACCAATGTCTAATATTCTGTAACCTGGCTTGCTATGGATTGCTTCAACCACTGCCTTTCTGTGAATATCATCTGCCCAGAGAGTCTGCAGATGGTGAAGCATATCATAGAAAGGTGATAATGAATTATACTGTCTTTGAATCTGTTTTGCATCCATTTTGTCAAGCAATTTATTCAGTTATATTAATTTTTTGTAATCGTACTACTGTGTAGTAAGCTAAAATCTAGAGTGTTCAATATATGGAGAAGAATCACATAACCAGTTAAAAAGAAAACATCTTTCTGGTTTTTAATTCATTGTCATCGTAATATTGCAGTTCGTCCTGCACAAAGTACATACTTACCTCACCAACAAAATCCTTTCTGCACTGGAAGTAGCCGTTGTCACCTACAGTAAGATATTCTGCAAATTCTTCAGGCTCAAACAAAATTACCAAACCTCTGTTTACACCTTCTGAGTACATCTGAACCATGGCCCCGAGATCAGTCTCAAAATTCTGACCTTCATGAAAAGCATAATCCCATGTTTCTCCATTGAAAAAGAATTCATCATAAATATCTATTGATCTTAAAAAGTAAAGATCTTCAGAATCAAGATGTTCTAATCTTGTTTTTAGATCATCTGAACTCCCAATTAAGCCGTCTTCAATACTCTTTGCAATAAGTTCAACACGGCTAGGTGAAATGGAGTCAACAGGAGTACCACTTTTTTTGGATTGCATAATTAATAAATTGATTTACAAGTATATAAATATTTCGTTATTTTACTACTAATTAGTGAAATACTAGTTATTCAAATGTTAAGCACAAACTCAAAATGCGATTCTACATCTGAAGAAACTCTATCTCTCAACAAACAGATGATGCTTCTCATGTCCGGCAATCTCTTCCATAATCCTCTTGATGATTAATTTTTTTGGATCCGGCATAAGTTTAACTCTATCTTTAATGTCATCAAAACTCTTGAAAGGCTCAACCTTTCTTTCCTTTATTATATCCCACATCCTCTTCTTGCCAAGTCCTGGCAAAAGCTCAAGAGAATGCATCCTGGTGCTCAAAGGCCTGGCCTTGTTAAAAAACTTCACATATTCCTGTTCTCTTTCTTCAACAAGATTTTTCACAGCATACTTCAGTTCAGCCTTTGCAGTGCTCGTAAGTTTTTCATAAGGAAGCTTACCAACAATGTGGTGAATCTTTTCCCTTTTACCCTCCCCAATATAAACTTCATCCTGCAACTGAGGAGCAACATTTTTTTTGGGAACAAGCTCTAAAAGAACATAATGATCTTTACCTAAAACCTGTACAATTGGTGTCTTTCTGTGCATGGGCCTCTTATCAAATGGATAACCATGAGACAGATAGTCTAGCACCACCCCGTAATCTTCCTTAACCATTGTATACTCTCAAATGTCAAGATATTTTATAAATCTTTCTACTGATGGCTCTTAAGAACCTTTAGAATCTTTTTCATGTTAGACTGCTTAACAGTCAGTGAATAGCCATCTAGAACAAGCTTAAGCTGTTCCATTGTAGAAGGCATAAGATCAAGAATCTTTTTGATATGAAGGTCTCTTAGTCTTGGGACTTCAAGCTCTTCAATCTCTTTTTGGATCTTTTCTGCCTCTTTCTTCTCATTTGTAACAAAAGAATTCAGGTAATCTTCCATCTTAGAGGCTCTAAAACTAAGTTCTTCATCTCTTTTTTTGATGGATTTCAGTTCCTCTCGAAGTTCCAACATACTCATTGGTTCTTCTGAGATAAGTTTTGGATCTCCCATTTTATTTCATGTGAACAGGATGTACTATTAATTCTTTTTGCTTTCCCTTATCATTTATAGTCACAATATAGCATGATCCTTTTTTCGCTTTCACAACTCCTGATTTTCCGTGAAACTTAGGATCAAACTGCCCTTTCTGAACAGCAGGCTCAGTAACAAGGTTTACTCTGTCACCCTCTTTAAACTCCTGCATATGTCTACTTATAGTGACTTTTCCACGATCACGTATTTTTTTCTTTAATTTGTGCCGTGTTTTTCTCCGCTTGCCGCCTAGTCTTGCCATGCTTAATAGGTAAAATGGCCTTATTTAAAAAACTTGTGAATTTGTCAAATGTAAATCAGCTTTTCAAAATCATCTTTCTTAAGATTTAAATATCAGTTAATATAACTTTTCTGTATGGCAAAATACAATGCACAGGAACAAGAGCCCCACTGGCAGAACTTCTGGGAAAAAGAAGGGATAAACAAATTTGATAAGAAATCAAAAAAACCAATATTCAGCATAGACACCCCGCCGCCAACAATATCCGGAAGAATGCACCTTGGACACGCATTTTCATATTCTCAGCAGGATTTTATTGCACGGTACAAGAAAATGGCTGGTTTTAATGTTTTTTATCCATTTGGAACAGATGGAAATGGTCTTCCCACACAACTTCTTATAGAAAAAAAGAAAGGAGTACGTGCAGTGGATTTGGGAAGAGAAAAATTCAGAAAGCTGTGCATGGAAACACTTGATAAGGAAATAAGACCCGAGTTTATTCAGGACTGGAAAAACATCGGAATGAGCTGTGATTTCTCATTAATCTATAAGACAATAAAAGACAGACCAAGAAAGATCTCACAAAAATCATTCATTGATTTATACAAAAAAGGAAGAGAATACAGAAAAGAAGCACCAGCAATGTACTGTCCAAAATGTATGACAGCAATATCACAGGTAGAGTGTGAAGATGCAGTAAAACCATCAAAATTTGTTGATATCATATTCAAAACAGAAGGAGAAGATGTTGTAATAGCAACAACACGGCCAGAACTACTCCCTGCATGTGTTGCAGTATTCTATCATCCAGAAGATACAAGGTACAAGCATCTTGAGGGAAAACAGGCCAAGCCACCACTATTTGATTTCAAGGTTCCTATTATGGAAGACGAAAGAGTTGACCCTGAAAAAGGAAGTGGCATAGTTATGTGCTGCACGTTTGGCGACCTGACAGACACAGAGTGGCAGAAAGCATACAACCTTCCGATAAAAGAAGCAATAACAAAAGAAGGAAAAATGACAGAGCTTGCCGGTAAATACCAGGGTATCAATATGAAAAAGGCACGAGCACAAATGATCGAAGATATGAAACAAAAAGATCTTCTAATAAAAGAAAGACCTATAGAACACACAGTGAATGTGCACGAAAGGTGCGGCACAGAAATCGAGTTTATTCATTCGAAACAGTGGTTTGTAAAATATTTGGACTTAAAAGAAGAGATGCTTGAGTGGGGAAAAGAACTAAACTGGTATCCTGACCATATGAGAAACAGGTATGAAAACTGGGTCAAAGGACTACAGTGGGACTGGTGCATCTCCAGACAGATCTTCTTTGGAATACCATTTCCAGTATGGTATTGTGAAGAGTGCGATGAAGTAATCCTGGCACCAGAAGAAGACCTTCCGGTAGATCCAATAGTGGATGACCCCCCTGTTGATAAATGCCCGAAATGCGGTTCAGACAAAATCATCCCGGAAACAGACATAATAAACACATGGGCAACCTCATCACTATCACCACAAATAGCAGCATCACTTGTACCAGAGAGATATAATGACCTTTACCCAAGTACACTTAGACCTCAGGCACACGATATAATCACGTTTTGGCTGTTCAATACAGTTGTCAAATCACGACTTCACAACAATATAAACCCATGGAGAGACTGTGTAATCTCAGGATGGGCGCTTGACCCAAAAGGACAGAAAATGTCAAAATCCAAGGGAAATGTAATTGACCCAAGAAAGATGACTCAAAAGTACAGTGCAGACTGCTTAAGATTCTGGGCAGCAGGCTCAAAACTTGGAGAAGACCTTGCTTTCAAGGAAAAAGACCTTGTCACAGCAAAAAAAATGATAAAAAAACTCTGGAATGCATCAAGATTTGCACTAATGCACCTTGAAGAATATGAAAAGCAGCAGCCAGAACTGCACCCGACAGACAAGTGGATACTTGCTGAACTCCAGAACACAGTAAATATATGCACACAAAGCTTTGACAAATATGAATACTCTAAATCAAGAGCAGAAAGCGAGAACTTTTTCAAAAACATATTCTGCGACTATTATCTCGAGATTGTTAAAGACAGAGTATACAATCCAGAAAAGCGAGGAAAAGGTGCAAGACTATCAGCTCAGTACACTCTTTACAAAGCAGTCTTTGCAACATTAAAACTCATGGCACCAATAATGCCGCATATTACAGAGGAAATATACCACTTATACTTTGTAAACCATGAACCGCAAAAAAGCATTCACAACACATCCTGGCCAAAAACAGGAGAATGCGATAAGGAATTATTAAAAGCAGGAAGAGCAGCAGTTGAAATAATTGACAAGGTAAGAAAATACAAAACAGACAACCAGATGAGTCTTGCTGAACCACTCTCAAAAGTAGTAATTGACGAAAAATACCATTATGTTGAGCCAATGCTTGATGACATTAAAGCAACAATAAAAGCAGAAACAGTTGAATTTGGAGAACCAGAAATTCAACCATAAATATTCTCAAACCAAGAATTTCTATAATTATTTGAACATCTTGCTTCAGATTTTCAGCTGGGTTGATGAAAACCGACCCTTTGGGGCGAGGTTTTAATTAAACAAAATGTTCATTGTGTCAACAGCAAATGCCATTTACAAGTTCCGTAATGCTCAGACATGGAAGATTTATGGCACTTGAAAATGTTCAATTTTCAATTATCCGCTTTCAAAACTGGAGGCGTAAATACCCCACAGTTTACTGTGGGGATCAGCCTCCACAGCGGATTTACTTTATTTGGCCAAAACTACGAAAAATATTTATTCTGGTTATTTTTAAGTATATCATGGTGAGATATGATGAATGATATTACAGAGCAATATGACCTTCCTGAAAATCCAGTAGTTTCTTCACATAGGATGCAGCCAAGGAAAAGAGACAGAATAAGGTCAGCAATGATTTTTGGCAATCAGGTTAGAGATCTGAATGAGACTTATAACATGGCAGTCCATGCAGTAGCAGAAAGTTATGGTTGCAGTGCAGAGTGTGCTGCAAGGGAATTCGGTTACATGGCATGCTTTGATGAAACCATTTTTCTGTGGACAGCTGAAGTCCAGGAGTATTTTGACGATAACAGGGTTGATATTAACGAGGAGTTGACGCAAGCTGATTTAAGGAGAATAATAACTGACATAGAACTTCAGAAAGTGTATCTGGAGAATTTAGATGAAGCTGAATTTGTGCTTATGCATTATGATTTGCCAGATTTCAGTGAAGCATACACAATGGGAGATAGGGTAGAGGAGATTGTAATATCTGATCTTAGTGAAACAGAGCAGAAAGATCTTGAAAACCTGCTGGATGGAAACCATAGAGATATTCTTTGGGAACAAAAGGTAATCTACGAAGGTCTTTGGGATTAACAAGATTTATATTATTCTTGTTTCTTATTCATTCTATGAAACTAATACTTGATACAAATTTTCTGTTAATACCTGAAAAACACCACATAGACATATTCTCAGAATTCAGGAGATTGCTTGACCAGTATGAAATCATCATTCTTGAACCATCCTACAAAGAATTAGAAAAACTTGCACAGTCAAACTCAAAAGACGGCCAGGCAGCAAAAGTAGGTCTGGCACTATTAAAAAACAAAAAGGTGAAGATAGAAAAATCAGAATATGACTATGCAGACAGGGCAATATTAAAGTACAAAGGAGACTATGCAGTTGCAACAGAAGACAGGGAACTTAAAAAAAAGCTCCTGAAAAAAGGAATACCTGTCATTGTAATGAGAAAAAAGCAGTATTTGATAATGACAAAACCTTAAAATCCAAAACCTTTAAAAATGACTAAAAACTACCAACTACAAAATGTTCTATAGGACACAAATAAATGACCATGTCAGAGTACCGCCAAACCTTTTTGGGGAAAACGTTGAAAAGGCAGTACTCAAGCAAGTAAAACAGGATTATGAAGGACACATCTCAAAAGACCTTGGGATTGTTATTGATGTTTCAAAAGTGATTGAAATTGGCGAAGGAGTAATTGTTCCAGGTGATGGGGCAGCATACTTTAAGACTGATTTTGAGATAATCACATTCAAACCAGAACTTCACGAAGTTGTTCTGGGCAAGATCAAAGATATTGCTGATTTTGGAGCATTTCTTAACATCGGCCCTATAGAAGGAATGGTACACATCTCGCAGACAATGGATGATTTTGTCTCTTTTTCAAAGGACAAGTCACTCCAGGGAAAGGAGACAAACAAATCACTAAAAGTTGGTGATAAGTGCCGGGCAAGAGTTATAGCAGTCTCATACAAGGATGTTACAAATCCAAAAATTGGTCTTACAATGAGACAGCAGGGACTCGGAAGATTAGACTGGGTTGAGGAAGATGAGTAAAAAAGTCTGTAAAAAATGCAAATATTTTGTAAAAGGGGATAAATGCCCTATTTGTAAAGGAGAAGATTTTGAGACTTCCTGGAAAGGAAGAATTTACATTGTTGACGCAAAAAAATCAAAAATCGCAGAAAAAATAGATACTGATGTAAAAGGAGAGTATGCATTGAGGATTTAAAATGGAATTAAAAGTAACAGACGAAAAAGACCAGCCGCTATTATCAAGAAAAGTGGTGCTGGGAGAATTAACATTTGAAGCAGAGACACCAAGCAGAGCAACAGTAAGAAAGATGTTGGCAGAAAAGCTTGACACAAAAGAAGAGCTTGTAATAGTCAAAAGAATATCAACTGATTTTGGCTTCAGGAAGGCAATGATTGAAGCATATTCATATAAGAACAAGGAAAGCATGAAACAGGTTCCAAATTATTTGACAAAAAGACACGAAAAATGAAAATCTGGGAAAGATACGACAAAGACAAAGACGACATAAAGCGAAAAAACAGGTCCTGTCCAAAGTGCGGCCAGGGAACTCTGATGGCAGAACACAAAAACAGGTACGTCTGCGGCAAGTGCCAGTACACAGAGTACAAAAAGAAAGAATAGTTCTGAACTTGCTTGAAAATAATTTATCTGATATTTTCTCACACTTGGCACAGAATTTATGCTGTGGCCAGGGGCAATGATTTACACGCTTGTAAATTGCAACCTCATGCACTCCATTAGTTCTTAAACCAAATCTATTTGTGAAACAAAATCACAAACTCACCCTTGAGAACAATCTTTTCAAGAATCTCAGAGGGTTTTCCCCGGATGAACTCCTCAAACTTTTTGGTAAGCTCTCTTGCAACAACCACATCATGCTGTGGAATCACTTCACTCATTGTCTTTAAGGTTTTCTCAACCCTGTATGGACTTTCATATACTACAATCGTCTCATCCCTGTTCTTTACAAATTCCAAAAAATCAGTTACTTTCTTTTTACTTTTTGGAAGAAAACCATGAAAACTAAATTTGTCAGTAGGAAGACCAGAGGCACAAAGAGCAGTAATTATTGCACTTGGGCCTGGAACAGGAACAACAGGTATATCCTCCTTTATGCATTCTCTCACAAGGTAAAACCCTGGATCAGAAATACCTGGGGTGCCGGCATCACTAACAAGAGCAGCATCATTATGTTTTAAATACTTCACCAACTCAGGAGTAATCTTCTCTTTGTTGTAATCATTGTAACTCTTCAACTTGTTTTTGATTTCAAAATGCGAAAGGAGCCTGCCTGCCCTTCTTGTGTCTTCAGCAAGTATTAAATCAACATCTGATAGAATTCTCTTCCCCCTAAGAGAAATGTCTTCAAGATTTCCAATAGGAGTTGCAACAATATACAGCATATAACACACCGATACAAAAACATTTATAAATTGTACTTTTTTATTCTTAGGTTATGAAAAAGAGGTCTACCTGGATAATTGTAGGTATTTCTGCAGCTATTGTATTGTTTCTATCGCTTATTTTGGTTAGCATGTATATGCTTGTCAGCGGAGAGCAGGTAGTTGGAGGAAATATTGCATATATTCCAATAAAGGGAATGATTACAACAGATGCATCAACTGATTTTTTTTCTTCTGGAGTTGCATCATCAACAAAAATAATTGAGAGAATAGAAAAAGCAGAAAACAATCCTTCTGTTAAGGGAGTAATTTTTGAAATCAACAGTGGAGGTGGAGGAGCAGTAGCTTCAAGCGAGATTGTTCAAGCTATAAAAAATATGGAGAAGCCTTCTGTTGCATGGATAAGAGAAGCAGGAGCAAGCGGAGCCTACTGGGCTGCATCTGCATGTGACGGTATTGTTGCAAATGAACTAAGTGTCACAGGAAGCATTGGTGTAATATCATCCTATCTTGAATTCTCAGGACTTATGGACGACTACAACGTCACATATCAGAGACTTGTAGCAGGAGACAAGAAAGATATTGGAACTCCACTAAAAGAACTCACACCTGAAGAAAGACAAATACTAGAAGAAAAGCTGGACAAGGCTCATGCAGTATTCTTAGATGATGTTGTCAAGAGCAGGGAACTTACTTCAGATCAGAAAGATGAAGTATCATCAGGACTTTTCTATTTTGGTCTTGAATCACAGGAGCTTGGACTTGTTGACATGATTGGAGGAGAAGAACAAGCGGTCGATATGATAAAGAACTTGACTGGTTTAGATTCAGTCAACAAAGTTGAGTACCGTGACCCCCCGACATTTTTTGACACCATGGCTATGAACATCTTCAAAAAGCCAAGCACACATATGAACTACAGACTATATCTGAACTAAGATGGCGGATACAAGTGAAAAATTTGTGTATATTCTGATATTGTGCCTAATTCTGTCATTTTTTGTAATAAGACCATTTTTTGCAGCAGTGCTGTCGGGCCTGGTACTTGCTCTAATTTTCCATCCACTCTTCAACTTTATCAACAAAAAAATCAAAAACAAATCAACAGTATCAGTGATAGTGACAATAGTTGCAATCCTCGTAATATTTGTTCCGGTTTTGTTTCTAATACAGCAGCTAGGCTATCAGGCCAGAGTCGCATACGTAGTGACAAAACAAAGAATAATGACAGGTAACATAGTGGGATCCCTATGTGAAAACAATTCAGGGCTTGCTTGTCAGTTGAACTCAATGTATCAGGAATTATGGTCTGATCCATCATTTACATACTTTAGGGATTATGTGCTTGATTTGCTTGAAAACACTCTCTGGAATAGGATACCTTCACTAGTAACTGCAATACCAAAACTGTTACTTGAGTTATTCATAATGGTACTTGTTCTTTTCTACTCACTCAGAGATGGCAAGTCTCTTTTAAGAAAACTAAAACATATAATACCTTTGAAAGTCAAACATAAGAATGAACTATTCAAGAAGCTCAACGATGTTACATATGCAGTAGTCTATGGTCAGGTGATAACTGGATTAGTCCAGGGACTTGTTGGAATTATTGGTATGTACATATTTGGTATACAGAGTCCGCTAATAATTGGACTTGCTTTAACAGTTGCGTCCCTTATACCATTTGTCGGTTCTCCTTTTGTATGGGCACCTGTTTCAATATTAAAAGCATTAGAAGGTGTAGGTACAAACAGCCCCAAAACAACAGGTCTGGGAATTGGACTTTTTCTATACGGATTCTTTGTAATAAGCACTATTGACAATATAATCAAACCAAAATTAGTTGGTGACAGATCAAAGGTAAATCCAGCAATTATTCTTCTTGGAATGTTTGGAGGTGTGGCGCTTCTTGGAATTCCAGGTCTAGTGCTGGGTCCTCTAATATTAGCATTCACACTAACACTTATAGAGATTTACTTGGAGGAAAAGAATGAAACTGAAAGTTAAAGATGTTGATATTGCCACAGGCAGCACACTAGTTGCTATTCTAAATGAAAAAGATGCACAGAAGATGGATTTGCATTTTGAAGACAGAATAAAGATAAGAACCGAAACATGTGATATTATTGCTATAATTGATATTGCTGAATCACAGAGACTAGTGCCCGAAGGAAGTATTGGACTCATGGAAGAAGCACTAGAGTGTCTGGGAGCAGTAAGAGACCAGGAAGTCAAAATCTCTCTTGAGAGCTTACCTGATTCAGTACATTATATTAAAAAGAAACTCAAAGGACAAAAATTATCAGAAGAAGAATTCAACGAGATAATAAAGGATGTTGTTGAAAACAGATTGAGTAGAGTTGAGATGACATACTTTGTTTCAGGCTGCTATCTAAATGGCTTAACTCATAATGAAACAGTTTATCTTACCAAAGCCATGGTAAAAAACGGAAAACAACTGGAACTAGATGCAGAAAAAGTAGTGGATAAGCATTGTGTCGGGGGAGTTCCCGGAAACAGGACGACCATGGTAATAGTTCCCATAATTGCAGCAGCAGGAATGAAGATTCCAAAAACATCATCAAGGTCGATAACAAGCCCTGCAGGAACAGCCGATACAATGGAAGTACTTGCAGATGTTTCAATCGAAGTTGACAGGATGAAACAGATTGTAAATGAAACCAATGGCTGTATTGTATGGGGTGGTGCATTTGGACTAGCATCAGCTGATGATAAACTGATAAAACTCAGACATCCTCTTAGTCTTGACCCACCGGGGATGGTACTTGCGAGTGTACTTGCAAAAAAACATGCAGTCAATGCAACAGATGTATTAATTGATATTCCATGTGGAAAACACGCAAAAATTGAGAAAAAGAGAACCGCAAAAAAATACAAAAAAAAGTTTGAAAAAATCGGCAAAGCCCTTGGAATGAGAATGAAGGTTCTTATAACAGATGGATCTGAGCCGATAGGTAACGGGATTGGCCCAGCTCTTGAAGCAAGAGATGTGCTCTGGGTTCTAAAACAGGATGAAAAAGCTCCAAAAGACCTTGAACAAAAGTCAATAATGCTTGCAGGAAGTGTTATCGGGAGCATAAAAAAGGCAAGAGAAATTCTAACATCAGGAGAGGCCTATAAAAAAATGTGTGAAATAATTAAAGCACAGAGTGGTGATCCAGAAACAAAAATTGTCCTGGGTGAACAAACCTTTGAAGTAAAGTCTGAAAAAAAGGGAAAAGTATCTCATATCAATAACAAGATAATAGCAAAAATTGCAAGAGTAGCAGGAGCTCCCATTGATAAGGGTGCAGGAATTTACCTTGAAAAGCACAAAGGGGACAATGTAGAAACTGGAGAATTGATTTATACAGTCTATGCAGAAAGCGCTGAAAAAATGGAGTTTGCAAAAACAATAATCAAAGAAGCAAATGGCTTTGAAATTAGCTGATGAAATCTGGCCAAATCAATTCAACAGTCATAGTATTCATGCTCTCAATAATTATCATAGGTATGGTAGTTGTTTTTGGCTATAAAGTTCTCAGCAGTGCCGGAGATACATCTTCCCAGGTACAAATTATAAAATTTGTGAAAGAGTTTCAGGAAAGAGTTGACATTCTAAAGGTAGATTATGCTGCAAGAAAAAGGTTCCAGATGAAACTTCCGGACAAGGTGAGCAAGATTTGCATACTCGACCACTCAAAAAGAGCCGAGATCAGAAACAATCCCGCAATTGACAATTACCCGTACTTGAAAAATGCAATGGACACAAAAAACATTTTTTTCTATGATGAAACATTTATTGAAGCCCATAAAATTGAGCATCTACGGCTACAAGAACCATACTTTGCATGCTTTGAAGAGGATATGATTGATTTTGGGCTTGAGGGAGTTCAGAATGGTTCATTATTCATACCATATTTTGAAGTGCTTGACATAATCCAGACGAATCAGCAGTATCAACCGCCAGATTATCCAGTTCATGATCCGGCAAGTCCCCATATACCCGATGCAAACCAGATTCCAGCCTTTCCCGGAGCAGAAGGGTTTGGAGCATATTCCAAGGGTGGCAGAGGCGGAAGAGTAATTAAGGTGACAAACCTGAACAATGAAGGACCAGGAAGTCTTAGAGCATGTACTGAAGCCAGTGGCCCTAGAATATGTGTCTTTGATGTTGCCGGAACAATTTATCTAACTAACTCACTTAAAATACATGAGCCTTATCTCACAATAGCAGGCCAGACAGCTCCCGGAGAGGGCATTACTTTAGCACAGCAATCTCTTGAGATTGAAGACACACATGATATTGTTGTGAGATACATCAGGACCAGGCTTGGTGACTGGGAGTGCCAATTTGATGAAGAAGATGATTCCATGTCAGTGGAAAACTCACAAAATGTCATAATTGACCATTGTTCCGCGAGCTGGAGCATAGATGAGACTCTTTCTGTTACAGGAGATGACACACAGGATGTGACAGTTCAATGGACTTTTATCACTGAGAGTCTTAATAATAATTGTCATGATAAGGGCGAACATGGATATGGTTCTATTCTTGCTGGAGACATGGTGGATGGAAACGGAGTTACTTTCCATCACAATCTTTACGCTCACCATAAGAGCAGGAATCCAAGGTTTTCGGGAAAAGACAATCATGACCCAGGTCCGATTATTGACTTCAGAAACAATGTTGTATACAACTGGAGGATGAGGGCAGGGTATAGTGGTGATGATGAATATCCTGATGTTAACTTTGTGAACAACTACTTTAAGAACGGTCCGGCAACATCAAATAATAGGAATAATGTTTTTTTGGGAAACAGCAGAACAGAAGTCTATGCATCAGGAAATATATTGGAAGGATCCTCCAGAACAGACTGGCAGATAATGGATGGAGGTCTTTCTCGATTAAGCTCGCCACTGCCAGTAGCACAGGTTACAACAACTGATGCAAGCACAGCATATGATGAAGTCCTTGATAAGGCTGGTGCAAGCTTAGGTAGAGATGCAATTGACAGGAGGATAGTCCAGGAAGTGAGAACAGGTACCTCAACCCATGGAGACGGAATAATAGACAACCCCTACGGTTACCCTGCTCTTGGTTCGGGCACCCCCCCAGTAGATACAGACAATGACGGCATGCCTGACACATGGGAGACTGCTCATGGTTTGGACCCTAATTATGCATTTGACGCATCAGGGGATAGGGACGGTGATGGTTATACAAATATTGAGGAGTACATTAATAGTCTGGTATATCCTCATCTTTATTAGAACTTTAGGCTGAGTAAATGCAATTTTTCCCAACTGGAAGCAGTAGTATTCTACTAAATTAGTTTAAGGTCATACTCTCTTCAGTAAAATATTTAAGCCCCCTGATAAAACCAGATATTATGGTGAGGGAAGCCAAACTTAGAAGAACATTCAAGAAAATAAAAGAAGAGCTGGATGACCATCTTGACTCAATAAACCAGAACACAAACGAAGTCCAGGCCAACTATGAATACATCCAGAAACTCGAGAGAAAAATTGACAAATTAAACGAAAAACTCGAAGAGTTAATTATGATGGTCTGCACAGATGATGAGCTAGAGTATGTGAGAGATGCTCTCAGAGAAGTTCAGCTAAGTGAGAAAGAAAAACAGGTTTTTCTTGCCCTGTACACATCAGAAGATTTCCTCAGCTACGAGGAAATTGCCACAAAGACCAATATGAGTACTTTTCTGGCAAGCAGGTACTGCACAAATCTTCTTGAAAAAGGAGTTCCCATTGTTAAAAGATTTGTTGAAAGAGAACCCCAGATTCAGCTGGAGCCATGGTTCAAGGAACTGCAGGCAAAAGAAAACATCATGAACATCAAGCAGGATAAGTATTAAATACTATTCTACTATTATAACTGTATGAAAAGAGGCCAGATTAACTCTACAATAATAGTTTTTATTCTGTCCATCATAATTATTGCAATAGTGGTTATCTTTGGCAATATGGTAATAAAAGGCATGCTCGAAAGTTCGCATCAGGCCCAGATAATAAAGTTCAATAAAAAGCTTGCTGAAAGTGTTGAAATTTCAAAATCCAGTTTTGGCTCAGTTAAGAAGTATTCAATAACTATACCTTCAAAGACCACCAAGGTATGCATGGCAGACTTGGCTGGAGATCCTGATTTTAATGATATGCCTTATGCAGAACAAAGTTACAGTACTGGAAAAAATATCTACTTCTATAGAGATGGTAAATTCGAGTCAGCACATACAGTTAAGGATCTGAGAATACCAAGTCCGCATGTTTTGTGTTTCGAATCCAGGATTAATAGGATTGAATATGCACTCAGAGGTGTGAATCGAGGCGCCTTGCTTTCTTACCCACTTGCGGACCTTCCTAATCATCAAGATAACAATGATGAAGGAGAAATAGCAGATGTGAAAGTGGCAGTAATAATCTTTAATCCTTACATTGAGTCGCATTCAGGTGACCTGATATCTTTATATGGCTGGAATGAGCCTGACGAACTTATCAGCCAATACATGGACGACATGAATGAGATAACTGGTGGTTATGTGAACTATATTGTTCAATCAAAAGATGAATATGACTTTTTTCCTTTAAAAAATGACGGGTTTCAGTACACAGATAGTACATATCTGGATTGTATGCAGGAGAGAGATAACTGCCATGATGCAGATATCATGGATTACAACTGGGTTATTGAGACTTATGATTTATGTGAAAGAAATGTTGATGAAATTTGGCTGTTTGGAGGTCCTTACTTTGGTTTTTATGAAGCCTGCATGACAGGTCCAGATGCATGGTGGACAAACGGGCCCGTCATAGATGACACATCGTGCACAGAACCACTTCACATCATGGGATATAATTATGAAAGAAGCGTAACAGAGATGCTTCATGATATGGGTCACAGAGTAGAAGGGACAATGAGGAATTTTCAGCCAGCACTCTGGCAGGATTTTGACGGAAACTACTACAGATATAATTACGGGGCCTGTGATGATATGCCTCCAGTTCAACCAGAAGCAAACTGCGGTAACTGTCATTTCCCGCCCACAGCAAAGTGCCACTATGAATACAACACAGGGTCAGCACAAGTAGAGTCAGACTGTGATGACTGGTATAATTATCCTGACCTTACTGGAGACAAAAAAACAATAGATTGTACAGAATGGGGATGCAACCAGTATGGCTACATGAAATGGTGGCTTGGACACATCCCGACAAAACCAGGTCAGACACACGGAATCTACAATAACTGGTGGAAGTACATAGTCTAGGGGATAATTTTTTATACTAATTCTTATCAGAACACTTTATGGATTTTCAAAAGATAATTACAGAAAACAAGCTATCCCAAAAGGAAAAAGAAATTCTACTGGGTAATGTAGAAGAAGTAATCTCGGAAATTGATATGTCTTTTGAGACAAAAAACATTAATGCAAAAATTGCACTTGGCGGCTCAGCAGCAAAAGGAACAATGCTTAAGGGAGACTTTGATGTTGACCTTTTTGCACAGTTTGATTACAGCTACAGAAAAGAAGACCTTTCTATCTTACTGGAAAAAGTTTTGGAAAACTTTGAACCAAAAAGAGTTCCAGGATCAAGAGACTACTTTAAATTTAAATATAAGGGAATTAATTTTGAGGTTGTACCAGTACTTGATATTAAAAGCCCTGAACAGGCAGAAAATGTAACAGACGCATCACCACTTCACGTAAACTGGGTAAAAAGAAAAACCGCCAGCCACCCTGAATTAATTGACCAGATAATTCTCACAAAAAAGTTCATGAAAGCAAACAGACTCTATGGAGCAGAATCATATATTGGAGGATTCTCTGGACATGTTGTGGACATACTTACAATCCACTATGGTGGTTTTATGGAACTGCTTAAAGCATCCCAGGACTGGGAACCATACACAAGAATTGACCCTGAAAACCATGGCACAAAAATAAACAAATCCAAAAGAAGCCCGCTTATTTTAATAGACCCAATACAGCCAGACAGAAACGCAGCTGCAGCACTGACAATGAAAAAATTCAAAAAATTCAAAACGCGAGCAAAAGATTTTCTTAAAGACCCATCTAAAGATTTTTTTCACAAAGAAGAACTAACAAAACAAGCTCTGTTGGAAAAAGCAAAACAGAATAGACTAATATACATAGAAGCAGAGCCAGTAGAAGGCAAAAAAGATGTTGTGGGAGCAAAACTCATGAAATCCTACCAGTACATCAAGCACCAGCTCAAATCCCATGATTTTAAAATAATTGATTCTGGATGGGAATGGAAAGACAAGGGAATATTGTGGTACATAGTACCCCACAAAAAGCTCCACATCATAAAGGAGCACCCCGGACCCCCGCTCAAAAACAAAAGACACGTTGAAAAATTCAAAGAGCAGCACAAGGAAACTTATGTTAGAAAAGGCAGGATCTTTGCAGAAATCAAGAGAAAATATACAGAACCAGAAAAACTAATCCAGGATGTTTTACAGAATAAGTACATAAAAACCCGAACCAAAAGCACATCAGTTGAGTTTCTATGAAATCAAACATCTGGAAGATGTATGTGATTAGGTTTCTTAGAAGTTTTCATTTTATCGGAGGTGTGCTTGTTATATTTTTTACAGACTGGGGACAGATAAGTGTTTCCCAGGCATTATTTTTGCAGTCTCTTTTTTCAGTATTTATTGTGTTTTTAGAAATTCCATCAGGTGCAATGGCAGACTATTTTGGAAGAAAGCAGACAATAGTCCTTGCATCACTTATTGTAGCGGTAGCTTCTGTTATTTACTCTTCCTATCCACTAATGCTTCTTTTTATAATTGGTGAGTTCTTATTTGCATTCTCAAATGCACTCTTTTCTGGAACAACTGAGGCCTTAGTCTATGATACATTAAAGCAGATTGGACAGGAAGATAAATCAAAAAGAATCTTTGGAAGACTTGGAACTTTTGAAATGGTAGCGATTATGACAGCAGCACCCATAGGAAGCCTGATAGCACACTATTTTGGGTTAAGATATACAATGATGTTTATGGCAGTACCCTTCTTACTGGGAGGAATACTTGCACTTACATTAAAAGAGCCACAAGTAGAAAAAAAGCCTGAATCATATCTCAAAATGGTAAAGTCAGGGTGGCACCATCTGAAAAACCATAAGGTACTGCAGATACTTTCGTTTGATGCAATAGCAATATCCACACTAAGCTTTGCAATGATATGGATGTACCAGCCGCTTCTAAAGGAGATAAATGTTCCAATAGCATACTTTGGTTTTGTACACGCAGCAATCAGCGGGAGCCAGATAATATTTATGAACAGCTTTGGCTGGCTGGAAAAATCAATTGGTGGAAAAAGGAAATACCTTCTGCTGAGTGCAATTATCCCAGGATTGGCATTCATTCTGATCGGATTATTCAGTTATCTTGTTCCTGTGATCATAATGCTCGTATTAATCTCTGGATTTGGGCTATCAAGAAAAGTGCTTTTTCAGAGCTACATGAACAAATACATTGAATCAGGAAACAGGGCAACAGTAGTATCAACCATATCTGTTTTTCAGAGACTATTTCAGGCCTTGATTCTTCCGGTAGTCGGACTGATCATGGAAAAATCCATTAGTATAGCTTTTATGATGGTAGGAATTGCAGTACTGGGATCAGCATATTTCTCAAAAGTAGAAGAACAACATCTTATGGACTAATCATGAGTATACCAGAAAGTCATATCTTTTTTATTGTCCAATCTTAAAAATCCGAACCTTGCAGCCTGAATAACATCATCCTCCTCCACCTGCTTCATGGTCTCTTCACCAATACCAGACATCATAGATGCATCAGGCATCCTAATATTCACCTTGATGTGATTTACAGGAAGCCAGTGAATAATCATTTTGCCCTTTTTCCTGTACTTTTCGTACTCAACAGAATCAAAAACAAACTCCTCTCCCTGCTTTCTGAAGTTCAGGCAGTCCATCAATCTTATGAGTTTTCCATCCTCAATTCTGTCATAGTCTTTTCTGGCAATATAAAAAACATCAGAGGTTGAAAAACTCCTCTCTCCTCGTTCTGGAAAATCAGGATGCAGCGGTAGTTTTACAATCTGGTCAGGTGCACCTTTGACCTTAATTTTTACAGGATTATTAACAAAAAAATACCTGTTGACCTCAGGGTCAATAATCTGCCTGTTGGTTGCAGCAATAAGGTCCCAGTCAACATTAGTCTCACTCAGGTTCAGACCCCACTTGTGAACGAGATCATAGTAAGTCCTCTTGTCAATTCCCCTTCTCTTAAGAGCCCTTAGTGTGACAAGTCTTGGGTCATCCCAGCCAATCACTTCCTTGTTCTCAATCTTTTCTCTAATTTCCCTTCCCTTTGTTGTGGCACCAATAATATTGAACCTGCCATAATGAATGATCTCCTGCTTTGGAATCTTAAGCAAATCCTTGATATAATTCTGGAGCTCAATTCTCATAGTACCAAACTCATTACTTCTTAGAATATGAGTAACTCCATTTGTTGAATCCTCAACAGCATTTTCAAAATCATACATTGGCCATACACAGTATTTTTTACCCTGTCTGTAATGCTCTTTGTAAACAAGTCGGAAAATTACAGGATCCCTCATAACATGATTCTCTGATTCCATATCACCCTTAAGTCTCAAGACAACCTCACCTTCCTGATACTTTCTGTCCTTCATGTTTTCCCATTGCCTCATATTAAACTCATGAGGCTTTTCCCTGCACTCACACCCTACACCCTCATGCCTCAATCTTCTCATCTTGGCCTGGGGACAGCTGCACACATATGCTTTCTGGTTTTTGATCAGGTGTTCAGCATATCCGTACAATTTTTCAAGATTGTCAGAAGCAAAAATAATCTTGTCAGGTTTGATATCAAGATACTCCATAACATCCTGTTTCATGGCATCAACATACTCCTGCTTTGCCTTTAGAGGATTAGTATCTTCAAACCTTATGATGCACTCGCCTTTGTATTTTTTTGAATACATGTAGTTAATAAGAAAACTCAAAGCATGACCAATATGATTATATTTACTTGGTTCAGGAGGAATCCTCGTGACAACCTCTCCTACCCTAGCATTTGGAAGCTCAGGTAATTCCTTTTTTTCCTTTGTGTCAGGTTTTTCAAGAAGCTCAGGCGCAATCTCTTTTAGCTCAGCAACCTGGTCCTTGACATCCATCTTGTTGATCTCAGAAATAACATCCCTAACCTTTTGGGAAAGCTTTTTTGGATCGTCTACTTTCTTTTCAGAAAACACCTTGCCAATAACCGCTCCCACATTAGCCTTTCCATTATATCTGATGGCATTATGCAGTGCATATTTTCTGATTAGTTCATCCATATAAAAAATAATCCAAATTTGGTATATAAATATTTGGGAATTATGAATTGTTCTGGATATACTTAAGAAAAGAGTTTGCCATTCCCTCTATTGTTTCAAATAATCCAATATAATTAATTAGTGTGTTGAAAACTTTTTCACTATCATTTATCTTTGAAAAGCCCTTAAATACAGGATTCACTGGTTTTGAGTATGCTGTGAACTCTGAGATTTTTCTCCATTTTTTATCACCAACTTGTCTTTTGAGGGTCTTCATTAATTTATCAAGCTCTGTTGCTCGCTCATATGCAATAGCAGAAATCCTTATAAAAGCTGATTCTCTCTTGTCATTATGAGAAGAGTTTGCAATATTTATTAAATCAGACATTAAGTTGACAAGGTCATAAGCAGTCTTCGCAATTTTTTCTAAATTACCAGATGAGGGTACAGGTTTCTCGCTCATTATTTTTCTTGTCAGATCATCATATGGTTGGTTCATCCCTGAAGGCACGAAGAATCTTTTAATTGGATCAAGTATTCCCATAACTTTGGTAATGATTAGAAAGTATATAAGAATTATGGAAAAAAAGAAAAAAGTTAATAGGGCATTCCGCCCATTCCACCCATGCCTCCTGGAGGCATTTGTGGTTGGTCTCTGCCTGATCCCGAAGATGCAATAACATCATCAATTCTTAAGATCATAGTTGCAACTTCTGAGGCAGATTTTATTGCCTGTGTCTTGATTTTCAAAGGCTCAATAACTCCTGCTTTCCAGGAATCAACAACCTTTTTCTCAAACACATCAACACCATGCCATTTGTTGCCCTTGTCATGCTCTGACTTCAGGTCAGTCAAGATGTCAATAGGGTCAAGCCCAGCATTTTCAGCCAATGTTCTTGGAATAATCTCCATTGCATCAGCAAATGCATCAACAGCAAGCTGTTCTCTTCCTGATAAACTCTCTGAGAACTTTCTTAGGTTTCTTGCAACCTCCATCTCAGGAGCACCTGCACCAGCCACAACTCTTCCGCCCACAAGAGCAGAAGCAACACCGCCTACAGCATCATCCATTGCCCTCTTTACTTCAGCAACAACATGCTCTGTTCCTCCTCTCACAAGAATAGTCACCGACTTTGGATTCTTGCAGTCCCTGACATAAGTCATGTGCTCATCTCCGACCTTCTTTTCCTCAATAATACCTGCAAAACCAAGGTCTTCTTTTTCAAGGTCTTCAATGTTTGAGACAACATTTCCTCCTGTTGCTCTTGCAAGAAGCTGCATGTCGCTCTTTTTAACTCTTCTTAGTGCATAGATTCCTTTTTTGGAAAGGAAGTGCTGTGCAATGTCGTCAATACCCTTCTGGCAGAAGACAACATCTGCTCCAGAATCAGCAATCTTCTCGACCATCTTTCTCAGCATGCCTTCTTCCTGTGACAGGAATGACTGCATCTGGGTCGGGTCTGTTATCTGGATCTTTGCCTCTGTCTCAGGGTTTTTTATCTCCACAGGTGCATTCAGCAAAGCAATCTTTGCATCCTTCACAATCCGTGGCATTCCTGGATGAACCCTTTCCTTGTCAAGAATAAGACCTTCAACAAGTTCAGTGTCCTCCACCCCAGAACCAACTTTCTTTTCAATCTTGATATTGTCAATGTCAATCACAATATTGCCATTCTCTTCATCTGCAACCTGCTTTACAGCTCTGACAATCAGTTCAGCAAGCTTGCCCTTGTTAGCTTCAGCTCCCTTACCTGTCATGGCAGTCATTGCAATCTTTCTTAGAAGATCTGTGTCATCTGTTGACACATCTTTTGCAATGTTGTTTAGGACAACCTGTGCCTTTTCTGCTGCCATGTTGTACCCTTTGACAAGTACAGTAGGGTGAATATCTTTTTCCAGCAGGTCTTCTGCTTTTTTTAGAAGTTCACCAGCCAGCACAACAGCTGTGGTTGTTCCGTCACCAACTTCATCTTCCTGAGTTTTAGCAACCTCAACAATCATCTTTGCTGATGGGTGCTCAATACTCATCTCCTTTAGAATTGTTACACCATCATTTGTCACAACAACATCTCCAAGAGAATCAACAAGCATCTTGTCCATTCCTTTTGGACCAAGAGTTGTTCTGACGGTCTCGGCTACTGCTTCAGCAGCCATAATATTTGTTCTTTGCGCATTTCTACCAGTAGTTCTCTGAGAGTCCTCCGGCAGTATAAATATAGGTTGTACATTTTGTGGCATATTAACCCCTCCGTTATTTTTTT
The DNA here is from genome assembly GCA_964444505.1 of uncultured Methanosarcinales archaeon. GTDB lineage: Archaea > Nanobdellota > Nanobdellia > Woesearchaeales > JAGVZT01 > CAYUHF01. The sequence continues at coordinate 9,671 of CAYUHF010000007.1, read as the reverse complement.
ATTCAGATTTCTAACCAAAAGTAAACAACCAGTTCTATATAAATGTATCGGTTACAAAAACCTATTCGGAAACATCAAGATACTCAATTACATCATCCAGAACACTATTCATCATATCAATCTCATCAGGTGTAGTAAACTCCCCGTGATGAAACCTGAAATCATGATGGCCGAGCTCCTGAATTCTGCTGATCAGACTACCATCTTTGATAACTCCATCCCTGACTGCAGACTGAAGCTGGAAACACAAACCAATTATATAATGACCTCTGCATTTGTAGGCAAGTTCCACAAAGTGTCCATTTTCATCAATGGAAACAGAATTTCTTACATCTTGCTCAGGGAGTTCATCCATGTAATCATCGCGCCTCTGAATAAATATTTGAAGATAGAATTCACTTAATTCTCCTTCCTGCTTTGCACGCTTGTAATCTACAAAATACTCCAGAACATTTCCTAATTTATCAGGTACTTTCATTGGAACCTCTGAAAACACTGAAATCCCACCAGTCATCTATCTTATCCAGAACAATCTCTCTTACTTCAGGATCATGCTGAGCAGCTGAATAAAGAGTTTGAATAGTCTTTTTGGAAAAAAATCCCCTGAAAAAACCGCTAAAACCATTGAAAACATTTGCAATGGCTTCTCTTTTTGTTCTGGCATGATCATATGGGTTGTACCCAAAATCAACTCTGACCTCTACCTGTTTGAGTCTTTCCCAAAGCTTAAGTTCCCGATCAACTAGGTCTATTTCATCAGAAAAAAACAAAGGCATGTATTCTCTTATCGGATCATATCTTGGACTCAGCACATGAGGAGTTAAATAGTTGGGAGAACCCCTTGTGAATTTTGCTACAAGAGTTGCGGGCACGGGATATTCTTGTTCTAAAAATCTCCTTGCCACCTCTTCATAGTCAAGATCATACTCTACAACCTCAGGGATAGACATTTCACAAAGATTAGCAGAAGGGTAATTAATGTGCCTGGGTTTCTGCTTGCGGGACAAAACAGGAACATCAATAACATATTCTCCTGCAACTGCTGCAATATCTTCCGGCCTTGTGTCCACCTTTTCTGACGGTCTGCATTTTACTTTATCAACAAGGCCAAGCTTATATCTAAAAACCCTTGAATTCACAAATCTGCATGGTATTTCACGAACATTGTGCACTAATAATTGCTCAACAATATCTTCAACCATAAAAGCAATCTAAAAAAAGACCTATATATATTTTTCTATTGTTAAGTGGTACTTTTAGTAAGAGTTAAATATTCAGCGCTTTTCAAGACAATCATGGAAAGACTAGTAACATTATTGCAGTCTGCAGGTGGAAGTCTTAGGTTTGATGAATACATGCAGGAGAACCTGTTCAACCCTGAAGAAGGTTTCTACGAGCATGTGCGAATAAGAGAAGGAGGAGACTTCACAACCCATTCCAGACATCCTCTTTTTGCAAGATTGCTGTCATTATACATTCAGGATAATTTTCTTCATGAAGATTTTTTGGAAATTGGAGGGGGTAACGGGAAATTCAAAAAGAATTATCAGAGATTTTCGGAAGGTAACTATGTTTCAATAGACGCCTCCAAACATCTGCTGGCAAAACAGGGTGAAAACACACTACAGGCCAATGCAGAGTATTTGCCTTTAAAAGATGAATGTGTTGATGGAGTTATCTTTTCTAATGAACTTTTTGATGCACTGCCATGCAGGGTATTTAGGATTGATGAAGCAAGGATTACAGGAGAAGCATATATTGAGCTTGAGGAGTCACCCGAATATGTTTTCAAACCAACAGAGAGAGATAGCTTTGTTGAGCTTTACGAAACATTTCTAAGACAAAGCAGACCAGATAGGAAAGGAGTGGTTTCCGTATCACAACTTGCTCCAATTGTTCTTTCAGAGATGTACAGAGTATTAAAAAAAGGAAGAATCATGGTAATTGATTATGGTTATCTTCAGACCCCTACAATCTTTGAACAAAGAGATGAAGAACACCCAGCACATTTTGGTGAAAAATACTATGTAGATTTTGGAGGACCCGTGCCTGAACTATACACTACAGATATTACCTACAGGGTTGATTTTGACTTTCTTGTGTGGTTGTCAGAAAGAGCATCACAAAGTACAAGAGTTCGCCATCAGCACAATTTTTTTATGCAGCTCGTATATAGACACCTGTGGGTCAAGAATGAAGAGGAATTCAATAAAAAGGGAGTGGTCATAACAAGCCCTACAGATTGTATGGTAATGGAGATTTCTAAGTAAGGTTTTTTCTAGTTAATTCTAGCAATAGCGCTTTCTGCACATGCAAACGGTTCTCTGCCTCATCAAACACAACAGATTTTTCAGAGTCAATTACCTCATCACTAATCTCATAACCCCTGTGTGCAGGAAGACAGTGCATCACAATAACATGCTTTTTTGCCTTCCCAACCAGTGCCATGTTCACCTGGTAAGGAGGGAAAACCTTCATACGCTTGTTTTTTTCATCTTCCTGACCCATTGAAATCCAGGTGTCAGTATAGATTACATCAGCACCTTTTACAGCTGCTCCAGGATCATTAGTCAACACATATTTCCATTTATCCAAATCAGGTTCATAACCCTCAGGTGTAGCAACTGCAATACTTATTCCAAGTTTGCTGCATCCGATAATAAGACTGTTGCAAACATTATTGCCATCACCGACATAAGCTACCTTTATGTCAGGAAATCCTTTAAGCTTCTCCTTCATGGTCATCAGATCAGCAAGTATCTGGCAGGGATGATACATGTCACACAAACCATTTATCACAGGAACAGAAGAGGCCTCTGCCATATCCAAAATATCCTTGTTCTTGTAAACACGCGCCATGATAATATCAACATAACGTGCAAGACACTTTATCTCATCCTCCAGAGAACCAAGTACAAAATTGGTCTTTGACCAGTCCAGATACATTCCATGACCCCCAAGCTGGGTCATCCCAACTTCAAACGAAGCCCTTGTACGAGTACTAGTCTTCTGGAAAATCATAGCAAGAGTTTTTCCATCCAGAGACTTTGAATATTTTTCCGGGTTCTCCTTGATCTTTATCCCTGTGTCAATTACCTTCATAATATCTTCTTTTTTCCAGTCTTTTAAACTAACGAGATTCATATGCTCACCCATTTCTTGAAAAGAGATTCTGAAATATCCACTTCCTTTTTCAGATCCTCATATTTGATCTCCTCTTCAGATTCCTTCACAACCGTCTCAACAATTTGCTTTGCCTTCCGCATGGGAACACCATAATCTTTAATCAGACCCTCCATAATGTTCTGGGCAAAAATAAAGCCCTCTAGTTCACAGCCCTTATACTCAAGTGTACTAACAACACCTGCTAAAATCCCCGGAACATCCTCAACCTCCTGTAAAGCATCCATCACACAATACTTTGTATACTGCAAATCCCTGTTGTAACCGACAAAGCCAGCTTTCCCAAGACTAAAGAGACTCATAAGATAACCATGACACATAGATGCCTTTGCCTTCATCACCTCAAGAACATCAGGGTTTTTCTTCTGAGGCATAATTGAACTCCCTGTAAGATACTCTTCACTTAACTCCACAATCCCAAACTCCTTTGTCGAGAAAACAATAAGGGTCTGCGCCAGAGAAGACACATGATTCATAAACATTGCAAGATTAAAAACCATTTGGCACTCAGCATCACCTTTAAAAGTAATTGCCTGTATCTCGTTCTCAAAAACATACTTTAATCCCAGATACTCATTGACCTTGTGCTTGTCAACGGGAAGAGAACTTCCATAACCTGCAGCACTGCCAAGAGGAGAAATTTCTTCAATTTCCCAGCATAGAAACCTCTTGATATCCTTTGAAAACTCATTTGCATAACACTCAAAAATTTTTCCAAGTGTAGTGAGTTTAGCCTGCTGGTAATGGGTATAGCCCGGAATAACACAATCTTTGAATTTATTGGAACTATTCTCCAGACTATCAACTAACCCCTTTATCTTCTCAATAAATTCTTGATTAAAATCCTTGAGATAGAGAATCATCTCAACAACAGCCTGTTCATTCCTTGACCGGCCTGTGTGAATTTTTCCCCCAATATCTTCTCCCAACAACTCTATCAAGAACACCTCAATATTTGTCTGCACATCCTCTAACATAGGATCCAATTCAAATTCACCTTTGTTGTACTGGTCCATCAGACTATTCAGACCATCAACTAACTTGTCTTTCTCAATCTTATCAATCAGGCCAACATCACAAAGCATCTTAACCCAGGCCTTGCTGGCCTTGATCTCATGTGGGATAAGAGTTGAATCAGCCATGGGAAGAGCTTTAACATCACGCCCACTGGCAAACATAACTGCGCTTTCCTTTGGCTTCTTTGAAAAAGCCCCTCCCCATAACTTCATTTTCCTATCTGGTTGATTAGTTTTGTCTGCAGTCCGAACAACTCAATAAATCCAGGAGATGCCATTTGATTGAATGTCTGCTTCTTGTCATAAGTTGCAAGATTCAGGTCATACAAAGCATTTTCTGACTCACGGCCAACAACAAGTGCATTACCCTTGTATAATTTCATCTTGACCTTTCCTGAAACCTTCTCATTCATCTTGTCAGAAAAGCTCTCAAGATTATCCATCAAAGGATCAAACCACAACCCTGAATAGGCAAGCTCTGACCACTTCTGGTCAATCAGCGGCTTGAACTTGTTCTCGTGAATAGTTGACGTAAACTTCTCAAGATCCTTGTGAGCCTTTAGAAGAATCATTGCAGCAGGACACTCGTAAACTTCACGGGATTTGAGTCCAACTACACGGTCTTCCATGTGATCAATTATACCAACACCATGCTTACCGCCAACATCATTCAATTTCTCAACAAGCTTCCACAGCTCATATTCCTTGCCATTAAGTTTAACAGGAACACCCTTCAAGAACTCGATCTCAACAATCTCTGGTTTGTCAGGAGCTTTTTCAGGCAGAGTCACAAACTTAAAAACATCATCAGGTGGTATTTGATCAGGATGCTCAAGTATCCCGCACTCAGAACTTTTGCCCCATAGATTCTCATCAGTAGAATACTCTCCCTTGTTTTCAGGCAGAGGAATCCCGTGCTTTTTAGCATACTCCATTTCCTCGTCACGACCCATTGACCATTCACGCACAGGTGCAATTATTTTCATATCAGGGTCAAGAGTACAAATACTCACTTCAAAACGCACCTGGTCATTACCTTTGCCAGTTGAACCATGCGCAATCGCGTCAACTCCCTCTTTTTTTGCAATCTCAACCGCAAGCTTTGACTTCAAAGGACGTGCAATAGAAGTACTCATTGGATACGCATCCTGGTAAAGACCATTGCATTTTATGGCTTTTGCAATATACCCGTCTGCAAAATCCTTTTTTGCATCAACCACATAAGCCTTGGTAGCACCCAGACTTAATGCCTTTTTCTTTGTCTGTTCAAGGTCAATTCCTGGCTGGCCAACATCAACAGTCAATGTAATTACCTCAGCATCATATTTCTCCTGAATCCACTTGACCATGCATGAAGTGTCAAGTCCCCCTGAAAACAGCAGGAGAACTTTGTCCACTTCGTCAGGTTCAGCCTCATAACTCGATGTTTTCATTTTCTACCTCCATTAAGTCGGTAATATCCCCGACAACACTCTTTACCTTGTCATTCAGTTTGTCAACAGGATACATCACAGTATACTCGAACTTGTGCATTTCTTCCTGTTCTATTTCCATTACCTTATATCCCAATCCATAAGCAACTAAATATTCCATTTTAATCATCCTCCAAATTATTTGAAAAACAATAGGCCAAACTACTGTCTGATTAGAATTGCAAAATTTTGCAGTTTGGTTGTTTTCATAAACAGAAAAAAAATAAGACTTATTGAAATAGTTAATGTGCAGAATAGAACAACTTACAAGGTATTTGTTTTATCTAAAACAAAGTATGAAAACTTTGCAGAAATATTCTCTACCAGGGAAAAACCTTGCAATGTTCGGTATCAAACAATTCAGTTAAATTTATATATGAAGACTACACTACTAGATCATATGACTTCAACAGCCCAAAAAACAAAAAAATACATTGACACGCACCCAAGTGTCAAGGACTGCCTCAAGAAAGGAGTTCTCAACTACTCCAAACTATCAAGAAAAATTGCAAAAGAACTACAAATCGCAAATAAGACCAGTATGGAAGCAATACTGGTTGCATGCAGGAGATATGAAGCAGAACTAAAAGAAAAAGAGCTCCTTGAAGAAAAAATAATTGAAATCTTTAAGAACAGCGAACTGGTAATAAAAAACAAAATAGTGGTTGCTGTTGTGGACAAGAACATTTATGCAGGAAAATTAAAGGAAATAGAAGAACAACTAAGAAAAGATGCAGAAATATTCTATGCAATAGAAGGAACAAAGGCAATCACACTTGTAATATCAGAGAAGAATCTGGGTAAGCTTAAGACACTTTTCAAAAAACACATTATCAAGCTGACAAAAGACCTTGCCATGATAACTATAAAAAGCCCTGAACAAATAGAATCAACACCTGGCTCCTTGTCGTATATTTTATCGTTATTCGCAGAACGTGGGATAAACATCCAGGAAACCATGAGCTGCTGGACAGACACAATAATAATTGTTGAAGAAAAAGAAATTCCTTCTGTTATGGAGTTTCTTAACTTTAGTCTCTATGTATAAATCTTTTTTGGAGTGAACATCCGCTCATCTCTTACAATATAACTTCTACCAGTTCAGCAATTATTTCTTCCTCTCTTCCCCTTTGTGCATGAATAACCTTGACCTCTGGAAAAAACCTCCATTCATGATTGCCGAGAACTTCTTTTTTGTACTCAGTATCAAGTTTAATGTATGTTATCGCCTGCTCTCTGTCAACTGTTGGAAAATCAAGGAGTTCTTCAAGTTTATATGATCCCACATTGGCAAGAACAAGAACTAGCCCATTATCAGCTGTGTAATTATTTGAAAATCTTGCCTTAAAGAGATTTTCAAGTCTGTAAATCCGCTTTCAGAAGTGGAGGCGTAAACACCCCACGGGCAGGGTGAGCCTCCACAGCGGATTTACTTTATCTATCATATCTTCTATATGTTTCCAGTCACTCATTGAAGAAATATCTTGTCATAAACATCTGCTCGATTTTTGAAACATATTCTCTATCAGTAAGTTTCTTTCTAACATAGTCTTCATCAACTTCGTCCATCCTTATGATTCTTCCATTGATGCAATATCCCGGGTCTCTTCCAAGATCAAATAGCAATGCAACAGAATGTGCCACGAATGGTGAGAACGCTTCATCAATCTCAAGTAACTCAAATCCCAAATCTTCAGAGTCTTCTTCAAGCCTTTGTTCCAGGTCGTTTCCAAAAACCATAAGATAGCCTGGATTTTTTAGTGCGCCATTCATAAAACAAAAAACTACTCAGAAATTTATAAATCTTATGTTGAAATCACTATCGTATCATACATAATATTATTAGTCATTATATGGTAAACAATATAAACCCTTTATTTCTTATATAATGTATGGACTACCGAGATCTAATTGATTCTCTTGCTGTTGAGAGAACAGCAGAAGAAATACAAGCTGGGCAGGAATTGCTGGGAATTGAAAAAACACAGGGATTCTTTACAGAAGAATGGGACAATGCAAAGCAAAGATATATGCATGCTAGATCACCAAACCATCTAAGAAATGCAGGCTTGCAGAATGCACTTGCATACACTTTTCAGGCCAGAGCAGCTTATGAGCTGACGCTCATATTCGAGGAAATGGGTAGAGAAGCAATATCAATTTATGGTCTTAAACCTTCAGGATCCAGAGGCATTGGACTTGACTGGAAACTTCTATCAGAAAGAATATGGGTACCCAAGTCATATATGAACCTGCCACAAAGAGACCAGGCAGTATTGCAGGATGATGAGAAGAACTGTCTTTTCTACTTATCTATGGCTCATTTGTGGTCTTATCTTGAGAATACGCAGGTGCTCGAGTTTTCCAGCGAGGAGAAAATCTTAATGCTTTTGCTTCCTGAGTACAGGGAGAATGTAAGAAACTATAGTGCACTTTTATTGGAAGAAGCAGTAAGATATGATGAAGAAATACACTCTGGATTTATTAAAGCTTTTCATCAGATGCACAAAGATTATGTTGAACAAATGGGGGTAGAATGTGTACATATGCTCTAAACAACTACATGAACCCACATGTTTCTTAGTTTTCTCGACCTTATTTCTGAACCGTGTGATTTAACTGGTTTTATGCTGTCCACTTCATATGTGTTTGCATAAACTTGCTGTGCAAAAACAGAGCACCTTTGCTCCTTGTCAAGTTTGTCCCACACAGGACGGGTTTCGGCTGATCCCAAATATTCCTGGATTAAATCATCTCTTCCCAATATTTGCAATACCTCAGCTTCTTCATGAGCTCTTGAATGAAAAACATTGTCAGTACCAGCCTGAGTATATGTGCGGAGGACGAGATGATCTCCTCTTCTATATCCAAATGTTTTTCCCCAGCTGTTCAGTTTAAACCCTTCAGACACAAGAAACTCCTCCAGCTCACCCTTTCCCATATCATTAATCCTTCCAAGGTCATATCTTTGAGGGTCAGAATCATACCTGTATGTTCCAATGAGTAAGGCTGTGTGCAGATTAACACAGTCCACAATACCATCGTCTGCATAATCTACAGAGTCTTTAACTTTCAACTCAATCCCGCTCAAAGGAAGAACAATTTGTTTCATAGGTATTTGGTTGTGTTTCTGATTTATAAATCTTCCTAGTTTTTGTCACATAATAGTAGTTAATCTTGGAAACTCACAGAATTATTGTATCATTTCTGGATCTTAGTCTCTTGAACTGGAACCTTACAGAGATATCCCATACTGGTTTAATACCATCAAAGCCAAAACCAAAAAGAAGATCCCTTGTCTGCTTAAGATCATTCTGCCATCCATCAAAAAAATTCGTCTTCTTATACTTGAACTGATCAAATGCTTCTATTGGGACAACTGCAATTCTCATATTGTTTTCCAGAAAGTGATTATTGCACATTATTTCGAATTCATAACCTCCAGCACTATAAAGATTCTCAATAGCAAAAAAATCATCTTTTCTCATGCATCTTTGTCCTGTAAAGCTTGGTTGGGTTAGTATAATAAATCTGTTAAAGAATGGATTCCCTCTTAAGTATGAAACACTTATATCAGCCCTCTCTTGAATAACAGGACGAATAAGCTTTGATATATGATAAGGTTTAAGCCCAATTAAGTCAGCATCTAGAAAAACAATAATGTCGTTTTTTGCTGCCAATGCTCCTTTAACCATACTTGGTGTTTTTCCCAGATTTTCTTTATTGACTATGACCTTGCGGGTGTATTGTTTTGCAACTTCTGCAGTGTTATCAAATGAACCGTCATCAACAACAATAATCTCCTCAACATCATCACATGCACAGGCAGCAGAAAGAACAGAGCCGATCCTTGGTTCTTCATTATATGCAGGAATCACTGCGCTAACTCTCATAAACACGTGAATCCGGGTTGTGTATAAATTTGTTTTGGTCAACAATGTCTATTGTGCTATCACGTTTTTAGTTTACATATTCTATACCACCTTTGGTGATATGCATG
>CAYUHF010000006.1:0-81769 GCA_964444505.1 uncultured Methanosarcinales archaeon | reverse complement strand
TTAAGATTGTAAACTAGTTTCGGGATGTAAACCACTTTCGGGATAACAGAGTCAACAATGTCTATTAAATATAATTGTATGTTACTTATTGGTGGTAAAAATAGAAAAATTTAAATATATGTTAAACTTATTTTTTCATATGACACAAATTAAAGATTATTTAGGACAAGGAATTCAAAGTAGCAGACAAGCAATTCATGATAAAGCAGAAGAAGTAAGAAATCCCGTAAAAAAATATGCGACCATAGGGATTCTGGGAACACTGGCATTAGGTTTTGTGGCAAATCTAGTTAGAAGCGATCTAGAACTAAGAGTCCAAAACCTTGATGAATTTAGCCAGCAGCCAGCAGCAAATGTACAGCAATATGCATCAAAGTCAGCTCAAACAGGACAGTCAGGTTTGGAGGGAACTGTTGAAGTCCAGTCTGGTGATACTGTTTTTGGACTGGCGACCAGAAGTTGCGGAACAACAGTGGAAGCCTTCAGAAAAGAAAACAATCTATACACAGACTTGATATATCCAGGAGAAGTATATCAGTGTCCTTAAAAATAATTCTTTTTTTATTTTAATAACTTCACTCTAAAAGAATATATTGTATAATGGTATACTTATCACTATACAGATATGCAAATAATGACTTAGGTACTTTTATTTCTTCTTCTTTAATTCAAGATCAAGCTCTTCAAGAAGCTCTTTGTACCTGTTTCTTATTGTTACCTCAGTTACACCAGCAACCTCAGCAACCTCTCTTTGAGTTCTCTTCTCATCATTCATAAGAGCAGAAACATAAAGAGCTGCAGCAGCAATCCCTGTTGGTCCTCTTCCAGAAGTTAGCTGGGCCTTTCTTGCCATCTCAACAATCTGGATTCCCTTTGTCTGGGTTGCAGGACTCAATTTCAAAGAAGACGCAAATCTTGGTATGTAATCAGCAGGATCAGAAGGGAGCATCTTGATATTTAGCTCTCTTGTCACGAATCTATAAGTTCTTCCAATCTCTCTTTTGTCAATACCAGTTGCCTCTTCCATTTCATCTAATGTCCTTGGCATCCTGTGCTTTCTGCATGCAGCATACAAAACACCAGTAACAACAGACTCCATTGACCGACCTCTAACAAGACCTTTCTGGACAGCCATAGTATACATTCTTGAAGCTTCTTCCTCAACAGATCTTGGAAGCTTAAGATATGAAGCAACCCTCTTTAACTCAGACAATGCTAGCTTTAGATTTCTCTCAATAGCTGTAGAAACCCTGTACTGCCATTTTCTCAGCCTGTAGAATTTATTTCTGCTGTCTTTTTGTAACCTTGATAAGTCAGATCTTGTTCCAACCTGGGTTCCCAAGCCCTGATCGTGCTGTGTATATGACATTGGAGCTCCAGCTCTTCTCTTGCTGGGACCAGAATCAGAGTCAAATTCACGCCACTCCTGGCCAAAATCAACCATGGTGTCTTCGACAACCAGGCCGCAGTCCTTGCATACAACCTCGCCCTTTTCCTTATTCCAGAACAAGTTAATACTCCCGCATTCCGGGCACTTTTTAATTTGCATTTCAGTCATGATATCCACCTTACTAATTGGTAATTACGATACGTTTAAATAGTACGTAAATTCAGACTATATAAATGTTTCTCTTTATAAAAATAGCGGGTTAGTATAGAAAGAAAAAAGAAAAAAAATCAGAGTTTGTCATAAGGGATTTCATGTTCACTAATTCTCTTTATCTCAGTTATGTCTGTGAAAGGTATAGTCACTTCATCCAAAGGAGCATATGTGCTAGCATCAACACAAATCATGGGTGCGCAATCCTTGTCTTCATCTCTGATTACCCCCCCGCTGAGTGTAATTTCTCCTTGCTCTTTGTTGAAATCCTTAATTGTTCCGCTGTAAACAAACCAGTCAATGCTATCTTCAGTTGGTTTACGCATGGTTTTTACCTGGTATATGCCACCCACCTCGATGTTCTGTTTACTTACTTTGTTCCTTCTTCTAGTATCCATTCTATCTGATACAAGATGGCTGAAGTAGATCCTTGTTGCAATGCAAGGTGCTGCAAGAATTGCAACAGTGGCACTACCTAGCAACAAATTTTCAAGTGTTTTGTCCATTTTGATCACCAATGATAAGCATAGATATCACTGTAATATATTTAATTGTAAAATATTTAAAAATTGACCAAAAATTATAAATATATTTGTATATTATTCAAATCTATGAAAAACATAAGACCTAAACTAATTAAATTATTTCATAAGGGATACTGCACCCCACAGATCTCAAGAGTTGCAAAAAAGCTTAAAGAACCATCTACAACCATTCACTACAATATAAAAAAACTCGAAGAAGATGCAATAAAAACATACAAAGCTGTATTTGACTATAAAAAAATAGGACAGGGGTTCTGTTGTTATGTTCTTGTGAATCTTGATCCTTCAGAATACAAAACACCAGAAAAAATCGCAAAAGAGTTTTCAAAATTTGATCAGGTTGAAAGCATTGATGTACTCACAGGTGATTGGGGAATGATACTCAAGGTTAGAACAAAAGACCAGGATGAGTATTATGATTTTTTAAAGTCATCTCTATTTCGTGATGGAGTATCTGAAGTTAAAACACTGATATCTTTAAAGCAACTAAAAACAGAGTTTGTCACTCTATGAAATGAGCCATGATAATAAAAAAGACCAATGACAGCAGGAAAAAAGGCACTGCAATATTAATAACACTGTCTGGCAAAATCCCATACTTGTCCATATAAAAGAAACCAAAAACTGTAAGAATAAAAACGCCGAATCCAATTGCAGCAATACTTGCAGATACAGCTGCCCTTCCCCTCTCAACACGTTTCTCAATCTTACTATAAATAAAGGATAAAACAGATCCAATTAACCCAAGAGGCAAAAATAAGATTCCCATTGCAATGTTGTGAGCTTTTATCTCTTTTTTCCTCAAACCAATAATGCCTGTGACAATCAGATCTGCTGCCAGAGAAAAAGTACCTACAATAATTAATATTTCCTTCATGTATCTCTATTTAACTTTAAGATATAAAAAACTTTAGCATTTTATCTCAGAATAACTCCATCTCTTTTGAATTGATCCATTAAATATTGGTGCTGTGATTCAGTTATCTCTCTTGTTTTTTGCTCACCCATAAGTTTTAAAGAAGTAGAGTACAGACACTTAAACATGTAACTACATATATCGGCTTGTTTCCCAAATAGCAAGGCAGCCCTCTGAATATCCTTTTTTGACATTATCTCTTCTCTCATCAATGAACCAAGTACCTGAAGGTCTTCTTGTGCAATATCGCCATCCACAGTATAGAAACCGTTTCCATAATAATACCACTCAATTAATCTCCTGCTGTGATAAAGCCTATGAAGATTCCCCTCCCTGTTCAGATGATTTACTGCTTTTCTTATTAGACCTGCCAGCGAATATCTCCGTAATTCCGGATCAGCAGAAGGATCAGCAGCAGTAATAAGTTTATCAATAATTAGAGGTGGGAATACAGAATATCTAATTTCTCCAATCTGAGTTATTCGATCATATTCAGACTGAAATGTTCTGAACCTTTTTTTAAGTGCTCCACCTTCCTTTAATCTCTGCAACCAACTAGACTCATCACAGCATACAAAGTATGCAATATCTGCAACATCACTGAAGTCTAGTTCAATTGGGAAATAGCTTCTGCCGGTCTGGGTCAGCATAAACATGTCTCTTCCAATATCTTCTACTAATCCAATTAGTGCCCTATCTTCTCTATTGTGACATCTGTTCAAAAGCCGTATATGAATTGAATTGGCAGTGTTAGCATATCTATGGTAATCCTCCAGAAGATCTACGAGGTTCCTGATATCTTTTTCAACACCTAAACTTCTGACTTTGGCATCATTTCTTAAGTTTGCAAAAAACTGAAGTCTTTCCTGATCACCCATGCATAATGTAACCAATACTAACAATATAAACTTTTCTTAATAACTTACTTCAGGGTAGTATATTTGTACCCAAAATAATAAATACTTAAGCAGGATACATCTTAGCATGGAAAAATTAATCCAGGCACTATCTTACGCAGCAGAAAAACACAAAAACACCACAAGAAAAGTTGGAAAAACACCATATATAGTCCATCCGTTAGGTGTTATGAAAATACTTCTTTATGAAGATGTCCCTGAAGAAATACTTATTGCAGCTCTACTTCATGACCTTCATGAAGATGAGAATATCAGATTTGAAGAAATCGAAAAGAAATTTGGAAAAAAAGTCTCAGACTATGTATTTAAAATGTCAGAACCAGACACAATAAAAAAAGGACCACAAACCTGGGGAAAAAGAAAAAAACACACAATAGACCGCGTAAAAACATTTGATAAAAACACAAAGCTGCTGAAGTGTGCTGATGTACTTGACAATGCCAGAAGCATATCAGATGACCTTGCCTGCGGCATAAATGTCTGGTCAAAACTCAACGCCACAAAAAAACAGCAGGATTGGTATTACAAGTCATTTCTAAAAGAACTGGGAGAAATAAGAGAAACCAGAGTCTACACATTGCTGGTAAAAGAAATCAACACCTTGTTTGGTTAAGTGCAAAGCATATTTTTAATCAAGATAATTCTTATAAATCAGATAGCTTTTTTGCCCATTATGAGTGCAACAAAAAGAGGAAACTATGTTCTTTCGCTTGTGCTGGGAACAGATGATCAGGGGTTAATAGACCAGGTATCTGAAGCCTATATTGAATGGCTCAAGCAGGAGATAATCCTAAAAAGAGTTGCTGAACATATAGATAAATATGCTGAAAAGAGAAACATAAATGTCTCAGACATGGCAATGAATCCTGATGCAAGACATGCAGTACATAAAGAAAGAGAAAGACTCGAAACTCTTATTGCAAAAAACCTTTACACAGGAAGACATTTGAATCTTGTACACGGTCTTGCTGCAGTTGAACCGCAGATAAGAGAAGACTACCCAACACAACCAGAATTCACAGCTTGGTTATCATCAAATGGACTTGACAAGTCTCTATGCAGATATGCCCCTTTTCACGAGGCTGAACATCCTGAAGAATTTATTGAATCCAGGCTAAAGATGATAGTCCAGAATTATCCGAGGTCCTGTCCTGGTTTTGATAGTGTTGACTTTGAGGGCCACAGAAAAGCATTTTCCTATATAGCAGCAGAATTAGCTAAAGAATAATCTTATAAATGAACACATATTACTTCTTGAGATGCCTAAGCTAGAAGAATTAATACCAGAGTTGAAAGCCAGGTTTGATCCGGTTATAAGAATTGATGCCTTTACAGATTTGCTGAGAAAAAGTTCCATTAACGGTTTTATTGATTTTATTGAGTCGCCGGAAGGCCAGAGAATATGGGAAGGCCAAATGCTATACATAATGCTACGAGATCAAAATACTGGTCTTTCTGATTATCAGAGTGCAAAAGCATCAAGACAAGTAAGTGAGAAGTACGGTCTGGAACACACCCTTTGTGCAGCCTCAAGAGAATTTGACTGTCTTTTGTCAGGAGCAGGTTTTCCAGGTACTGCCCAAGAAGCAGCATTTGAGGCCCAGAAAATAGCACAACAGTATAATCTGGGAGGAAACCATATGTACTTTGCTGCAAATTCTGAGAGAGACGCAATAGCTACAGGTAAGCATAATCTTGCACCACAGCAGGCAGAAGCCAGGCTAAATGAACTCAACACACAGTATGATTTTGATTAAAGTCTCACTATAAGCACCTAAATCTACTTTCTGCCGTAAAACACGTAATAACTAAGCATCAATTATTTATTTAAAGTTATTATTGTGTTTCTCATGACAACTCTAGATACCATTACAAAAAGGGAAGCAGACAAGCTTTTCCTGGGAGACATAGCAAATAACTTAATTGTTGCAACTATGTTTCAGGGGTCTACAGTAAGTGGAAGCATTATACTTGCACAAAACCCGGAAAAACTATCCAGCAAGCTAATTGGTGCAGCGTGTCTTGGATTTGGACTTTTAAATACCAGCCTAACAATGGTGGAGGTATATAATTCTGCAAGAAAATACATAAAAGATCCAAGTGCATACATGAGAAGAGAGCATTCTAAAGAAATAGAATATATGGGCTAGTAATAGTTCATTTTGTCTGGAATGCTCTGATTCATTTTAATAAACTATATAAACAGAGCAAAACCCATATTCTACATGCAGATACAGTATTTTACAGACAGCATAATAATGAATATTGCTATCATATTGTTCTTTTTTGTCTTTTTGATGCTCTCAACAATCTTTATTGTGTTTGTTATTTCACTTTTTAAAAAAAAGCATTATAAAGAATTTCAACCAGAGGCTTCAGTAATAATACCATCTTACAATGAAGAAAAAAACATCCAAAAATGCCTGCTCTCGATTTTTAATTCCAACTACCCATTACAAAAACTGGAAGTGATTGTTGTTGATGACAAATCCACAGACAACACCAGAAAAATAGTAGAAAAACTACAAACCAAATATGACATAAAAATCCTAACAGGTCAACACAAGGGAAAAAGCGAAGCACTTAATCTTGGCATCAAACACTCAACAAAAGAGTACATAATAACAATAGATGCAGACACCTTTGTGGAGAAGAACTTTGTAACACAAGTGCTAAAACCCTTCGCAGACAGAAAGGTGGGGGCAACAAATGCAGTAGCACTCATAAAAAATCCAAAAACACTTGTAGAAAACTTCCAGGCAGTTGAGTATGGATTTAATAACCTCATTAGAAAATCATTCTCAGAACTATTCCAGAACGGAATATGGTTCTTTGGTGCAAGCGCCTGCTTTAGAAAAGATGTCCTTATGAAGGTAGGAAACTTCAGAAAAAACGTATTAACAGAAGACCTTGACATCTCATTAAGAATATTTGATGCAGGCTACGACATAATCACAGCAGATGCCTACTCCTACACAGAGCCATGCAGGACATGGGCTGAACTCTTCAGACAAAGACTCAGATGGTTTACAGGAGGTCTGCAGTGCTCAACAAAGCACAGGAAAATGATTAGAAAAGCATCGTTTGCAGTAGGATATCTGTTTGTGGAAAAATACTTCTGGGCTTTTTACTCTGTAATTTCACTCCCACTGATAACATACCAGGTTTTCTACTGGATGCCAAAGGGATTTTTCAATATAGTTTATTACATTGTACGATGGTTCAGCATATTCGGGCCATTCCATGTCATTTACATGATACCTCAATGGGGGCTTTCGCTAAGCAATATTTTCGGAGTAAGCACAGGAATAATAAGCTCAATACTAATAATTGCGGCAATAATAAGATTTAATATCAGAATCAATATACAGAAAATACTAGCAATTATTTTTTACTTTCCCTACACAATCTTTCTAAACCTTGCACTAGCCTTTTCAATAATCAGGTTTTTCAAAAACAGGACAGAAACCTTCTCAGCATCTTAGCTTTTCAAAAGCATAGATTGCAGTACCAAAAACTGTAAGAATCACTGTCATTACACTGATCACAAGAGCAGCGACTGCATATTTTCTCCCGCCATACTTTTTTGGATTCTCATCAACCTTTCTTAAAGCTTTTAATGCAAGCCAGATTGAAACAATACTTAGTCCGATATTAAACATTGGGATGAAAAAACCAAGACTAAGAATAAGTGCAGTCTTTCCGTAAAATTTGTCCTTTTCCATTAATCAACCACATAATTTCCCTTTTTCTCAAGCATCATCCATTCCATTTCCCTGTTGAACAATGCCTTGAAAATACCAAGTGTTACAACAGCAATCAGAGCAATCCCAACCGTAACCGAAGCAACAACCACTCTTGGTATCTCCTTTGCGTGGTCTGCAAGCAGCAGTGTCACAACACTTGCAATAGTGTATCCAGAAGTAAGTACAAAATTAAGCGAAGTCTCGGACAAAAACTTTGCAATGTCTATTGCTTCAGGTCTGTGGGTAATAATGGACATAGTACCAGTCAATCCCAATAAAAAGAAAAGCAAAGTCATTAAGTAGCCTGCCAACAAAAGAAACATATTAGACTTATCTATAATAGGCAATTCATCATTAAAAAGTATATTCTTGCCATTCTTCTTAATAGCCATAATAACACCATATGACCACCTGAGCTGCTGCTTGCATAAATCCTTTAATGTGAAAGGAGCCTCGCATTCACAATGCAGGTTCTCCAGATAGATGATCTTCTTGCCTGCATTTGTGAGCTGTAAACTGAACTCAATATCTTCAGTAAGAGCACCGCTTCTCCACCCACCTAACTCATGAAGAGTCTCTTTCTTCACAGCTTCAGCCGAACCAGCAATAAACCTGTTGGCCCCAATCCTGGTCAGGAATGGAAGACTCAAATGATGAGTGATCATTGGAATCATGCCGCCCATAACAGAAGTTAAGGACTGCGAAAGATTTCTTGTAACCCATCTTGACTGGACAGCTGAAACAGAATCATCATAAACAAATGGTGCAACAATTCTTCTTAAAAAATCAGGTTCAGGCAAAAAGTCAGAATCAAATATAACAATGATATCTCCTTCAGTGAATTTCAGCATGTGGTTTAGATTTCCAGGTTTATACCCTTCATTACTACCCCTTCTTGTAACTTTTACATTATGCTTTTCTGCAAAAGCATCAATCTTTTTGGATACCTCACCATCAGAGCTGTCATCCCCAATAATGATCTCATACTTTTCTTTTGGATAGTCAAACTTAAGACATCTCCTAGCACAGTTCAAAGCTGCAAGCTCGTTGTAAGTTGGAATCTGGACAGTAACAGTTGGAAGGTCCTCATCAGAAACCTCTATTTCAGTTTGTTTTCTTTTTGTAAACAGAAGATAGAGTGCTGTTCCTGCATACACAAGAGTAACAAAAATGGTAATATACAGCAGTAAATAAAAAACAGAATCAAACCCAATATGAATATAATCAAGAATAGTTCTAGAATATTCTGCAAAGAATTCATAGACTATGTCTCCCACAGAGGCATAAAATTCAAATATCTGAAGGACCAATGATTTAATTGACATTTTCAGTGTAATAGTGATTTTGTTCTATTTAAATATCTTATTAATATTTGTGATTACTCATAAATGGTATTTATATATAAGGTAATCCTTCTTGTTCTAATTATGGCAAATGTAAGGGTTTACAAACATGTAATTGGTAAAAAATCAGGTTATTCTGCAGTGCTGGATGAAACACCATCACTTGATACAATCATTGACATTAGAGATAAGATTTTTTCTCAAAAGGGAAAACCAAAGATACTGGAACTTCTCTTGGAAGGAACATATGAAACATTAGATGATGCATACCATGCTTTTGAAGAACTAGACCTTGATTGGAATGAGACAAGATTTGGTTATGAATCAGAACTGACACAAGAGCAAAAAGAATATGCAGCAGGTTTTCTAGAAAAGGTAGAATTAAAACTACTCTTAGTCAGATAGTTGCAAGAAAAGGGAAAAACCTGACACCAATAAAAATAGGTGATTTTGGATAAACCTCAAGAGTATCTTTGCTGTATTCCCTGTATAATCTTGAAAAACTCTCTTCAAACATTATCTCTTCAAACTTTTCTTCAGAAATATCAAAAACCAGAACCTTGTATTCATCATCAAGCATCTCAATATACTCTTTATTATCAAACTCATCCTGGTACTCTTCTACCTCAACTTCCTGCCTAAAACTGGCAAAACCTTCTGCTCTGAATCCATGAGTTAATGTGCCATTCTCAACAAATAAAAAGAGGTTTTGCTGCTCAGGAAACTGGCTCTCAAAACTCCTCCGGTCAATAAAAAGAATTGAACTTATAATAAGTATTAAAATCGCAAAAACAATAGCAGCCTTAACAGCAGTCTTTATTAAAAACTTTGTAAACCCAATTACAACAACAAGAATAAAAACAAGTGCCAGAACAGCAATAATCCAGATCATAGAACCTCCAATCCATCAGGCATTCCTGCATCAACAGGACCCACAACAAGATTTCGATATTCCACAATTGTAGTTTTTCCATTCTTAATAGTCTCGCTTTTTAGAGGCATTCCCCAGTACTCCCAGATCCAAATCCTCTCCTGTTCATCGTTGACATTACTGATAACAACACAGTCCTTATTCTCAAGTTGGGTCTCTTCAGTAATCACTGCGTATTCGATTTTTTCAATAACATCCTTTGGAGTTTCAAATTCAAAATCACTATAGTCTACTTCATATGCTTTTGTACCCTTGCAGTCACCCACATCATCACACACAAGAAATGCAGTTTCCTGGTCTCTATCAACAAAAACCTTGAGATACTCAAACTCTTTGTAGCTTTGCATGTCAGGGTATTCAGCCTTGATCTTTTCCCCATCAACATAAAAAGTTACAACCTTGTTTCCTGTTCTTTTAGTGTATTCATATTGAGAAACCCTTTCACTCTCTTCAAGAATTGCAGACAATCTTGTACTCATCTGGAGTTCAGGTTCAACTCTCTCCGGTTGCTTTTCAGGTTCCTTTTCTGGCTCTTCAATAAGCTCAGTTTCATTGATCTCTAGTTCTTCATAGGTTTCATCAGGAACCTGTGTACAGGCAACAACCAATATTAATAATAGACAAAGATATTTTTTCATATCAAAGGCAGAATCTTTTATATTTTTAAATCTTACTAAAAATCTTGATGTAAATGCTTCAATTGCATTTCCAGAGAATGGAACAAAATTCATAATCTTTAGCCAGCCCTAGGCACAGACGGCCAGTAAAAAACAACTGTCATCGCTTGCCTATTCTTAGATACGGCAAACTCCATCTGGCCAAGGCTGGCCGTGATGGAAGCAAAGCATGAATATACCTTTGCAAAATCACCCACTGCAAATCCACCTATTGTAAATAGCAAGCAGCTCCAGCAATAGATACAGGCAAATTCTTAAGAGTACTCTTACATTATCGAAACATTTATATAGTCCCACCAGTTCATATGAGTAGAACCGTATTCTAAGGGTTTTTATTATGGAAAAAACATTGAAAAGTGGAACTACAACTGTAGGAATTGTTTGTAAGAACGGAATTGTACTGGCGGCAGATAAGAGAGCAACAGCAGGAAATCTTGTAGTAAATAAAAATGCAAAGAAAATCTATGAGATAACAGAAAACCTTGCACTAACAACATCAGGCGGTGTTTCTGATATACAGATGATCATAAAGATTATCACTGCTGAACTTAAACTACGCTCACTTAGAACAAAGAGAAAACCAAATGTGAAGGAATCAGCAAATCTTTTGTCAAATATTGTTTATTCTAATATTAGAAAGATCTCCGCTATTCCTGGTATTAGTCACTTTGTGCTCGGTGGATACGACCCAAGTGGCTTTCACTTATATGATATTTTCCCGGATGGTTCTCTAAGCGACTGCGATGATTACATTGCAAGCGGATCAGGATCTGTGTTTGCATATGGTGTTCTTGAAACACTGTTTGAAGAAAACATGGATGTAGAGAAAGGAACCGAATTGGCTGTTAAGGCTGTTTCTGCAGCTCTCAGAAGAGATACTGCAACCGGAGAAGGCATCGACGTTGTTACTATTACTGAAAAAGGTGTTAGTAGAATAGCTTCAGAAAACATCTAAGTTTCTTGGAAGGTGGATAATTTATGGCAGATATAATTAAAGAAGTTCTTGGAAAATTGGACGAATCCAAAATTAGCGATGCAGCTTTTGAAGGAGCAAATATTGTTCTGTACACAAAGGACAAGGATTTTTTTCTTCACAATAAAGGTGAAATAAAGCGAATTGTGGATGAAATTAAGAAAAGAGTAGAGTTAAGGCCAGATCCCAGTATCACGATGGATATTGAGGATGCAGAATCCCAGATCAAAAAAATTATACCTGAGGAAGCAGGTGTTGAAAAGATCCAGTTTGATCCTCAGCGGAGCATGGTCATAATAGAGACTGACAAGCCCGGACTAGCGATAGGTAAAAGAGGAGAAAACCTGAAACAGATCCGGGAAGTAACATCATGGGTTCCTCTGATTAAAAGAACTCCAGCAATAGAAAGCAAGCTTATTGATAATATCAGATCTGTGCTATATCAGGAATCAGATTATAGGAGAAAGTTTCTTGATAAAACCGGACACAGGATATATGATGGATGGTTACGGGGAAAAAAGAAAGAATGGATAAGACTAAGTGTTCTCGGAGGCGGAAGACAAGTAGGCAGAAGTTGTATGCTGCTTCAGACACCAGAATCAAGAGTATTGCTTGACTGTGGTGTAGATGTTGCAAATACAGGGGAGCCCTATCCATATCTCGAAGTTCCGGAATTTAATATTAAGGATCTTGATGCAGTAATTATTTCGCATTCACACTTGGATCACGTAGGATTTCTTCCTTATTTATTCAAGTACGGTTATAGGGGACCAGTATACTGCACAGCTCCAACCAGGGATGTGGCATCACTTCTGCTGCTAGACTATGTGAAAATTATGCGGTCAGAAGGAGAAGACCCGATATTCACAACAGAAGAGATAAAAGAGATGGTAAAGCACACGATCACACTTGACTATGAAGAAGTAACAGATATCACACCAGATGTTAGAATCACACTGTACAATGCAGGGCACATCATTGGAAGTGCAATGGTACACCTGCATGTAGGAAACGGCCATCATAATATCTTATATACCGGAGATGTCAAATTCGGAAGAACAACACTGCTTGAAACAGCAGCAACTAAATTCCCAAGACTTGAAACATTAATAATTGAAGGAACATATGGTGGAAAGAGAAACGTTCTTCCATCAAAAAAGAAGTGCGACATGATGCTTGGCGAATACATTGGAAGAACACTGAAGAGAGGAGGAAAAGTCCTTATCCCTGTACTTGGCTCAGGAAGAGCACAGGAAGTCATGCTTATTATTGAAAACCTTGTTAGGCAGGGAATGCTTGATAGAGTGCCTGTATTTATTGATGGTATGGTATGGGATATCACAGCAATCCATACTGCATATCCTGAATTCCTGAATGGCAGGATAAGAAAACAAATTTTCCACAGAGACAGAAACCCGTTCCTGTCAGACATTTTCAAACAAGTGGGATCATCAAAAGAGAGAAAGAAAATACTTGAAGAAGTTGGCCCATGTGTAATTCTGGCCACATCAGGTATGCTTGTGGGGGGCCCTTCAGTAGAATACTTCAAGGCAATGGCAGGAGACCCCAAGAACACACTTGTGTTTGTATCTTACCAGGGAGTCGGGTCACTTGGGAGACGTGTACAGAGAGGAGAAAAGCAGTTTGCCTTCAGGGTAAACAACAGCAGGCAGGATATTGTTGAGGTCCAAATGGATGTAGAGACAATAGAAGGATTCACTGGGCACAGCGGAAGAAAACAGTTAATGAACTTTGTGCACAAATGCAGTCCAAGACCAAAAAAAGTAATCATTGTCCACAGTGAAAATTCCAGAAGTCTTGATCTTGCAAGCTCACTGCACAAGAGCATGCGAATAGAAACAGTAGCTCCACGAAATCTTGAATCAGTCAGAATCCGATGAACCTTAAAAAAAAGCTTGAAAAGCAGCATTATGGGCTTGTCGGAGAACACAGTGCTGTCAAGGTTTGCACCTGGACAAAAAAATCTCTAAGAGATGAAGGTTATTGCTATAAACAGAAATTCTACGGAATAAGATCACATCTATGCTGCCAGATGACACCCTCTGTCGGATATTGCCAGAACAACTGCATATACTGCTGGCGTACAACTGAGCACATGATCAGAGATTTCAACAATATAAGCTCACCAGAAGAAATTATTGAAGGCTGCATAAAGCAGCAGACAAGACTCTTGAGTGGATTCCCGGGATCTGAGAAAACAAATATGGACAAATTCAATGCAGCCCTGGAGCCAATGCACTTTGCAATATCTCTCTCCGGAGAACCAACATCCTACCCAAAAATAAGGGAGCTGATTGAAACACTACACCAAAGAGGGAAAACCACGTTTCTTGTAACAAACGGAATGCTTCCGGAAAAACTAAAGCAAGTCAATCCAACACAACTATATCTCTCGTTAAGTGTTCCCGATGAAAAACTATTTCAACGTGTACACCAGCCATTATTCAAAGATGCCTGGCAGAGATTTCAGCAAAGCCTTGAAATACTAAAAACCAAAAAAAGGTCAACTATCAGGGCAACAATGATAAAAGGAGTCAACATGGTAAGACCAGAAATGTGGGCAGAACAGATTGAAAAAGCCAACCCCGACTTTGTAGAAGTCAAATCATACATGTTTGTTGGGGACTCAAGGCAGCGTATGAATTTATCTAATATGCCCTATCATGAAGAAGTCCGAGAGTTTTCAGAAAAGATTGGGGAGGTTTCCTCATATAAGATAATTGATGAAAAAGAGGAGAGCCGAGTTGTCTTAATGATGAAAAAAGACAGAGCTGACAGAGTGATGAAGTTCTAGTCTGCCTACTGAAGGGCTGCATTACACAGGTATTCAGTGACTTGGCAGAGATGTTCTCTGTGTTCAGCAGGTACTCTTTCATCCATTAATTGCCTGAAGTCATCAGTGAGGTGAATTGAAAGAGTGCTCGTGTTTTCAACGTATGAGGTCTGCCCTGACAAATACAATGTTACCATCAGTTCATCAATTTTTCCCACATAGGGATTATCTTTTTTGATGAGATCAAAGTCGTATGTATCAAGGTCAAATTTCTGTATTGCTCCAAAAAAGATTTCACTGGCTCTTCTTGGTGCAAACTCAATTTCCTGGATTCCCCTTTCATCAAGTCCAGTTAAAAATGCACCAAAATAATCCATAGGCCTTAGTTTTTGTGTCATGCAGCTTTTTACATAATAGTGGTATTTATTTTTTTTGTGAGACTATTCCAATAGTGAACCAAATCGAAAACTTTATATAGGGCTGTAAACAGATTCAATAAAAAAGAGGTAATAATATGACAGAAGACTATGACCTGTTGCCGCATCAGGAGATTGTGCGCTTAAAAGATGAAGTAAAAACTCTAAAAGAGCAGCTTGCAGGCAGGGGAAGTACTCCTGTAAAGGAGATTGAAGAAAAAGAGATCACAATTGATGAAAGTGATGAACTAATGGCTTCTATTGATAAACTTACAGATGCAATTAACGCACTAATGCTCCTTTTCAAACGTGCAAGCAAGGACATCAATTCTGAGCACCATGCACAGACAAGAGACCATTTGGGAAATATGAATTCTCATTTGGGGAATCTTAACGGAAAGATGGAGGCACTTTTGCAGCAAAACAAGCAGATAGCAAAAGGAATACTCGAGCTAGGAAAATGGATACAGGACCATGAAGAATATGAAAACCACTCAAGACAAAGAGACAGCTACGAGCCAAGCCCTCAGCCAAGAATGCCCCCAAAGCCTGATTTTTCTCCTGAAATCCCGAATGTACCGGAACCAGATGATTTAAAGAGCAAATTTGACCAGTTCAACCCATGATGGAAGGAATTGATTACGGAAGCCTGGAGCACTTGTTCTATCACTTGGCAAATGCAGCTAAGAGTGTGCCTGTTCCAGGATTTGACACAACTGAAGACTTACTCACAAAGCACTATCTTCTAAGAAAAATTGAATATATTGAGGACCAGCTCAGTCATACAAGTGATACAGAGAAAGCACACGAACTCAAGAAAAGAATAAAAAGAATAAAATTAAAAATAAGAAATTTATAGGTCCTTAGCCATTACAGTTCTTCTGTTATTAGCCTTGGCTCTTTGTTGGGCGTCCTTGATCAGTTCTTTGACTTGTTTGTCAAGTTCCTTTGCAAAGTCACCTGCTACGTTCATGTTTTTAACGTAGTCTTTTATTTTAGATTTTACAACCAATAGATCTGCCATTTTACCACCTCTCAATTCTTTATACTCTAGGTTATCTATCATGTATATTTAAATCTTTTGCTTTAGCTTTATAAATGACATTCTGTAGGCCATGTCTGTGAGGGTTTGGGGCTTTTTCGTAACTACCTAGTGCTACATATCTAGTTATTGCAAAAAGTTTAAAAGATTATTCAGGATTCCAAAAAATTGGGGTATACACATCTTATCAGAAATAACAAACTGGATACTTGAAACTATTCGTGCTTATGGCACACTTGGAGTTGTGATAGGAGTTTTCCTGGAAACAGTATTGACACCAATTCCATCACCAATTGTTCTCATGACAGCAGGTTTTGTCCTTGTACCACAGGATTTATCAACCGCATCAGCACTTCTAAAGATTCTCTGGGAAATAACAATACCAGCAGCCATAGCAGGAACAATAGGAAATTACGCATTATATAGTATTACTTATTTTGGGGGAAAACCCATCATTAAAAAATTCCACAGACTACTTGGGTTTGGATGGAGAGAAATATCCCAGATAAGAAGAAA
The DNA here is from genome assembly GCA_964444505.1 of uncultured Methanosarcinales archaeon. Classification (GTDB taxonomy): domain Archaea; phylum Nanobdellota; class Nanobdellia; order Woesearchaeales; family JAGVZT01; genus CAYUHF01. Next base: position 65,353 of record CAYUHF010000006.1, on the reverse strand, counting down.
AATCTCAGGAGAATACTCACTATTCTTTTTAAGGGCAATACCAATAATGCCTCTAAGTCTTGTATCAGGGGCTGCGGGAATCATAAAACTGGACTGGAAAAAATTCGGGATATACACTTTTCTTGGGATGCTGCCTAGAAACTTCATATTGGCTTTCATTGGCTGGAAAATGAGTTCAGCATATCTTTCAATTGCAGAAAGAATAGATAATCTTGAAACACTTATTACATTGACAATAGTATTTATGATATTAGGAATAATTATTGCATACAAATTTAGAATTTTTGACCGAGTAGAAAGATGGCTAATAAAATAAATACCCTGGAAATCAAAAGACAGCTGCTTCATATAGCTATTGGAACAATAACACTGTTCTTTATTGTACTTGGACTTCAACCAATATACATATTTATACTAGTTGTACTCAGTTCAGTACTTTCTGTCCTGAGTACCAGAATTGATGTTCCTATAGTAAGCTGGTTTCTTGATAATTTTGAAAGACCCAAAAACAGAAAACAGTTTCCTGGAAAAGGGTTTATCTCTTTTTTTGTTGGAATCCTGTTATCTATGAAACTGTTTCCGGCGCCAATTTCCTATGCATCTATAATGATTCTTACATTAGGTGATTCAGTCTCTAACCTGATAGGTACACATCTTGGAAGAGTAAAACATCCTCTAAACGGACATAAGTCAATAGAAGGTAACCTGTTTGGTGCTTTTGTTGGAATGATGTCTGCTTTCTTTTTTGTAGACCCTGTCCTTGCAGCAACAGGAAGCTTCGGGGCAATGATAATCGAGGCAATACAGTTCAGAATGAATGATATGATAGTTGACGATAATATTATTGTACCATTAAGTGCTGGAGCCATAATGCTCATAATTTCTGCACTATAAACACTCTATCCTTAACAATAGCAACCTCAACCTTTTCTTCATCCGTTAATTTCTGAGCATTTACCGGTACAACACTCTGATAACTTTCAGGGTGCATCACTTCAACTTCAGGATGAACCTTTGTAACAAAAGTTTCATAAGTGGGATGTATTGTGTAATCCTTGTACTCAAGTTTGACTTTTTTATCATTTGAAAGATCTCTTGCAGTAATATTTTCTCCCAGGCTTAGAACCACGTAAACAGATTCATCAGATATTACATCACCTTTAGAGAAGTCAGGAATCCTTACAAGAACTGTTGTGGTGTATATGTTTTTGCCCTTTGTTGTGTCTCTAGTCTTTAGCCTTGCGGTCTTTTTTATCTCTCCACCATACTTATTAATAACACTTTTGGCAATTTTCAGGGCATCTGAGTGTGTTCTAATATAGTAATCGAATCCTCCTCTGACTTTTTCCCTGTTTACCACGCTCTTCTTTTTTTCAACAAAATCAGTAACTTTATTTTTTGGATTTCTTATCTGAAGTATACTTTCAAAATATCCACTCTTCTTTTTGCTGCACAAAGGACACTCAATCTTTTCAACAGTCATTGGCAGAACATATCTATCAACATAGACTGCTTCTTTTTCTCTTGAGTATGCACTTAAAACAACCTCGAAACTCTTTTCTTTAATAAAAGGCGTTATTTTGATATCTCTGATTTCATACTTTGGAGAAATCTTAAGGTTCATACAATTCTTAATTGAATTCTTTAGATCATTGAACCATTTATTCTGAGCCTTAATCTTATTGCAGGTTGTGCAGAGCTTTAAACTTACATCCTTGAACGACTTTAGCACAGGATTTTCCTTAAGATAGCACTCCTCACAAATCTGTTCTGAAGACTCCTTGCCGCATATAATGCATCTCATGGAAACATAATATGAGAGCTAAGCTTAAAAATCTATTGTCTTAAAAAGAAAAAAACATCAGTATCTTCAATCTTTTTCTCACAAATAAAAAGAGAATCAATAATATTTTCAATAAGATCAAGTTTTTTGCTCCTCTTGAGGATACTTATTACCACTCTATCTTTTGCAACCCTCTTTATCTCCTCCAACCCCTTTTTAATATCGTTAAAATTATGAACTGCAGTAAGAGAAATTACCATATCAAAACTGTTATCAGGAAATGGAATATCTTCTGCAGAAGCTTGGATGAACTTACCACCACTTCCCTGCTTTAAAAGCCCTATATTAGGGTCTATACCAAATTTTTGGCAATCAAAAATGTCAAAGTAAACAGCAGTACCACATCCAACATCCAGCAATCTATCATCAGGTGAGATATCAATATTTGATGCAATTATCATTGCTTTTTTTAACTGCTCTTCACCATGAAGCTCATTGTATCCCCTGGAAATCTCGTTATAATAGCTCAAGATTCAATCACCACTGGGACATCCATGTTTCCTGTCAGGTTGTATTTCCCGGCATGGAAAATATCAAGCTTAAACCCATAGAATGGGCTTGTTGATATATTCTCAGATATGCCGGTGATATTCCAAAGACTCTTGTTGTTGGGTTTTGAATTGTTGCAGTGGTGCCCATAATAACAATAGTCCACATAAGCCCATGGCTCGTCTTCTGTAATTGAAAGCTTATCAGGGTTAATAAAGGATTCCATTCCGCAGCACTTTGAACTCTGAGTACTGTTCTCAAAACGCATTAAAAAACTTGGTGCAAGCTCCTGAAAAGTGTAGTTTATGTCAAGAATTTGGTTTCTGACCTGTTCAACTGTCCAGTTATTTCTGTCAGAGAAACTTATTCTGTTTTCATACCCATTGTTCATGATATAGTAAGGATCCTCAAACTCATCAACATCAAGCACAGTAAAGACAACAGATGTTGAATTCCACTGTGCAAGATCAGCATCAAGCTCACAGCTCACATTAATACTGACTCCAAAAGAAGTATATCCTGTATTATTGGACTGGAAAACTGAAATATTGTTTATGGAAAGATTCATGTCAAGATACAATTCTTCATGTGCAAGTTCTTTTATCACTTCCAGTCTTTCCCCAATTGTCCTGTTTTGCATGTGGTAAATGCCATAATCTTCCAGATCAACCCCATTTATTGTTCCCTCAGTAACCACCTCAGTGAAATTAGCGCTGAAGTTACCAAGAGGTCTCCCTGTATCATCAATGTATTCAATAAGTGACCACACAGCATGATAACTTGAATCTCTTAAGGATCTTTCAATCATATTGTCGTGCAGATTGAACATAAAATCATTGGCCTTGGTAACTCTTGTCTGGATAGTCCTGATCTTGCTCATCTGCGGTAGGTGCTCATAACTAGGCATAAACATTGTTATTACAAGAAGCATAATTCCAGCAGAAATAAGCGTCATCAAAACTCCTTTCTTGTTCAGTCCCATATACGGACCTCCCCCATCATAGGACTCCACGTACTAGTCTCCCCTTTAAGGCCCAGAATCATGTTTTTTGCCACAAGTATTCTTCGGGATTGGTTCATAGGCCTTCTTCCTGACTGGATTGTTACATTGAATATTGTTGTTTTGTTGTATACCAAGAGCTCACCACCATAATGCTCAGGAATTACACCATGTGTAACATTATGAAGAAACTTTTCTGCAACGTCACTCTCACCCATTAGATAGAAAATTGCAGTCTGCTCCAAAAGAGAGTTTTTTGTATTGTTGATATAGCTTTGGTTAATTAGATCCAGTGCATAGTCGTTATCAATATCTTCAACACTTGTATCTGCAAGATAATCAAGAATATCTCCTGATAAGAACAGCGAGGGTAACACATAGGGTTTCTGGCTATGAAAAGAAAAAATAAAAATCAGGCCAAGAGTAATCATACTTAGGGCAAGAAAAGCATCAAGTATATAGAAATACCCCTTTTTCATATTTTGTAAATGCACTAAATTAATTTATAAATCTTTTGTAGAGTTTTTTACTGGATTTCGAGTATATTTGACAGATTGCAGTATGGCAGTTTAGCATATCCCTGTTACAGTATGATTCATATATTCTATACTTTAGTATATGCTTTTTTATTCAAAACTTTTATAAACATTCAGATGTTCACTGCACACATGGCCAGAAGGCAGCTAGCACAAAAAATTGATAAGTTCCAGAAAAAACACTATAAAAAGCTAGTCTTTGTGCCTGCAATATTTGCAATAATCGGGCTCTTACTAATTTTTGGACAGTACCAGAGAACAGGAGATTTTTTCTACAAAGGTATTAGTCTTAAGGGCGGAACAACAGTCACAATACAGACAAATCAGGAAATCCAAATCTCAGAGCTTGAAAACGTCCTAAGAAATCAATTCCCCGATGAAGAATTTCTCGTGAGAGTATTAAGAGACCAAGGCCAGGTAAGCGAGTTGACTGTTGAGACAACACTTGTTGACCAGACAGCAAATGACATACTGCCCTTAATTGAAGAACAGTTGTCAATTGAGCTTGATTCAAATGATTACAGCATACAGACAATCGGTGCATCCTTAAGCAAGAGTTTCTTTAACCAGATAATCAGGATACTAGGTCTTGCATTTTTGCTTATGGCCATTGTAGTATTTATATATTTTAAGAGTTTTGTACCAAGCATAGCTGTTGTTTTATCCTCAATATTTGATATGATAATAACACTTGCAATAATAAACCAAATAGGAGTAAGAATGAGCACAGCAGGAATAGCAGCATTCCTTATGCTTATGGATTATTCTATTGATATGAATTCAATGTTGATTGCAAATGTGTTGCAAAGAGACACAGGCACATCAGTTTTTGGTGCAATCAAAAAAGCGTTTGGAACAGGAATAACCATGACAGCGGCAGGTATTGGAGCAATGCTATCAGCATATTTTGTAACAACATCAGTCATAATCAAGCAGATAATGCTAATACTTGTCATCGGACTTGTTGTTGACGCAATCACAACATGGGTGCAAAATGCATCACTCATGAGATGGTATACACAAAATGAGTAAACTAAAAGAAATATTCACAGATTCCAGAGTAATATTCCTGGTTGCAGTTATAATAATAGCAATCTTTGCGATTAATCCAAGACCTTATGCCAAGGGAGTTGTAATACAGAGCATTGACAAGAACCTGACATCACAATTTCAGGAACTCAATGTGGATAATGAGAGGATACTTAAGATCAACTCGCAGCCTGTAGAAGATATTGACGATTATTATGATATTCTCTCAGAAGTACCACCCGGAAGCCAGGTTATGATTGAGACAAATAAACGAATATATACTGTCAATGCTGGCCAGAATCCTATGAATCTTGGCCTCACTGTAAAGAATGTACCAAAATCCAATATCCAGCTTGGACTTGATTTGCAGGGTGGAACAAGAGTAATCCTTAAACCTGAGAGGGAAGTGTCTTCTCAGGAGCTTGAGACAATCCAGGCCAGTCTTAAGCAAAGACTCAATGTATATGGACTTAGAGATATGGTTGTCAGGAGTGCATCAGACCTTTCAGGCAACCAGTTTGTAATAGTAGAAATTGCAGGGGCAAATGAACAGGAAGTTAGGGAGCTTTTATCTCAGCAGGGTAAGTTTGAAGCAAAAATTGGAAACAAGACTGTCTTTAGGGGAGGAGATGATATTACTTATGTATGTATGGGAGACCCACAATGTTCCGGCATTGATCAGAGAGCTGGATGCTCACAATTACAGGGCGGAGGAAGCATCTGTAGGTTCATGTTTACAATATCTTTAAGCCCGGCAGCAGCCGCAAGACAGGCAAATATTACAAAGGATCTTGAAGTTGTGACAAGAGATGCAGGCCAATATCTGGACCAGCCACTTGACTTGTACCTTGATGATGAGTTAGTTGACCAGCTTAATATTGCAGCTGATCTTAAGGGAAAAGCAACAACACAGATAGCAATATCAGGTTCTGGACAGGGAGCATCTCAGCAGGCAGCCATTGAAAATTCTCTTGATAATATGAAAAGACTCCAGACAATCCTTGTCACAGGAAGTCTCCCTGTAAAAATGGAGATGGTAAGTACAGATTCAATAAGCCCCACACTTGGACATGAATTTGCACAGAATGCATTACTGATGGGAGTTGTATCAATCCTGGTTGTTGCCGGTATAGTACTATACAAATACAGAAAATGGGTTGTTGCAATCCCAATATTAATTATAACTTGGCTGGAAATATTTTTCATTTTTGGAGCAGCAGCATTGTTTGGGGGGCTTTTAGGTTGGCAAATCGATGTGCCATCCATTGCAGGAATAATAATTTCCATAGGTACGGGTGTTAATGACCAGATAGTCATCACAGATGAAACCTTAAGAGGCGACACAGAAGAGACATATTCATGGAAAAAGAAGTTAAAAAAAGCATTCTACATTGTTTTTGGAGCATACTTTACAACAATTGCCTCAATGTTCCCTCTATTATTTGCCGGAGCAGAACTTCTAAAAGGGTTTGCAATAACGTCAATAATCGGACTGACAATAGGAGTGTTTATCACAAGACCTGCATTCGCACGAATCATAAGAGTACTTGTAAAAGAATGATAATCCTTGCTTCCCAGTCTCCAACTAGAAAGAGAGTTCTAAAACAGGTTATAGGAGATAATTTTTCCATTGTACCAAGCAGATACATTGAAACTGATTTCACATCAGATCCAAAAAAACTTGCATTAAGACATTCTCTTGGAAAGGCAAAAGAAGTTGCAGAAAGAACAGAAGGAGTTGTAATTGGAATTGACACATTTGCAGTATACAATAACAAGATACTTGGAAAACCACACACAAAACAAAAAGCAGTTGAAATGCTTCAGCAGATAAACGGGAAAATAATCAAGGCAGTCTCTGGAGTAACAGTAATTGGACAGCAAACACATCAGGAATACATTGAAACAGAACTTAAAATGAAGGATCTTTCAGATTCAGAAATATTAGCTTATGTAGAAACAGGTGAGCCACTTGACAAAGCAGGAGCATTTGCAACCCAGGAGAAAGGAGCAGTGCTTGTTGAGTGGGTAAAAGGAGACTACTACAACATTGTTGGATTCCCTGTGATCTCTGTGATTAGAATGCTTAGAAAGAGTGGAATTAATGTCGAGGATTATTGGTAGTTTTCTAAAGTAGTAACGATTATTTATAAATCTCTTGCATAATTTCCATCTTGTTTAAACTCTTCATCAGGTTTTTAAATCAGAAAGGGTTTACGGAGGAAATATGAGCAAAAAAATCGTGTTTGGGATTCTGCTGTCAGTAATGTTTTTTGTACTGCTTCTTGGTTCAGTGCTGTTATTTTCTGCCCGCACAATGTTTGGTACACTAGGAGATAGAACCGCCGGTATTTCATCAGGAACTGCGCTTGAAGAAGTAAATGTTCCGAGCCCTGGACAATCTGGCTCTGCACCTCCTTATGCTGAAAAGACCCCTGATTCTGCTGCAGGTGAAGCAAGTTCTGGGGAAACAAGATTTAGTGCAATGTATTTTGCTGATTACGGAACACATGTCTTTATCCCAACAGAAATTGACAGCCTCTCAACTTTTGGACTGGATGTTGATACAGGCTCTTACACAATATCAAAAAACTACATCATGAACGGCAGACTCCCACCAACAAGCGCAGTGAGACCAGAAGAGTTTGTAAATTATTTTGATTATGACTATCCCAATCCAGAACAAGACTTTGACATATACACAGAAACCGCACAATCACCATTTGACGAAAAACACATTTTAAGAATTGGTATAAAGGCACACGAAATCCGAGAAAGATCGCCAGTTGTCATAACTTTTGTGATTGACGTATCTGGTTCCATGTCAATGGACAACAGAATTGCACTTGTTAGAAAAAGCATGAAACACCTTGTAGACCAGCTTGAAGAAGGGGATGAGGTCGCAATAATAAAATACGATACATCAGCTCATCTTGTACTTGAGCACACATCAGCAGAAAATTATGAAGAAATCATTCAGGCTATAGATTCACTTGCACCAGGCGGATCAACAAATGCTGAAGCAGGACTTAAACTAGGATACAAACAGGCTTCATCATCTTTCAGAAGTGATGCTACAAACAGAGTTGTTCTCATGTCAGATGGAGTTGCAAATGTGGGAAGAACAGGACCAGACTCAATAATGAGCCAGCTTAGAGATTACAAAGACCAAGGCATTTACCTCTCAGCCATTGGGGTGGGGATGGGCAACTACAATGATGTGCTTCTTGAGCAGCTGGCAGACCAGGCTAACGGAAATTACTACTACATAAATGACTTTGATGAAGCAGAAAGAATCTTTTCTGAAAAACTAATATCCACTCTTGAGATCCTTGCACAAGATGCAAAAGTACAAGTGGATTTCAATCCAGATACAGTAAAAAGATACAGACTGATAGGTTATGAAAACAGAGAAATGGCTGATGTGCAGTTTAGAAATGACACCCAGGATGCAGGAGATATTGGAACAGGACATGAAGTAACAGCTGTTTATGAACTGGAACTTGAAGGTGAGGGGGATATTGGAACAGTGAGTCTAAGATATACTGAAGCAGAAACAGGAACAGTGAAGGAAATCTCCAAGAAAATTAGGGGAATAAGACAATTTGATGAGACATCGCAATCATTCAGGAAAGCTGTTTCAGTTGCAAGATTTGCCCAGATTCTGAAATTAACTCAGCCGCCGCCATCAATAGAAAAGGTAATTGAGATAAGCCAGGAACTTAACATGGATGAAGATTACTATGATTTATTATCAAATGCTAAAACATTAATCCAACAGGAGGTATAAAATGAAAAAGGTATTATCAATCATAATTCTTTTTTTAATGTGTTCTATGGTATTTGCATATTCACCTATGCTTACCACAACAAACCAGTACTACTCAGTGCAATTTGATGGTGAAGGAGAAGCAACAGTAACACTGAATCTGCAGCTGACAAATTCTGATTCCGAGCCGATTGACAGCCTTGTAATTGAGATACCCGGCGAAGATGTGCAGGTTCTTGGTGTTGTGCAATCTGTGTCAGGTTCTAACTGTCTTAGCTGGGACGAACAGTGTACACAATATGGAGAAGGTGAAACATGTATAAGATATAATTACAATGGTGATTGTGCGGAATATCAAAGGCCGTGTCTTAAAAGAGAAAGAGTATGCACACGATACGATTATTACAATACAAGATATGAAAAAATCGATGTGGACCCATTAAGATTATCAGAATCAGTAAGTATACCTATAGATCTGCTAGATGAAGTAAATCAGCAGGAGAGTACAACACTGATAGTTCTATATAAGTCAGAATCCTACAGCCGGAACAAACTAGGTTTAAGACAATTTGACTTTGAGACAGCAAAAACTGCTTATCATTCAAACAATGTGAGAGTTGCAGTAAATGTAGACCCGGGGCTGCATCTAAAAGGTTCCAGTGCAACAGTCAATTACAGGTCAAATCAACTTCCTTCATTGATGGCAGGCAGTGTTGATCAGGCAAAGTCTGAAATGATAAACAACTATGCACGTCAAATCACATATATGAGCGGATATGTAAAACAAGCTTCAAATCTTGATCCATATGAGAGTTTTAGTGTGAAAGGAAAATATTCACAGAGCAGGCTAAGACTCTATCTAGGAAGAACTGTACTTATAGCGCTTTTCTTTATAGGAATGATCATTCTTGGAGTTTACGGAATAAAAAAGCTCTCAGGATTTGCAAAGGCAAAGAAAGAGCACACATTCATGATACCCTTCTTGTCAGGTTTATTCACTGCAATAGGATTAACTTTGCTGTGGATAGTGACAATTGTTCTTATAAATTTACTGAATGATGTCTTGCACTACAGTGTCGTTAACCTTTTTGGGATCGTACTTGTACTGCTCTCTGTTCTGATAACTCTTGCAGTACTTGGTGGAGTTCCGATTTACATGGGCAGCAAGTTTGAACCAGAAACAGGAGTTTTCACCCTTGCATCAATGCTGGGCTGGCTTTTTGTATTTGTTATAGTTTGTTTTGTCACCGTGGGCTTGTTTGGTGCCAGAGTTTTTTAGCAGTAATTTGCAAGTTTGGGAATAATGTGCCTGACCCCGCCTACAGGATTATCTGAATCACCTTCAAACCTTGGTATGATATGGATATGGAGGTGATGCACTGTTCTTCCGGCCGCCTTGCCATCATTTATTCCAATATTATAAGCATGGGGTTTCTTTCCAATACTCTTGTTTGAAAGCACAGCCTGGATAAAGCGCCTGCTTTTTTTATTCGCTACAGAAAGTTCATTGTAATAACTCTCCCAATCTGTTTGTTCAATAAATCTTTTTGATTTTTTCAGAAACCCATGCAGACTTCTCCAATATTTTTCTTCAAGATCGAAAAAGGAAACAATATGCTTCTTGGGAATAACCAGGCTGTGTCCTGGAGATACAGGGAAAATATCAACCAATAAGTAGAAGTAGTTGTTCTCTATTTCATAGTCTCCCCTATCTGCTATCTCACAAAACCGGCATTCCATCATACCACCTTGTGCTGCTCAGGAGTCCATTTAGGAGCATTGAACAGAGCAAGAAGTAATTTATAGCCTTCAACCCAGTATTTTTCCTCTTTTTCAAAGTGATACAAATCTCCATTCTCAAGTTTAAAATCACCTTTTTCAGAATGCACTGTTCCAGAACCAGAAATAACATAATAAATCTCTTCGCATTCCGTATTGGTAACTCTTCCCTTTTCAGGATACCTGCCATCAATTAAAGCAGTGGCAAAACTAGAGAGTCTGCTCGGATAGTCATATTCCCAGACAGTGCAGTCAGGAGAATTTTGGACTTTTTTTGCTTCAGATTTCTTAACTTTCATACAGTTTAAAAAAAATAGTGTTATTTAAATCTATTGTAATAGCTGATCAGCTTGTCAAAAACATTATCCCAGGTTCTTGTCAATGCGTATTCTCGGGCTTGTTTTCCCATTTTCTCTCTAAGATCATCATTGTTTTCCAGTAAATCAACATACTTTTCAAATTCATCTTCAGAAGAAGCAACAAAACCATTAACAGAATGCTTCACCATCTCTTTTGGCCCCATCTTATCCATCACAATAACAGGAAGAGCAGAAGCCATTGCCTCCTGCACAACTTGTCCAAAAGTATCAGTAAGAGAAGGAAAAACAAAAAACCCTGAATTTGCATATGCCTGAGCAAGTTCTTTACCATCAAGTCTACCAGTAAAAATTGCTCTTGGTAGCTCTTTTCTGAGAGCTTCAAGAGTTGGTCCGTGTCCCACAATCCTAATCTCTCTGTGCTTAAAAACCTTACAAAGAAGCTCCATATTTTTTTCAGGTGCGATTCTACCAACATAAACAGCCATGGAATCACCATTATCTCTGAAACAAGGATTGAACTTTTCAGTATCAACACCTCTTGACAGAATCTCAACACTAGGCCTGAATTTTTCTGATGCCTCATCTCTTGTGAATTCAGAAGGAGCAAGAATAAGATCAGACTGATTGTAATACATCCTCATCCACTGCTCCATAGCTGCCTTTGCAGTATTGCCCCAGATCAACCTGATAAAATCAGCAGTAGACTCAAGCATTGGTAGGTTCTCAGAAATATTCTGAATGCCATTCTCTGCTCTTAATTGAGAAGTATCGCCAAGAGTAGAATGATAAACACTAATATGAGGAATCTGGTGAGTTTTTGAAATCTCAACACCAAGCCATCCAAGTGGTCCAGGAGTCCAACTGTTTACAATATCATACTCTTTTTTTCTTGCTTCAAATGCTGTACTTGAAAACAAGGGTGTTGAATCAATTATTATATTGGGATCAAGCTGTAAAGGTAGTCTTGGTTTATGTGTGATAATAGTAACATTCTCACTCTGAACCTTGTCATCCTCAGGCCCATATGTAATGATGTCCACTTCATGCTCTGTTTTTTTAAAGTGTGGAATAAGATTATTCATAACAGTAACAATGCCATTTGTCTCCCCCCAGTTACCCATGGTTGCGCAAAGCAGAAGAATTTTCATAATTCTCAGTTGTAGATGATTGTATTTATACATTGCGGTAACATATTTGGTGCAGAAACTGTTGAACTGGTTGGAATCCCACCACGGCCAGACAGAGGTTTGGTTTTTGAGAAAATGATATGATTTTTATAAAATGACCTCATGTCCAGTAGTTCGATTCCTAATATACAGTTGTATGGTTTCTAAGAAAGAATCTAAGAACCAATATATTGAAGTTTAGAATTTATGCTTAAAATTAATCTAAAGCTCCAATAAACCCAAACATTTTTAAATAATTTTGTACTCCATATCCCATATGGCAACTGTCTATGATGTTGATGCTACACAGTTAATAGAAACTGTTGCACCAAAATTACAGGAAATGGAGAATATTGATGCACCTGAATGGTCTTTGTTTGCAAAAACAGGTGTCCACAAAGAAAGGGCACCAGACCGAGAAGACTGGTGGTATATAAGAAGCGCAGCTGTATTGCGATCTGTTTACGAAAGAGGGCCAATAGGAGTATCAAAACTAAGGACAAAATACGGAGGTAAGAGGGACAGGGGTCACAAGACAGAGCATTTCTACAAAGGTAGTGGCGCTGTTATAAGAAACATACTACAGCAGCTTGAAAAAGAAGGACTTGTTGAGAAAAAGATAGAAGGATTAAGAAAAGGAAGAGTAATAACAGCAAAAGGAAAGTCTTTACTTGATAAAACTGCAACTGATATTTTCAAAAATGGATGAGCTCGAAAGATTACGCCAAAAAAAGGCGGAAGAACTAATGAGAGCCAGGCAAAACAAACAGCAGCAGGAAAGAGAGCTGGATCATATTGAAAGCCAGATCAAAAGCTTTCTTACAAAAAAAGCACTGGAAAGGTACGGGAACATCAAGGTTGCGTATCCAGAAAAAAGCCAGCAGCTCTTAATGGTCCTGGCACAGATTATTCAAACAAGAAACATAACAAAAATCACAGACCAGCAATTAAAGTCAATATTAAAACAAATGCAGGATAAGCGCGATTTCAAGGTGAAATTCAGATAAAAATGGCAAGATACAAACATTTGAACAGAAAACTACGGCTTGCAAAAAGAAACAAGCAGACCAGGTGGGCACCATTCTGGACAGTTTTCAAGAAGTACGGACCTGGAAGACGGGTACATCCAGGCAGACATACTGCTAAGAAGAGAAGCTGGAGAAGAACAAAAATAAACAAGTAAAATGGAAAGAACATATAATGTGCCATTGAGAAAGGAATTTATGAAGGTCCCGAAATACAAAAGGACCAAAAAAGCAGTAACTGCACTAAGAGAATTTCTACAAAAACATATGAAGGCAGATACTGTAAAACTCGGAAAAAACCTCAATGAACACATGTGGAAAAATGGTATAAAAAGGCCACCTCATCATGTTAAGATAACAGCTGTAAAAGAAGATGATGTTGTCAAGGCAGAGCTTTTTGGCCATGAATATAGGGAATTCCCTTATGTACCAGTCGAGTCAAAAAAAGAACAGAAACAACCAGAAAAAGAGCCCAAAAAACCAGAAAACAAAGAGGAAAAAAAAGAGACCAAGCAGGAAAAACCAAAGAAGGAAAACCAAAAAAAAGAAAAAACTAGCAAAGAGCCAGCAGAAAAAACAAAAAGCAAACCGAAGAGTTCTAAATAATTTTTCCAAAAACCTTATATATACATGACATCTTAAAAACAGCAGGTGATGTTATGAGGTTCAAAAAAGGGTCAGCCATAAGTCTTTTTTTCATGATTATTTCACTTTTTGCAATAAAACCAACTTTAAATATCGACCATTATTTTCCTGCAGAATCAAACCCAGTAATGGGTATGGCAGTCGGATTTGATGAAAAAGAATATTTGTCATGTACGGGTGACCCAGAAGATATCTTTTCTCAAGGTACAATAACTGTTAAGTATGAAAAAGGAAAAACTTACATGAAAACTATTTCTGATAAGTGCTATGATGGACAAATATATGAATACTATTGTGAAGGAAGTAGTCCTGCACTAAAAAGATACACCTGCCCTGGTGAATGTGAATCAGGAAGATGCCTGGAATCTGGAACATACTGCGGAGATGGCTATATCAACCAAGGCAGTGAAATGTGTGATGGCGAAGACACTGGGACTAATAACTGCAAAGATTATGGCTATGCAGGCGGAAAATTAGGATGCAGCTCAGACTGCACTTATGACTTTTCTGAATGCACCAACTGCAAAGACACAGACCAGCTCTCATACTATACAAAAGGAACTGTAAATGAAAAATACACTGACTATTGTGCTGACTATACCAAAAAATCAGTAGTTGAATTTCATTGTACTGAAAACTGTGTTAGCTCTGTTGTTTACAGGTGCCCGCATGGATGCTTTGAAGGTCGGTGTGTATACCAACACCAGACATGCGAACCAGGATTCATCTGTGCAGGAAGAGGTCTAGCCTTTTTGAACTCAGACTGCACTAGATCAAACTTTGTTGACTGCCCAGAAGAAACCGCATGTACAGAAGGGGCATGTGTTAGTCAATAAGAGTTTTCCAAACTTTTATATACTTTCCAAATATACACTTAATTATGTTTCCATATGAAAGAAGAGAATTTGAAATCCTGGTAAGGGAAGAAAAGACAACTGATCCTAATTATGGTTGTGAACCCAGTAAAAGGCCCATAAAGGAACAGATAAGGTATGGGGTTGTAAACATAGATAAGCCGGCAGGACCAACATCACACCAGGTTGCAGGTTATACAAAGGAAATCCTTGGATTGTCAAAAGCAGGCCATTCAGGAACACTTGACCCTAAAGTAACAGGAGTACTTCCAGTAGCTCTTCAGAATGCAACAAGAATAACACATCTTCTCTTAAAGGCAGGAAAAGAATATGTTGGTATCATGCATATCCACAATGAATTCGATACTGAACAACTAAAGAAAACAATAAAAAAATTCACTGGAAAAATAAGCCAGCTCCCTCCAGTAAAGTCAAGTGTTAAAAGAAGGTTAAGAGACAAACATGTATACAATTTTGAAATACTTGAGATTAAAAACAGAGACGTATTGTTCCAGGTGAAGTGTGAGGCAGGAACATACATTAGAAAACTTGTTCATGACATTGGCCAGAAAATGAAAACAGGAGCACATATGGCACAGCTAAGAAGAACAAGAGTTGGCCCGTTCATGGAAGAATCATCAGTTTATCTGCAGGATCTTCGTGATGCATACCACTACTATAACAAGGGGAACCCAAAATTTCTTAATAAGTGCATAGTGCCCATTGAAAAAGCAGTGGAACACATTCCAAAAGTCTGGGTGCTGGATTCAGCAGTAGACAACCTATGCCACGGCGCAAACCTAAAAAAACCAGGAGTGTCAAAAGTTGAATCAGATATCACAAAACAAGATATGGTTGCAGTCCTCACACTAAAAGGAGAACTAGTATGTTATGGCAGAGCCACTGTTCCAGCTAATGAAATGATAGAAGGAAAGGGAATGGCAGTAGTACTCGAAAAAGTATTTATGCAGAGAGGAACTTACCCAAAATTCAGCTGACAATATTTCTAGGACAGTCGCTGAATCTGCAGGGTTTTCCTGTTTTAGCGCACTCAAAGTCAATTATCTTATCATTTCCAGATGATTTCCTGTACTCACAGCTGTCCCACACATATTTTTTCCAGTCCAGGATATTCTGAAACTTCTTGTTCAAATCACTCGAGAGAATTTCAAGAAGCTTTTTTTCATCCATCTCAATTTTTTCAGCATCAGAAATCATAAGATCCTCTTCTCTTTTAAGATCATTGAGAACCGACTCTACCTTTAGTAGTTTTTCATAAATCTGTTCATTACTAACCATGTAGTTTTCATAATACAGGTAGTATTAATATATTTTGAAAACATTTTTATAGCTCGGGACACTGTTAAGTCTATGAATTTCCAGAAAATTCCTCCAGTAAGTGATTCAAAAACATACCTTGATATTGCTTTCCGGCAGGCAAGAAAAGAAGCAGGAAAAAAGCTCTCAGGAAAAGGGAGAATTGAGCGCAGAAGAAAGCTTGCGGATCAACAGAGGTTCAGCGTTGCAGCAAAAACATTGGAAGGAAACCTAAAGTCCATAATTGATAGTTTTCCAGATATTGATAATCTAATGCCTTTCTACAATGAACTTATCAAATGCACACTGGACTATAGGAAACTAAAAAAATCTCTTGGTGCAGTGGACTGGGCAATGAAGATGATAAAATCTCTTTATAAAAAATACAAAAATAGGTACAAGTCAAAAGGAGAGTATTATGGAAGGCTAAGTTCAGTAATGAAACAAATAGATGACAACCTGAAATACCTTATAGAAGCACGAAAAGTTATGAGAACATATCCAACAATCAAGGATATGAAAACAGCAGCACTATTTGGTTTTCCAAACGTTGGTAAAACAACAATTATGACAAAAATAACCGAAGCAACACCTGAAATAGGTGCATACCCATTCACCACAAGAGAAATTAACATTGGATATGCAAAAGAGAGCTACAAAAAAGTCCAGCTTGTGGATACACCAGGGACACTCAACAGGTTCCAGAAAATGAACAATATTGAAAAACAGGCATATCTTGTGATAAAATACGTTGCTGATGCAATAATATATGTTTTTGACTTAACAGAACCTTATCCCTTGGAACACCAGAAAGCACTTTATAAAAGAGCACAAAAGTTTGAAAAGCCAGTGAAAATCTATCTAAGTAAGACAGATCTGTTAACAGAACAAGACATAGATAATTTCAAAGAAAATTATGAATGCTTAACAACTGTAGAAGAACTAAAAAATTACTTGTTCTCAATCTGAATCGTCCACTTTGCTGCCATCTTGTAAGTTGCCTTTTTAAGTGCTCTTTTGGCTTTTGCAAGATTTGGTTCATTTGTGTAGACAGTAAAGAAAATCTCTCCCGGCTTGATCTGTGCAGCTCTTCCAATAGGATTTCCAAAAGCCTTGCTCATACCAGTAGAGAACCTGTCAGCTCCAGCACCTTTAGCAAGTGGGTTCTCTCTTAGAATGTGATGAGGAAACTTTCTTATCTTAAGATGATAATTCTGTTTTCCGACATTTCTCTCCAGAAAACGGTTGCAAGTTGCCCTGGCAGCTTCCATTGCATCATGCCTTACCTGCAGGCCTTCTTTTGCAATCATATTAACCTCGTAATCAAAATCATCTCTAAGATTTCCCATGTCAAATTTTGCAATCTTGTTGCTTGGATTTGCCTTGATATATGATTTCTTCTTAAATCTAGAGTACCTTGTGTAAGGCCTTTCCAGACTCCTGTAAGCAATCCCTTTTCTTAATCTTGCCATACCAAAGGTTAACTGTGATATCTTTATAAAGGTTTTGATTGAAAAAACCAACTAGTTATTGTAAGCTAAATAGTTAAAGTAATATTTTCTGGATTTTTTTGAATCCCATGAGGGCACAGACGGCCGTCTGAAAAACAAATGTTCTACTCAAAACATCGAAACTAAGTCTGGCCAGTGTGGGATTCAACTATTAGTATAGATTTGGGATCGCTGTTCTGAGAAATCCACTATGGGATTAACAGTTAAAGACCACAAGCGAAAAAATATCAATTATGAGACCTTATCCTTTCAGCAAGTTCAGCCAGTTTTTCATCATCAGCCCTCTTGGAATCATTAGAACAAATATAACCCATGTACTCCTCAAAGTAATAGTCTACATCCGAATGTACAGGCTCCCACTCATCTTTAGCAGTACCATGCATTGGAAATAGCTTTGCATGAAGGTGATCCACCCCAAACCCTTCCATAATAAGACCTGTTCTCCCGACATCAGAAAAAGCCCTGTCAAGAAGCTTTCCCACCTTTTTTGCAGCAATGGTTAAATCTTTTAGAACTTCTTCGGAAACATCAAAAGCATAACTTGGGTAGTGATTTTTTGTGGCAACAACAGTAAACCCTTTGGTATTTGGAAATATTGACAAAAATGCAATATGCTTATCATCTTCCCATACCTTATGGCAGGGCATTTCACCGTTGATAATCTTGCAGAAAATACACTCCATTTACCTCACCCCAGATAATTATTTACTTCATCCAAAGACACAATCTTTGGTTCATAATCCCTTCTTTTATTCCTGTCAATCAAAACACCCTTGATCCCGGCGTTTTCAGCACCTCTCATGTCAGAAGGTACACTATCTCCAATCATCAATGCCTCTTTGGGATCACAGCTGAACTTTTCAAGACCAAGGTTAAACATCTTGGGGTTTGTCTTTAACATTCCCTCATCACAGCTTAAAATCTTGAAATCAAAGTATTTATCAAGCTCATATTTTTCCATCACAGAACTTAGTGAAAAACAGTCTGTATTGGAGATAAGAACTTTTGGAACCTTGATATCACCAAGAACCTTTTCTGTTTCTGGATAAGGTTTTGCAAGAAGTCTGTTCTTGTTCCACATACCAACAAGCTTATCAAGAATTGCCTTATCTTTTCTAATATCAAATTCATCACAAACAGCTCCAAAGGCTTCATACAAATCATCAAACTTTTTTGTCATAAAAACTTTTTCAAACCTTACAATATACTCAGGAAAATGCATATTCCCAAGTCCCAAAATGTATTTTACCTGCCTAACCGGACTTGGATGTATACCATTCTCAACCAACGTCCCCCAAAAATCAAAAAATACTAGTTTCATTCCCCACAATAACTAACAAATGACTACTATTTAAATTTTTATGTGATTATCCTGAAAACAAAACGTAAATAATAAATATGACCCCTCAAGAATAGTACTAGATGGGGAAAATAATTCAGATTGTGGGACCTTCTGGTTCAGGCAAGACCAGTGTACAGGATGGCATTCGTGAGGGACTATTAGAAATTGGATACAATGTAACAAGAATAGTTGAGCCAGGTCCATGGAGTGAAGAAGTAAAGAACTACAGACTAAATCCAGATAAAGATCCCAAGATAGAAGCAATGTTGTTTGCATTTGATAGGTTAACAAACTACCTTCGAAACGTCACGCCAGAAATAAACCTGCCTGGCAGAGTATTTGTCTCTGCAAGAGGATTAGCTGATTTCTATGTTTACCAGGGAATGCAAGGTGAGGTTCCAGTTGAAGAACTTGAAGAATTAAGTGAATTTGTGCCTACTCCTAACATGACATTATGTCTTGTTGTTGATGGTGAGGTGGGAGCAAGAAGATGCAGGGAGAGACACGAAGAAACTGGAGAACCACTTAGTCCGAATGAGACACCTGAACGTATAAACTTATTGACTAGTTATTACCAGAGACTGGATGATCACTTTGCCAATGTCCATTTAATAGATACAACCGAAACAACAGTAGATGAAGTGGTTGATCAATGTTTGGATTATATTTGGTCATGTCTGTCCCAGGATCCATCAGATTTCCCTGCTTCATTACAAAGAAAGAAAATACAAGATCAAATGCGAGAACTAAGTGAAAAGTTTAACATCAGCGCCTATACAAAAGCTCCTGCCATGTCATTTGGTTCAGCACTATGGGAAAGAGCAGTAGACATATTGCTTGACCCAAGCAAACAAGCAGGAACACTGGTTCCGTTTAATAAAGAAAGATTCGAAGAAATGCTTGAGCAAAGATGTTGTAGTACAGAATGCATATCAATAAATCCATTTAAAGGTCCATATGTCAGGACAGTAGACATGCTCCAGGACCGTGGGTATGTAGAAAACATTCCATCCCCTGAAGGCAAACTTCTGGTTCCTACTGAAAAACTGCTTGAATGTGTCCAAGTACCTTATAGAAACTAGTATCTCTAGAACGTAAGTCTTTTGATCTTGTTGAGATCTATACCTTTTTCAGCATAAAGCTCCTGGTTTGTCTTAAGAACAGTATCTTTCATTGAAAACCCAGCTAACCTTACTCCCCTTTCAAGCTCATCCTGGCTTTCGGCCTCAACTTCCATATACGGCTCAAGCTTTGGCCAGAAATCAATATCAAACTCAATGCCCTCAAAAGTATATCTTATTCTCCTGTTTTCCTGGTAGAGTTTTTCAATAAGCCCAAATTTTTTCAGTAATTTTCTTGTAGTCTCAAAATCACCAACACCTGTCTCAATCTCTTCAACATGGTCAGTAATTTTCTTGTAAGTAAGAGTTGTCCTCCTCCCATCAGTCCTGAGTCTTACCCATTCTTTAAAAGGAGTTTTATGATCTGGTTTTGCAAAAACAATTCTTCTATAGAGATATTCACCTTCTTTTTTGGCACCTATGTTTTTAAGTTTTTCAACAACTTTATCAATATCTATACCAAGAATCTTCACTTCGATTTCTCTCATAAATACAAAAATTACAGAATTATTTATATTTGTTTTGCATTTTAAATGACATATGATAGAAAAAATAAGAAGAATCGTGAAACAGGAAGCAGACCCTGACGACTGGAACTATCATATAAAACTAGTAGTGAAAAACGCAAAGAAGTTGGCAAAACAATATAAAGCAGACCAGGAAATAGTTGAGATTTCAGCATTACTGCGTGACATCGGCAGAGTTAGACATGGCCCAAAAAACCATGACCAGACCGGAGCAGAGGAAGCAGAAAAAATACTAAAAAGCCTCGATTATCCTGACGAGAAAATCAAAATAATTATGGAATGTATACTCATGCACAGATCAAGGTCAAAACCAAAGACAGTGGCTGCAAAAATTGTGCATGACGCAGATTCAATAGCACATTTTGATGCAGTTCCAGGTTTACTTAATGTTGGACTGAAATACTGGAATCTTAATGAAGCAATACAATGGACAAGAGAAAAACTCAGAAGAGACTGGCAGACACTCTGTCTTGAAGAATCAAGAGATCATGTAAGAGAAAAATACAATGCAGCAATGCTACTTTTGAAAGATGAGAAACATGAATGAGATTATTTGATGGCTATCATTAAAAATGTGCTCGGTAAAAACGCAACGACTTCATGAGCATATAAAATCAGTTTTTCAAGAAAATTCAACTCATGTCCACATCCGACTAATTCTGCATTTGTACCAGAAATAAAAAACAGCCATCTTATTCTTGGAATATGAAAGTAAGATGATACAATAACATCACACTGTCCACTATAGAGAACATTTTCTACAGTGTTATTTGCAACATTAAACTCTGCCTCAGGAAACTCCTCTCTCATAAACACAAGCTCATCCTGTGTTCCGGAAAGCAATACACTATCCTCCTCTATTTGCTTTAACTTCTCGAGTCTGTCATAGAGAATCTTTCCCTTGCCCCTATAACCAAAAACACATTTCATTAGTGGTGATATCTTGCAGTGATTTATTATTCTTTACATCCAATATTAAGTAAAGCTTTTAAATCCATCAGGCTTTCAAAACATATTGATGGACGAGATAATAAAACTCGTAGATGTATGGAAAGTCTATGAGATGGGTGATGTCAAGGTCGAAGCCCTCAGAGGATTAGACCTTGTTGTAAAAAAAGGGGAGTTTTTGGCAGTGCAGGGACCGTCAGGCTCAGGTAAAAGCACAGCCATGAACATGATTGGGTGTCTTGATGTTCCAACTAAAGGAAAAATATTTCTTGAAGGAAGAGACATCAGCCAGCTTGAAGAGTCAAATCTGGCACAGATAAGAGGAAGAACAATAGGATTTGTTTTCCAGAAATTCAATCTAATAAACACACTTACTGCAGTTGAAAATGTAATGCTCCCTATGATATTTCAGGAAAAACCACTTTCTGAAAGGAAAAAAAGAGCAAGCATGCTTCTTGATAAAGTTGGACTTGGGCACAGACTTGACCACAAACCAAACGAGCTTTCAGGAGGACAGCAGCAGAGAGTCGCAATAGCAAGATCACTTGCAAACAATCCAGATGTAATACTAGCGGATGAGCCAACAGGAAACCTTGACTCAAAAACAGGTAAAAGTGTAATGGATTTCCTTAAATCACTGCATAATGATGAGGGTAAAACAATAATTATGGTCACACATGACTCAACAATGAGTAAACATGCAGACAGGATAGAACACCTGTTGGATGGAAAGATTATTAAAACAACCAAGAATAATAAATGAGGGTGATAGAATGAAAAGGGGAATTATTTATACAGTATTATTCATTTTGTTAATTTCAGCATCTTATGCTCAGCTAACTACAGGAAGAGTTGCAGAAGGAACCAATGTCCAGATAACCCTGTTGAACCAAAATCCTGACCCGGTACAGCCAGGAAGATATGTAGAACTAAGATTCAGGGTAGAAAACCTTGGTACATACAAAACAGAGGATATAAAGTTTGAGATAGCACCAGATTATCCATTCACACTTGACCCGGGTGAATCAGCTGTTAGAGAACTGGGAACACTATATGGAAGAGCTACAGGAGATGAAAGCGCAACAGTTTATTACAAGCTAAGAGTTGACAGCGATGCAGTAGAAGGAGAAAATGAAATCAGGCTTATGTATACAACTGACGGCGGCATGAACTGGGCAAGCAAAGATTTTGATGTTAGAATCCAGACAATTGACGCATCAGTGCAGATAAAAAATATTCAAAGCCAAAGAGTAAGACCAGGACAGGTAACAACACTAAGTGTTGAACTTGAAAACATGGCAGACTCACTATTAGAAGATGTATCTCTTAAACTTGAACTGGATTCAGATGACATGCCTTTTGTACCAATCAACTCATCTTCTGAAAAAAAGACAAAAACACTGGAAGCTGGCGAATCAACAGTATTTGATTTCAGAGTCCTTGTACAGGGAAATGCAGAATCAAAAGTGTACAAAGTACCTATAACAATCGGATATGTTGATGAGAGCAGTTCACTATACACAAAAGAAGACATACTTGCATTGGATGTTGGCTGCATGCCTCAGATAGATGCAAGCATAGACTCGCAGACAATCTACCAGTCAGGACAGGGCGGAGAACTATCAGTCAAATTTGTCAATAGAGATGTAAGCGACATCAAATTCCTCAATGTAGAGCTTCTGGAAAACGATAATATTGATGTTTTCTCAAATCCAACTGTATATGTTGGAGACCTTGATTCAGATGACTATGAACTAGCTGATTTCCAGGTATATGTCAAAGAGACAGAACAGCAATCTGTAACTATTCCATTTAGAGTAGAATACACAGACACAAAAAACAATGTTTACACAGAAGAAATTGATCTGGAGCTGTCATTTTACTCAGATGCTGAACTACAGCAGTTTGGAGTACAGTCAAGAAGCCCAATTGTGGGAATAGTAATAGTGGTTGTAATTGTTGTAGCAGGCTACCTCATATACAGAAAATTACGATGATCAGGGATTACATCGTATTAGTTTTCAAATCACTTGGGAGCAGGAAAACAAGATCCTGGCTTACAATGATTGGGATTTTTATCGGTATAGCTGCAATAGTATCCCTTATAAGTTTAGGTGAAGGACTACGTACTGCAATATCATCTCAGTTTGGATTCCTGGGAACAGACATTCTATCAGTCCAGGCAGCAGGAATAACAGCAGGACCACCAGGAACAGGAGTTGTTGATCCCTTAACTTCAGATTTGGTTGATGCGATTGCCGATGTACCCAATGTGGAGGCGGTTTTCCCGAGATACATTGCTACAGCTAGCATGATTTTTAATGATGAGCAGGACCTAATCTTTCTGACTTCAGTTCCAGATGAGAACCGGAAAGTTTTTGAAAGAATTACAAATATTGAAGTATCACAGGGAAGGCTGCTGAGAGATGCTGATAGAAAGGGAGTTGTTCTCGGAGCTGATGTTGCATCAGAAGAAAACCTGGGAAAACCCATAAGGGTTGGAGAAAAAGTACTAATCAATGACATGGAATTTGAAGTTATTGGGATTACAGAACCAAAAGGAAGCTTCACCATCGACTCAGCTGTTTTCATAAATCAGGATTCTCTTCTTGAATATTTTGATGCTGATGAAGATGAAATCGATATTATTGCAGTGCAGGTATCAGATGAAGGCAGGATGGATGATACCCAGGAAAGAATCGAGAAAATATTGAGAAAAGAAAGAGATGTGGAAAAAGGTGAAGAAGACTTTACAGTTCAAAGTCCGCAGCAGGCAATAGAAAACCTCAATAGCACATTATTTGCTGTACAATTGTTTATATACATAATAGCCGGAATATCATTGGTTGTAGGTGGTATAGGAATAATGAACACAATGTACACTGCAGTTCTTGAGAGAACAAACCAGATAGGAATTATGAAGGCAATTGGTGCAAGAAATGAAACAATATTCAGGTTATTCTTTATTGAATCAGGGATGCTGGGTATGGTTGGTGGAATTGTTGGAGTTGTCATAGGTGTTCTTATCGCAGTTGGAGCTAGTGCTGCAGGAAGAGCTGCACTTGGAAGTGATATTATTCAGGCAGATTTTAACCCGCTTGTACTAATCGGAGCACTGCTGTTCTCATTTATTGTAGGCACTCTTGCAGGAGTACTCCCAGCACTTAGTGCAGCAAAAATGCAGCCAGTTGAAGCATTGAGGTATGAGAAATGAAATGGAGCTTAATTTCTTATTCCTGGAAAAACCTTGTAAACAGAAAACTTAGAAGCTGGCTTACATCTCTTAGCATCCTTATAGGAATAATGGCTGTTTTTGCTCTGGTAAGTTTTGGACTTGGAATACAAAATTATGTAAACTCACTTGCTGAAGAGGCAGGCACAAACAAACTAATTGTACAGGCAAAAGGAATAGGTGCACCAGGTACTGACTCAACATTCTCACTTTCTCAAAAAGATGTAGACCATATTGACAAAATAAACGGGGTCGATGAAGTAGCACCAATATACATGAGCATAGGAGAAATTGTTCATGATGATGAACGAGCTTATGCATACGTTATGGCGGTCAGAGAAGAGAACATGGGAATGCTGGAAGATATTGTTGCCCTTGACATGTATGAAGGCAGAAAACTTGAAGATGAGACTGATAAGGTTGTTCTGGGGTATAATTATGTTCTGGAGGACAAGGCATTCGAAAGACCAGTGAGATTAAATGACAAGGTAATCATAAATGATGTTGAGTTTGAAGTGGTCGGATTCTATGAAGAAGTAGGAAATCCAGCAGATGATGTAAATATTTATTTGTCCTTTGATGGTTTTGAACTGCTTTATCCTGAATCAGCAGGAGAATATTCATGGGTTATCATAAATGCAGAAGATGATGTTGTACCTGGTGAACTTGCTGATAAAGTTGAAGAAGAACTCAGGGATTTCAAGGATCAGGAAGAAGGCCAGGAAGAATTCACAGTACAGACCTTCAGTGACGTCATAGGAACATTTAACACAATAATAAATCTCATAAATGGAGTACTTTTTTTGATAGCACTAATCTCAGTAGTTGTTGCATCAGTCAACATCACAAACACAATGTACACTTCAGTTCTAGAGAGAACAAAGGAGATAGGAATAATGAAGGCAATAGGAGCAAGAAACTCAGATATAAGACTTGTATTTATTGTAGAAGCAGGACTTCTCGGACTGGCTGGTGGTGCCATAGGTGTCCTTCTGGGATATGGGGTTGCAAAAGTTGGTGAGGCAATAGCAGCAAACGCAGGCTATGCAGCACTAAAACCAATATTTCCCTGGTATCTTGTAGCAGGATGTCTTGTATTTGCATACCTTGTTGGAACAATCTCAGGTGTTCTTCCGGCAATACAAGCAGCAAAAAAGAACCCAGTAGATGCATTAAGGTATGAGTAGTTACTCTCTTAATTCTGCAAGTGTCCTCACTATTTGTATTGCAAATGCTGTTGCAGCCAATCCATACAAACACCGGTTTTCACCAGCATTTGCTGCAATCAATGAAGCCCAAAATGCAGTGGTAAAAGCAATATCAGAATGTCTTCTTCTTGCCGTTTCAGATATTATTTCAAGCCGAGGAAACTCACCACCAACAACCCCGCTATAAGCTAACTGAGTAACATCATCAATATTATAGCACTGGTCTTCAAAATGGAGTCTTAGATCTACAGGCCCTTCAGATATTTTTTGTTCAAGAAGAGATATATCCTGTGGTCGTAAAGTAGTTGTTAATAGCCCATTATTGTATTCAAATGGCATTTCATAAGATAAAGTGTTTATGCCCACTCCATAAATAACTCCTCCCATATACCAATATTTTCTTGTCAAGTATTTATTTTTTTCTTTCCTGAATAGAAACAAATAAACTCAATACAAGAGTAACTACACAATAGTAAAATATTTAATATAACTCAGATTAATACATGTATGCAGACAAAAATACAAAATGGTATTGCTCAACTTGTTGAGGAGTCAGTGGCAAGTGAACCACTATTTATTGACCCAATGAGGCTTAGACAGGTGGAGTATGTACTTGATGATGCATTTGACGGCTACAACTTGCCTGGAGACTGGTTTTTCAAAACCGACCTGTTATCTGTCATATCAGACACAAGACAAGCAAACCATAATGATATGGCTTTTCTTTTTGGAAAAACAAACCTTTGGGTAAACTCAACTTATGGTACAGAGGCTGTGTATCTGCAGGTAAAGGACAGTCAAGGTTACTGTATTTTGCTTCATTCTGGGATTATGTTTGCAGGATATGAAAGAGAAGAATATAGTCCTTTACTCCAGGTGTGGGGTAATACTAAACCTGAAAAATATGATTTCTTTCCTCAAGATGAACTGATAACATTTATCAAAGTTACAGATTATGTGCACAGTCAGATATACACGTATGAAAACCAGAAAAACACTGTCTCAGATGTTGGAGTGAGAAAATTTGCAAATCTGGTCACTCTTGCAGGAAGAGTCATGAGCAAAATATAAAAATAACCTTATATTCAGTATTTATATGAAACTTGACAAAAAAACAATAATATCGCTTATAATGGCGTTTTTCCTTGTCGGAAGCATCCTTGCAATTGTTGTTGGAAATGATAATAACCAAAACACACAATCATTCACCTATAATGGGCATGAGTTTGAAGTAATGCAGGATCATTACCTGATGGATGGCGAAGTAAAAATCTACAACAGTCCGGCCACACTCGAAAACATGACATTTAACAGTACAGCAATAGATCTGATTAAAGGAACAAGGATGGT
The DNA here is from genome assembly GCA_964444505.1 of uncultured Methanosarcinales archaeon. Classification (GTDB taxonomy): domain Archaea; phylum Nanobdellota; class Nanobdellia; order Woesearchaeales; family JAGVZT01; genus CAYUHF01. The sequence continues at coordinate 38,342 of CAYUHF010000006.1, read as the reverse complement.
CTGGATAACAGCACCTGTCAAGGGTGCTAATATGGAATTTATTGGACTTGCAACATTTGAGCTTGCTGAAATATTCAATGACCAGGGACTATACGCTGTCCAGGCAATATCTGATGACAACACAGATTACAACAGACCTCTTATCACATGCACGAATTCAACACCAATGGTTCCTGTGATTAATTTTAAGTATTCAAACCAGACAAAAATCTGGGTAAACGGCAGCTGTATTCATGCAGATGCAGAAACTGGCTATGATGCAGTCATGCTCAAGGATATCCTGGCTCTAAAATATCTGGGCGTAATATGAAATACCAAAAGGCAGTTTTTGTGGTAATTGCAGTACTTGTTGTAATTGCAGGTGCAACCTACTTTTTTTATGATCGTGTCGGAGAGGAAACAAGACTATACAATCAGTTTGAATTTGTCAAGGGAGATAGAACCTGGAACACAGAAGTACAGCATGGAAACAGACTGATTGCAATATCATTAAGATTCCCTCCCTGGGAAACAGAAACAGTACCAATAACAGGAAGATTAGATGAGTCATTTAATTCAGGGCCAATATACATCACATTTGACCCGGTTGCAACAAAAAACACTTCAAATATGGCACTGACTGCAGCCGAGCTAAGTATTAATCTTGCAAAAGGAATAAACAGACAATTAATAGCAGCATGCACAATAAATGAGACTGAAGCCTGCAGCATACGACCCATAATTGACTGTGACAACACAAACGAGTCAGTTATTCTATTGAAAGAATCAGAACAAACTTATATTGAATTTGACCAGAACTGCATTATTGTTCAGGGAAATGGAAAGCAATTATTAAAGGCAGTTGACCAGCTTCTTTATTACTGGTATGGAATATTAAAGTAATATTTATATAGTTGAATTTTTTAAAAAATCAATATGTCAAAAAAGGGTCAGTTACTTACAGCTTTCTTTATTTTATTACTTGTCCTAATAGGAACATTCGGATTCATATATTTTCTAAAAAATCTTGACTCAGAAAATCCAGAAATAAGCACTTATCAGAGTGCTGAGTTTGAATCAAAATCAGAAGCTGTAAAAGAATATGTCCAGAGCTGTCTTGAGACAACAACTGGCGAAGCAATAGATATATTTGGTCTTTTGGACGGCAATGAAGAGATGTTTTCAACATATATTGAAAACAACATTGGAGATTGCATAGATTTTGAAATATTCTCGAAAACAGGCATGACAGTAAGAGCACAGGACCCAATAGTAGTTGCAACAATCACAGAGCAGTCGGTGCTTGTAGACATGCAGTATCCAATAAACATTGAAAAGAACGGGGCAAACTCAAAGCTAGAGCACTTTAATTACTTTATTAACAGGGAGCAGAGCAGGCAGATGAGTTTTGATGCCAATGGGAGAACCACAAGAAGCCAGGTAGTTGTTGCTTCTGATAATGATGTTGAGATAGAGATTCCACAGGGTACAAGAATAACTGACCAGTTAGGTAATACCATAACCGATCCACTAAGTGTGAAGATTATCGACAGAAGTTTTGATGGACTTAGTAATGATGTTGTCATAGGAACAGTAGTCTATGAAGGCAAACCTGACGGAGCAATTTTTGACCCTCCAATTAACCTTCAGATAGAATCTGATTATGAGGATAAGCCATTAGGATTTCCATACCAAGATTTGAAATGTGCTTATTATGATCAAGAGAGTGGTGTGTGGAGAACATACCCGACAGTTTCTGTCACAAAAAACGATCAGACCCAGACATACAAACTTGAATGTCTTGTCGACCATTTCACAATGATTGCAGTGGTAACATGTGGACAATATAATGATGAACCTGTAACAATTGACTTAAAGGAAGTTTTCAAGCATCCAATTGAGCCGGTTGAGTCAAAATACTGGATGGACAACAAAGTAGACGGAATGCATTTGATACCAGAGGCAATGGATGGAGAAAATTGTGATCTTACAAGAGGAAATGCAGATACTGTTGCTCATCTAATGAATGGGCAATTGGTGAGTGTATGTGACGATTTACTTAGAGATTGGGATGAGGATGATGATGATGATTCAGATAATACAATAAATAATGTAAAGTTTTATCACAATGGTGTTGAAATTACAAATCTAGATAATGCAGAAAAGCAAAAATGCATTAAAGCGTGCCAGAAAAAGGCAGAAGATAGATATGAAGATTGGGAAATGTCTGGTGATGGAATAAATGATAACCTTGCTGAGCTAAGATGTAAGGTGAAAAAAGAGATGGATGGTGCAAAGTACTATAATTGTCTCCAGTCATGTCTTTGGAGTGGGCGTGGAGCTAATTGTGAAGAGGACTGTGAGGATGAAGCTGAAGAATACATTGTTGAAGTAAATGCAGAAAGCTGTATAGTGGGGAGTTCAAGTCATAATGGACCCTTTGACAATATTGTTGACAAATGCGATGGTAATGGAGAGAAAACAATGGAGTGCCCTAGAAATAATATGGCTTTCTATGCAACACCGAAAACATATGGCTATGAGATAATTGAAGGCAACCCAATAGCTTCAGCAGTATCAGATGAAGACATAACTCTTGGAGGTTATGCAGAAATTGTTTTGGAACTTAAAGAAAACGGAGATTCTTGTGCGGATTCATCTAGATGGGTTACGACTAACGATATGAATCCAACAAATTCAGCAGTAACAGGTAATCTCGTCGATCAGGGAGCAGGTAATACGCAACAAGCAGATGGACCAACAAATACAAATGAAATCTGTTCAGATAGTTGTGCTCTTAAGATCAACGATGTACCTGTAGAAACGCCTGAGGAAATCATGAATGCTCTTAATCAAGGAACAAATAGGATAAAAGTATATCTGAATAATTTAGTGAATGTTGAGATGTTTGCAGGCAAAGAAATGGAATTTGGTGGGGTGGGCATTAAGTTCTTTGATGAGTGTGAACCTACAGTGCAGAAGAGAATAAATGAGATCTATGCAAAAAAGGAGAAACTTGGAGCTGTTTGGGATCCTGATTCAGCTCACGGAAGAGAACTCAACTGTCTTGCTTTGTACAGGGACTACATGCGAGAAGAAGGGACAAATGTTATGGACACAAGTCTTTGTGAGATTGAGGTTGGATATGATAGTTTTAGCTCAGTGAGTTTCAGACAATGGGCTGCTGAAAGGGGAGCAGACTACTGTGAACACATAACATATGATCCAGAGGAATACGAAACAGGTTCAGGAACAGTACTGGCTTCAACAACAGGAGGAATGTTTCAGGGAACAGAGTACTGTGGAACTGTTTTGACAACTGCAAATGAGGGCTGCATATGCGGTGGGGAAAAATATCAGCCAAAAGCAGATGGCACCAATTCATATTGCTGTAGAAATCAAATATATGCGCATTATGATAGATTGAAGGCTAGTTTGGAAGATATGGGTATACAATCTGATTATCTTAGCCACTGTAAAGGGCAGATTAACAAACGGTGTTGGTGTAATGAAGAAGATACTGTGTGCTCTGTAGCCGTCGAACCTGTTCCTGGAGCAAAAAGAGCTGATATGTCTTTGTGCAACAATCCATCAACAAAAGGAGAGGTCATTTTGACCTGTGATGGTGATACTCTTATAACCCGATGGGAAGGGCCGGCTCCAGTAAGTCCTATAAATACCGAATGTGAGTATGGTTGTGCAGAAGAAGGGGATATTGCAAGATGCGTGACAGCTGAAGAGGCTGATGAGGTAGATTTAAAGGGTTGCTGTATACTTGCTGTTCCAGGTGGTTATCGGTGTAATGATAATATGGGGGAAGAAGTTTGCGAAACTAAAGATTATCATGTTGGTTGGATTTCAAAATCTTGTGACCAAGATATTAGATGTAACGATCAAAATACAGAAATGTGGGGATGCTGCGTTGAGAATAAGCCTAATGATCCATGTTCTTATATCAGCTGTAAGGACTGTTCTGGGGTGTGCCATGAGGGAGCAACATGTAGTAATTTTGCTGCTTGTGATTATGAACAACCGGATGTAGGACAAAATGAATGTGACCAAGTAACTACCTGTTTGGATTATAATAGTTTTCAGGATGTTGAAACTGCTTGTTCAGAGGATCCTTGTGGTATAGGTGAATGTAAGCATATAACAACAACAGAGGGTAAATTATGCATAAGTCGCAATCAGCAGTCTCAGGATATCTGTGTTGAAGGTCCTATTGCAGAACGATATGGAGAAAAAGGAGATTATTATTTTGCTGGTAACACATGCCATGAATGTGTTGGAGTAAGTGCAGCAAACCCTGATGGTTGGCGTGAAACAGCGAATTCTAGATGCTATTGTGGTAACACGAGGCCAGGCAAAACAGTCAGAACATCACGTGGTAAATGTGTTGAATGCAAAGAACATCAAAAAAATGGTGACAGCCAATGGAAAATTGTAGATAAATCATTTTGTGAAGGCTGCTCTGTACTTGATGAGAATCTACCTGAGGATTTGGGAGATGATGGCTGGGTAGATAGTGGACAAGGTGTATTCCATGACGGTCAGTGCTACTTTTGTCAGGATAATAGCTTTAGGACTGATTTTCCAGAGGGATGTCCAGATCATTACTGCCAACAGAAGTATACATACGGGGGTCAAAATCTTTGTTATGAATGTAAAGATGGAACACTTACACCCAATTATGATGAACCTAGTCATTGTCTATGTGAGGGAGAGTATGCACCTGGCTATATTTACTTTGGTCCTTTCGAAGGCGAAACGGAATGTCTTCTGTGTGTTATGACAGAAGAAGGAGCAGAACCTGAAAAATATGAGGGGGGCTGTAATAGAGTATGTCATGTTGATAATAATGATAGATTGACAAAAGAAATCCTCCGATCATCAACACTAGGAAACGGAGAGCATTTTTGGGATGGTGAAACATGCTGGTATTGTAGCAACACAGAATGGAAAGATGATTTCACAAAATGTGACCAGAGTAATTGTATTGAAAATGCAGAAAAGATTGAAGTTGGAGAATACTATTGCTATACAGAAGGACAATTCTATAAATACATGAAGTGTGAAGAAGGAGGAGAATGGGGAGAACCAAAAGATTGTGATTCAGGATGTGAAGAAGATCAAATCTATTCAAGTAGGCCTTCTTGTACAACTTGAACAAGAATGGTTTTGTTCAGTCAATACTCTAACATGTATCACTCGCTCCTTAAAACTCAACAAAAATAATCTCTAACTTCTTTTAGATCTACTCCAAAGGTACCTGTGTCCATAACGTAAAGTCCCTGCTTGGAGAATAATCGCCAAACACAAAGTTATAAGGCTGGAATTATTTATCCTTCTCAATACTCCTGTAAAAGGAGAACTGCACAAGATGCTTCTCAAGATCTCTTGTGTGAGTTACAAGATCTCTTAGAAGTATTGCAACAGAATTGCCGAAAGTATCAGCCTTCTCCTCAAGACCCTCTGACTCTATGTCAACAGGTTTCCCTGGCTTCAGTATGAAATCCCTCGTAGTTTCTGTAACCTCTCTTGTGTATTTTATTATCTCTCCAATGTCACTTTTTTGGTAATAATTTACAAGCCTATAAAGATCATCATGAATCTTTTCAAATTTCTTTGCAATCCCGTTATACGAGGGAATCAGAAGAAGATTGTCAACACCAGAACTCTCAAGTATCCCCGGATTTCTCATAGAAAGAGATAAAATTGCCTTGCTCAGGTGAAAAAGCCTGTCGATCTCCTTCTCATTAGCTTCAATCTCATCACCATTATCTATGCTGTCAATAGACTGGAGAATGATAAGTGAAATCCTGTAAAGAATCTGGTTAATGTTCAGCTTTGACTTATCTAAAAGAAGATTCAATGTGATCATTTTCTTGCTCTCAAAAATAATCTCAACACCACTCAGCTTTCTGACAGCCCTCCGTATTATTTTTTTCTTCTCAGGTATTATTGATTTCTCAGACCAGAGATCAATCCTTTCGACGCCCATGTAGTAAACGGAAAAAATAATCTCTTCAATGGAACTGTACTTGTCAACATTTATCTTGATCTCAGTGTTTTCATCCTTGATGTGCTCAACAGAGACTATTAGACTCTTCCCGCTCTTCTCATAAATTGTCAAGTGGTCACTCACTTTTAGATTGTTTCTTATAACCCACTGTTTTGGTAGTGATATTGTGTATGTAGAACCCGCAACCAGTTGTAGTTTTCTCTGCTCCATATAGTTGGCTAATCACTACTAATATTTATGTATTTATTATGTTATTCATATAGTTTTTTCTTTAGATATATAATCTATATTGACAAATTATATATGCAAATAGTATTCAATAAATCTCAGAATGAAGGGGGGAAGACGAATCCAAATCTCTTTTTGTCAGAATCCAACTGGACAGTCGTAGCGGTATTCCAGTAAGATTGGAAACTTTCCCCCTGACTTTTCTGAAGCAAAATGATAGACAGACTTATACAGACCTATTTGCCAGTAGAGAGGGGACTTGAAGAAATTGTAGGCCATGCAATTGTTCAAGATGTCATTGACGGTGAGGAGGTTATCACAGTAGAACCTAGTTACCAGCCCAAAAACAATCCCTGCTCTGTTTATTTTATGGACCAGGTGCTTTTTGACTCCAAGCTTTTCAATCAGGGGAACTGGATAAACACTATACACTACCTAAGCCAGGTTCAACCAGATGCAGTCTGGCTTTCTGCGGCAATAACTAGAATAGACAGGCCGGAATACAAACTGCCTGAGCTTGTGAGTTTCTGGATGACTAAGGAAAAGGTCCGGGACCAATTGAAAACAGGACCTTCATTAAATGACCCGCTGCAGAATCTGATGGGGCGTGAATTTGAGATTGCAGAGAAAAGGTTTAGTGAACTAAGACAGGCTCTTCCCAATGCAAAACTGTATTACCATTGGTCAACTGATGACGGATTCTCAACAAACAGAATCATACACTATCTTGCCCTGAAACACCGAAGAGAACTCAAGGGAAGACTTAAACACATTGAAGCAAGAGCAGATTTCTTCCAGTCGAGAATAAGAAAAAAATACAGGGAAAAACGTGATTTTAGGGAGGAGATGCGGGATTTGGCCGAAGAAACAGAATATGAAAAAATTAATTCATTAAAACAGGAAATCAGAGATTGCGAATCAGAGCTTGATAATCTTAACAGGAGTTTTAGAGAGCTGAGAAAAGAAATTAATGTTTCAGAGGAAGAGCTGGAATACTTCAGGCCAAGGAAAGAGAGTCCTGTGCACCAGATGATTGTAAGCGAAGGGTTTAGGTTCATGAAGGAGAAATATGCAGAGATACTGCAAAAACATGACATTGAATTTTTGATAGGAGAAGCAGAGATAGAAGTGAATGGAAATAATATTATTGTGAATGAAAACGCCCGTATGTATGACTCACCAATAGTCAACAGAGCAAAGCGTCTTTCAGAAGATATACACACAAAAACAAAGGAACTTCATGAAAAAGACATTTTACTTATTGTTGAAGGACATCAGGGGAGATATGATTTCATGAGAATCGACACATCGCCTTCAAATGCAGAATTAAATGGAGAATATGAGGGATTGTGGTTCCAGCCACTGGATTCATACCCTGAAAGCATATATGTGTGCGTTCTGCCTGTATATCATGATCTGGATAAAGCAGCAAGATTTGTCAGAGGAAAAGAACCTGAAAGACTTTCAGGAAGAAAACCAGTAGGAAGCCGCTCCCATTATGCAATCAAAAGACTAGGTAAGGGAGCCATATCTGCACTCTTTGGATTCCATATTGATGAAGAAGGAAGAGTAGGAAGAGAATTAACAGCATATGATGCGGCCACAAAAGGGATTACTATACCTGAAAGATGGTATGAAGAAGAAGGACACTCAGATATGCATCTGTTTTGTCCATCAACTGATATCGCGCTTGTTGATGGTGCAAAGGAAAGGAGACTAAGGAAATGGAAAGAAAACAGGACATTTCTGGACAGACCAATTGTTCCTGCAATGCTGAAAACAGTCGGTGATGACATTGAAAGCAACTCTGCAGGATGGACTGGAGCAGGAGCAGAATACAGAAGAGAGTCCGCATTAGATTACTCACAAGAAATTGGAGAGCTATCAAAACCTATTGAAACAATCGAGGACAGGGTGGAATTCGTTTCAAGAATACTTGCAAGAAAACTAAGGGGAGCATGGGAAAACATAGGCAACTTCCAGCAGATGGATGCAGATTATTACATAGAACAATTAGTTGAATTAGAAAAAAAATCTCAGCTTGAAATAATTTCAACATTTATAGGATCAAATCACGCTTTTCTTTCATTGAGAGGCTCGGGAATAAACCCCCATGAAATACTGATGTATGTGGTTCAGAAAGGACTTGTTGGAGAAAACCTTGCAGACAGGGTTGTGTTTGACGAACGGGACGCTCGTTCAAATGCCGTAACCTTTTACCTCCGGGCAGAGGATTTGGGGCCACTTAGAAATACAATAGTCCATGATCCAAAGTGGCAGAAAACACCGGGCAGGACAGCACTTGCCTATGGCCCTATGGATTCTGCATTGGTTGACTGCGGCCACTACCACCTTTCGGGTGAAGCTGCAGAACCATGGCAGGGAAACGGCAACAGGTTCAGGTTCGGGAGCATGCATCCATGTTTTACCCGAGTCTCATCAACGGATGTGAAAAAATCCGGAAGGATCAGGAACAGGGGTACAAAAACAACCCTTTTTCCTGCTTTAAACAAAGATTCTTTTGACCAGATCATTGTCTTTGAGAACGAGCCAAGACTCTTATGGTATGAATCACGCCGTGCAATGAGATTAAAAGTTAAAAGGGAACTCTACGCTTCATCGCACAAATGAGATACTACACATCACAGACAAAGGGGAAGAAAAGACACTGCTCGAGATAGCCTGATATGCTGATATCTGGTCTGCACGACTCAGTAGAGGTCTTTTCGGACTCACTACCTGTTCTGCACGCAGAAGAGAACCTACAGGATTATCAGAGATAATACTTGGAGCTGGAGAACAAGGTCTAAGAGAAATTTTCAGTCTTGGTCTTATCCCCTGTCCAGTATGCAAACCTGATGAGCACTACATCTGGAACTCAGTATATAACCTTGTGCAGCAGGAATATGGCATCGGAAGAATCAGGGAATTTGCAGACAAGAAAATTCTCGGATATGATGCAAGAAGAGTTAAATTGGAGAAATATTCCCAATGATTGGTTTTCCCTGCAGATTATATCTTCCCCCGGGACTATCTGAAAAAGCACTCAAAAAAAAACAATCTTAAGAATTAACAAAATGGGAATGCAAATACAGACACGGGGTTTTTATGATGAAGGCTTTGTAAAGTATGTCATGAATAACTCTATCTCTCCTATTCAAGAGGTACCTGTGTCCACAACGTAAAGTCCCTGCTTGGAGAATAATCCCCAAAAATAAAGTATGGAGTCCTTGTCTGGCCAAAATATGAGAACTGAATATCAGACCAACTGCTCCCAGTTGCAGGCGGAGCAGAACCATATATTGGAGCACCAAAATCCCTCCATCCGCCAAGCATTGCCTTGTAGTCCTGGTGAGCCGGCTCAACAATGACATCCTTTATACCTGCCTCTCTCATCTTGTCCACAAATTCCTTTATTGGAATAATACCCTGGCCAGGTGTTACATGCTCATCATTGTAACCAAAATTATCAGAAATATGCACGTGATCAATAATCTCCTCTTTATTGAGGTCATCAATATGATTAAATAACCATTTGTTAAAGTTTTTTGTATTCTCCTCAAAACTCTTGTCAGGATCTCCCTCAAAATACTTTCTCCACATGTAAGCATGCCCAATATCCCAGGTCGCCTTGATATGCTGCTTGGCAAGCTCTTTTGCCTTTTCCTCGCCATACCTCTGCCCATATCTTTCAACAAACTTCTTCCTGCCCTCAAGTATCAACCTCTTTAATTCCTGAGGGTGAGCACCATACATCTCAGGCTCAATATTTTCGACAGAAACAGTAATAGGCTGTTTTAATTTACCGTGCTTTTCAAGCTCCCTTGATTTTTCATATGCAAACTCAGCTGCCCTTGCAATAGTTGTTGCCGACTGTTCAATACCGTAGTTTTCAATGGGAACCGCCTTGTCAGCCTGGTCTTTAGCCTGAGCAGCTCTTTGGAAAGAGGAAAGGGACATCTCTTTTGAAGCCCTCAGCTGCTGTTTCATACTCTTTATTCTTTTTTCCAGATACTCTGTAGGACGCTCAACCTCAGGAGGTATAATGTCGGGTCTGTCAATCTGTTTGAACTGCTTTTTGATCTTCCACATCTCATCTTCAGGAATATTTTTCTCAATCTCCTTGTAAGTTTCATAAGCTTTTTCGTATTTCTTCAGGTTTTCTTTCATCTCTTCATATTGTTCTGCATACTGATGCGCCCATCCCAAAGAATACTGTCTGTTAGCATCAAGAGTAGCCCTGTAATAAGCCTGTGCAGGAGTAATCTCATCACCTGGATGATTCTTGTTGTACCAGTCAGCATACTTCTTGAACTCCTGCCAACCAGCTTTTTGAGTCTCAAACTCACCAGTCTCAGGATCAAAAACCGGCTCAAGCTGGCCATCTCCATTCGTAACATATTCCTTATTCTCATCTGTTTTCCATTTTGGCCATATCACTTCTTCATTTTTCTTAACATCAGTAATCAACTTACCAGTATCTTCATCCACAAGATACATAACACCCTTTTCATCTTCCTCCTCAAATCCACGAAAACCCTCATCCCTGTAACTTTCATAAATATTTCTGGGAAAAGCACCAGAATGAACAACAACTGGTCCGCCCCTTGCAGTATCAGCAGCAAAATCAATAGCCCTCTGGATCTCATGCAGAACCTGCTCCCTTGCATTAGGATCAAACCTTCCCTGTACAAGACCAGACATGGGGCCAGCAGAATAAGAAGCGTGAGTAGTAAGCTTAACCTCATTTATCTCAGCAAGCTGCCTGATATCCTCTCTGTGGTGCTTGCCGTACATTTCAGGAGTAGTCTGCCTTCCCTGCATACTACCCTTGCCCTTACCAGAAAAACCAAGCTCAACCCTTGAAGCACCCTGAAAAATCCTTGCTTTAAGCTGCTGAAGCTGGTCAGTTGTAGGATTGGCACTAATACCAATATTTCCAAGCTCAACTTTTCTTAAAGGCTTGTCATCCATATTGACAACCTCATCTCTCTCAAGTGAGCTGCTGTAATGCGGAATATCAAAAACCACCATACTAACCACCAAACATTAATCTCTCAGCCTGCAGCATCTTCTTTTCATCTTCTTCTGGCTCCCAGCCCGAGTCATAAAGCTCATCTGACAAAGTCCTGTAGGATTCAAGTCTTTCCTGTTCAGAAGAAGACAAATATTCAGCCTCTGATAACTCCTGTATTGTATTATAAGCTCCAGTAAGTATCTCTGCCTGCTCCTCAGGAGAAAGGCTATCGTAATCAGGATTATAATCCTGAGGAATCATCTCTTCCAGATTCTGTTCCTCAGCAAACCTCTTGGCCTTGAAAACCTCCTTTTCTTCAGGAGTAAACAAAGATTCAATATCAACAGCCTTTATCTGAGGAATAGGGATTTCCTTTAGCTCTTCAAGGGACTCAATCTCCTTAACAGCATCATCAATAAGTTTTGAAGCCTCTTCCATCTCTTTTTCTCTTTCCTTTTTTAACTTTTTTAGCCTGTCAACCCTGTCATAAGGATCCAGTTTTTTAATATCATCCATATCAGACATTTTAGTAGGTAATCATCTTGTGGGCTTTTCTATAATTCTTGAAAGCCCTCCAGGCAGCGTTTTCAGCATCTTTTTTTGCACCACCATGGGGACTGAACTTATTTTCCTTATTTGAACTAAAATTAAACCCTCCTGTAAAAGCACCAAATATCTCTCCAAAACCATCAAATAATGCACCAAAGGGCTCAATAACAGAAGGTTTCTTGGGCTCATCTTCTTTCTCTTTTTGAATATCCTCTTCAAAAAGCTTCTCACCAGCCTCAACAAGATACTCTTTCATCTCATCCCCAAGTGCATCCATTGCTGCCTTAAGCGAAGAATCTATTGAAGCAATAAGATCAAGATCTTCTTTCTGGCGCATTTTAATATAATCCTCTATCATATCATCAGACCACGCATATGCTCTTATAGTTATCTTTGCCTTACCAGCATGTTTTGGGCCTCTCTGGTAGCCCTCCTGCTGAAAAGACATTGCAGGCCTTGTCCTATACTGAAAATTCACAACTCCAACAGCATTAGTATCTTTATATGCCTCTGTTTTTCTTTTTGCAAGAAATTCAACCTCAACAATAGAACCTTCAAAAGCACTAACAAGTCTTGCAGAATTCATCTTGTCTGGATCAAGACCCAGTCTCTTAATATTCCTAAGGTATGGCTTAATCCACTGCATGTACATCCTGATAATATCATAATGCTGCCTAAAGTACTGAAGAGTAAATCTCCTTCTGGTAATAAGCTCAGCAAAAGTCTCTTTTTTCCATTGAAGATGAGTCCTTAACTTTCTTTTAAGAACTTCCCTTACCTTTCTGTTCATATCTCCCTTGAGGTCATCAACCACCTTGTCAACACTATCAATCTGGCCATCTACAAGTTCTTTTGCCTCTGTTCTGGTTAATTTCTTAACATCTTTTTTAAGATACTTCTTGGGTTTTGGACTAATTGAAAAAAACAAGTCAGGGAGAATAGTAAAACCAACCTCTCTTGCAAGTCCATAGACAGACGAAGGATTCTTTGAACCTCCCTCAACAAGATCTATCCATATACCTTTCAAAGAGATGTCAGCAGACTCAGTCTTTTTTGAATCCTCAAGATAAGTATCACCATAAAGTTCCAGTCTCTCATCAATAATTCTAAGCTCTCTTACAAACTGGAAAAGTTCCTTGACCATTTTTCCGGTTGCCTGCAAAAACTGCATTACCTTATCCTGCTGAAGCCCAAGTCTCTGCTGGGCAACACCAAAAAAACTGGACTGCTCAGAAGCAGCAAAAGAGTCAACAACCTTTAAAATATCATGATAACCCCAGTCCTGCTCATAATTTGTAATCATCCAATAATACATGCCTTCCAGGCTTTCCTCATGCTGCTCAAGAATCATCCTGTACTTTTTTAGTGGCATAGGATAATCTGTTTCCTTTATCACATCAAGCTGGACTTCATCCTTTTCAACATCAAGATTATGCTTTTTTAGAAATTTTCCTAGAGCTGTCTTTGGTTCCTCTTCCTCTTTTTCTTTTGCAGTAAAAAATCTCATGTTTAAAATACTGTATTCTTAATATTTAAAAGCTTTGCTCCTTAATAATATTTGGAAGAATATCAACCAAATCAAGAGCAGTAAGAGCATTCCCTTTTTTTTCATATATAAAATCACCCGCAAGTCCATTCAGATAAGCAGCAATACGTGCAGACTCAAACAATGAATAACCCAGAGAAACAAACCCTGCACATAATCCGGCAAGTACATCACCTGTACCTCCAACAGTCATGCCTGGGTTTCCTGTTTCATTCTCACAAATTCTCTCCTTCGAAATAATCTTATCAACCCTACCTTTCAGCAGAATAACATTACTATTAAGAATGGTCTGAACATCACGAGCACTTACACCAGAGTTTTCAAGCAGAATCTCATATTCTTTTTGGTGTGGAGTAATAATAGAACCATCCAATTCATGAATGTCAGCCACCTTGATTGCATCAGCATCAACAACTTTAGATATATTAATCTCAAAACACTTTTTCATCAAAGATTTTGTTTCATCCCTTAATCCAACACCATTTCCTATAAGTAAAACATCGTGCCTATTACACAATTCTTTTATCCTCTCAAAGTGCGATGCTCTAAGAAACCTTCCAGTCATCTTATACGTTATAAAATTTGGATTATGACAGTTAACTGCCCAAGCTACCTTTTCGGGAGCAGCAATAGACACAATATCTGCACCGCAGGTAAAAGCAGCAAGACCCGCCAATGTCACAGCCCCAACATATTCTTCACAGCCTCCAACAATAAGCACTCGGCCATTCTCACCCTTGTGTGAATCCGGTTCTCTTTTTTTCAATTGTATTTTACTTTCGATCTTACATCCCTCAGATAACTTGAAATCACAGGTTTCAGGTCATCATATTCAATTAGGGTTCTATTCATCTGATCACCTCAATAGCACTATATTTCCATTATCATTAATTCTGACTCTTATTTCGTCACCCATTTCCCAGCCAATAGCTTCAACTAGCTTTTTTGGGAGTGTCAGCATGTACTGTTTTCGGTTGGGAAATTGTAATTTGACCATGTTATATATAATTTTAATAATACTAGTATATATATTTTATGATTCTATCTGTTCTTCAGATGGACCTTAATGTGCTGCTAAGCTTGATCTAAACAATTGGCGAGGACAGAGCAAGCTACCCTCAAATCATTAAAATGTAAACTGCAAAGTCAAATCTAAAGCAAAATTTATAAATAGCAAAAATCACCTCAAGACAATGGAAGTTGAAAAAGTAAAAAAAGGGGTAAACAAGAAAATACCAGTAGAATTTCTAATGACTCTTGTAAATGTCTTTAACCCGAATGCATACCCAGATTTATGCAAGAAAACAACAAAAACAACAATAACTTATCTCATTAACATTATACTACTTGCATCAATCATCATGCTTTTATTCTCACTACCCATGGTAATAAACATTAAAAACAATGTTCATGAAGAACTTGACAAATTCTCAGAATTGAGCTTTGATGCAAATATGAGCACAAAAAGCAGAATTTACTTTGACTCAATTAACCTTGCTATAGAAGATAAGGGCAATATATCAAATGAAAAAGTCTTCATCAATGATAAATCTGTACAGTATTGTATCAGTCCATTGTGCAGACTGGGATTAAAAAAGCCAAAAACACTAGTTTGGCAGGAATACAGAGACTTATCACAACACACAGATGAACTCTCTGAATTTTTTGTTAAGAGTATGCTATTGCTTCTGCCAGTTATTCTGTTTGGTTTTCTTTTAATAACAATAATTAGGTATATAATAATTGCAGTAATCTTCACAGGTGTAGGAATACTGTTGTTAAGAATACTAAATAAACGGCTTCAAATGGCCAGAGTGTTCAAGACAGCAATCTTTGCATTGACACCTGCAATAATATTAAATATTGTAAACATTACATTGAGAATACAGATGTATTATCTTCCTCTTGTTATATCTGGATTCTATTTTGTTGTCGGCACAATAATAAGTGCAGAAAAAGGATTTAAATCTTGATAATTTTCTTAATGTACTTGAACTGATACCTGAAAATATGGGCTGACCCGGAAAAAGTACATAATCTGCCAATCTTTGCGTTCACCTTGTCTGCCACATATTCCTGTAAAACAAAACTCTGATAAAGTGAAGCAGGCCAGCCAAACCAAAGATCATTGCTTCTAATATAAGACATTATATTGAGCTTGTTGTTTCTGAGCTTAAAGTCAATTGTAATCCAGCCCGGAACCATCTTGTTATGGATATTAGAATCTCTTGTGGGATCCCACAGCATCACTATACCCCTTCTGCTGTTCTTGTTCTTTTTCAGGAGAGGTATCAGAAAATCATTTATCTGGTCAAGACCTTTGTAATCAAATATTCTTGGTCCGTAAAGGTATAAGTGTCCAGGGGACGGCTCACTTCTTAGAACAATATTGTGGAGTTCTTCAAGAGGCGGATAAATCCACTTTTGAAAACTATTTAGAGTTGTTATAGGTTTCTTGATATCTTTTTCAGGGTTTTCTATCTCAGTAAAAAGATTCAACACTTCTCTGCAGATTTTACCTCTCTCATCTTCAAAATCCTTTCCCTCTTCATATACAACTCTTAGTGACTCTTTCCACGCTTCAAAAGCAGAAGTTTGTTTTATCATATAAACTCAGTTAGTTTTATCTCCTTGTTTCTTTCCTTGAAATCATAGCAAAAAAATGGAAGCTTGTATCCAGTGAGTATAGTATTCAACTCTCTTATAACTTCCTCTGGGTGAACAATTCCAACTCTCATGAATCTCAACCTGTCCCCACCTGCAAAGAGTTCAAACAATTTCTCCTTGTATAGCATAATATTTCTTATCTCAGATGAGTGGAGTTCTTTGTGGCTGCTTATTCTGAGACGTGTGAATTTTGCTTTACTCAAATCACTCTCATGTTCCCTGAAAGGGCATGAAAAAGAAACTTTGAATCTTGTAGGCATACCGCAGCTTAAGTAAATTGTCTCTTGCGAAGAACAGAAATTGTTAACTTCATCACGAAGGTTTTTGAGCAAATCATGCATGCTTTCATGATCTACTCCAGGCTCTTTCCAGCCATAGTTCCAAAATCTTATATAACTTCTGCTGTAATTCATAAAATGGGGAACCTTGTAAGTAAGCTCCCTGAAAAGCTCTCCACTCTTTCTTCTCTGGAGGCTGTTTGCAGTGAGAAGAGCCCTTACAGTTGCCATAAGCATTGTCCTAAACTCATTTGCAATGCCATACTGGTCCCAAAACTTAGAGAAGTCAACAGTAACAGAACATTGAGAACAAGCAATACACAGTGAATCATCATGTTCTTTCCTGTATCTTACCCATTCACTTGGCTCAAATGTATATGGGCCAGCGCTCCCAATAATATAAGGTGCTTCATGCAGGTCCTGGTTTTTAATGTAGAGCATTCCTTTTTCAGAAGAAATTATGTCAATTACTTTTTTGAAGAAGTCCTCGTTTTTCCTAAATTCCTTTGCTCTCACATCAAATACAAAAGAAATATTTGAGTAATTATCAAGAATATCAACTATCTTTTCCTGTGCCTTGCCAAGATTAGTTGCATCAATAATGCAAGTTATGGACTTTCCATAATCAGAACATTGTTCATCAAGCTCTAAAAGAAATTCTCTAACATTTTCTGTTGAATTATTTTGAATAAATATCTCAAAATCATTTAGTCCTATAACATCATTAACATAGCTGAAGCTGTCAATAATTAGTTTATGAAAATTCTCAACTGATGTGAGCATAGAAGATTCAACCACCATTGCATTCAACCTGTCGACCCAGTTGTCATGACTGAACCTGTGAATAAAACCTTTCTGTTCATATCCTTCAACTGGAACAGCAGGAACAACAGGTTTTTCAATGACAACTCTTTTCTTGTACTTATCAATAATGAATCTTTCACCATTATCAAGAGCAAGGCCAAAAAACTTCTCGCCTCGATGACCCTCTCTTCGTAGTTCAAGAATATCTTCATCAACAAGTTTGTTTAGATAATAGAGAACCCTCTTGTGCAGTTTTGCTTTAAGTTTCTTGGCTGATTTTTTCTCTGCAGAATCAGTTCCGTCAACTCTTTGTTTAATTTTTTCTGATTTTATCGGAAAAGTATGTTCAACAACCTTAAAAGTTGACATTTCCTCATTTGGAAATTCTTTGAAAAGATTAAGTATTTTGTACTCGATTTCATTCATATCTCTTAAAATGGGATTCTCATATTTAAATGTTTCAGAAAATATATGTTGTTTCAGAAAATATCTGAAACATTCAGAAACAACCCATAAAGAACATATATAACAAAAAAACTTTAATCAGAAACTAAACCTGTGGGAGGATGAAAAATGGACAAGATAAAACAAAAGGATGTGAAAATTTTAAAGCATTTAAGGGAGGATGGCCGAAAATCTCTAACAAAAATCAGTCGCCAGACAAAAATACCTGTCACAACAATATATGAAAGGATGAAGGGACACGAAGGAGGACTCATTAGAAAACACACCTGCCTTATTGACTTTTCTCTACTTGGATATGAGATAATGGCCAAGATACTTCTTGAGACAGACATTGAAAGCAAGAATGAACTAGCAGAATTTTTGGTAAAACATTCCCAGATAAACTCAGTTCATAAAATAAGCAACGGCTATGACTTCCTTATCGAGGGAATATTTCGGGAAGTGAGTGACGTAGACTCTTTTATTGAAAAGATCGAGTCAAAATACAATATAAAAAACAAGAAGTACTTTCTTGTTTTGGAAGATTTGAAAAGAGAGGGATTTCTAACCAACATGGAAAACTAGAAATCATGTCTTCTTGGTAGTATATGAGGCTACTAATATATTTTATATTTCCATTTTCTTCTATCCAAGTTGCTTATGATGAAAATCAAAAAAAAAGACCTTGAAATATTAAAAAACCTAAGAGAAGACGGGAGGCGAACACTAACAAGTATAAGCAAGAAAACAAAACTCCCCATAACTACAATCTATGAAAGAATAAAAAAACAAGAAGGAGAACTGATAAAAAGGCACACTTGTCTTATTGATTTTAACAGACTTGGGTATAAGATCACTGCAAAAATACTTGTAGAAGCTGACTTTTCAAAAAGAGAAGATATGCGCAAATACCTTGAGAATCACAGCAACATTAACTCATTATGCAAGATAACAAATGGTTTTGATTTCATGATAGAGGCAATCTTTAAAGAAATAAATGAAGTTGAAGAATTCATAGAAGAACTTGAGTTAAAATTCGACATACGGAATAAGAGGTATTTTCTTGTAACAGAAGAACTCAAAAGAGAAGTATTTCTTTCACAAATAATATAAAGCCTTGCATTATCATAATATTATGGGCAAAGATAAGTTCAAAGTATACAAAAATGTATTTGACAGGTTCACTCTAAGAACAGTATTCAAACTAGAGTCGCTAGGACAATTCTATGAGCATTCTATGGTTCCAATAAGTATAGGTAAAGAAGCAAATCTTTTTGCTGCAGTAGGAGACATGGGCAATGTTGTTGTAAAAATTTACAGACTTCAGTCAGCAGACTTCAACAGGATGTATGATTACATCAAGTTTGACCCAAGATTCTATGATATAAAAAAACAGAGAAGAAAAGTTGTATTCGCTTGGGGACAGAGAGAATACAGGAATCTTTTGAATGCAAGAGAAGCTGAAGTTGATGCACCAACTCCATACGCTATTGAGAACCATGTAATGGTAATGGAAATGATAGGAAGAAACAATCCAGCACCAAAGCTCAAAGATAAGATGCCTAAAAACAAGGAAAAGTTCTTTAACCAAATAGTTGAAAATGTGAGAAAGTTTTACAAATCAGGTTATGTGCACGGTGACCTGTCACACTTCAATATCTTAAATTTCAACGAGCGCCCTGTTCTTATTGACTTTTCTCAAGCAACACCTCTGGAGAACCCAACAGCTGAAGAGTACCTTGAAAGAGATATGAAAATTGTTTGTGATTTCTTTTCTAGGAACGGATTAAACACAGATTTAGAAGAAACACTTGTCAAAATCAGATCATGACTTGTTTCTGCCCCGTTTTTCAACTCGCTCCAGTCTCTGCAGGACTTCATCAGGGTTGTAGCATTCTTTTTTGTAGGCAGAAATAACAGCATCATACGCTTTTTGAAAAATCTCATGGTGTTTTGACAGAAGAGCCTGCCTTAATAAATGAAGATCAACAGCCTTATCCTCAATCTTGGTACTATGAAAACTCAATCCAAAATCAATAAAATAAATCTGTTCATTAAGAATCATATTGGAAGTAGTAAGATCAGCATGAATAATATCTTTGTTGTGAAGTTCAGCAATCCTTTTGCCAATCTCTGTGCATAGCTCCATGAAGTTATCCTCGTTAATAACATCTCTTACTCTCTTTCCCTCAATATACTCCATTCTGATAGTCATCTCTTTGTCATCATGTTCGATATACTTTGGAGTAAAGCCACTAAGCTTCTCAAGAATACCTGCTTCTCTTCTAGTCCTGTATTTTCTAAGCTTGTTATCTATCTCAGAAATCCTGTAGTTTTTCTTGATTCTCTCCTTAACAACAGTATTGCCATCCAGGTAGATGATTGCCTCAGCACCGTCTCCGATTTTTCTCATTAAATAACATATTCCATAATAGCTTAAAAAGATACCGATAAATTTTTAAATGACTCAATAATTCTCAATAATTGTCAATTAAGAGGGGTGTTATAATGGCAAAAACAACAACAGTATCAATACCTGTTCCACTCACAGACAAGATAAAAGAGCACATTGAGGGTACAGGGTTTAATTCAGTTAGCAGTTATGTAACCTATGTTCTCAGACAGATAATCTCCAATATTGAGCAGGAACAGAAAAACCAACCATTCAGCAGAGAAGATGAAGAATTGGTCAAGGAAAGACTAAGAGCCTTGGGATATCTTGATTAAAATGGACCATCTGGATAAGTTAGAAAGTAAAAGTATCTACATTATAAGAGAAGCATACAACCAGTTTGACAAGCTGGCAATGATGTGGTCAATTGGAAAGGATTCGAGCGCAATGCTGTGGCTCTGCAGAAAAGCATTCTTTGGAACTATTCCATTTCCTGTAATACACATTGACACCGGATATCACTTCAAAGAAATGCTGGAGTGGAGAAAAAAGTTTGTAGACAAGTGGAATCTAAATCTAATAATCTCGCAAAACAAAGAAGCACTGGCAAACGGAATGTCGAGTGAAAACAAGCTTGCCTGCTGCAATGCATTGAAAACAGAAGCATTAAAACAAACAATAGCAGAGCATAACTTTGATGCACTTCTGTTGGGAATTAGAAGAGACGAGCATGGAATCAGGGCAAAAGAAAGAGTCTTTTCTCCAAGAAACAAGAGATTCAAATGGGATTACAAGAACCAGCCGCCAGAGTTATGGGACCAGTACAAATCAAAAAAATCCAATGAACAGCATATAAGAGTGCATCCAATCCTTCACTGGACAGAAATGGATATCTGGCAGTATATCAAAAGAGAAAAAATTCCAATTATTCCAATGTATTTTGCAAGAGATGGTAAAAGATTCAGGAGCCTTGGATGTGAACCATGCTGTAATCCGATTGATTCACAAGCTGACACAATAGACAAAGTAATAGAGGAACTCAAAAACTCAAACAAAGGTGAAAGAGACGGTAGAGCACAGGATAAAGAATCAACATACATGATGCAAAAACTAAGAAGCCTGGGGTATATGTAATGATTTGGTTGATTGTGTTTGGATTCATTGCACAGTATATTGATAAGTCACTTGGGTTAGGATACGGCACAACACTTGCACCAGTATTATTCTGGATAGGACTGAGTCCAATAGAAGTAATCCCTGCAGTACTGTTGTCAGAAACAGTAATTGGACTTATTGCAGGATACTCCCACCATCAAATGGATAATGTTGATTTCAGCTTCAACTCAACAAATATAACTTTTTTCTTCCGGAGTGTTAGAAGATGGGGACTGTTCAGTGTATTGGAGGATGATATCTCACCAGACCTTAAGAAAGTGCTACTCTTCACAGGCTGCAGTCTTGTAGGAAGTGTTGTATCAGTCTTCCTGGCATTGCAGCTGACAGGATTCTGGATAAAGCTGTATGTAGGCGTACTTGTCTTTCTCATGGGAATAATTCTATTAGTATCAATCAATAAAAAATTCTCATTAAGTTGGCTAAGAATGATTATTTTAGGCTTTATTGCATCGTTTAACAAAGGACTTGCAGGAGGTGGATACGGACCTGTGGTCACCGGAGGACAGATTATGTCAGGAGTAGATGAAAAAACTGCAGTAGGTGTTACAACTTTTGCAGAAGCACTTACAGGGATATTCTCTCTAGCAACATATATTTTATTAGGAAGCGGAATAAACTGGCAAATAGCTCTTTATCTTGTTTTAGGAGGGTTAATCTCTGCGCCGCTTGCCGCTCTTACAGTTAAGAGGCTTGCCAAGAAAAACCTGAGAGCAGTAATTGGAGTAGCAAGTATAATAGTCGGAATAATAACAATAATCAAGGTGATATGATGAAAACAATGAACATAGTTTTAGTTGGACACATTGATCACGGAAAATCAACACTTATTGGAAGGCTTCTTCACGATACAAAAAGTATATCGGAAGAAAAACTCAATGAAGTGAAAGAAATTTGTGAAGCACTTGGAAGAGAAATGGAATACGGATTCCTGCTTGATCATCTCAGAGAGGAAAGAGAACAGGGAATTACAATTGATACAGCACAGATATGGTTTAAAACAGACAGAAGAACTTATGTGATAATTGATGCACCAGGACATGTTGAGTTCACACGTAACATGATAACCGGAGCTTCTCAGGCAGAAGCAGCAGTATTAATCGTTAGTGCAAAAGAAGGAGTAGAGGAGCAGACGAGAAGACATGCATATCTTCTGAGCATGTTGGGATTAAAACAGGTAATAGTTGTTGTTAACAAGATGGATCTTGTTGATTACAGCAAAGAAAGATTCAAAGAAGTAGAGAAACAAGTAAGAGATTTTCTCAAAAAAATAAGCATAAAACCAGGATTGATAATACCAGCAAGTGCAAAAATTGGAGATAATGTGATAGAAAGCTCAGACAATATGCCCTGGTATAACGGTGAATCCCTTATTGAATCGCTTGACTCATTTGAGCCAGAGTACAAAACAGGTGCTTTGAGATTACCATTACAGGATGTTTACAAGATTAAGGATAAAAGAATAGCAGTGGGAAGAGTTGAATCAGGAAAAATAGAACAATCACAACCAGTAGTCATACTTCCAGATGGCAAGAAATCAGAGATAAAAAGCATTGAAAAATTTCATGAAGATACTGAAAAGGCAGAAACAGGAGAGAGCATAGGCATTACATTAAATGACCCAGTTTTTGTTGAAAGAGGGAATGTGATCTGTGGACTAAAAGACCTCCCTACAGTATCAGATAAGATAAAAGCGACCGTTTTCTGCATGATTCACGAACTAAATACAAATACTCCTGTAACACTTAAGCTGGCAACCCAGGAAGTAACAGCAGAAATAACAGACATACTAGAGAAAATTGATTCATCATCACTTGAGTTAACCAAGGGTGATGTTATAAAAACAAATGAAGCCGCCAAAGTTATAATAGAAACAGATAAAAAAATTGTAACAGAGGACTTCAGCAAGGTACCCGAGATGGGAAGATTTGTGCTGGAAATTAAAGGAAATATCAAAGCAGGAGGAATAATCCATGGACCCTGAGTATCATCTTGTTTCTTCAGTACTTGGCGGGATAATCATATACTTCTTTACAGGTTCAGGGTTAATGTTTTTCCTGTTTTTTGCAGGAGGATTTCTAATAGATTTAGACCACGTTATTGACTTTTGGATTTACAAGAAAAGAATCACATACACCAAAGAGTTTTTTTCAGGTTTTCATAGAAATTGGGGGAAACTACCAATACTATTTCACAGTATTGAGTTCTTGCCCTTATTAATGATACTAGGGGTTATTGCTGGTTTACATGAATATGCTTTCGTATTGGTGCTTGGAATGCTCCTGCACCTTACAATGGATGCACTTCACAATAGTGCAGACAAATACACATATTTTTTAACTTACAGAATGATAAACAATTTTAAGACAAAGGAGTTGGTTAAAAATGATAATCCTGGCTATTGATGCGCTTGAAATAGAACTGGTTGAAAAATTCAATACAATTAACTTAAAACAAGAACACTATGGAAAAACAGACATATCAGAGTTTTCAGAACCAAGAACAATGGTGCTCTGGAGCTCATTTATCACAGGAGAAAACAAGGAAGATGATGTACTGCAGGAAGGAAAGGAGATGTGGGACAAGAAGTGGGAAATGAAAAAAACATTTTTCAAAAAATTTGTGGATCCAATAGTAATTGACCTTCCTGGATACAGTTACAACAAAGATGCACACGACAGGTCAAGATCACTACTGAAAAAATACTTTGAAACTGAAGACAAGGAAAAAATAAGAAAAGAGTATAACAAAGATGCTTTTGATCACCACAGAAAAATAAAAAAGGAATTTCTGGATGCAATAGGAAAGCATGACTTTGTCTTGGGGTATTTCAGTGTTGTTGATGTGATTGGCCATCTGAACTTTGGAAACACAGCTCTAATGAAAATGCTTTACAAAGAAATGGATGAAATAGCAAAAAAATGCAGAGAAACAGGAGAAAAGCTTCTTGTAATATCAGACCATGGAATGGAAGCAGTTGGCATGTATGGAGACCACAGCAGATATGGTTTTTGGTCAACAAACTGGGAATCTGGTTTGAAAGAACCAAAGATAACAGATTTTTATGAACTGTTAGATTGAAAGTTTTACTAAACATTTAAATATTGTTTTTTATTCCAATAAACTATGCCGACGTGGCATGCTCATAAACCCAAAAACAGTTTATGGTCGCCACGAGAGGGCATACCTACATTAATGCCGACGTGGCATACACCGAAATGCAAAAACACATTTCTGGTCGCCACGGGAGGGCATACCAATAGTTAATGCCGACGTGGCACAATCTGGCACTGCGCTGGCCTTGAGAGCCAGTTTCCGCAAGGATCTCCCGGTTCAAATCCGGGCGTCGGCGCTTATTTTCTAAGTCAACTCAGCTTTAGCTGATGTTGGCTCTGTTTTGTTCAAGCTTTATTAAAAGGTTGTCCCGCTTCATAATCCTGGCCTTTCATGATCAAACTAAAAACATTTATAAATTGAATAATCAAATCATAAATGGGGTGATTTAATGAAACACGAAATAAGAGGTACATTACTACCAATTCTTGATGTTGAACTAAAAAAAGGAGAAACAGTTTTTACAGAATCAGGAGGACTTGCTTGGATGAGTCCAAACATTGAAATGAACTCAGAGATGAGAGGCGGACTTGGGAAAAGCCTTGGCCGAGTATTCACAGGTGAATCACTTTTCATGGTAAACTACACATGTACAGAAGGAACAGGTCTAGTCACATTCTGCAGTGAATTTCCGGGAAAGATAGTTGAGCTTGATTTAAAAGAAAACGAAAACATTATCTGCCAGAGAGACGCATTTATGGCAGCAGAAGAAAAAGTAGATATTGAAGCAGAGTTTGTAAAAAGAATAGGTGCTGGGTTCTTTGGAGGCGAAGGATTCATTTTGCAAAAAGTCAAGGGTCCGGGAAAAGCATTTCTTGAGTTTTCAGGAGAAATAAATGAATACACACTCAAGGAAGGACAAAAACTCAAGGTAGATCCAGGATATATCGGTGCCTTTGAGCCTACAGTTGACTATGATATCAATAGAGTCAAAGGATTCAAGAACATGCTTTTTGGGGGCGAAGGACTATTCTTAGCCACTCTTCAAGGACCAGGAAAAGTATATCTCCAGAGTATGCCATTATCAAATTTGGCACAAAGATTATCACTATACGTAGGAAAGAAATGAAAAACATTTTCAGGTTTTTTGTAGGACTGGGAGTGTTTCTTGTATCTCTGGTTGTGCTAGCAGTAGTAATACTTATACTGTCCCCGTTTATAGTTGTGGGATCAGTTGTTTTTATAGCACTGACAGCCATAGCAGCAATCCTGACAGGAGTTATTGTTTTCCTGTCATACATATGGTATCTAGCAAGAAAAGAGCCAGATGCTATAGACGCGCAATACACAATAAAACAAGGAAAACAGATCTAAATATTTTTTAACTTTTTTTCAATAAATTCTTTACTTTGTCTGTTAATTTCATTGTATTTTTCCTGTGTCTTGTCCATCTTGTCCTTAATCTCCTTTGCCCTGCTTGTCCTTCTGTCAGTAATAGAATTATACTCAAATTTCAGTTTGTCAAGTCTCTTCAGAAGTTCTCTTTTTTTCTGTAAATACGGATTTTTTATCTGCATAAAGTAAAGTATTTTAGTGATGTTTAAAAATTTTGCCTGCCTAATAATCCATAATATTTGATAAAAAAATAATTCACAATACGCGAAACAAGTCTTGCCAAAAGTGATAGTTGTCTAGTCACTTAGTGGGTTCAGGGGTTCAAATCTGACTTTTACAAAGCTTGACAAGAGGTTGTGTGGTGCAAGCCCATAATTTTCTTGGTTATAGGGCTGGTCGTTGAAAGTCCCTTCCCCTGCACTTCATGCCTTTTTCATGAAATAAAGATAGGCCTTCTTTGTTGTATTTTCAATGATATACCTGAGAAAAAAAATAGCCCCAGGCAGATTCGAACTGCCGCCAGCTGGCCCAGAACCAGCTATCCTTGGCCACTAGACGATGGGGCTCTGGAATAAAGCTAACTGTTTTTAATTTAAAAGCTTTTGGAAAATTATTTATATCCCCTGTTTTCTGACATATAATAAATCATGAAAGATAAAACAAACACACTTGCTATTGTTTCATTAATACTGTCTTTTATATTTCCCTTGATAGCGCTTGTTCTTGGCATAGTTTCACTAAGTCAGATAAAAAAAGACAATTCAGAGGGAAGAGGACTTGCTATAGCAGCCATAATTATAAGTGTCATTAGAATAATTCTCGGAGTGATGTTTCTTATATTATTTGGTAGCCTGGCATACTTTGGAGCGTCAAGTTCATACCATCATACGGAAAAGTGCATGATGCCTACAGGGGTCCGTTGTAATAGTCATTCCATATCAAGCAGTGCTGACAGAATCTACCTAGCTCTTGAGAACCGATTAGGACATGATGTTATTGTAACCTCAGTTAATGCAACTCCAAGATTAGAGGGAACTGGCGCATGTGAGACCAGCGGCATAACAGAACTGAATAATTCTGATGAACATGAGTTTGTACTTGATTGTGATAATATGCAATACTCAAGCGGAAAAAAACGCTGGGATATTGAATTTGAATATTACTATGAAGATAGCTCTCCAGCATACAAAAAACAACTTCATGGAGAGCTTTTAGCTGAAATGGACAGGTGATAAGATGAGTAAAAAAACACTTTCAATAATTGCATTTGTACTGGCATTCCTGCTTCCAGTGTTTGGGCTTATACTGGGCATAGTGGCAGTAGCAACAACAAAAAAGGGAGATGAAGGAAGAGGATTTGCTATAGCAGCAATTGTGATTTCACTATTAACACCGATACTCTATATTATGTTATTGGGTTCATTTGCATACTTCGGAGTTATGAATCCATCAGAACTACTTCCGGCAAAATGTACAATGCCAACCGGATTGAGCTGTGATGACTATGTTGTCTCCAGTGCAGATAACACAATTTCGCTTTTAATTACAAATGGAATGGGCAATGATATAACTGTGAACAGTATATCGGCAGTACCTGCAGAAAATGATTTGCCAAGATGCGAAACAGCATCACAAGCAAATATTGACAACGGACAACGGCATAATTTTGTGCTAAATTGTGCAGGTTTATCAAGTACAGATGAACTAAAGAGATGGAATCTTGAGGTAGAGTACGCAATCCGTGGGAGCAATGAGAACAGAGTTGCTAATGGTGAGCTTTTAACAGCCATTGAATAGGCAAAAGATATTTAAGCAAAACCAGAGAATACAATTACATGGCAAAACTAGAACTAAAAAAGAAACCAAAAAATCCAGTAATTGTTGAAGGATTTCCAGGTTTTGGACTTATCGGAACAATAACTACAGAATACCTTTTGGATCACTTGAAAACAGAAAAGATCGGCAGGATACTTGTTGAAGATACCCAGGCAATGGTTGCAATCCATGAAAAGCAGCTTGTTGAGCCCATGGGTATATTCTACAACAAAGAGTATAATCTTGTAATTCTTCATGCTCTTGTTGCAAGTTCTGGTACAGAATGGCAAATAGCTGATGCAATAAAGGATCTTGCAGATGAGCTCGACGCAAAAGAGATCATAAGTATAGAAGGAGTCGGCTCAAATATTGATTCTGATCAGTCAAGAACATTCTTCTTTTCAAACAGAGAAAGCAAGATAGAAGGAGTTGAAAGCCTGAAGGAAGGCATCATAATGGGTGTAACATCTGCATTGTTGTTGAAAGCTGAGGAATACCCAGTAACATGTGTATTTGCTGAAACACACAGCAAGCTCCCAGATAGTAAAGCAGCAGCAAATGTTGTTAGAGTACTTGATAGTTACCTGGGACTTAAAATAGACCCGGAACCATTGATGGAGACTGCCAAGAAATTTGAGGAAAAGCTAAAGTCAATAATACAGTCAAGCAATGAGGCTTCAAAACTCAAAGATTCAAAGCAGTTGAGCTATGTTGGTTAAGGCACACTTTACAAGGTGAGTAGCCATTAGCTCTAGCATGGCCTGGGTTTTTAAAGAATATTCTATTTGTTTTTTTGATATTTTTTGCAAACCTACATTCAAAGTTGTGGAATTTATCTGATTCATCACTTCCAACATACATTGGATCGAATGGCAAAATCTTACCGGCATCAATCAAATTCTTATATGAGAATAAAACATTGCATCTTTTACAGTAATAACCCTCACTTTTATTGCCTCTCACATCAGAACCACAGATTATACAGCCATTTTCAATATTTTTCATAGAATTCATTTGTTCTTCCGGCATTCATCACAATACAAGCGCAGTTTGTGTTTTACCTCAAACTTTTTTCCACAACCCTTGCATTTTCTAAATAGCTTGTATTTTTTTGGCATTGTTAATACTTTTAAAAAACTAGTTTATATATTTTCTGCAAAAAAATAGGGATTTAACTCTCACTTTTCAAATCTATTTATAAGGCAGCGCTTTACAATGTACTGTATTATGTATGTTATTATTATTTACTGTAATATATGTTTATTATTAATATTGAGGGATAACATGTATCATGTAAGTTATATTTGTGGAGTACAATACGCTTATATTTTTATAGCATTAATTAAAAGTTTATATCTTTTTGCATTACCGAAAGATTTATATAGATATAGCATACTACTTCATAGTATTAACACATGGGGTGGTTATATGTTTAAGCAAAATGTGATAAATAGTTTCGGAAAAGTTAAGGAAGACATGAACAAGTTGAAAAAGAATCTTACTGAATGGATTGTATTTCTTAACCAGAACCAGAAAAACATGGATGCTGAGATTTTGGCTCTTAGAAGACGTGTAGAGCAACTAGAGAAAAAAGTAGCAGCAAAGATATATTGATGATACCTGCTGTAAGAATCAATCATACAGTGGATGATTATTTGAAAATCTCTTTGAGGCGAGATTTTCAAGTCTGTAAATCCGCTTTCAAAAGTGGAGCCATAAATACCACACAGGCAGGGTGAGCCTCCACAGCAGATTTACTTTATCTTGAATTAAGAGACTTAGTAGCGCAAGCAATAGATATACCTTCATCAGATGAGGATTATGTCTTTAGAAGCATTGATAGACCTTCAATAGATGAAATTCTTAATTATGGGATTACCATTGGTCTAATTGGACAAAAAAGTGAACATTTGTTGGCTTTACAGAAAAATACCTATTTGTTGAAAAAATGCATCAGTTACCTTACATGGCTCCACCAATAGTTGCAGAGCAAGGTGCAATAGTAGTATATAATGGAAATGAACTGGATAATCAAGGAATTACATACAGATTTAAAAAAGATCCAAAACAATCACTTCTTGGAGTGGTGATTTGGGAACCAACATCTGTAAGTTGGGCTGGATTACTGGATACATGGGAAAGTAATCATCATATACCCTAAAAAATACTATTTTTCAAAAGATTTATATAAATGTTCGTATAAGGTACATTATACGAATATTTTGATTTGTTTTTAGGGCTTTTCTTGCTAAAAAACCCTATGTTTTGAGGTGTAAATCATGGAATCGCAATTAGAAGAGCTGAAAACCGAATTGAGGCTAAGAGGATACAGTGAGAACACTTTTAAAACTTACTTGTATCATAACATGCGCTTTTTGGACTATTGTGATAAAAATCCCGGGAAAGTTTCTGAAAAAGATCTAAAAAAATATATTGGCAATATGATGTCTGATTATTCTTCTTCTACAGTTAATATTGCAAGATCTGCTCTTAAGTTTTTCTATGATGAAGTTCTTGGAAAAGATATTGTTAATTTTAAATCTGCAAAGGTTTCTAAAAAGCTGCCTGTTGTATTAAGAAAAGGGGAAGTTAGAGAACTTATAGATTCAGCTCAGACCAGAAAAAGTCAGCTTATGCTGGAAATGCTATACTCATCTGGATTGAGGGTATCAGAGCTTGTAAAGCTTAAAGTGGGAGATCTGGAACTTGATGAAAATCATGGATGGGTTAGGGGCGGTAAAGGTGGAAAGGACAGGCTATTTATTCTGTCAAAAAAACTATCAGCAAAGCTTAAGGTATTTGTTAAGGATAAGAAGTCTAGTTCTTTTGTTTTTGATGGCTTTGATGGTTCTATGACAACAAGGAATGTTCAAAGTATTGTGAAAAGAGCTGCTTTAAGCGCGGGGATTGATAAAAAGGTGTCGCCACATACATTAAGACACTGTTTTGCAACTCATTTGCTTGAGTCAGGTGTTGGCATAAGGCAGATACAGGTGCTCCTCGGTCATTCTAATCTTCAGACAACCCAGATTTATACAAAGGTTTCTACTGAAGAACTCAAAACAATTGATAGTCCTCTTGATATTCTATAGTCATAAACTATGCACAATGATAGTATGTTTTAGTCGTTTGGCCAATAATAAATTAGCGCAATATATTGTCACTGATAAAAAGTTTATAGCATATAAGTGATAATAATATTCTATCATTTATTAATATTTTTAGTGACATCATTAACCATATTACACGATATATGTGTTGGAAATTATATATTGGATTGCATATACTATAATATCTGAATTAATTCTATTCTTATTTCTAAAACATGTGCTGTTTGCAGAATATTCAAAAAGTGAGACCGCAACATTTTTATACTTGCAAATGCACCCTTTTGGTTAGTGAGTTAATTGGGCAAAATCAGACTAATTGTTTTGGACATTTTAAAGCCACATCAACCGTCTATTCTAGATTTGGCTTCTAATCTTAGTGAGCTTGATGGTGTTGATGGGGTAGATGTTTCTGTGTATGAGATTGACAGCAAAGTTGAGAATGTAAAGGTTACAATTAAGGGAAAGGATATTGTTTTTGAAAAAGTGAGAGATACAATCGAGGATCTTGGTGCAGCAGTTCACAGTATTGATAAGGTAGGAGCTGGAGACGAAATTGTAGAAGAAGTTGACACACACCAGGATAATCACCAGAATAATTCATTATGAATATAAATAAACTTCTTGAAAATATAAGAAAATATGATAAAATATCAAACTTCAGCGAGATTGCGAGAAGAGTATTTGCAAATAACTCATTTGATGGAATTCTAACTGTTATTGGGGTTCTTATGGGAAGTTACTTCTCAGGTGTTACAGATGCAAGAGTTGTTTTACTTACAGGTTTTGGAGCTTGTATTGCAATGGGCGTAAGCGGGACATGGGCTACATATTTCACAGAGAAAGCAGAAAGAAGAAAAAAACTACTGGAAATAGAAAGATCAACCCTCACCAGTCTAAAGCATACTCAGATACAAAAGGCAGAGAACTTTGCAGCAATTATTGTTGCTTTAATTAACGGTATTAGCCCTTTTCTTTCGGGTCTATTAATTATCGTACCATTCATTTTTATACCTGTTGAGTTTGCTTACTATATTTCCATAATGCTTTCATTTTTGGTTCTTGGTTTGCTGGGTGTTTTTCTTGGAAAAGTATCAGAAGAGAATATTATAAAGTCAAGTCTTAAAATGACTTTTGCAGGTGTAGTTTGCATTCTTCTAACTGCTGTGCTGCAGGCGATTTAGCGGATTACATATGAAAAAGCTAACTTTATCTCTATCTTACGAATCTTCTTCTTAGCCCGTGCGTTATACACTGTGGTTCTTCCAACTATCTTTGCGCCTAATTTTCTTTTTGGAATATTGACTGTATAATCCGGGATGAAGTCAACTTTATAGAAAATTATTTAAATACAAATCGTCAAACAAAAGGCAGTGGGTGATAGAATTTGAGGGAAAAGGGGTTTATTTGGGCCATTATATTTGTTCTTAGTGTGAGTTTTTGTTTTGCCCAGATTGACGTTGAGATAGATACAATAAAGAATACAATTACAACAGGTGATACTGCTTTATTTAATGTTACTGTCACAAACAATCTTAATCATGATGACAGATTTAGACTGAGATTCTCAGAAGATGTTGAATGGACTATATTAACTGATCCGTTGACCTACAAATTGTCTAGATTTGACTTACAGGTTGGTGAATCCGCAAACTTCTTAGTAAAAGCAAGACCATCACCAGCAGCAAATGTTCCTTTTAACCAGTATGTTTTTGCATTGATTGTTGAGTCTATTAATACAGATCAGAAGGGTTCTGCCAGGATGACTATTGGTTATGGTCCTCAATTTACTGATGTAGAATATTCAGCTGTTGTCTCTGCAACTGCAGAGGTTCCTGCTGTAGTAGATCCAAGAAAACCAATGAACATAAGACTTTTCATAAAAAATCACAACCCACTGAACATTACAGATCTTGAGGTTATTATTGAATCTGAACTATTCTCTAAATATCAAAACATTCCATTGGGGCCAAGGAAGACAAGAGAATTATCATTTACACAGGATTTTGATGATCTTCAGAAACCAGCAACAGATACTCTCAGCATAAAATTGAGAAGAAACAATGTCACTTTGGTATCAATTGAGAAGAATTATCAGATAATGGCTTATGCAGAACTAGAGGAAACAACTGAGGAGCATGAAGAATTCTTTCTTAAAAAAACCACTTACTCTTATCAAAATATAGGTAATCATGGTAAAGGTGAGCTAATAAAAAAGCCCATATCAAAAATAGACAGACTTTTTACAAAAACAGAGCCTGATGCTCGATTAATCAGAGATGGTGGTTTGTCTTTAGGTTGGCAGGTTAACCTTGACCCGCATGAATCTCAGAGTATTCAGATCACCACAGACTATAGACCTTTACTGTTTATTGCAGTTATTATGCTTGCGCTGCTTGTTGGTCACAGACTACTTAAAAGCTCTGTGTCGGTTGATAAGAGTGCAGAGGTAATAAAGGAAAGAGATGGTGGAATAACAGGAATTCAAGTAATTCTTACAGTAAAAAATAAATCAGCTCATGTTAAAGATGTTTGGATGGTTGATTCTGTACCTAGCATTCTTCACGTTGTTAGAAAGTTCTCTGTAGGTACACCTGAGCCTGAAAGAATTTCTACTCACGAGCATAAGGGAACACTGATTAAATGGAACTTGGGCGAGATGGAGCCTGGTGAAGAGAGAATTATAAGGTACAAGGCAAAGGCAAGATTGACAATCATTGGTTCATTTAATCTTCCTGCTGCTGTCCTTAAATACACTGCAGCGGCTCAAAGAATAATATACTCGAATAGATTAAGGATTGTTGTCTAAGGAATTTCAATCTCTTGCGCATTATATAAATCAGACATTACCGAGCAAATACTTTTTAGCGGGAATTTATTTCCAGATTTAAAAACACAGGATACTTTATCTCCAGCAGATTTAATTGGACCTTCTCTTTGGACAAGGTCTCCAATATGTCCAGAAATATCCTCCAA
Organism: uncultured Methanosarcinales archaeon; assembly: GCA_964444505.1. Lineage (GTDB taxonomy): Archaea > Nanobdellota > Nanobdellia > Woesearchaeales > JAGVZT01 > CAYUHF01. The sequence goes on along the minus strand of CAYUHF010000006.1, from coordinate 4,896 downwards.
TAGAATTCTTCCTGCGTATTCTGCTCTAAATCCTGGCGTATCTGGTATGCGAAATGCTTGAACAGCATGATATTCTTTATGGTAATTGGGATCTTGTTCAGCCAATTGCTGAGGTGAATCTGTTCCAGTGATAAAAGTTGCAGCTTCTTGGCATCCATACAATGGATCTGATTCATCAAGTCCTAGTCCCAATATTGTCATGTATAATTCCATAAAAGAAGGTATTTCAATCCCATTTATATATTTTTCGGAAATTTGTAACTAATTAGTGGTTACGTATAAAGGCTGCTTGTTGGTTCATTGTTGTTTATTCTTCTTATTATCTCTGCTGTCATTTTAGCTATGCTGAGCTGTTTGAACCACTTTCTTTTCTTAAGGTAATCTTCTTTTTGAGGTACAGTGTCCGTTGTCAGGAATTCATCCAGTTTGCCATGCTTGTACAAGTCATCCAGTCTATATTTTGCAGGTCCACTTAATATTGCATGTGTTGCGCATAATATTGTCTTTTCTGCTCCTTTTTTGTTTATGGCTTCTATTATGGCACTTACAGTACCTCCTGTATCAACCATGTCATCTACCACCATCACTGTTTTTCCTTTTACATCTCCAAGCAATTTGATGAAATCTATCTTGTTTGGTTGTTTTAGTGATCTTTTTTTTGCAGTAAACACTACTCTTGACTGGACTTCTGCCCGGTTTTGATTTGGAAAAAGCATTTTTGAATAAAGGAGAGCTCTTTTAACAGCTCCTGGATCTGGTGGAACTACTATTACATCATTTAGAACATGGTTTCTTTTAATATAACTAAGAAATATCTTTGTTGCATATAGATGGTCTGGGAGTATGTTCACCGCCTCAAAATAGCATTTTATCTGACTTGCATGCAAGTCGTATGTTATTACTGCGTCAGCTCCTGAGCACCCGATCATTTTTGCAAGGAGTAGTGCTGTGCTTGGTTCCCTGCCGTATCTCTTGTCCTGTCTTGCATAAGGCAGGCATGGTATTACAAGGGTTATGCTGTTTGCATGACAGTTTTTTAGTGTGTCAATTATCATTAAGGTTTCCATTACATTGCTTTCTATGCTTATATTGCGCTTGTTATCCAATGCGCAGGACACAAGAAATACGTCTTTTCCCCTTACAGACTCAGGAAGGACTGTCTTAAACTCTCCACAGCTGAAATCGATAACATTTATTCTATTGAATCTAACTTTGAGAAACCTGCATATTCTTTGGGACAGTTCAACACCTGAGCGTGTAGATAATATATACAAAGGTGCTCTTCCCCCCATGTGTTTTATTTTCTAATGCCTGTATTTATTTTTTTGGTATTATTTTTCGAAAGATTTAAATACCACTTAATAGGACTAAATAACTGTATTGACTTAATAATCAAATTTGATAGGAGGTTAAAAAATGAAACTGAATAGACTTATTTTTGGACTGATTCTTGTAGTTCTGTGTCTAAGCTTTGTTTCTGCAGATCCTGTTTTAACAGTACCTGCAACAGAGAGCGTTCAAGAGAATCAGGTTTTGGAGTTTGAGATAACTGCAACATTGCCAGATAATGGTACTAATGTTCTTACAAGCTCCAGAGGTGACTGGGAGTTTACCCAGAGAAACCAGACAGCAGGTATTTTTTCCTGGAGACCTGGTTACGATGATGCAGGGGTTTATGAAATAAACTTCACTGCAAAGGATGACAATTCTACTGACACTAAGACAACTATTGTCACTGTCTCAAATGTGAACAGAGCTCCTCAGATAACAAGCAGCCCTGAAGAGGATGCAATTGTTTATGAAGACTATGTTTATGATGTTGAAGCAGATGACCCTGATGATGACACGCTAACATACACTCTATTGGAGGCTCCTGTTGGTATGGAGATTGACTCTAATGGTAGAATCACTTGGGAGCCGGAAGGTGGAAGCATTAATGCAAATGATGTTGAAGTTGAGGTTTCTGATGGTGTACTTACTGATATTCAGAGCTTTAGTATTGATGTTCTTGCTATGAGGATAGATGAGCTTAATGTTATCATCAATGGAGATGATGATGAATTGGATGATGGAGATTCATTTGATGTAGAAGTTGGTGACTCCTTAGAGTTTGAATTGGTGGTGGAGAACCTTTACTCAGGAGATGAAGACGAAGAAGAAATCGACATAGAAGATGTTGAAGTCAACATTGAAGTGATTGAATGGGAAGACAATGATGATGAGGACTGGGATAGTGATCGTGTTGACATTGGCTATGATGATGAAGAGACAATCACAATTGACCTTGGTACTGTGCCTGAAGATATTGACGATGGTACTCATGAAGTGATAATCACAATAGAAGGCGAGGACGAAGAAGGACATGAGCACAGAATTGTCTGGAATCTTGAGATGGAAGTTGACAAGGAAAGAGAAGATATACGAATATCCAACCTTAACTTGAGACAATCAACCATTGGGTGCGACAGAACAACAACACTTGAGGTAAGGCTAACAAACTCAGGAACTCGTGACTCGGATGAAATCGTGCTGGAAGTTACAAACAGCGAACTTGGTGTATATCACCAGGAGATTGACATTGACCTTGATGAGGGAGATTCTGATACATTCAACTTCCCTGTAAATGTCATGAGCGATATTTCATCTGGAACATATCCTATCAGGGTGTATTCTTACTTTGATTTGGATGATTTTGATGATGAGGATGTTTCTGATGCAGAGAATATTGTCCTGACAGTCGAAGAGTGCCAGACTGATGATGACGATGATCAGGATGATCAAGACGACCAGGATGACGCTGACCAGGATGATGAGGATGATGACGATGTTGTTGTCATTGGCCCTGATGAGCCTGATGATGACATTGAGCCTGAACCTGAGGATGAATTTTTGACAAGACAGAACCTGTATATTGCTGGTCTTGTTTTGGCAAATATAGCAATCCTACTTGTAATCATTCTATTGGTTGCAAGACTGGTCAAATAATCTTTTCTAATTTTTTTATTACTTTCTTTTAATTTGCAGCCATAATAGTTTGGGATATTTTGGTAAAAAATTTATTTAGTTTTTGGGTTTTAGGAAAATTATAAATATCAGTACTATTGTTTAGTGGTCATGGAAGATGCCAGTTACTTCAGTACAGCTGAATTATGTTTAGACATGGTTTTTGATCAGGGAATAGATGCAGACATTACTTTATTGGATGGATATTTGTCAGGGATAGTCCAAAAAAAAATAGTTCATTCTGATATGGCAGATGATACACTCTTATTTATGAGAGGAAAATTCAATACACATAGTGATAATTTCCAGGGAGAATCACATTATTTGGCTGGAAATGTTAAAGGTATACTTGAAAGATCATATATGTCAGCAAGTACAAACCGAGTGCAGGGATATTCTAATAATGGCTATAGAGGATTGGTGGTCGCTGTTGATTGTAGTGGTGTGGTTACTTCTGTTAATTTTTTTTCAGTACAACTTACTCAGGAGATGCCTCACAACCTCTGTTTTGATGCTTATTTTTCATGCGGACAATACAAAAGAGCAACTGAAAGGGCTTTGTTTGAATTTTTACCTCTGGTTGAAGCATTTGAATTTGCAGACACAGTGGGTGAAGATCCACGCTATTTTGGACAAGGAATGATACAGATTGTATCCGATGGTAAAATTGTAGCTAGCGGCTGGCCTGCTTTTGAAAAACTTGAAATGGATGTTGAAGAAAAACCCATTGATCTGGTGATGGGCACATATTTGTAGTTTGGGGAAATTTACTGGCAAACCTTTTTATAGTTGTTTTTTGTTTTGAATATTATGAATGAACTTTTATTTGGTATAATTGCAATGCTTGGATGGGGTTTTTCTGATTATATAAGTGGCGTTGTTTCAAAAAAAATCGGGTATTTCAGGCCTTTGCTCTGGTCACAGATTATTTTTATCGGATTGTTTTTGGCTTTAATGCCTTTTTTCAAGATGCCTGTTTTTAATGTAAATGTACTGGTTTATGCATTTATTTCATCTGTTCTGTTGTTTATTGCTATGAATTTTTTTTACAAAGGGCTTGAGATTGGTGATCTTTCTATTATCAGTCCTATTGCTTCAAGTGCTTCTATGATTACTGTTGTCTTGAGTATTATTTTTTTAAATGAGAGTTTGAGTCAGATCCAGGGGGTTGCTGTTTTCTTGGTAATTATCGGTACTATTCTGGTATCTTTTAAATACAATGATCTTTTGAAACTTAATATAAAAAATATGGCCAAGGGTGTTGTGTATGCGCTTATCACTATGGTCTGCTGGGGCATTATGTTTGTTTTTGTTGCTCTTATGATAAAAGAGATTGGCTGGTTTCTGCCTCCATTGTACATGAATTTCCTGATGCTGGTTTTTCTTCTGGTACAAGGACTAATCCAAAAAAAGAATATGAGTTTTCCGAAAAAAAGCTGGACATTTGTTCTGGGAATAGCTGTGCTTGGTATTATTGCTTTTTTGGCATACAGTTATGGTGTTAATTCTTCTTTTGCTTCTATTGTTACTCCTGTTGCAACTTCATCTCCTGCAGTTACTATTCTTTTGGCTATGTTGTTTTTGAAGGAAAGGCTGGATCTGAATCAGCATGCTGGGTTGTTTTTGATTATTGGTGGGATTGTTCTACTTGGTTGAAAGGAGTCTTTCAGTGTGTTAACAAGTTTTAGAAACTTGGCATTATGTATGATTTTAAAGTATCATATAAGGGGTAATTTCAAGTTAATTGAGGTCATTTCTTGTAGTGGATGGTCGCATTTGCGGGGGTTGTGTTCTTTAAACAACCTATGAACGATAGTAAATATGGTTTCGGGTTTTTCAGAAACCTATGCACGTTAGTAAATATGGTTTCGGGTTTTTCAGAAACCTACGAAC
>CAYUHF010000005.1:0-93068 GCA_964444505.1 uncultured Methanosarcinales archaeon | reverse complement strand
ACACATATTTAGACGTCTAGCAAAAGCTAGAGTCTAAAATCTGCACAAGTCCAGTCAATAAATGACTTCATGGTATTAACAAAGTCTTCTGCCTCTTTGAAGAGCTTGTCATACTCTTCTCCTGGCATTTCTGCTACTTTTCTGTGCAGAATCTCCTTGGATAATTTGTAGAATTTTCGCATTGTGTCTGCATATTTCTGGTCAAGATGCCCTTTTTTGACCATTTTATTTTCAAGTGCATCTGCTACGTGTTCAGGGCTTGGCGGCATCTCATCAAGTTTCATTAATGCTGCATGTGCTGAGTCAATTACTGCCCAGTAAAGGTCTACTATTGCCTGTAGTATATGCCATTTTGAGTTGTGCAGTGTTTTTGGTGCTCTTGCAAAATATGTCCAGATTGATTCTGGCGATGGTCTGATCCTGCCCTGTCTTAAGAGCAACTGTAGTGGTTTGAAAACGCCTGTATCCATCAATGGCATTCCATCCCTTAGTATGTTTACTCCAACAGGATCACCCACTCTGATGTATTCCCAGAATGAACTGAGCTTAAGTGAAGTAACATGTAGCCGGGTTGAGATATCTGCAACGATTTTCTCAAGTAATATTCTGTATGTTTCAGCAACATCAGCTGTCATCTGGAGACTTACATCATCAACAATCAGTAGGATATCGAGATCATTTGATTTTTCTTTTCTTGCTGCGCTTCCGAATATGACAACAGCTCTAAGAAAATCTCCAAATTCTTTATAGACCCTGTTTGTGAATTTGTATGCTAACTCCAGGTCATCTTCCTGGAAATCATCTTTCTGGGTCAGCTCTCTTTTTTGTATCTCAAATTCCATAGTATCTCATTTTGTCCGGGCTTTTATTAAGTTTTATGACTATTTGAAAATTACAAAAGAGCATTGGTTAAATTTTTATAGGTGTCCGGGTTTGATAATTCATGGAAAACCTGGAAAAATACGAAAAAGCCTGCAGGGTTGCTGCACAGGCAAGAGAGTACGGCCGAAAACTGATAAAGAAACAAACATATCTTCTTGATGCTGTTGACAAGATTGAAAAATATATCCAGACAAAAGCTGAGATTGCATTTCCGACCCAGATATCATTGAATCAGGTTGCTGCTCATTTTTATCCTGAGCATGATGATGAAACTGTTTTTGAAGACCAGATCTGCAAGTTGGATGTTGGTGTTCATGTTGATGGTTTTATTGGGGATAATGCCTGCACTGTTGATCTTTCTGGTGAATATTCTGAGCTTGTTGATGCTTCAAAAAAAGCACTAAAGGATGCAATTGCAACTGTTCATGCTGGTGTGAAAGTGAGTGATATTGGCAAAGCAATCCAGGACGCCATAAGCAGTTATGGTTATGCTCCTGTTAGAAATCTGGGAGGTCATGGCCTTGATTCGTATGAGGTGCACACTTCGCCAAGTATTCCTAACACTGAGACAGGTAGTGATGTTGTTCTGGAAAAGGGTCAGATTGTAGCTATTGAGCCGTTTGCTTCTACTGGTGCTGGTGTTGTTATTGAGACCAGCAACCCGACTTTGTTCAGCATGCAGAATGAAAAACCTGTCAGAAACAGGAGTACAAGGGAAATTCTCCAGTATATAAAAAAGTATAATGGTCTACCTTTTGCTAAACGGTGGCTTGTTGCAGAGTTTCCTCTTTTCAAGGTTAACTTTGCTCTAAAAAGACTAAGGCAGCTTGACATTGTAAAGGCCTATCCACCGCTTGCTGACCAGGCAAAGGGGATGATTAGCCAGGCTGAGCATACTATTCTTGTAGAGGATGAAGGAGCAAGGATACTTACAAAAATTTAAGATCTATATGCTTTTTTTGCAATTCATTCTCCTTACCCAAAAGATTTTTTCCTGCAACTCTGTCAACTATGTACAGGACATCTCTGCAGTTTTGTGTAAATGAAATCGGTAATTCGGGAGTTACAGGTCCTAGAAGAGCCTGAGTGACGGCTTTGGTTTTTCTTTGGCCTGAGGCAAGGACAACTATTTTTCGTGAAAGTTCATACACTCCTCCTGTACCAAGTGTCACTGCGTATTTAAAGCTGGATTCCGGATCCTGGAAATGACCATCTTCTACTGCATTTTCCAGGGTGCTGTCTGCAAGTTTTACCAGAAAGGCTTTCTTGTCAAGTGGTATTCCTTTTTCGTGGAAAAATGAGTGGCCATCTTCTCCAATACCCTGAAGCATGAGATCTATACCTCCCCAGGAAAGTAGTATTTGATAGAATTCATCAATCAACTCACGGGCGTGAACCAAGTAAGGGTTAACACAATTGTCAAGTTCGATTGCCTTTCCTGAACCAGTTCCAACATATCTTGCGTTTGAATTGGCAAGTTCTGATTCAAGTCTCTCTGGATCAAGTACCAGTGCTGGCGGCATAACTGTCTGTTCAAGCTCAATTTTGTCCCATAGGTTTTGCCGCATATAACAGGTATAGCTTTCAGGGTTCATTGCTCTTTTCTGGTACGAGTCTCCTGGTACAATGTATTCATCACCATTTGCTGTCTTTAAAGCTGCATTGATCTCCTGTTCACAGAGTAATTCGTAGAATCTTAGTGGTGTGCTTCCTGTTATGCATCCTAGGGTGAAATGTCCCTTTATCTCTCCGAGTACAACCTCCAGAGCAAGCTCACTCATGTGTTCGTAGTCCTCTGCTATCCATAATGAACTCATTTTCTAAACATTGTTCCTGCTCTGTAAACAGCCTGCATTTGTTCAGGTAAGCTTGGGTCATCCGGGTCTGCAACAAGTCCAAAAACCTGTCTGTATTTTATAGGGTGGTTGGGATAGAACCCAACGCAGGATTCAATTTTTCGAACACCTGTTTCATTCAGAATCTCTTTTATTCTCTGCCGATGTGCATCACAGTAATGGTTGAGGTTCTCATCATATTCCACAACAACTGCTTCATCAAAAACAAATACCTCCAAGGGTCCTGACATGAGTTTGTGGCTGTAATTCCCTCCAGTGGTAGTTGATGTAACTGTTTGTCCTGTTATTTTCTCTACTGTTTTTTCAAGTTCCATGAAAAATTATAAGAAAAAAGTTTTAAAATGTGCTTTGAGTGTTTTTTTGAATAGTTTTCAATTATGGTCTATGCAAATCGAAAAATTTTTTTCAAAATATTTAAATAGTTCTCAAGAGTCATTTAAGGTATGGCGGCAGTAGTGCAATCTGGTTAGCATTGGGGACTGTGGATCCTCCGGTCCGGGTTCAAATCCCGGCTGCCGCCCTTTTTAGAGATTTGGTTTTTTTACACTAGGGTCGCTTGTGGAGTAACAGAACTGCTGAAAACCACAAGCTCCGCAAGGCACAAAGATTGTTTAGACTGAAGCCTTAAAGAACATCAAGTGGGTTTCTTATTTTTTGAAGTTCTGTTTTGGTCTGTGCTAGGTATCTCTGGGTTGTTGATATTTGCTGGTGGCCGAGGAGTATTTTGACCTGAAAGACAGAATAACCATCTTCAATCAGGTGCACTGCAAAGCTTCTGCGAAAGGTATGCGGTGTGACATTTTTACTAACATCTGCTTTCTTTGTATACTTACTACATACTGCCTGAATAGTTCTATTACGATAGTATCCTTTTCTTGTTCTAAACACATATCCTTCATTTCTCCCTCCAATAAATTCAAGAAGATGGTCAACCATCACGTCACTAAGGATAAAGTATCTGTCCTTACCACCTTTTCCGCTTCTTGCTTTACCCAGTTTTCTGTCAAGGTCAAAATCAGATACTCTAAGCTTTGCGCATTCAGAGACTCTCAATCCAGTAGAATACAGAACCTCAAGAAGCAACTTATGCTTTGGATTCTGCGCACAACCAATTATTTTTTTAACTTCTTCTTTGGAAAGGACGGGCATCAGTTTCTTATCTCTTTTTAGCCTGGGAATCTGAAATCTTCTTTTCATGACCTTTTTGTAATAGAACAGAATTGCACTAATAGCCAAATTTATTGAATCTTTTTCAAGCCCTTTATCTATAAGATACTCCACATATACTTTTATGTCATTTGCCTTGACGTATTTTGGGCTTTTTCCGACAAAACCGAGGAATTTTTCATTATAATACAGATAAGCCTTGATTGTCTTTTTGCTGTATCCCCTCAATTTAAGCTCTGTTTCAATAGTCTTGAGCGGGTCAGAATAGTAGTGGCTTATTGGAGACCTAATCATAATTAATTTGAGTCCAAACATCTATTTAAGCCTCACGGAGAAAAGTCCAGTGAAATCACGGCCCAGACCTTGTTTTCTCCGGTTCTACAGATTTTGTTCGGCTAATAGATGTTATATTCAATTGATTTTCACTTATTTTTTAAAATATTTTTGAGGTTTACGCAGTTTTTGCGGAAACATCTGCTACTTTTGACTTATACTTAAAGGTTCGTGCCAGTCAGATCCAAAATGAAAATCAACTCTTCGGAATTTTTTCCTTCGGAAAAATCGCTTGCAGCTATTCCTTGTCCTCACTTCGATCGGAGAATATAACAGGAATTTAGCGGTAAAATTTCTCGCTGAAATTTTCCCCAAATTCCTCGCTTCGCTCAGAACTTCGCTAAATTCCGATGTTAAATCCAATAATTTTGAGAAACTAACAAGGGAACGATGAAAATTTTAAATTAGAAAGGGGGAGTTCTGAAATTATTTTTCTCGTAATTTACTTCTTGCTTTTGTCAAAAAATCTTCCAATAGAGAAGAAAATGTTGGATGCCTGAAAATTACTCTTGAAGCCTGATATCTTCCACTACCTACATTTAGACCATCTGCAACTAAAGAATAAAACACATCCTCAGGTCTTCCATTTTCATCATTATAATCTGTAAACAATACGCCAACTCTTCCAGTTTTATCTTGAAAAAAATGGTCATCAACATTTTTATAATCGGGTTGTTTCATTCCTCTTGCTGTTTCATATTCTACAACAGGAACACCTTGGAGATTAGCCTTTTCGTATTTGACCTCTGGTTTTATCAAATCATAGATAAGACCCCTTGATTGGTCAGCACTTACTGAAATAGTATCTCCAGTATCAAGAGAATCCAACATGTCCTTTCTACCTAAAGAACCTAAATAAAAAGCTCCAGTTTCAGAAAAAACTTTTACTGGATGGGAAAATCTTGAAGCATAATCTACTGTCACTAAAGCACTTAAATTTGATAATCCCCCGTCTTTCAAAATTATCTCATGAGCTTCCAGATTATCAGCAATTAAGCAATATCCTTCTGAATGTTTACGATTAAATTCTCGAATATTATTCCATTGCTCATGTGTTTCTGTCATTGGCTGTTTATTGTGAATTCTGCAATACCTTTCCATTTCAGTCGGACTTCTAAAAATAAAAACAGGTCCAGTAAAGATGCCAGAACCTCTTACAATATCAGCTTCAAGTAATAATCGAGAATCATCAACTTCAGGCAATTCTACATATGACCATACTGGATCAGTTATTGGTCTTGCTTGAACTACATAAATTTGCCTATCTTTTGATACTGCAAATTCAACATCTAATCTTTCTCCAAAAATACCTTCCAGATTTTTTGCTACTCTTGCAACTCTTTCCAATTCAGGCATTCTATTTCCATGTTCCATTTTCAATTGAAAGTCAGAATCAAATGATGCTATGCTCCCCTGCTTATTGCCTGACATTAATTCATCTGATAATCCTGGTATAAACTCGACTATTGTTCTTGGATTATTGGAATTAGATGTTGAATAACAAACTCCAGAATATAATGGATCAACCATTTCTTGAACAATAACTGCCATCCTATCATCAATTGTAAGTCCATATTGTTGTGCATAATCTCTTACTCTATCATCTCCTGCACTTTCTACAACTTCAGAGATTGCTCTTTCAAATGAATCAGGATTATTGATTCCTAAAAGTGACCTAAATCTTCCAGCAAATGAATGTCCTTTTGAATCTTCAAATGGAGATGAAGAACGCACTGCAAGAGGACAATTCAATAACACAAATAACTCATTCAATTGCTCTCTTGAATAATTTTTGACAGGAATAATATAAAAATCTGGAACTGAATAATCTTGATCTTCTGATAATTCACTTAATCGTAAAAGAATATGTCCTTTGCCACCAACTACTTCAATTTGATTTCTATTAGATGATTCTCCTTTCCTTACTATATCTGTAAGCATATTACTACTTAATAATTACAATCATTATATAAATATACTTGTTTATCAGAACTCTCCCTCAATGTTTTGAATAAAAGAGCCTTCGGCTTTGATGTAATAAAATTGTCCCATAGATTCTTGTCCTCTATGTATCACTTCGTTCTCTGGATAGGAGGCCTCTCATTATTACTCTGCTACGCAGTTTTCCAGAACTCCGCTTCGCTGCTAACTGGAAAAGGATTTAACAGCGTGATTTTAAGTTCAACAAAATTTGAGTTGCTTTTTTAGAGATAGAGGTTCCTAATCCTTGAGTCATACTAAATCTATTATTAACAAACCAAAACAATGTCAAGCTAAATTTACTCCGTAAGTAGCACAAAATTTCCCATTAGGCTTAAGAATAATGATGCCTTGTTTATTATTAAAAGCATTAGTATTACATGTCATAGGTTCAATAGCGATTGATTTTCTTGATGGTGGAATAAATACGTGTAGATAATTATATTTATTCTTTCCCGTTTCTTGCCAAACTCGTATTGTAACATCTAGTTCCTTATTTTTTATTTCGGTTGTTGCAACTTTGTTCTTGCTTTTAATAACAAATCCTGTATCAAACTCTTGTCTGTTAATTTTAGTTAAACTATAGAATCTTTTCATAGTTATTGTTTTACCAGTTGGGATCATGAGTTTGTTTACCAAAACTTTTTCTGTTGATGGAATCTTCAAAAATAAATTATCGACTTTTCTTCCCAATTTAAAGTAAGGATGCCACCCATCTCCAACAGGGATTTGAACTTTGTCTTGATTAGTTATTATTGTCTTACATTTAAAACCCTTTGAACTTAAAGTATATTCAATCATTACAGAGAAATTAAAGGGATACCCTGAAATCTTATTTCCAAAATATTCTAAAACTATACGTGCACTCGTCTTAGAAGTTTTTTTATTTCTAACTTTGAATGTCTTATTATATATTAATCCGTGTATTGCATGATTTTGAGTTGGAAAATTGATGGGTAATTTGAATTCGGCATTGTTATAAGAATATATACCCTTATTTATTCTGTTTGGAAAAGGAATTAATTTCGCACTTTTAAACCACTTGTTGTTAATTAATTCACTGAAATTTTTGGCACCATCAATTATTGAAAATAATTTATTTTTTTTAAGTATAAGTTCATTTATATTTGCACCAAATTCAGGAATGATTGAGACATATTCCCCACTTTTACAATTTAAGATTTTTACTTTAGTAAAATCACCAAATTTCTCAGTTAATATTTTAAACATGATTACATACAGAAATACAAACTTATAAATATTTTTACCTTTCTAAAAATTTTTAATTCGGAACCCCCAGTCCTACGGACAGTTACACTCCCTTCGGTCTAGATTGATTAAATCAAACAACATTAAACTTCAATCTCCTTTTCTTGCTAACTTCTCTTAATCGCATTGTTAAAATCAATAGTTCTAGGCACAGAGATAGAATGGTGTACAAGAAAGGAGGACTGATGTTTCCCACTTATCGGCAACTTTGTTAGAAAAATAGATAAATATTGCATGATTGAATTTAAACATGACAAATCAAACACTAAATATTATAAATAATTTTAATGAAGTAGTAGATCAAGAAAAAATAAAAAATGCCTATCTATTGGTTCATTCTGATAAATTAAACATTCATGTAAATTTAGCTAAAGGAAAAACAGGAAATTTCAAAGCTAATACAAGTCAACCAGTCCATCTGGCAAGCGTAGGCAAGTTATTTACTGCAACACTCATAAGTATTTTGTGTGAAAGAGGCAAACTGAATTTTAATGATAAGATTGGTAAATTCTTGGATTCAGAATTAATGAACGGTTTACATGTTTACAAGGGAAAAGAATATTCAGAACAGATAACAATAAGAAATTTATTAATGCAAACTTCAGGCCTATATGATGTTTTTTATGACTTATTTGAGGAGATGTCAAAAAATAGTTCTTTCATCCCCACAACAAGAGAAGCAATTCTGTGGGGTAAAGAAAATTTAAAACCAGTTGCAGTTCCCGGTAAAAAACATTATTATGCAGATACAAATTATTATTTACTAGGATTAATTATTGAATCTATTACAAAAAAAGAATTTTACAAAGTAGTTCATGAATTGATATTTGAACCTCTTAATATGAATAATTCATATATGTATGGTTTTTCAAAACCAGAATCAAAATACCCTCTTGCAGATTTATTTCTTGACGGTATAAACTTTAAATCTGTTAAAGGTATTCATGAAATTGATTATGCAGGTGGGAGTGTTTGTGCACCTCTTGAAGAGTATTTAATGTTCTTTAGAAATTTGGTTGAAGGCAGAATTATAGAAAAAGAGACACTGAAACAAATGATAAGTGATGACATTTATATGGGGTTTCCAACTGTTGTATTTAGATATGGATACTCAATATGGAAACCCATAACAATTCCTTTATTGATGCCAAAAAAATATTACTGTTTTGGTTGTGTTGGTGTAACAGGAGCATTTATGTTTTATCATCCAGATACAGAATCTTATATAATTGGAACATTTAATGACTCTTCTTACAGAGCAAAATCTCTTCAGTTTATGATTTCAAAAGTTATCAAGGAATTAGTAAAAAACTGAAACAAATTAGAATCTCACTTAAAAAAACTAATAAAAAATATAAACATTTTTTGTACATTATCTTTATGTTTATTTAATTAATGGAAATAGTTATTAATATTTAGAATAATATTAAATCAGGTGAATTAAAATGGATCATGTCGTTTATCTTGATGCAAAATCAAATGAGCTAGAAAAATTATTTGATGGAAGTAAAACCATGATTATTCGTGGTGCAACTGGAAGAAAGTTGCCTTACCGAAGAGTTAATGAAGGAGACATTTTATACTTTATTAACAACAATTCCGAAGGTGTTGTTAAGGCTAAGGCTATTGTTGACAGTGTTTTTAATTCCGATAAAGTATCTGGAGAAGAATCAACGGCTTTGGTGGAAAAGCATCAAGATAAACTTAATTTATCTGAAAGTCAGTTTAAAAAATGGGCTGGGAAAAGATATATAGTTTTAATTGGTTTGAATAAAATTGAAGAAATAAAATCTTTTGCAATTGATAAAAGTAATTGTGGCAATATGGATGACTGGCTTCCTGTTGAGAAAATTGAAACTGTGAGAGTAAACTAAAATAAATAAAAAACAAAAAGAGACATACGCTAAATATGCGGGATTTGGATTAATATTAGGCACTGCAATGGGTTTTAGTTTAGGATTAATAACCTCTAACTATGCACCAATATATGCAGGTGCTGGAGCTGGAATTGGGGTAGTTATAGGTTCAATAATAGGACATTATAAATTAGAGAAAAAATTAAAATGATGCTTTACTTAAGATTTAGTTTAATCTTTTTCTTGATTCATCTTACTTGCTACATTATTGCAGGAATCATTGATCTTCAATTAGCAAAAAAAATGTATAAAGGGAAAAATCGATTATATAAGTCGTTTTTACGAGATACACATAATATAAACGAAAGCACTAGAATTGCAAAATTAATGATACCCTCTCAGCTTATTAGAGCATTATTAATGTCAATTGTTCTATATCCTATTCTACCGTATTTAATACACCTTCCTTTTTGGGTACAATTTATTTTTATGGCGAGCTTGATGTTTATCTATGCAGATTTTGCCAGTGCAATTCCTTTTTCCAATACGATTGAAGGTATTATTTATCTTAAAAAAGAATTTGTAGAAAAAAAAGTTCTCTGGACAATACAATTAGAGGCAATGACTTATAGTATATTATTTGGCATACTATCTGCATTATTCCTCTTTTAAAAAAGAGAAGTCCCTCCCCTAAAAAATGGGATTGTACCACCTGATTCTTGTTCTCGATGTACCAATTCTCTTATTTGATAGAACGCCACTAAAAATTGCATTGCGGTTTGCTTCGCAAATCCTAGTGCACTGCTTGCAGCCTTTCGCTTCGGTCACCCTCATTTAACAAGAATTTAGAGATCCTACTGTACAGGCTCAATTTCACTTAGTAGCTTACTAAGCAAGCAAAGTAACGTTCATAGCTTACTTAAGTAACAATTTTAAAACATTTATTTTGCAGTTGAGAAAGATTGATATTTCAATGAAAATGCAATTATATCACGATTTGATTCCCTAAACATTGACTCTGAATGATTACCCTTTCTGCAGAAAAGAAATTTTATTTTATCCAAGATTCATAACCAGAATCAGCCAATACCGAACACTTATAAGTGATGACCTTTTTGCAACTAACACAATGGCAAACCTAAAAAATTTGATAGCAATTGTTTTGGTGCTATCTGTTATTCTTACAGCAGGATGCAGTACATCAGAGCAAAACGACAACGAGCAAGACTACAATGATTTTGTACCTGACAACACAAATGTTGACGATCCTACTGAACCTATAACCGGCAATGTTTTAGCAGTAGTCAATGGCGAAGAAATTAAATCAGAGGAAGTTACTGCAATTCAACAGTTATTTTTGCAACAAGGACAACAAGTCTCAGAAGAAGAAGCGCTTGAACAAGTAATAAACCAAAAAGTACTTGAGCAAAAAGTTCAAGAAGAAAATATTGTTGTTACAACTGAAGAAGCAGAATCTGCGATTGAACAACAGCTTGCCATGCAAGGAGCGACATTGGATGATTACAAACAGCAAATTGAATCTCAAGGAGTTTCTTACGAAGCAGAGTTAGAAAACATAAAAAGCCAAATAGCTACTCAAAACTATTTGCAAACTCAGCTTGAAGGTCAATCATTTAATGTAACTGAAGAAGAAGCACAGGAATTTTATGAGATGTATAGATCACAATCTCCTGAAGAAGCTCCTTCATATGAGGAGTTAAAGCCTCAGATAATTGCACAATTGGAACAACAAAAACAGCAAGAAGCGACAAGCGTTCTTATTCAGGAACTTAGAGCGAGTGCTAATGTTGAATATAAATAAACCTTTTCTTTACTTTTTTCTATTTTTTAAAGTTTCCTCTAGCAATGTGAACGAGTGCAGCTTTGATAAAATTCTAATGCAATACGTAATTTTGAAAAACCTCCGAATACTTCAATGTAACCTAATATCCTGAATTAATGTATCTGCGTGAAAAGCTAATTCTGGAAAATATGTTATTACTCTTGCTTGAGCAGGAATATTCTCTCTATAATATGCAATTGCACGTTTATGTCCAGCCAAATTATCTGGTGGCAGATGAGGAATGTCTGGAGCATTCAGTAATTGATAAACAGAAGGAGTAATCTGTGCCACCCAAATAGGATCCATTTTTACTCCACTTCTAATTAATTCCTGATATTCTTCGATTATTCTCGTTGGTTTTGAGCCTTCATGACTAAACCCATATAAACTAACTACATGCAAGTCCAAAGTTATTACATTAACCATTGTCTTAGTGATTAAGAAGAAATATTAAAATGTTTCGATTGTTATAACTAACTAATAGTTACATTATCCATCTGGTTTGGAAAGTAAGTTTTTATTAACCATGCTTTGTATGTTCTTACAAAAGTGGTTTCAGTCCTCACTTTCCACTCTTCCAAATTCTAAGCTCATAAACTCTGTGGATTACTATTTTCTACACAATCGATAAAACTCTTAATTACTATTTGGATAGACCCAAACTGCTGCATACATTGTACCAATAGTTATAATCATGCCTAGTAAACCTACACCAAGCGCATTCAAAATATTTTGATTTACAACAAAAGCAATTATGAAACCAATTATGCCAGGTATAAAACCCTGGGAAACAACCCACAAAAATGCTCCGAGCTCCCCTTTTTCTTCCCTTTTAAGTTCATAATGAGTTTTTATACTCATAGATCCGCCTGCTACCATAACTAGCAAATAAAGCCATATAATATTTATAAGTACTGATAAAAATTCTGTCAACTGTTCGGCAAATCTTCTTCTAGTCCAGGTTTTGCATCCTGGCCCACAATATCAGAGTGATGAAACAACTGCTTATCTTCCACTTATTTCTCAGAGATATCCCGCAGGAAAGGCTGGTAGGATAAACAAGTTCTCCATCCTGTACAGTTGTGTTTAGAAGTGATTTTATCGAGTAAGATTACATCCACCTGTTCATCTAATGCCATATCTTCGAATACACCGATGATTCTGTGAAGTTCTCTTCTTCCAACTTCTTCCGGAAAAACTTCTCTACTGTCATAACTCTCTGTGCCCGGCATTCTATTTTTTTTCAGGAGGGGAGATATTACAGTAATTTCAGATTCCCAATCTTTGCACTAGGATAGTGGTTTGAGATGCCTGAAGCAACCTCTATTCGATACCTTTATATATGCGTTCTTATCCTTTAGTACTAAATGAGAGACAAATTACTAAATCAGTTATCCGACAGATCAATTGAAGATCTTGATGGTGCAACAGAACAAGCATTTGAGGCAATTACCCAAATGGGATTTGAACCATTTTTGCTTTTTGGAAGAACTCCTTCATCAATATTGGCTTCCAGAACAACTATTGGTTTAGACTCTGGAGGTTATTTTCAAACATATAGCAAACAAAGATACATGGTTGTGTTAGTTGCATCAGATCCCAAATATACATTTGAACATTTAAGAGAGACTCATGAAGACAAAGAGGCAGTAACTCTTGTACCTTCTGAAACCTTGGATGGAACAATATCGGATGTTATTATACATGACTACAGAGGGGAGTGCATTTCTATGCAAGGTCGGATTTGAGAATCCGCTGCATCTTGGATTATACGAGCAGGTACTCTCTATAGCATGTCAGAATGAATTCGGGAAGCTTAGTTTCAGAGATTAAAAAAAATGGGTATCAAGGACGTATTTAAACCCAAAAAATCCAACACTGTACTTACTTTGCTGGTGTATGGAATAATTCACTTACTTGTTTTTTCTGCAAGCATGTGCTGCTTTGGTTTTTTGGATTGCAAGAATAAGCCCAGACACAGTGTACCCGGTAACTATCCCAATGCTTATTGTTGCCAGGTCTGCGCAACTTCCACAGAATTGTTTATGGGATATCTTGTGTTGTTTTTAAAACTATATTTGCCAACACTAATAGTAGTTTATATTTTAAGTTCAATATTACTTGGCGTGCTTGAGAAGAATCATAAGACTTAATCAGAAGAGTTTCCAGATTCATTGTGTATGCTTCTAAGTGAATCTAAATCAACATCTCCTGCCCTTAAGATTTACAACCCTCACCATATCTTATGAATCTGTAAGCCAATTTTTGATTTCAGTACCAAGAAAACCAGGAGAGTTCTTCCAAACAAGAGTTAACCTTGAAGCTTGTGTGAACTGGAAATTTTTTAGCGCATCATTATGCATTCCTTACCAAAAAGATTTATTAATGGCCTTCTATTATTTTCAGATGATGAAAAGGACAGTTCTTGTGATTTTTGGCAGCCCCAGAAAAGTCAACAGCTACAATGTTACAAAGCGTATCGAAGATGAGCTAAACAAACTTGGAAGTTATGAATTTGAATATGTTTTTCTTTCAGATTTGAAACTGAAAATATGCAAAGGGTGTCATACATGCTTATTTGTTGATGAAGAAAAGTGCCCGCTAAAAGACGACTCAAAAAAAATCTACCAAAAGATGCTAGAAGCGGAAGGTCTTGTGTTTGTATCGCCAGTCTATGTCATGAATGTTTCCGCCCTGATGAAGAATTTCATTGACCGCATGTGCTTTTTGTGCCACAGACCTGAATTGTTTGGACAGGATGTCCTGGTTGTTTCTACCACAGGAGTAATTGGTCTGAAGAGAACTCTTAATTATATGGATGAAGTTGCTGAGGTGTGGGGTGCAAAGTCTGTAACAAAACTAGGTATTACAACTCCGCCTAAGGAAGATATATTTACTGAAAAAAACACAAGTCAAATTGAAAACACCGCAAGAGCATATCACGATGAATTTGACCAGCAATTCAGCCCTTCTATTAACCAGCTGATTCAATTTAAGATGCAGAAAAAAATATTCACAACAGACTGGGCAAAAGAGGTTTCTCCTGCTGATTACAAGCATTATATAAAACTTGAAGACAAGAGTTTTAATATTCCTGTAAAAGTTAACCCAATAAAAAACTTCATTGCCGCAGTATTTTGCAGGTTTGTTTCATTGTTTATGTGAAAATATATCTATCACTTTGTACATTTTAAGAAAGATTTCTGCATTTCAAGAAATCTGAGTATCCTTACAACCAAAAGATATTAATCCTCAAGATGTATACTTTTTTCATGGACACCAGAAAAATCAGCGTTGACCCTCATGACCCTGATTCTTTCAAAATCAGAGAAGCTGCAGATGTGATAAAAAGAGGGGGTTTAGTTGCTTTTCCAACAGAGACTGTCTATGGTCTTGGTGCCAATGGGCTAGATGAGAATGCTGTTAAAAAGATATTTGAGGCAAAGGGCAGGCCTCAGGACAATCCTCTTATACTTCATGTTTCTGATACAAAGCAGCTAAATCTTCTAGCAGAAGATATTCCTGACAGAGCACATGAACTTATGGATGTATTCTGGCCTGGTCCGCTTACATTGATTATGAAAAGGTCAGCATTTGTTCCCGACGCAATTACCGGGGGACTTGATACTGTGGCAATTAGGATGCCCAAAAATATAATCGCACTGGAGTTGATTAGTGCCTGTGGTTGTCCTTTGGCTGCTCCGTCTGCTAATATTTCAGGAAGACCGAGTCCAACCTGTGCAAAGCATGTTATGGATGACCTGGACGGTAGGATTGACATGGTTATTGACGGAGGTTCTGTTGATATTGGTATTGAATCCACAGTAGTTGACCTGACCCAAGGTGTTGTGCAGATATTAAGGCCTGGCAAAATCACAAGGAAAAAACTGGAAAGAATTGTTGGCAAAATTGAAGTCAACACAGATTCGAAAAAACCCAGGGCTCCTGGAATGAAGTACAAGCATTATGCTCCTGAAGCAAATATTGTTATTATTGAAAACAAAAAAGAACTTGCATCGGTTTTTGAAAAATTCCCAAAGGAAAAAATCCAGGTTTTAGAATACAAAGATGAAATCCAGATGGCAAGGAGTTTATTCAGGGATTTCAGGGAAAGTGATAAGCAAGGTTACAAGGTTATTGCGGTTTGGAAGGTCAAGGAAGAAGAGTTTGGTTGTGCAATAATGGATCGGCTCAGGAAAGCCAGCGGGAAGAAGAATTAGCCTTATCAAGCTTGTCAAATCTAGGCAATCACTACACTCCGGTCTCCGTTCTCATCAAGCCTGTCTATACCTGCCCTGAATATCAGCCTTTGCGCATACCTGGCTGGAACGCATCGGTAATTAGGATCATCAATCATCTGGCCTCTGGTGGTCTCATAAGTTTTTACACAGTCGCAATTTTCTGAAGAACGCTCACATATCTCCCACTCTTCAATCTCATCGATACCGTAGTGCTTGATGCACAGCTGGATTCCTGTCTGAGTTGTGTACGGGTCATAATTTCCAGGACATATGTCCACGCATATTCCGTTGTTTTCTCTTGCAAATTCTACTGGGTCAAATCCTGTGGTTGTTTCCTGGCAGACAACAAAGAGATTATCCGAACAGGTTCCTTCATAGTAGCCATATGCTCCGGAACTGCAGGCAACACACTTATTTCCATAGTCAACTGCATCAGTGCTTGCACATGGTTGTGTTACGCATCTGACATCATTGTCAGTTATTCCACAGACAGGCTGGTATATCTTTGTGCATGCATTTGGTCTTGTTGTGCATTCAGTGAATCGAGTTTGTTTAACAAATGTCCTGCCGTTTGCCCTGCACTGCGGTGGATAACTCTCCATTACGGGATTTCCTGCTGCAACACATTCTTCAAAAGAATTAATATCCTGGCAACCTATCACTATAATCATTAATACAAGTATAATAAAAATTATCCTCATGATATCTAAATTATTTCGCAGGTATATAAAGCTTGTGTCACCCAAACCTTGCCATTATCATATCTGCCATTTGTTCAATAGTGGCTTTTGCTTCCTGGCTCCCTGCAGAAGTGATGTGTATGAGATAGAGTTCTTCTGTAATCCATAGGTGATAATAGTATACATTTGGGTCATTGTATTGTCCGCCGTAGTCTTCTTCACTGCTGACCCTGAATTTACTCTGGTCTCCATATGTATTCTCGCTAATAAGTCCTTCCTGGCTGAACAAGTGTGATGAGTCATACTGGTATGAGCCATTGAGGTCCTCAAAATTTGTATACTTTTTGAGAATGAGTGTGATGGTTGTATTGATGCTGCTTACATTATACTGGCATCTTGTTCTCTCTGCCAGTGGAGCTCTTTCATGTGTCTCGAATTGTTCTGTCTCGCAGTGGCTTTCAGTTATTGCAAGCTCGTCGATTTCCTGTTCATCAAGTGCAAGTTGTTCTGTACTTGATATTTGCTGCGTTGTGCACCCGCTGATTATTATCAGGATGACTGCTAAAATGGTTGTGAGTTTCATATTGTATAGTTAAAGAGTATTGCTTTTAAATGTTTGTGAGATATTCTACTTGTTTTTTATGAACTTTCTCTTGTATAATATGACTATTCTTCACATTTCCCCCAGGTAGTGTACAAATTCCGGCCTGTCTGCACTTGCTCATTTCTCAATTTTCATCCAGGTTCTTCACAATAAATAGAAGCAAGGTTTGTAAGCTGGTTATCTTTTTGAGTACAACCACAAAAAAACTATTAGCAGAATTTCTTTCATGATTACACCTCTCTATTAAGAGTTATTCATATTTATACACAAAAGTATGCAAACGTATCCTTTTCTGAAAGATTCAGTACTTTAGTGTTCAGCGTTTTTTCTATGAGTCAATGCATAATTACTCTGATTCTTTGGCCAGAAATGCCCACCAAGGTTTTTTTGTTCTGATTACCTCGCCATTTTCTGCATCTACTTGCGCTTTGACTTTCATATCTGTCTTAAAAAGTCCCAGAAACTTAGCTTGTTTGCTTGCCTGTACTTCATAGGCTGCCTTAGTTTGTTCTCCCTTGCCAACTTCCATTAGCTCAATATCACATCCATTTTGTGATGTGCAGGTTTTCAATCTTAAACTTTCCAAGGCTTTCTCTGAAGCTGTGTCTGGCATCACCTTGACTTCGGCATTCCTACCATTGCTTAACTTCACATGCAGTTTAGTTCCATCCTGAGATTCCTCTTGCGTCATTTCCATTTTTGTCTTAGCTGCGACACTTCCTGATTTCAACTGGATAGCATAATTTTTCTGTGCTTGAATTTGAATTTCTTTTCCGTCAGCGGTTGAAAGAGTTCCTGTCTTGACCCTGCTATTTTTTTGCACTTGAATTACTTTTCCTCCATTATCTTTTTCTTTTATGCTCTGATCACCTTGAATAGCGGGTTTACTAGTGTCTTCTGCAGCATCTTTTTTAGATTCCTGTACTCCCTGCCCTTGCACAAAAACCAAAGAAGTCACCAAAACACATAAAAGTAAACTCAAAAATATTTTTTTCATATTATGACACCTCTTTACCACATTTGAGTTATTCCTC
Source organism: uncultured Methanosarcinales archaeon (assembly GCA_964444505.1). Lineage (GTDB taxonomy): Archaea > Nanobdellota > Nanobdellia > Woesearchaeales > JAGVZT01 > CAYUHF01. The sequence continues at coordinate 75,323 of CAYUHF010000005.1, read as the reverse complement.
TTAATATATTTTTTCCCAAAATAACGTAAATCTGCTGTGATGGCTCTACCTGTGGAGGTGATTATGCCTTTTGAAAGCTGATTTATGGAACGTGTAGATGGCATTTACAGTTCGCAAAATTTCATTTTGTTGAAGTGAAAACCTCAACTGTGGTATTCATCATCCCATCCGAAGTGATATTCTCAAAAAAACTCATTCCCCCAAATTTACAACTAATTTAAATAGTAGGGTTTTTTGATAGAAAACATGGTAGAGATCACAACTGTTGGAGTACTTGTTGAATGCGAGGGCAATATACTTATTCTTCATAGGAATCCTAAGATTTCACAGGGTGGAAAATGGGGACTTCCTGCAGGAAGAGCTGAAGAGGGAGAGAGCAATCTGCAGACTGCTGTACGTGAGTTGTATGAAGAGACAGGTTACAGGGCAAATCCTGAAGAACTCAGCTTTGTTAGAAATTTTGACTGGCACTTTCCGGAGGTTGTTGTATATTTTCCAACTTACAGATTAAAGCTTGAGTCAAAATTTAATGTCAAATTAGACCCAAATGAACATCAGGGGTATAAGTGGATCTCACCTAAGGAGTGCTACAAGATGAAAAACCTTATACACGGATTTCATGATCTTTTGAAAAAGGTATACAATGGCTAAGCAAGAATGTGGAAGACTACAGTATTTCTACCACTGTCCTTCTTCTGCACTGCCGATAAGGGATGTATTGAATGAGCAGGGTTATGGTTTTAAGACTGAACCTCATATTGAGATTGGTGCTGAAAATTTTCTAAAGGATTGTTTTCAATTCAGCATCAGCTCTTTTGTGAAAAAAGGGGAAAGATATCTTTTTTTGATGACTAACTGCAGACATCCAGGTTTTGATGTTTTTGGGGTTAAGTCTGTTGTTGGATACATTGATGTTCATGAATCTGGAATGAGGGATGATTCTGTTTTTGTACTGGGTGATGCTTTTCTGGTTCCTTTTCACTTTGCCTTGCCAATAGCTGAGCTAGGATATCATGAATCAACAAGAATAAGATTAGTTGATGAACAGGAAACAGGAATTATTCTGGAGAGATTCTCAGGTCTTGACAATATTGTTGAAGAATGTGTGGAAGAGATTCAAATACTGGATTCTGATGGTTTAAGCTGTAAAAAAGACTGCAACTACAAGGAAGAATGCATCAGGTTTTAAAGTTCTGCCAGGACTCGGCTTAAATAATCCTCTTTGTTATGATAATTTTCCGGTAAAAAGTACTCAAACAATCCCTGACATGCTCTTTGAAGTATCTTATCCTTGGTAACTGATATTTCAAATCCTTTTTCAATATAGAACAAAGTATCTGCCTGGAGAGTGTCAATTGTTCCGACATGTACTCTGGGAATGAATATTTCCGGGTTTTCCTGTCCAAGCAATAATTCAGTACAAGAACATCCGTATCTGTGATCAGAATCTTTTATGCATGGGGAGAGAGAAATAACCATTTTTGAATCATTTGATGGAAGCCCAAACTCAGAAACATACTTTTCAAGTGTGTTTCTTTCTGCATGCACCCATCTGCAGTCTCTTTTTTCTGATGTGGCATACACTACTTTGTCATCAACCAGTGCTGCTGCAACCACTCCCTTGTCAGGGTTTTTAGATTCCCTAAGTCTTATGAGTGCATTCCTCAGATAAAAGTCAAGTATGTTAAGTGCCATGTTTTTGGTTTTACACAAAAGTATTTAAATTTTAGCTCGAATAGATGTGGTCAAGTTTGATCTTCAGTCAGTTCTTATTCAATTTGTTAACATGGTGCAGAGCTTGCTCTGATCAGTGCACAGAACATTCTACTACAGAAATATGTGACAAATAATTGTTGACTCAATCACCCGAAAACCCTGCTGCAACTTCTTGTTTTTGCCCGGTCTTCCTGTGATATTTCTGTGTTAATAATCAAAAAGATAGATTCCTCTGCTTGAAGCTTGTAAAGATGATTTTAGATAATTTTTTATAGGTGTGTACTATTTTAGAGTTATGAAAACCCTGATACTTGCTGGCGAGAGTGAGAAAAACATTTCATGGTTAGAAGAAATTTCCGGTCTTATTGTTGATTCTATTTGTCATTTTTATGAGCATTGGGAAACTGGCGAAAATAAGATAGATTTTCAAAGGGAGGTTGAAAGGCTTGGCCAAGAAGATTATGCTGTTGACAGGATAGTTGCAAAAAGTGCTGGTACTGTGGTTGCTCTTTATGCTATTGATGCTGGTGTAGTGACTCCTGAAAAGTGTGTTTTTATGGGTATTCCTGTTATGTGGGCAGAAATAAGGGGATTCAAAGAGGATCTTGTCTACCTTATTGAAAATCACAATGTTTCTACAACTTATATCCAGCAGGAGAATGACCCATTCTGTTCTGCTGCTGAGCTGGCTGAACTTACAGGAAAGGATGTCCATGAAATATCTGGCGGCAATCATAAGTATGATGACTTCCCGGCAATTCTTGAAAAACTTTAAATAGTTCTGGTTTAACTTTTAGATTATGAAACTTCTTAAGACAATCAGGGACAAAGAAGAATACGAAATAAGAAAACGGCGTAAGGCATCAAGAGCAGTCCTATTTGATGAAAATAATCTAGTTCCCCTGCTGTTTGTTTCAAAACATAATTACCATAAGCTGCCAGGTGGGGGTATTGACAATGGGGAAGATAAGATTCAAGCCCTTTTAAGAGAATGTCTCGAGGAAGTTGGATGCGAAATCCAGATTACCGGAGAAGTGGGAAAAGTTATTGAGCACAGGACTAAATGGAATATCATGCAGACTTCATACTGTTATCTTGGCAAAATTATTTCAAAGGGAGAGCCTGATTTTACTGAAAAAGAATTAAGACAGGGGTTTAGGATAGAGTGGTTTGAGCTTGATGATGCAATTAAAACTGTTGAAAAAGATGAGCCCAGGAATTATGAGGGAAAATTCATTCAGCAAAGAGACCTGGCTTTTTTGAAAACAGTGAAAGGTAAATGAAAGCGGGTAGGTAGTTTACAGGATTTTTTCATAGCATACTTTCTACTTTTTCTTAAATCTGTATTTAACATTTTAAAGAATAAAAAGCCGGTTTTTGATTTTTGTAATAATTGGTTTTTTCCAGGATACTTCCTATTTACTTCCCTTATTAAATTCTGAATGTTGTTTCCACTAGCAACCACTTCCCTGAATGGTTTTCCAAAATTTTTTCCAGATACCATAGGTCACGTAATTATTAACCACAACATCCTAGTTTAAGCTCATAAACATTTCTAATAGGAAAATTAATATACTTGTATATACGTTGTATATACTTGGGTGATAAAAATGAATGACTGGATAAAACTAAGTGCACCTCTGAAAAAGATTGGAAACTCCTACTCTGTACGGATACCAATGAATCTTGTAAACAGGATGAATGCAGAAGAAGGACATGTGATTTACATGAAGATAAAAAGAATGAAGCTTGCACTGACACCTGAAGTAATGGACTTCTGGTTTGGTATTGCCAGAAGATGCAATGAACTTGACAAGTTCAGTGATGACCAGATTTTTCTGTTTTCCAGATTGGCTTTTAATGAGGGCAAGTATATACTTGAATCTACCGGAGAAAAGTTTGATAAGGTCACTGAAGATATGATGGATGCGCACAGGGATTACAGAAAGAAGATAAAAAAAGAGTTTGGTGAACAGGTAGTAGAGGACTTTGAATATTTTAGAGTAGTTATCGACCCTGTTATGCAGGAGATGAATGAGAACTAGTCCAAGACAACTTTTTCAGGGGCAAATTTGCCCTTTTCTTTTCTTATTATATCTCCTTCTTTCCAGTCAGGATGGGGCTTTAGCTTTTTTGTCTTTCCGTTCTTTAGTTTAACATAAGCAAAGGATATATTCTGGTAGAAATCATCTTTCAGCACTTTTTCTGTCTTGATCTTTTCAATTTTCCCTTCCCACTCAGAATTCACTGTTTTTTTCCATAAAACGTAGCTGATGACTGCTGCAATAATTACACCGAACAATGCAGCAATCTGTCGTGTTATTGCAATAACAAGAATTGCCACAATGGCCCAGAATATGAAAAACAGTCTTGATGAGCCAATGTTTTTCTCCTTGATATCTGTTTTTACTTCCTGTGTGAATTTTTCAATTTTTGGTGTAACTTTTTTGACATGTTTTTTTCCTGTTTTGTGGATTTTTTTTGTTGCTGATTTTGCATTGTGGACAATCTCAGAAACATCCATTTCAGGAATTTTCACTGCATTTACTATTTTTTCTGAGTTGTTTTTTGCTGCTACCAGACTTAAGACTATGACTGAAACAATAAAAACATAAAGTATGAGTCTGCCAAACGAGAAAGCTTTCTTTACAACAGCTTCAGTGTCTTCAATTTCAACAGGATAGCCTTCTGCTATCATCTCTGATTTTAATGTTGTGTTATCCAGTTCATCAAGATAGTCAATAACAGCAATATCTGATATCATATCAAAGGCCACCTTCTGGTCATATAGGTTTCTGGTCATTGTCCATCTAACTTTCCAGTCATCATATTTCCAGAGAAAAGCAACCATATCATTCTCAATATTTTGTTCTGTTTCAGCAACATATGTTCCCTTTAGTCTGTAATAGACAACTGCAGAGTTTTCTTCCTCAAACACAGATGGATTTACTATTTCATAATCTTTTACATCTGTAACTTCAAAAAGTGCTTCGTAGTAAGTTTTAATATCTATTCCACTGTTATTTTGCAGTATTGGCAAGAAGTAAGGATCCTGGACTGCCATGTAATTTTCAATATCTTCATCCATTGCATACTGGTAATAATTGTCAAGTGTTTCAAGAACTTCTTCTGCAAGGACAAAGTTAACTAAAAGCAGGAATAAAAAAACAAATATCAGCTTTCTATATCTCATGATAAGCCACCTTTATAATGTATCCCTTGGAAACTTGCCAGCCTGATTCATCTTCTGCCGTAATAAGTATCATGACTGGCAAAAACTTTTCTTCTGCTCTTTTGATTTTCTCGTTTTTTGCAATGTACTTGAAGTTTGCCTTCCAGACATTTGTCATTGCGCTGAATGCTGACTGTCCTGCAGCAGAAACTTCCTTTACAACAGGTATCTTGTTTGGAACAAAGGTTAGAATGCTTACTCCTGTCTGTAAAACATCGATTCCCAGGACTCCAGTTTCAGCAAAGGATTCTGTCCAGGTTTTTCTTTGATTTGCTGTTTTTTTACCTGCAACTTCTTTCATATCATCTGTCAATGTCACTTGGTTTTTGGGCATTTTTGAAAGGTCATATACTCCTTTTGAGAGTCTGAATGATTTTGAAAGAAAATCAACTTTTTTTGCATCTTGTTTTGCTGCATTGAGTGCCCGGACATACTCAAGAGTCTTTTTTGCATCGTATGTTCCTGGGTTTCTCTTATAGTATTTTCTGAGTGCTGAGACTCCTGCTTTTTCAGCTTTTGTCATATCACCTGCTGCAATTGATTTCTCTAGTTCCACTGCATATTCACCAGCATATGCCAGCAGTGTATCTTCTGCTATTGCTTTGGCTGCTTCTGTCTGAAGGTCAACCATCGAGAGTGACTGCAGTTCCTGGCCAATATCAAAATTACCAAGCCGTGGAGAATAGTACATTATTTTTCCTTTTTTCCCGGGAGGCATATTTGTGTACTGTTTTTTTAATTCGATGCCGTCTATTTCCATCTCACCAGGACCAATGAGTCTTATTTTGTAGAATATATGCTTGGCTTTTTTGTTTTCTGTATGATACCTTAAGAGTTTTTGCGAGTTCTGCTGCATCTCCTGGCTGGAGGTCTTGAATTTTATGTCCATTTCAATTGGTTTTAGAGTAATTGAATCTTCGTGTTTTGTAATTTCATTTCCATCTTTTTGTATTGTTAGTGACAATTTCTCAGAAACATCTCCAAGAGCTCCAACAATCTTTTTCCTGTCCTTTGGGGCAATTAAAAAGTTGCACTCAATTTTTTCTGTGAAATCAAATGGGCATTTTGTTTCTTTCTCCCTTGGATCAAGCACTCTTCCAAATGTAAAGCCTGCATAGGAGTTGTCATTTTCCATGTTGGCTACAAGCTCGTAACCATCAATTCCAGGCATTGCAATGTTGCAGTAATCAACTCTTCCCTTGTCTGTCCTGAAAACTGGTTTTACCTCTGATTTGATCCTGATGATGTTATGAATTGTGTTTGGCATGCTTTTTGACGAGAATTGGTGTTTTGTCTTGAACTCCAATTCAACTTCTGATGGGTCAACTACTTTTTTTTCTTTTATGCATTTTTCACAGGCAGTACACCTGTAACCTTTTTCACAGTCACTGTCAGAACTGCAGCCATCATCAGATTTTACCTGTTTTTTCTCTCCGATCTTGAGGTTGTAATTGTATTCAATGTCATAGGTTTTTGGTGCTGTTGTCCGAGGCACAACTTTGAATGATTCTATCATCTGCTGGAATTCATCCAAAGAATCCTGCACAAATTTGTCCTGGTTTCCTTCCCGTACAACTCCCTCTCTTGACATGGAGCCGTAGAGATTCTCTTTTGTAGATGGGTCAAGTGCTTCAAAAGTCTGGGTTACGCTGACAGAAGCCATATTGTATTTCTCGTCTCTTGCCAGGTCATATTCAGTGTATATGTCTGAGACTTTTGCAGATATCAGCGCATATCCTTTAGCATTTCCATATGAGACTACATCTACACGTGTGTTTTCCGGGTCAAGCCCATGATAACCCTGCTCAATCAAATCTGATGTTAGTCTAACAGAACAAAAAGGATAGTTTTCATCTGGTGTCTCTTCGAAACATGCCATTCTGCCCATCCATGCAGAGTATCTTGTCAGTCTTTCCAGACCATCTGATTCAGTGCTGTCAAGCTTGTTAATATACTTTAGTTTGCCTATCTCATCTCGTTCAAACTCACCTTCTGAATCTGCCCAGAGTTTTGGTTCATCAAAGAACAATTCTGGTTTTATTATGTAGAATTTTTTGGTTATGGATGCTGCGTGTTTCATGGGATCTATCTTGAAATCTGAGTATTCATATTCAGGATAATCGCTAATTATGGCATCATAATCAAGAACAAAGTTCAGCACCAACAGTGATTCTTCGTATAGTTCATCAGAATACGGGTTCATGCCTCCTGAAAGGTAAAAATCAATTTGTTTTTGGCCTGAATAGTTGATGTTTCCATATCTGTTTTTTAGTGCTGGATCAAATATTAATCCACATCCTCTGCAGCTTATATCAACTGATTCAGTGTATTTCTGGAGTATTGGCTCTTCAACCACTAGTTTCACATGGTAGACTTCTGACGGGACAACTGAATGTGGCATGTTTTCCAGCCTGAATTGTGCTGAAGCAGAGTGGAGTGCGATAAATAAAACAAACAGAAACAGACCAAGTCGAATTGTTTTTTTCAAGCAACGCAGTATAAAAAATAACCAGTATTTATAGTTAATTATTTTTGGAAAAAATAACATATAATCACGAAAAGAAAGATGGCTTTTTTCATGCTTGCAGATTGTTACAATCTAATATTTGAAACTGCGTTTTTTTGACTTATTTGGAAATATTATTAAAGGAGATTCTTTCTCCTGGCGCATATGCAGGTGTTGCCCTTGAAGTTACTGCTTGTGCTTGCTTTCAGTTAACTGGGGCTTTGAATGCTAAAATATTATAAAATGGCCCTTTGTTGTGATGTGTAACCAAAACATCTGAGAATCCTGCTTGGTGGAGTTTTGGGACGATTACATGCTCACCCATATAGTATTCTGTTGTGCCCCGGAGTGCATTTGCCCGCTCATATTTTACAGCTGTATCTATTTGTGATACCAGTTTATCATCAATTCCTGTATAGCCTTCTCCTCTTTCTCTAATTGCATTATAATACGCATTTACTTGTGCAATGTAATGTGTGTTATCTTCAGGCATCATAGGATCAATTATTGGTAGAGCTACACATCCACCCATTTCTACAACCTGATGATATCCCAGTATTTGGAGTTCATGACTTAAGCTTTCAACATCCTGCTCTGATAATATAACCTGATTAGGTGCTTCTCCTTTGACAAATACCATTCCGTTTTCAGTAACTGTCATCTGCAAGTATTGACTTGGGGATTCAGTAACCACAGGGAGCTCTGCATAGGTTTGTTTTGGTTCAAATAGCGCGGTGATTTCTTTTTCTCTTTGGTCTACAATAAAAACAGGGACACCAGTTATTAGAGAAATATCTTCTCCCATTCTTGTGAGTTTTTCTTCTGTGTAGCTCATATCAACTTCGCCTTCTCCAAGATGAAGAATCCCTCCTGGTTTGAGTACTCTGTTAAATTCCGTGTAGACTCTTTTGAGTTCTCTTTTGGTAATGGAAGCATGGTGTACTGAAAGATTTGCATCAATTGCATCTACACACTCATCCGGAAGCTCCAGATTGTCTCTCAGGTTGTTGTGCAGGAATGCAACTGTTCTTGCTTCAAGTGATTCTGGATCAAGTGAATCTGTTATTTCTCCTCTTCTAAAAAAGCCTGGTCCAAAAAATCGCATAACATCAAGGGTATCCGCTCCCATCTCAAGTCCGTTTTTTTCCCTGTCAACTACATAATCAAGAAGAATCAGCTTGCCATCTCCAATCATGTTCTTGATTCTTTTTCTGTTTGACTCTCCAAGTTTGCCGACTTTATATTCTCTGCTGTATGGGTGTACCTGGCCTCCTGATCCTGCTACAAGAAGTACAGGGTCTTGTGAGAGGTATGACTCCAGAGAATCCAAGAGAAACGCGTGCTGGTCTCCCAATAGTTTAGGCGCACTTCTGGCATAAGGTCCTCCAAAAGCAACCTGGATGTCTTTTTCCATGATTGTTAAAAAAGGTAACTCATATATAAAGGTTTATATTATTTACTTCTATTTAGTAGTTTCATCTTTTGGAATGCAAAAGATTTATATCATAATTAATTGGATTATTTTGTAATGAATACAGTTTTGTCTAATATAACTGTTTATAGTATTGCTCATGGGATTGTTGACTGTGCATGTGCTGCAACAATCTTTGCAATATTCTCAATGAATCTTTTGAGTCTGCAGAGTTTTGGAATGCTTGTTTTGATATATAATATCCTGGCATTTGCACTTCAGGCACCATTTGGACTACTTATTGACAAGTTCAAGATTCCTGTGCATTCGGCCTGCTTTGGCGCCCTACTTGTTGGAGCTGCTACGCTTATTGTGAAAAACCCATTTACTGCCGTTTCTTTTGCAGGTGTTGGGAATGCACTTTTTCATGTTGGAGGAGGTGTTATCGCTCTTAACCTAGATCCTAAAAAGGCGGCTCTTCCTGGAATATATGTTGCACCGGGTGCAATTGGACTTATGGTAGGCGGACTAATAGGAAAATCAGGTAGTTTTATCTCATGGCCTTTTGTTATTGTTCTGTTGTTCTTGTGTGTCTTGATGTTTTTTATAAGCAGGCCACAAATAAACTATGCTCCAAAGGTTAAGGTTGACTGGTTTTTGCTGATTATTTTGCTTTTGCTGTTATCAATTGGGATTCGAGGTGTTGTTGGTCTTAGTCTAAACTTGCCATGGAAAGAAAACATTGGCCTCCTTGTGGTTCTGACTTCAGGTATTTTTTTGGGTAAGGCGTTAGGAGGAGTCCTCGGAGACAAGTTTGGGTGGCTGAAAGTTGGTGTGTTAGGTCTTGTTGTTTCAGCACCCCTGCTATCGTTTTTCCAGAGCCCTGTAATTGTTATAGTTGGGGCATTCTTCTTTAACCTGACAATGCCAATTACTCTTACTGCAATATCAAATATGATGCCAAGAAGAAGTGGTCTTGCCTTTGGCCTGACAACTCTGGCTCTAATTATTGGTGCACTTCCCACATTTACGCAATTCAGAAGTATTACAAGCAGAACTTGGTTTGTTTTTTCTGCCATATTAATTTCAATTGCTGCTCTCCACTTTGGACTTAGCCTTTACAAAAAGTATTTAAATGAAGGCTTTTAAGTATTCCAACATGAGAAAATTTATTCTGGTATTGTTGACTTTTATGTTAACCTTAAATATTGTGTATGCTGATGTTGTTGCCCCGCCCCCTTTGTTTTTCGGAGGGCTTATTATGCTTTTTGTACTTGCAATTCCGGTTGCAGTGATTGCTGTTCTTGCTTTTCTAATTATACTATGGATAAGGAAAAAACATCACCCAAAAAATGAGTCTGAGTAACTATGTGGTTGCTTTATTGCTGAGTGTTGTTATTGAGATTTCTGTTGCATACATCATGGGGTTTAAAAAAAGAAAGTATTTTTATGCTGTGGCTGCAATAAACTTTGTGACAAATCCTGTGCTCAACTACTTCATACTTTTGATGAGTAATATTATGCCAATAAACTTTTTTCAAATAGCACTTCTTGAAATTGGCGTAATCCTGATCGAGTGGAAGCTACTGCTGCATATGTTTGACAAACCAAAAGACAAATTCCTGCTTTATTCTGCAGTTTCTAATGTAATCTCCTTTATTGTTGGACTTCTAATTTTTAATGCAGCATTCTAGTTTATGCTCTCAACAGGATAGTCAAAGCAAGCAGCTTGAAAGGGTATTTAACTATAAATTATCCCAAAGTTTATAAAGACAAAAAACAAATCAATCTTTATGAAGAGGATTGTCTCTTATCTTCTGGGGGCGGTTATTGGACTGGTTTCTGTAGTATTTTTGCCGATTGATATCTTAACAAAGGTGGGTATTGGACTAACTGTTGCTGCCTCAGCAGGATTTGGCATAGATAAATATCTAAGCAGCTAGGGAACGTAGAATTTGCCTCTTTTTTCTTTATAATAGCACTTGGAAATTACGGTTCTGGAAGATCGTCGAGCGTAAACTGACTCTGATTTTCATCATAACAGTGCTGACGCCTAACATACATTAAAGATTTTATGGCTCAGGACTGAGTTCACAATTAATCTTTCCCTCAAGGTCTTTGCTCCATTCTCGCCTATGGCTTACTTGTCTATCAATGCCTTTTGTCAGTTCAAGAAACCTATCCTCTCCCAATATAGGAACTCCTTGTCTTATTACGCTTTCACTGATCTCATCCTGTTCATAGCCTGTTATAAACTGGTCTATGGTTCTGTAATCAATGTGAAGCGGTACTCCCGTCTCTTTGTAATAGTGCTTATTAAAACCAAAAAACCATTCAACAAACCCCCTATCTTTTCTGACAGGTACTTCTGCTTTTACTGCTGAGGGAACCTTGACATCATATATACCATAAAAACCTTTGAGTCTTCTTGTTTCTGGCTCGATTGTTTTTCTTGGAAAAACGATATCTTCTCCTTCCCAAAGTACTAGTACATCAACATCATTTGGTATTCTGTATGAATTGTTTAGAACAGAACCATACACGCATAGTATTTCAGGTTCAACTCTAACAGTCTTAAGAAGTCGCTCAAGGTCAACCTCATAACGGGCTGTTAATATGTCTGGTTCTTCAGAGTGAGGTTTTACTTGTATTGTTATATTTAAAGTTCCAGGTCTTTTTTTCTTTAGTTCAGTGTATTTCATGTGTCTGTTAAAAAGACTAAATGATTTTTTTATAGATATTTTAAGTCTTTCATTATTTTAATGAGTTCTGGATTTTTTATTCTTTTCTCTACATACTCCCAGAATTCAGAAAGGTCTTTGCCATATTCTTTTTGATAGATATATGCCTGAAAAAGCATCTCTAACTTGTCAAGCTGATAAACAAATTTCGACTCTTCTGTTTTTCTTTCTTCATATTCTTCCCATAGAGAAATTATTCTTTGGTTCTCGAAGAGTTCTTGTATTGCTTTTTTTTCTCTCTTGTGTTTTTCTTTTTCAGAGATTTGGTCATGCGGTGTAATATCTCCTGCGATAGATTCGGCCAGGTCATGTATTAATGCCATCTTAACACACTTATCCTCATCATACCCGAGCATATCAGCGAGTATTAGTGCAAGAAATGCAGTGCCAAAAGTATGGTCTGCAACAGATTCAGGATGGGGTATTTCTTTTAGTACCCAGCCAGCTCTTTTAGTCTCTTTTAGTTTTAGGATGTTCTTAACCAAATCAACTGTGTTCATGCAAAACAATAAGTAAGATGTGTATATAAATATAATGAGCTTATTTGTGATTAATTATGCAAAATATAAGTTGAACAGATAAATTTTTAAATAGTACCACAAATTAACAGGTTATGGAACGTCCATTGGGTGTCTGGATTTACTCCACTCTTACTCTAATTGGAATTTCTATATCAGTTTTAAGCACTTTTTTATATCTTGGCCCGGATATGTGGCCGCTTATGCTTGTGAATTCGCTTCTGGTTATACCTATGATCCCTTTTCTATACCTTTTTTTTAATCTGAAAAAGAGCTCACTTTTGTGGCTGCATGTTTCTTTTGGACTTAAGGCAATTGTCTCTTCTAAAACAAACCCTCCTAGTTTTGTAGTGGTTGTACTTTTGTGGGTTTTAATTGCCAGGTATATTAATAACAAAACTGTTAATGGAGAACTGGTTTTTAAGAGTCAGGAATCAAATGAGAGCTCCTGAAGTGTATGCAGTCTTTGAGCACCGATCTTTTCAAATTCCTTAAATGCGTAGTTCTTTAGACAGTGTAGTGGATAGATTCTGTTGATATTATTGGTTTTAAAGTATTCTATGGTTCTGTGTGTGGTTTTTTTGTCAAAAAGGTGAAACCCCCCAATAACTGCATGTATGTTTTCTTTGCATACTTTTTTTGCGTACTCGATTATATTGCAGATTCCTGAGTGTGAACATCCCGATACTATTATCAGACCCTGACTTGTTTTAATTGCAATTGCTGTGTCATCTTTGACTAAATCTTCTGTATTGTCTTTGAGGTAGCCGACTGTGTTTTTTCCTTCAAAGTCAGTTTCTCTTTTTATCTCTCCTAGAAAAACAGTTTTTTTGTCTATCCAGTAGGGTTGTCTGGAGAGAATAACCTTTGTTTTTTTCTTTAGTTCTGTTAATCTTACAGGGCACCCGATTTCTCCGTCAAGATATTTCATCTGGAAACAGTCAGGATGGGCTATGATGGTTTTGTTTTCAAGGTCTATGTATTTCAAGCCTTCTGTGTGGTCTATATGTCCGTGGCTCAATACAATGTAGTCAACATCAAGATCAATTCCTGCTTTTGCTGCATTTTCAATTATCTGGTTTGAGTATGATGTGTCAAAAAGGATTCTTGAATTATTTTCTATTAATAGAGAAAATCCTGAGTCCTCATCTACAAATTCAGGAAGTTCTTTGTGCAGAACTGTTATTTTGACCATGATATTTTTTTGCATCAAAAGTATTTAATACTTGTGCAATGTTAAGTTTTTTATGGAACTGAATTCAGCATATCTGTGTGTCAAGGATATGAAAAGGGCTGTTGATTTTTATGAGAATTTCTTGGATCAAAAAGTTACTGAATACGATGATGTTTTAAGTGTTCTTGATTTTGGTTTCAGGTTGTGTCTGTTTAATTATAAGGCTGTGGGAGAAAGTGTAAGTTTTGGTGATAACTGTGTTTTGAGTTTTGAAGTTGAAGACATTCAAAGTACAATAGAGAAAGTAGAAAAGCTTGGAGCAGAAATTGTTTTTCCCATGACAAGGATCAAAGAAAACTGGGTTTTTGAGTTTAAAGATACAGAAGGGAATGATGTTGAAATCTATTCAAATTGTCAAACTGGATGAGATAAGAGTTGCCCGGGTTAAGTCAGAAAAGGGTACTCTTGGTGCAGAAGAGGCTTTCAACAGGCTGGAGTCCAAGATGAAGAGTCTAAGGGGAAGAAAGATGTATGGGGTTGTTTACCCTGATTCTGGTGATTATTATGCCTGTGTTAAACTAGATGAAAAAAATTCAGATGATATGGGTTTTGAAACAGGTAATATTCCTGGTGGCAAATACGCAAAAAGAAAAATAATGAATTGGACAAAAAAGATAAATGAGATTTCAAAGGAGTTTGAAAGTCTGATTGAGGATTGCAGGAAAAGCTATGAGATTGATAAAAAAAGACCTAATATTGAGTATTACAGAAGTTTTAAGGAGTTAAGAATAATGGTACCTGTCAACTAATTTCAATATCCTTTATTCTGTCAAGTACCTGCTCTTGTTTTTTATCTATGAGTTTTAGTTCCTGAGTGAGGACTTTGTTCATGCTGCAGCTGTATGCAATGAATTCTTCTGTTGACATTTTTGAGCCTGAGTTTGCGCCCATATCAATCATCCTAACGGTTGCGTCTGTCATTATATCAAGTACTGTTTTTGGCATTGACCCCAGCATGAGTGCACTGTCTATTATGAGCTTGTTTGTCACATCGGACAATGCTCTGAGGCACTGTCGGTCAAAGTGCATCCTTAAATTTGTTACTTCCTGCCTTGCATAAGTGTACTGATTGTACTGTTTCACCAAATCTGTTCTTGTGCTCTGAAGTCTTGATTCATCAACTACACAAGCAGAACCTTTGCATACTCTTTGTATGTCAATCCCTGCAATTGTATCTACAATGTCAGCACAGTTGTGTTTTCGTGCTTTTTTGCAGATTTTTTCATACTGATCACAGTCCTGGTCCCACAGGTAGTTTCCTTCACATACCGGAGCACAGTCTGAATTCATCAGGCAGTCACCCTCTGTACATTTTTTGCATTGGCCATCAATCCAGCACTTGCCATTATCAAAACAGCATTGCATATAGCTTTCATCACAGGCAGGTGTATCTTCTTCAACTTCTTCATATGTAAGATCTACTGTGTCAATTCTTCGCTCTTCTGGTGTTAGTTCTGGTTTTTCAAAGCCTGAATGGGCAACAGAAACTTGCATACACTCCAGATCAATTGCCTGTCCCCACATGTTATCTGATGTTAGAAATTTGCTTCTTTCAAGACATTTTTCTATGCAGTAGTCTGGAACCTCAGTTGGTTCAAACTCTGTTCCATAAAGCTGGCAGATATGGTCTCTTCCCCCTACAAAATCACAGGGTTCTTTCCCTGTTGGCCGAACACTAACCTGGCATTCGTACTTGGCATCTTTCTGGCAGCCCATAAGAACTAATAGTAAAATAAGCAGCACAACTCTTTTCATGAGTATCTTCTAGAAAAATACACATATAAATAACTATCTATTCTGCCCATACATTAACTTCTTCTCTGAACTCATCTGCATTTATTTTCTGGTCAAGAAATTTTCCCACGTCTTTTGAGTCAGCTTCAAAGTAATAGGAATAATCCTCCTGCCTGAAAACTACTGTATAATCTCTGTCAGGAAACTCGTTATATGCTGCGCCAAAGATGTAAAAAACTGATAACAAAACATCTTCTTCTCTTTCTACAGGAATGTCATATTCGATTCCTACTGCGTTTTTTGAAACTGTTATCTCGGGGTCGATTCCTGCAAATACAAGTGTCTCTCTTAATGCCATTTCCTGTCCTGCTGTTGATTGTTTTCCGCAACCTACAAGCAGTAAGAGCACCAATATTGCTGCAGCCTTACGTATCATATTCTTCACCGTTGTTATATACTATACTTGGATTTGAGAATTTCACTATCTTGACATTGTCATTTCTCCAGATTTTGTATTTGTCATAAATTTCCATTAATGCAACATCTCCTACTTTTTCACCGTATTCATCATGAGGAACCCAGTATGTTTTGCTCTTTGTCACATACTTTTTCCAATAGTTAATGTATCTCTTTTTTTGCCTGTTTCCGTTTTGATCTGTATAGACAAATACATCTCCTTCGCCGTGCTTACTCATGAATGCTGTCGGAGTATATGCGCCATGTGTTCCATGCATAACTTCTCCACCCCATGACCCTTCCATTATTGCCTTTTGCTTTTTTGGTATTGTCATGACAACATCCTGGGTCATCTTGCCGTAGACTTTTATTGCCTCTCCAAATAAGGGGATTTTTTCTCCTGCTTTTTCTGCAAGTTTTCCACCACCATAAAGAACTTTTCCCAGGTTCCCCGAAGCCCCTTTGATGTTTGAAAGTTCGTTTAGGTCGTCTGTTGTTTTTTTGATTTCATCAACAACTTCTTTTGCCTTGAATACCTTTTCAACTCTTTTTGCAAATTTGCTTTCACTGTAGTCTTTTGAAAAATACGATGCTGCTGAATGTGCTGATTTTGCTTTTTTTGTTGTTTTGTCCACTACTTTTTCCATACCTTTGTAAATGGATTTGTTTTCTTTGATTTCTGTGTTGTTGATTTTTGGCAATTTCTTTATCATTAAGGTAAGTTGTGAATATTCTTCCATAAAGTCTGTATCAAACTCATCAATCACTTCTGACTGCATTTCAGAAATATTCTTATTGGTTATTTGTGTAACCTTTACTGTTGTTGTATTTTTTCCTTCAAAATGGTCAATTACTTTCTCTTGGTTTTCTGGTTCTACTTCAACTATCTCTCCGCCGTCAAGCGCTTTCAGCACTTCAAGTGATTTGTCCCGGGTATCATCAAAAGTGTGACCTGCTGTTGAAATTCCTACTCCCAGATATTTTTCAGGATAATCTTTATTTGGGTTTTCTATGTAAAAATGAAATGTGTTTTCCTCTGGCACCACAACTTCGCCATCAACCAAGTATGCCTGTTCATGAAACTCAGACCACCGCACATCACCAAAGTTTTCTTCTTTGTATTCTCCACTTTCAATTATGCTTCTTTGTTTTAGAAATTCCTCCAGATAATCCTTGTCATCTGTATAATACAAATTAACTGAACCTGACATCTGTTCACTGTACCAGCTGCATTCATAGTCGCACATCACTTCTACATCATCCGGCAAATCCTGAATAAAGATTTTGCATGCTTTTTCAAGATATGGATCTCGGTCAAAAAGACATGCTGAAGAGAAATTTATAACTAGCAAAAACATCACAAAAAGGTATCTCCTTTGCATAAAAAAATGTGTAAAGAGGTTATTTATATGTGTTTCTTTGACTTTTCATATTGGTGTTTATGCCACTCGGGAGTAACATTTATATACTTGCAGATTATTTAAAAGACATGAAAAGACATTATAGTCCCCTCCCGACTGAAAGGGGAAAATTAATATTTATAATCGGTGAATTTGAAGAAAGGGAAAATCTCAGAAAAGCACTCTATACTCCAAAGAATAAGCAGGAACTAGCTGAAAGAGCCTTTAATGATTTAACTCCACTTTGCAGCACAAACTGGACCGAGGCTACATTTGGTGCATACACGCAACCTGATAAACCAAATCCTCTCATGCGTATGTTTGTTGGGTCAGATCCTTTCCGTTACTGGGGTTCCCACGAACATAAAGTCTTTCTAGTGACACATGAACTCCAGAATGAAATAAGACAGGCAGACATACCTGAATCACTGGAATGGTTTTCGGAATATCAAAGTATTCTCCAATACAACCACCATATAATTGAAGAAGTCAAACGTGAATGGGACCATGAACCTCAGTTGCTTTCGGTAGTTGTGGCTCAGGAAGAGCCCGATGATCTGGAAAGCTCTTTGCAAACAGAATTTGCTGAGGGTGCTGATGCTTTTGTTGTTGGAGAAAGAGATGCAGAGGTCTATCTTTCCCTTATAGGATCATTTTTTGGTGGAACAGTAAACCCGAGAAAATTCAAAGATGCATATTTCAATGCCGAAAGATTCTCTGAATTAAGGGGCAATCTGCTTAGACCAATCCATGATTATTCTACTTGAGCCTGCCCTTTTTTCTCTTCCATGGAATATCATCAGTAAAAAGTATTGCTGATGCCAGTGCTCTTGGAAGATTATAGGTCTGGTCTGCAAAGTAGTTGTATATGGAATGGTTGTAGAGTTTCTTTTTACTCAATAGAAATGGATAGCTCAATGCTGCAAGTGATACAAATACCAGTGGGAGCCTGAAGTTTCCAAAGAGTGCATAGCACATCAGTATGAATGCAACTCCACATACACGGCCTGCATTTATCAAAAACTCTCGCATAAGCATGCCGTCTTTCATATCTGCATGGTCAAGCATGACTGTTTCATAGAATGGGTTGAGGATTCTTCTGAAAAGTGTTGCAATCCCAATAAAGATTGTCCACAGCACAAGTGTATGCATGAATGATGCCAATAACAGTGATATGCTCATTAGTATTGCGACTGGATAAATGTATTCTACTCTTTGGTTTTTCTTGTCTGATTTTTTTGCAACTATAAAAGAAGCGATCACTCCAAATATACTAATCAGTCCGAGAAACATACCATAGTCAAGTTCTTTTTTCACAAAATTCAGGGTAATAAAGGGAACAATTATCATAAAAATTGTTGTGCTTAGTCCCTCAACAAACATTAGCTGCTGTATTCCCTTTGTGTTTTTTCTTGCTCTCTCAAAGTTGAATTCAATATCCTGTGATGGCAGTTTTCTTGCAAGAAGGGATAATAGGCCAAGTATCAATATGCAGATACTGAAAAGAACTAAGTAACCAAACTCACCAATTATCAGTCCTCCTATTGTAGGGAGGAATAAATTTAAAACAGGGTATGCTGCGCAGAGAATGCTTGATAAGATTGCCATGTTCTCCTTGCTGTCATGATAGAAATTAATCTTATATGGAACCCAGAACAGTGTGATAAATATTCCATAGAGTATTCCAACCACATAGATCTGGAATTTTGTTACAAATACCAGGATAAGAGCAAAAGTGAGAGATCTTAACAATAGTGCTGAAAATAATGATTTTGAGGTTTTTGTGTTTTTGATAAAGTATGCAGTGAGTGCTGCAGAGACAAATGTTACAAGATAATATGCAAGTATCTGTATCTGGGTGAACCCGTTTGACATCAAGTGGAATAAAAGAAAACACCAACCAAGAAGGCTAACGCTAGAATAACCTATCTGCACAATATAGTTTTTTATGATTCTTCTCATGGTAAAAATAAAAAAAATAATTTAATAGTAAAGGAAGCTATTTTTGTGTATAAATTTCTAATATATAAACATTTCGATTCAGTGGCATAATATTTCTAAAATTCTCTAGATTATAAAAATAAGACTAATTAGGTATGTCTTAGCTCTAAATAAGGTCAAATTGCTATTCAAATTTTAATTGATCTACATTTTCGAGAGGTATTTTTTCTTCGTCACCACTTTTCATGTTCTTTAATGTCAATACCCCTTCTTCAAGATCTCTTTTGCCGACAATAATAACATAAGGTATCTTCATCTTGTCAGCGTACTCAAGATTCTTGCTTATCCCCCTTTCCATCATATCGATGTCAGAATTCCATTTTTTTCTTAGTTTATTTAGTATTTCAAGTGCCTTATCATAAGCATCAATTGGAATAATGTAAACTTGTGTTACTGTTTTCTTGAAGTTTTTCTTTTCTAGTTTTATTGATTCGATTATTGGCTCCATGCCAAAGCTTATGCCAACTGCAGGGTATTGTTTTTCTGTGTTTCTGTACTGGCCTATCATATTATCGTATCTGCCCCCTCCGCAGATTGAAGATGTTATTTCAGAGTTTCTAAGATAGCCTTCAAATACTGTGCCTGTGTAGTATGCCAGGCCTCTGGCAAGTGAAGTGTTTATCACAAGATTGTTGTCCTTAACATATGACTGGATTTCTTTGAGGTCTGATATACCTTGTTTGAGTTTTTTATTGTCTAAATTTTCAAAATACCCTATATCTTTTTTGAACAGCTCAATGAGTTTTTGTGCATTTGGAATCTCGTTTTGCTGCATTTCTTCTATAACGTTTTGTTCTCCGAATTTTTTCAGTTTGTCAACTGCAATTATTGCTGATTCTCTTTTGTCCTCAGGTATTCCTGCATATTCCATTATACCATCCAAAAGTTTCCTGCTGTTGACTTCAATATATGCATCCAGTCCTAATTCTTCAAATACATCAAGACTCAATCGAATTATTTCAGCATCTGCTTTCATGTCAGGACATCCAACAATGTCAACGTCACACTGCCAGAATTCCCTGTATCTTCCAAGTTTTATAGGTCCGTCTCTGTATGTTCTTCCAATCTGGTATCTTTTGAATGGAAACTTTATTCTGGGATTCATTCCCACAAATCTTGCCAATGGAACTGTGAGGTCAAATCTTAAGCCAAGTTTTCTTTTTCCCTGGTCTTCAAATGTAAAGGTTTCCTTAAGTGCATCAGATTCTTCCCCTGCCCCGAATTTTGCTGCAAGAACTTCATATCTCTCAAAGGTTGGTGTTTCCAATGGAGAGAACCCGTATCTTTCAAAGACTTTTCTTAGTTTCTCAACTAGCTCCTGTCTTAGGATTTTTTCCTCAGGCGGAAAGTCTCTTACTCCTTTTGCAGTGTCAAGTTCCATGATAACCACCTTTTAATTTGGCCTTTAAAAAACTTTTCATTTATGGGCCAATAATCTTTTTGTCTTTATCGATAAAATTAAATACTAAGAATAATCAATCATTGCAAAAGAGGTGTAGTATGGAAAAAAAACAAGTTAACTGGACATTAACACTGATTATGTCGATTTTCTTTGGAACCCTGGGTATTGACAGGTTCCTTATGGGGCATGTAGGGCTTGGTATCCTGAAACTACTGACAGTTGGAGGGTGCGGTGTGTGGTCGATTATCGACATAATACTTATTGCAACAAAGCATGAATTCAAAGATGTTGAATGGGTAACAAACTAGATATCAAGAAGACATTTCTTGATATTATTAGCTTTGGGACACCCAAAGCAATTTTTTTTAATTTGTTTTTAGTATTGTTTTTGCTTGCAGTTTTTCCAACTGAATATCTTGTTTACTCTCCTGTCAAGTGTGTTTTTAAGAATGTTATCTTCCCGATAATTTACGGGGGTAACTGTCCTACGCAAGGCCTTTTTAGGAATTGCGAATGTCCTGCATGCGGACTTACAAGGGCAATGTCAAGACTTCTCCACTTTGATATAAGTGGTGCTTATGAATTTAATGTTCTTGTGTTTCCGGTTTTTGCACTAATCTTGGTCTTAATGGGCATTAACTTGGTTAAGATTCTTAAGAATTGAATCTGCTGCCATAAAGCCTGTTGCTGCTGCACCAACTATATTTCCTGATACTCCTGCACCATCTCCTGCAACATGGACTCCTGGAATTGTTGTCTGGAGTCCTTTGGTGAGCTTGAATTTTGTGTTAAAGAATTTGATTTCAGGTGCATACAGAAGTGTGTTGTTTGATGCTACTCCCGGAAGTATCCTGTTTAGTTTTTCTATTGCTTCAATCAGATTTGTTACTACTCTTTTTGGGAGTGCCATTGATATATCTCCGGGTGTTACATCTTTTAGTGTTGGTTCTGTAAAACTGTTTTCTATCCTTTCCCAGGTTGATCTTCTTCCTCTCTTGAGGTCAGTGTATCTTTGCAGTATTGGCTTTCCACCGCCAATTGTTGTTGCAAGTCTTCCAATTGAGCAGCCGTAATCATGCGAGTTAGTTATTGGTTTTGTAAGAACTACTTTGCTTAATAGTGCAAAATTAGTGTTGTTTGATTTTTTGTCTTTGTAGGCATGGCCGTTTACACATACAAAGTCTTTGTAATTTTCTTTTGCAATGTATCCTCCTTTGTTTGTACAAAATGTTCTTAGTTCATCATCATATGTGTCTGAGTACATGAAAAGGGTCGGGTCATAGATTACGTCAGTCATATTATCCATTATTTCATTGGGTACTTCCACACGTATACCTATTTCAACTGGTCCAAACTCCACATCAAGATTCAGTTTCTGTGCCTGTTCATACCACCACTTTGCTCCTGATCTTCCGGGACACACAATTACATTATCTGCCCAGAACTCTCCATGGTCTGTTCTTACTCCTTTGAACCTGTCTTCTACAATTAGCTCATGTACTTTGCAGTTTGTCCTGAACTCAACCCCGTTTTGTTCTAGATGAGTTGTCAGGTTGTGTATATGGTGTGGTAGTTTGTCAGACCCCAGGTGTTTTTGTTTTATTATCATCAAATGGATTCCCGACTTTATTGCCTTTTCCTGGTATTTGTGAGCTTTGTCCATATTTGTAGGATATACCTGGCCGTCCATACCAAACTTATTGAAGAAATCTTCTGTCTGCTGTATCAGGTTTTGTGCTTCTGCTGGAGACATGTAATCTGTAAGGTCAGTCTTTCCAATTCTATAGGCAAAGTTCAGTTTGCCGTCTGAGAAAAGTCCTGCACCTCCAACACCACATAGTGTATTTGAGAACTCAAGGTCTCTTTTTTCCTGTTTTGCTTGTAGTCTTTCAAGTGGCTTTAGGCCTTCTTCAAAAACAACTACTTTTTTTCCCTGCAACCTGTACGCTGCGGCCAGACCTGCCGGTCCTGCTCCGATAATGATTACATCTGCAATAGTAGATCCCTTATCCGCACAAACCCCAGCCACAGCTTGGGCAGTGTTTGCAGCCTTCCTGGTGCACTATTTGACATCCACACTCTGGGCATACTTCCATATTTTTCCTGTAAATTGATTGTATATAAAAAGTTTGTGTGACCCTGAATGATAACAAAAACTTGTCTGGTAAATATGGTTTAGTCTGTATAGTTAATAACGTGAAGTTGGTTGAAAATAAATGAAACAAGATAAGGGGATTTTCCCCTTACACTTCAAAAAACTTAATTGTCAGAGGATAATTGTACAATTCTCCTTCTGATGCTCGTACTGCTGCAATTATGCAGAATATCAGGTTCATTACTCCCAGAGCAACCAACCCGAAAAAACCTACAACAAATAGTGCCAACACTCCTGATACAGCACTGTAGATTAGGTAACTAAACTGCCAGTTGAGTGCTGCTTGTGCATGCTTCTTGACATAATCCTCTTTTGAAGAGAAATATACAACAAGAGGCCCTGCAAAGTATGTGAGTACTCCCAGAATGTGGGTAACAATTGCCATTGCATTATTTTTTTTCCTTACCATAACATACTCTGCTCAAGATATGCTTATAAAATTTATGAACTATTTTCAAATGATAACGGTGGAACCTTGTTTCCCCCAAAAATCTGGTCTAGTGCTATTGTGGCATAGGAGCCAGGTGCGAGTGAGAATTCAATTTGGTAGTTTTCCTTGACTTTTGTTATTCTGAGATTTTTCAGTTTTGCATACGATGTTCTTGTTGTTCCTGATGAGCTCAGCATTGGAATTTCTCTTACAATGAAGTCTCTTTTGGTCACATTGTCCTCTTCCATTAAGTGTGTTGTGATTTTTTCAATTTTCTTGTCTTTAAATTCTGTTCCAAAGCCAACCAAAGGTATATCTCCTTTTTTCTGGTATTTTGAAAGTGTGATATTCCAGAGATAGCTCTGGTATGAGTGGATGTATAATCTGAGTATTTTTTTGGGAATTGTTCTTAGTGCTCCAACATAATCGTTTGGATGCTGTTCCAGGTATTTCTCTACTGAGAGCTCATTTAGTTTTTCTGCTGCTTTCTGGAATTCTCCTCTGATGATGTGAAGTCCAATTATGTGGTTGTCATGGTTCATTCCGAATCTCTGCTCTCCAAAATAGTTCAGAATTTCTGGGAGTGTTTTGGGAGTTTTTTTGGTATTTCTTGCAATGATTTTGAAATGGTTTTCTTTCAAATCTCCTAGAGAAACTGGTTTGTCTCCATATCCAACCAATTCTATTCTGAAATCATTTTTCTTAACATGGTTGATTGTTCCTTTTACTGAGCACAGCTGTTCAGTTACTGCTCTTTTGTCCTTGTTTCCTGCATATCCAAAGTGTTTTCTTGGTCTTCTGAATATTTGGCATAGTTCCTGTATGACTGATTCTGTTGTCCTGTTTGTTTTGCACAGCTTAAAGTAAGTGTATTCACCTTTGTTTTGTGGTTCAATTGTACTGATTTCATTTACAACAAAGTCTTCAGTATGCTTTTTTAGTTGCATAATAAGTTTAAAGATTGGATGATTAATATAATCTTTGGATTAGAGTATGAATCTAATAATTGTCAGTGCAGTATTTTGTCTTAAAACCCGGTGATGTCAACTATTCTGGGTTTAAGAATCACTTTTTTCTTTTTTAGGTCGCTTGTGCACTGCACAAACACTGAACTGCACAAGCTCCGCAATTGCGACCGTCTACAAAAACAATTGACCTCACATAACTTGACAGCACCTTAAAACCCAAAGATATTAAAATCATATTTTCTTCCTTTCTGGTAAGAGCCTGTAGCCTAGTCTGGTAACCTTTTGCGCCTTGCGCAAAAGCTTAACTAAAAAGGATTTGTTTTGCAAATCGTTGGACAGATAGGGCAACAGCCTCCTAAGCTGATGACGAGTCTCGGAGTAGTACCGTTCGTGGTAGAAAGAGAGTTAGCTGAAGCATAGAAAGCTGTAAGTCGGGGGTTCAAATCCGAACTTTTGCAAGGTTGGATCAAAGGTGTATTTTGGCCATATGTAAGAGTCGGTGAAAGTCCCCTCAGGCTCGCTTAATATGAAAAAGATAGTTATTTGTGCGGGATCATTGCTCTTAGGAATAGCTCTATTTGTGTTTGCAGTTAACATGATTGGGTTTGATGTTATTCTTGCCCAGTTTCAGACTATGAATCCCAGGTTTCTTCTTGCGTATCTTGGTGTTTCACTGGGGATTGTTTTTACGCTGGTCCTGAAGTGGAAGCTTATTCTGCAGGCACTTGGCTATAGTATTAATTTTATTTACTTGTTTTTTTACAAGCAGATGGGTTATTCAATTGGTTACCTTGTGCCTTCATTCTACATTGGTGGGGAGACCATAAGAGGGCTTTTACTGCAGCGAAAAGGTGTGCCTACCACAGATGCATTGTCCTCTGTACTAATTGACAGGACAATAGAGCTGCCATTGAATTTCATGATTGCCTGTCTTATGTTTTTTCTGGTGTTTATCAAGCTTGATCTTCCATTGTCAATAATGATTATTCTTGGCTGTGTTATTGCTTATCTTGTTGTGACCTTGGGTAGTTTTTACTATGGAATCTTTAACAAGCAGCACACCATATCAAAGCATGTAATTCTCCGGCTGCTTTATCCCAGATTCAAGAATCTTAAAAGAAATGTTCTGGAAATTGAAGACAATCTTATCAATTTCTATAACCACAGAAAGAGGTTTTTTGTGATAGGCATTCTTTTTTCTGTTGTGCTCTGGGCTCTCATGCTTCTTGAATACAAGGTTGCACTTCTTCTTGTTGGCTATAATGCAAGTTTTCTTGAGGTTTATCTTATTGTTACTGTTACTGGTTTTGCTCTGATGTTTCCTGTGCCTGCTGCTCTGGGTGTAATGGAGTTAAGCCAGATTGCTGTTGCCACTCTTATTGGTATTCCTGCACATGTCGCGGTTGCTTTGTCAATATTAATAAGGACAAGGGATTCTTTATGGATATTAACAGGATTTTTTTCCTATCTTTACAATGGGACAAGTTATCTCAAGGATTTAGTGGGAGAGATGATGAATGGAAAGAGCGTATGAAATTGCAAAAAGAGACCTTAGAAGATGCTATTCAGAGCAGGGAATTCATGCCGGCACCAAGCATTTTGATGATTACTGGGCAAGAGATTCTCTTTTTGCCTGTCTTGGAAGTCTGAGTATTGGTGATTACAAGATTGTTAAGAAGAATCTTCTGCTTTTTTTGGGTTTTCAAAGAGATGGCCAGATTCCAATGCGTGTCGGGAATTACTTTATCCTTCCAAAGATTCTGGGTCTAGGTATGAAAGATAAACTTGTTGCCAGGTATGTTGATGACAAGTTTTTCAATACTGCAAAAGACCAGAACTCTCTTTTTATAATCCTTTGCAAAGAGTATCTGGACAAAACAGAGGATAGTTTTTTTTTAGAGAAAAACTTCCAGAAGATCAAAAAAGCAATGGAGTGGAATCTTTCTGATGGAATTCTTGTAAGTGAGGGAGCTTATGGCAGCTGGGCGGATTCTGTAAGAAAAAAGGGTCATGTGTTTTTCACAAATGTTTTGCATTATCATGCACTGGGTTGTTTTTCAAAGATCTGCAAGCTGGCTGGAGAGGATGGCAGGAAGTACAAAGAACTGCATTCTAAGGTTGGCAGGGTTTTGCAGGAAGAGTTCTGGAATGGAAGATACTTTGTTGACTGGATTCATAAAAAAAAGCATGATTACTTTTCAACTGATGGGAATTTGCTTGCAATTCTTTTTGGTCTGGCTGATAAGAAACAGGGAGAAGGGATTATGGAGTGTATAGATGAGTTTGGAATAAATAGTGATGTGCCCGCGAAAACAAATTACCCGAAATATCCTTTTTCAAAGATTTCGTATATTGACTGGGCTGCAGGAATTGGTAAGTACCATAATGGGATGTCCTGGTTGTGGCTTGGGGCGCTGGATGCAATCGCCAGAAACAAGCTTGGTAACAAAGATGGGGCAGAGGAAATTCTAGGAAAGATGGCTGAAGTAATTAATCAGTATGGCGCAGTTTATGAAATCTATGAGAATAAAAAACCTGTAAAAACATGGCTCTACAGATCTGAGTCTCCTTTTGCATGGAGTGCAGGCATGTTTGTTAAGGCATGCAAAGAAATATATGGTGATACGTTTGAGTGAATTTTCTGAGAATGTCTATAGAGTTGTTGCAAAGATTCCCCGGGGCAAGGTTTCAACTTACAAAGAGGTTGCTCATGCTGCTGGTTCAAATGCATACAGAGCAGTTGGCCAGGTGTTGAAGAAAAATCCCCACAAAGATGTTCCCTGCCACAGGGTTGTTTGTTCTGATATGAGTATTGGTGGTTTTAGGGGAGATATGCAAAATGAGAAAATAAAAATCCTCAAAAAAGAGGGAGTAGAAATTAAAAACAATAAGATTGCCAAAAAACACTTTATTTCTTTTTGACTTTTTTTACTTCTTCTTCAAGCTCAAGCTCTTTTAAGAGTTCTTTGTACCTGTTTCTAATGGTTACTTCTGTTACTCCTGCAACATCTGCTACTTCTCTTTGGGTTCTTTTTTCTCCGTGGATAAGTGCTGATACGTAAAGTGCTGCTGCAGCAATTCCTGTTGGTCCTCTTCCTGATGTCAGTTCTGCATCTCTTGCCATGTCAAGTATTTCTACAGCCTTTGTCTGTGCTTCTGGTGAGAGCTGTAGTGCTGATGAGAATCTTGGAACATAATCTGACGGGTCTGAGGGAAGAATCTTTATGTTGAGCTCTCTTGTTATAAATCTGTATGTCCTTCCTATTTCCTTTTTTTCTATACCTGATGCTTCTTCCATTTCGTCAAGGGTTCTTGGTACTTTGTGTCTTCTGCATGCTGCATATAAAACACCTGCAACAACAGATTCCATTGAGCGTCCTCTTACAAGTCCTTTCTGGACTGCAAGGGTGTACATTCTTGATGCTTCTTCTTCTACTGATTTTGGAAGCTTAAGGTAAGAAGCTACTCTTTTGAGTTCTGCGAGGGCAAGCTTTAGATTTCTCTCTATTGCTGTAGAGATTCTGTACTGCCATTTTCTAAGTCTAAAGAATTTGTTTCGTTCTCCTTTCTGCAGACCTGCAAGATCTGATTTTGTTCCAACTTGTGTTCCTAACCCCTGATCAAACTGTCTGTAAGACATGGGTGCTCCTGATCTTCTCTGGCTCTGTCCTGTGTCTGAGTCAAATTCTCTCCATTCCTGGCCAAAGTCTATCATCTTGTCTTCAACAACAAGTCCGCAGTCCTTGCAGATTACCTCACCTTTTTCCTTATTCCAGAATAAGTTGATACTGCCGCATTCAGGGCATTTTTTGATATATAATTCTGTCTCGGTCATATTCCTCACCTTGGAAAAACCTACCACCCCAGGTTTGTTATCCAATGGATAATTACGATAATTTTAAATACGAGAAAGATTTTCCCTTTATAAAGGTTTCTTTTTTTCACAAGATTTATATAGAATTTGTTAACACTTGCGTGAAATTTTATTTAAGGGATTCTATGAAGCTCAAAACTTTTGTTTCAAGTTCCTTCATGGTCCCTTGATTTATTATTGTTGCATCAGCCATTGCAATTGGTCCTCCTTTGTTGAGGTTTTCTATGGCCGAGTAATCTCTGGATACTGCTTCCTTTTCAGAGAGTGGCCTCATTTTGGCGTCTTTGTCTGTCTTTAGCAGTTTTCTCTGTGTAAGTCTGTTGTATCTCACTTGAGGACTTGCATAAACAGCAAGCACAAACAAGTCATCTCCAAATTTTTCCTTTAACAACGTGTATTCTTCCCAGCTGTAGAGTCCGTCTGCCACTATGTCTGTTGTTTGAAGCAGACTCTGGAAAGTTGGCACCAAAAACTTTGCCATTGCCGCCATTCCATGATCTTCTCTCATCTCTTCGCGTACTTTTCTCTCGTTCTCTTCATTGATTTCAAGTCCCTGCCTTCTGACTTCGTCAATTACTGCCTGACCAAACCTGACATAAGAAAATCCATTCTCTCTTAGAATTTCTGCAACTTCTGTCTTGCCTGCTCCTGCCATCCCAACAATTGCAACAATCTTCATAGCATATTTTCAGGCAAGGTTATATAAAAATATTCTGTTCAAAATCCTTTCCTGATCCGTTTCATTAGGTATCCAATATTGCCCTTGCTGTCCTCTGGATTATCTGGAAATTGTGGTAAGAATGCAGAAGATGCTAGCTCCTCAAGTCTGCTTACAAAGGGTGCTATGTCGTACTTCTTATGGATCCAGACAGCATAATAGTTGTCTTCCTCGCTCTCAATATATCCATACCATGCTCCGGGCCGGAAGTTTCTTGGCTGCCCTACTGATCCCGGATTAAAGATATGCAGTTTTTCCCTGTCCAGCTTTGCTCTGTATAGTGTTCCTTGTGGCGTGGTTTTACTCTTGAGTTTTTCAGGAGAAACATAATTCCAACCTTTTTGGCCTGGTTTTTTTTGAACTAAGAGTGGGATGTGTGAATGTCCAGTTACTGCTATCTCTGCATTCTGTCCTTGCAAAGATTCAAAGGTTCTGGAAGTATTGAGAAGATTTATGGGATGCTCCAGCTCCCTGGGTAGAATGTAGCCAAAAAGAGAAGGATCCCACAGTGCTCCATGTGACATGAGTATTTTCATATCATCAATCCACCAGGTTTCCCGAAACTTTAGCTCTTTTAGATACTCTTGACTTTCATGGTCCAGAACCTCGCCTGTCCAGTCCCAAATTGC
Organism: uncultured Methanosarcinales archaeon; assembly: GCA_964444505.1. Taxonomy (GTDB): domain Archaea; phylum Nanobdellota; class Nanobdellia; order Woesearchaeales; family JAGVZT01; genus CAYUHF01. Next base: position 46,198 of record CAYUHF010000005.1, on the reverse strand, counting down.
CTTTGTGTAAGGGTTTTGGACATTGTTCTGTTCTGCAACAACCGCATAGTCATGGTTGCCCATGACACATATTCTGTGATTTTCTCTAACATAATCAAGTGTTTCTTGTGGAAACGGGCCATAGCCAACAATATCTCCAAGGCAGCATGTGAAATCAGGCAAGTCACTTCTGATTGCCTCCAGTGCAGGCCAGTTAGCGTGAATATCTGAAATAAAACCGATTCTTGCCATAAATTGTTATTAGATTACTATTATATATAAGTTTTATTATTTATATTACTGCATAGTACTAAACTATCTGGTTTGTTTTGATTGTATTTTCCTGGTGGTATGCATAAGAAAACTTTATAAATTGATAAAAATGCTGAAAAGTAAAAGAGGTGTTTTGTATGGAAGACTTTATGAAAAGTATCAAGGAAAAAGCTCAGTCTAATCCTAAACGAATTGTTTATCCTGAAAGCAGTGAGATGAGAATTCTTGAAGCTATTCAGACAATAAAATATGATGGAATTGCAGAACCGATTCTTGTTGGTGATGAGGCTAAGATAAGGAAATTAATGCATGAAAATGATCTGAACACAGAGCACATCCGCTTTGTAGATCCTGAGAATTTTGACAGGTTTGAAGAATATGCCCAAAGATTAGTTGAGTTAAGAAAACACAAAGGAATGACCATTGAGAAGGCAAGAGAAACTCTAAAAGATTATTGTTATTTTGGAACTATGATGGTCTACATGGGTGATGCTGACGGTCTGATTGCAGGGAGCACTCACAGCACTGCTAAAACAGTTCTTCCCGCACTAAAGATTATCAAGACCAAGGACAAATTCCATACGGTCTCTGGTTTGTTTCTGATGCTGTATGAAGACAGAATATTGCTGTTTGCAGACTGTGCAATTACTATTGATCCTGATGCAAAGGATCTGGCAGAGATTGCACTAGACAGTGCAAGCACTGCTAGAAAGTTTGGTATTGAGCCAAGAGTTGCAATGCTTAGTTTTTCTACAAAGGGTTCTGCCAGCCATCCAAGTATTGATAAGGTTAGAGAAGCGACCCGTATTGTCAAGTCAAGGGATCCGGAGCTTGCTATTGATGGTGAAATGCAGGTTGATGCTGCAATTGTTCCAAAAGTTGCCAACATCAAATGTCCAGATTGTTCAATACAGGGAAATGCTAATGTTTTGATATTTCCAGACCTGAACTGTGGGAATATGGCTTACAAGCTTGTAGAAAGACTTGCTGGTTTCAAGGCTGTTGGTCCAATTCTCCAGGGATTGAGAAAACCTGTTAATGATTTGAGCAGGGGATGTTCTGTGCAGGATGTTATTGATGTTACTGCAATTACTGTTGTGGAGGCCCAGGGAGAATGAAAATACTTGTTTTAAATTCCGGGTCAAGTTCACTTAAGTACAAGCTTTTTGAAATGCCTGAAAGAGAAGTTCTTGTGCATGGCCATGTTGATGGTATTGGGCTTGAGACATGCAAGTATATTGTTGGTGATGATGTCAGGGAAATTCAGGTCAAGAATCATGACCAAGCTGTTGAAGTTGGGCTTGAGACAATCAGGGAAGTCTGCAATCCTGATGATATTGAGGTGATTGGTCACAGGGTTGTTCATGGTGCTGATTATTTTGACAAAGCTACCTTGATCAATGAGGAGGTTATTGAAAAGATTGCAAGTCTTAAGGATATGGCCCCACTTCACAATCCTCCAAATCTTGCTGGTATTCATGCCTGCAGAAGATTATTCCCGAACGCAAAACAGGTTGCTGTTTTTGACACTGCTTTTCATGAGAGTATTCCAAAAAAGGCCTTTATGTATGCTATACCCTATAAATACTATGAAAAGTTCAAGATAAGAAAGTATGGTTTTCATGGGATTTCGCACAAGTATGTTGCAAACAGGGCAAATGAAATATTAAAAGATAATCTTAAGACCATTACATGTCACCTTGGTAATGGTTCTTCTGTTTGTGCTGTAAAGCATATGGAATCAATAGAGACCAGCATGGGGCTTACACCTCTGCAGGGTCTTATAATGGGGACAAGGTCTGGTGATGTTGACCCTGAGATTGTTGCATTTCTGGTTGAAAAGACTGACTATAATGTAAGAAAGGTTATATGGGATCTGAATCACATTGCCGGCCTTAAAGGTATTTGCGGTGATTCTGATGTGAGGACTATTCATCAAAGAGCAGAGAAAGGAGATGAAAAAGCCCAGTTGGCACTTGATATGTTTTCATACAGGCTTGTAAACTATATTGGTTCATATAACACAGTTCTCGAAGGTGCTGATGCAATTGTTTTTACTGCCGGGATCGGCGAGAATGCATGGTATATCAGAGAAAAGGTCTGTGATAAGCTTTCTCATCTTGGTGTTGAGATTGATGATGCCAAGAATATGAGTAATGAAGTTGTTATCTCGACTCCTGATTCAAAGATTAGTGTTCTGGTTATTCCCACCAATGAAGAGCTGCAGATTGCCCATGAATGTTATCAACTGCTTACTTGAAAATTTTTTTTAAATCAAATTTCGAATCATTTGCAGGTCGCTTGTGCACTGCACTAACACTGTAAAATTAAATCTAGCGATAAAGACTTGAAAAAAATTCCAAGAACTGCACAACAATATTTACTAATTGTGCATAAGTTGTTTAAGAACTTCCGAGAGGCATTATGAGTTTTCTACAGAAATGAGAAATTCCTGGCCAGATGGAGTTTAGTTAAACGGAATAGGCCATGCGCAAATGGCCGTCTGTGCCATGTAGGAAGGAATTTCCAAGAGACATTTTGCTAACAATAATCCAACCTCACATAACTTGACAGCACCCAACCATGGAAAGATTTAATAATAATTGAAGGTGATTCTTAGTAAAATGGATACTCAAAAAAGATTTGATCTTATTTCTGAAGTTGGGGAAGAGGTAGTGACCGAAGAGCAGTTGATGGAGCTATTGGAGTCTGGTGAAGAGATTATTGCTTATGATGGATTTGAGCCTTCTGGAAGGATTCATATTGCACAGGGGATTATGAGAAGTATTAACATTAACAAGATGACAAAGGCAGGTGCTCATTTCAAGATGCTTGTTGCTGACTGGCATGCCTGGGCTAACAACAAGATGGGAGGTGATCTGGAGAAGATCCAGAAGGTAGGAAGATACTTTATTGAAGTATGGAAAGCTTGCGGTATGGACTTGTCAAATGTTGAGTTTGTATGGGCTAATGATATTGTTGCTGATTCAGATTACTGGAAGATTGTGATGGAGGTTGCCCGTAATAGTACACTGAATAGAATTATAAGATGCGGACAGATTATGGGCAGGGGTGAGGACGAGGTTATGCAGGCATCACAGATTCTATATCCCTGTATGCAGGCTGCTGATATCTTTTACCTGAAGGCCAATGTTTGCCAATTAGGAATGGATCAGAGAAAAGTGAATATGCTCGCTAGAGAGGTTGGTCCTGACATGGGTTTCTGGAAACCTGTTGTGGTAAGCCATCACATGCTGATGGGTTTGTTAGAGCCTCCAGCTGCTGATGACACTGTGGATAGGGCAGTAAAGATGAAGATGTCAAAGTCAAACCCTGATTCTGCAATTTTCATGGATGATTCTAAAGAAGAGATTGAACGAAAAATCAAGAATGGGTGGTGTCCTGCAAAACAGGTTGAGGAGAATCCTATTCTGGAGTACTGCAAGTATCTTGTTTTTGAGAAGTTTGATTCTTTCAAGATTACAAGGCCCGAAAAATATGGTGGGGATGTTGTTTACGAGAGCTATGGGGAACTGGTTGAGAGTTATGCTAATGGTGATATTCACCCTCTTGATTTGAAAAAGTCAGTTGCGTTCTACATCAATGAGATGATTGAGCCTGTAAGAGAGTATTTCAAAAATAACAAGGAAGCAAGAGAACTTCAGCTCTGGGTTAGTGAGCAGAGAGTCACAAGGTAGACTCACATTTAATGTATCTTGTATTTCTTTTTCCTTTTCAGTTGCACAACATCTTATAAACAAAACATGTAAAAAAGTGTTTTTATCAAATTGATATTCTTACATAGCATGTATATATTATCACATACTCCCATCTGCTTCCTCAATGGCTCAAACTCACATTTTATGTATTTTTTCGAAATATTTATAAGTCAGTTATAAGGAAAGATTTGTAGATTCAAATTAGAGGGGAAACATCTTTTTTGGAAAGTGTAAATGAGTTTTGTAGTTCCTATAATATTTCTCTGGACAAATCACTTAAACTAATCTATGAGAATAATAAAGACATCTATATTCCTATCTCGATTTTCAATGAAGAGCTTACTCCTCTGGAGTCTATTGTCAAGTATCTGAAAGAGAACTGCGGCATGAAATACTGCGAGATAGGCAGAGTTTTGGGACGGGACCAGAGAAATATTTGGGGCACATATAACAGGGCTGCCAAAAAATATTCTGGTGAAATAAGGCTCAGACCTATTGAGTTTTTGATTCCTGTAGAGCACATTAAGCAAAGTCATTTGTCTGTTTTTGAGTGTGTTGTTTTGTTCCTTAAAACAAATTATGAATTATCACTTAATGATATCTCAAAATTAATGGGGAAGGACAATCGCACAATCTGGACAATATACCATAGAGCGATAGAGAAGAATGGAAAATAAAGAGGTGAGGAGACTGGAGTTAGTAATTTTGCTAGTTGTAGTTCTTGCAGTCTTTGCAGTAGTAAGACCTCAGATAACAGGTAGGGTTGTAGGTGAAGTGAATCAAAGCACACTTGATATCAATAAAGTTTTCAACAAATCAACTGAGCTGAATTTAAGTCTTGAAGGCAACTTAACTTCTCTTGCTGTGAGTGGTAGTTATTCTGGTGAGAATGTTGAGATTTATCTTGATGATCTTTGGGTTTATAGTTCAGAAGATGGCATGAATAGGATAACAGGAAATATAATAGGTTCCAATGGAACAATAGAAAATATCAGCAATCAGAATACAAATGGGTCAAATCATTCTCAGAATACAACAGGCAAAAATGATTTGAATGTAGTTGGATTCGAAAGTGAATGTGTGGATACCTGTATGCTTGATAATTATCCTTCAAATATCACTCTTAATATAGTTCTGACTAATGCCACTCTGAACTTAAGTTCAATAAGCTACTCATACATTAATTCTAATGATTCTGCTAAAAAGACAGAGCCCGAAAGAGAGATCTCTTATGAAGAATTTGAACATACCCAAGTAAAGGTAGAACAACCAGTCAAGTGGACAAAAACGGTAAAAGATGTTGATTTAATAACTATCCCTGGAAGTGCTTTCAATATTCAGTCTGACGGAGAAGTGATGATAAATATCGGTGACAAGAAGCTTAGACCTGAAGAGTTTTCAAAACTCAAGTCCGGCAAGAGAGACAAAATTGTTCTCGAGATGATCAACAAATCTAAGGAGATTACAATCCAATATGAAACGCCTGGCCCTGATATTTCGGAGAAGCCCATAGACAACTATAGAAAACATGTGACTATTAGTTCTGATATTCACTATAATGATGTTTTGGCTTCAGCAATGGTACCTGAAGCGCCTAAAGAAGCAATAAATGTCTATTGGTTAATTAATGGTCACAAAAAGAAAGTTGATCAGATAAACTACAGGGATACAAACAACAATAAACTAGTTGACAAAATTGAGTGGATTGTTCCTCACCTTTCAAATCAGACTTATGAGATTTCTATTACAATTCTCAATCCATATACTTATCTGAGAGACGGTGAAACCTGGACTGTTGCTTTTGAAACAACTGGAATGGCAAATCTAACTATCACTTCTCCCAATGCAGGCTGGACTGAGCTTCTGACTGATGATCCTGATACGTTTGATGAGATGGGGTTTTTGGATTTGAAGTGCGGGGAAGAGTCATTGAAGGATGAGCTGAAGTTGGTTGATTTCCATGGTAATGTGTTTGATTACAATGCGCTTGAATCATCCAATTCATTGGAGATTGAGAAGCTTTTAGTTGAAGATTATTCTTGTGATGACAAAGGGTACCTATCCAACTATATGCATAAGGCAGGGTATGCTACGCTGATGTTTGAGTATGCAAACCAAGAGAGGAGACTTCAGGATTATGCATATGATCCGATTTCGAAGAGCTATAATTTCGTTGGTGTAACACAAAGCAGCAATGATAATTATGCTTATGAAAAAGCTGGTTCATCAAATTTCACTGGACCAAATGACACTGGTGATGGTGAAGCTTCTAATTCTGACTATGACAATATTGAATCTTCAAATGGTAACAGGTGGATAACAAACGATGCTTCAACTGAAGGCTATTATGATTCCCATCTCTTTAAATTCTACGTATCAGAAGAAGAGTCACAGATTTCTGAAGTTAATTTCACTTGGGAGGGATATGGTGAAGATGCATCAGGATATGATACAACTCTGTATGCATGGGATTACGACAGTTCTGAGTGGGTGCAGTTGGATCAGGTTGATTTCACATCATCTTCTGATCAGGAATTGACATTCTCAGAAACCACTGATCCCGGAAAGTTCATAGACACAGATGGAGAAGTTACACTAATGGCTGACAGCAAATATTGGGATCCGTGTGGTGGAAATACATCTATTGATTATGGTGGAATAAATTATGATATTGTGGCCATCGGTGATCACTGCTGGATGGCAGAGGATTTGGCTGTAACTGATGGAAATGAGTCCCAGAGCTGTACTTTCACAAGATTATGTTTTGATGATGATCCCTCTTACTGTGATGAGTACGGGGGAATTTACACATGGGATGACATCAGGTGTGGAGAGACATCTAGCTATGGTGAACCAAGTGGTATGCAAGGCATATGTCCTGATGGTTGGCATGTACCGTCTCATTACGAGTGGTCTACACTTGAAAGACAGGTGTGCAATGATATTGGAAACACCGGTTGTGACAGCACATTCCCAAAAGATACATCAACAACAGGAGACACAGGAGAAAGTACCACAACTGCAGAAGGAGAAGGTAGTGCTCTGGCAGGAAACTGCACCGACTGGATAGATGACAGCATTGACAACTCAGGAAGCTGTAATAACGACTTTGGTACCTCAGGGTTTAATGCAAGAGGTAGTTGTTTCAGATACGCTGACACAAGCTGGCCTTCTTGGGGTGGTTGTATTGGTGGGTATGTGTATTATTGGACAGCTTCATATAATGCAGGTGCTTGGACTAGATTTATTAGAGGATACGATACTAATACACTTAGATATAAGGCTGATGATGAGCGTGGACATTCTGTCCGCTGTCTCAAAGACTACTCTTCACCTTTCCTATACATCGTTTTCAATGGTGAATTCATGAGAATAACTGACTTCCTTGCAACTGCCACATCTGCTGAAAGGGAATACACAGACTACAAAGATGTGACTAATACCGAACTTATTGATGGAAAGGTAAAACTCATGATTACTGAAGAACTTGACGAAGTGACATACCTGGACAGAGTATTTCTCAGAGTTGATGGAAAACAAATAATATGCCCTGAACCAATTTCAGGAGTCAATCATCTTCTGATAGAATCTGATGATCAGTATCTTGTAATGGAGAAAGGAGACCAGTATATACTCGAGTTCTCGGTTGATAATTACGAAAAACTGGAGTTTGGCGCAGAAGGTTATTTTATTGAGAACAAATCAGATGGTAACTCTATCCACACTGACTATGTTGAGATAACGGTTACTTCAAATGCAGCTCCAAACATCACGACACCAACTTTTTCTCCTACCACCATTTATTCTTTTAATGATATTGGATGCAATGCAACTCCTTCTGATGTTGAAGATTCAACACTTGATGTGGAATACATCTGGTACAAGTGGACTGGATCCTCTTTTTCTGAACAGTTCAATGGCAATAATACTGCATTGAGTAATGGGACAAATCATGTTATTGACACGCTCGGTGCAGGCAATACAACTATAGGAGACATCTGGAATTGCACAGTACGCAGCTATGATAATGCTCTTTACTCTGATTACAGGTCATCCACCACTACTGTATACGGGAAGATAAATGGAACCTTAAAAAACCATGAAGGGTCACCTGTTGAGAATGGGAAAGTGATAGCAGCGCACCAAGTGAACAGCAATTATTCTGTGGGAACTACAAGTGATGCCTCGGGCATTTGGGTAATCAATGTTGTCCAGTCTGGCAACTATTCTGTAACCGGACACATGCCAACGAACAGTTCTCTAGGTGGGGACCATGAGGTTTTCGTAGAGGTGACATCATGAAGCGAGAGAATATATTTGTCATCTTAGCTCTTATGATTGTCTTAGGTGTCTTCCTGAGACCTCAGATAACTGGTATGGTAGTTGGTGAGGTGAATCATACCTTACTTGAGATCAATAAAGTTTTCAACGAATCAACTGAGTTGGATTTGAGTCTTGAAGGCAACTTAACTTATCTTGCTGTGAGTGGTAGTTATTCAGGCGAGAATGTTGAGATTTATCTGGGTGATTTATTAGTATACGCATCTCAGACTACTGGGAACAAGATCACAGGTAATATTATTGGAGCATCTGATAATGGTTCTATGCTAAACATTACAGATATGAATCTCCAAAATACTTCAAATACGTCTCAGTCCCAAGATATATCTGTCAATCAGACAAATGTAAGTGAAATCAGCAATATATCAGATAACATCTCATATTCTGAACCAGTAAAAGCCATATCCTTTAACAATGAATGCAAAGATACATGCATCCTTGACAATTATCCTGCTAATGCTACCATGAGAATTGTCCTTGATAATGCAACACTTAATCTTACTTCAATAACCTACACGTATCTTCAAACTGCCGACACAAAGATAATTCAAAATGAAACTTACAATAATTCAAAGAACATCTCATACACAGAGTTTGATCATTCCAATGTAAAGATTGGAGAACCAGTTACATGGTCAAAAACCGTGGAAGGTGTTGATATTGTCACATTACCGGGAAGTGCATACAACATAAAGACTGATGAGGATGTCAAGGTCAATTTGGGTGATAGAAAGCTATCTGTCGAAGAGTTCTCAGAACTTAAAGCTGGAAAACCAAAACAGATCTTATTGGAATTGGAAAACATTTCCAAACAAACAACAATAACTTATGAAACTCCTGGTCCTGAGAAAACGGAAAAGCATATTGACCAATATAAAAAACAAGTTACTATAAGCTCTGATATACACTATAGGAACGTACTTGCTCATACTGATATTGATGAAGCTGAAAGGGATTTAATACAAGTCCACTGGCTGACTGATAGTGGAAGACAGAAAGTTCATGATATAGTTTATCTTGATGAGAATGATAATGGTTTGATTGATAAGATTGAATGGGTTGTGCCTCACCTTTCAAGCCAGACTTATGAAATATCAATTACAGTTTTGAATCCTTACGAGTATCTAAGGGATGGCGAAACATGGATTGTTGCTTTCAATACGACTGGTGTTGGCAATCTTACCATCAGTTCACCTAATGCAGGGTGGACTGAGTTTTTGAATGATGATCCTGAGACTTTTGATGAGATGGAGTTTTTGGATATTAAGTGCGGGGAGCAGTCACTCAAGGATGAGTTGAAGTTGATTGATTTCAATGGTGATGTCTTTGATTACAATGACCTTGAACATGCTAATTCACTCGAGATTGAGAAACTGTTTGTTGAGGATTATACTTGTGATGACATAGGGTACCTATCCAACTATATGCACAAGGCAGGATATGCTACGCTGATGTTTGAGTTTGCTAACCAGAAAGGCACAGTGAGAGATTATGCTTATGATCCTGAGAATTATACTTATACTTTTAGTGGTGTTTCTCAGAGCACAAATGATCACTTTGCTTATGAAGTCTCAGGTACAAATGATTTCAGCTCTCCAGGTGAGGGAGAAGTATCTTTTAATTGTGGTGATAACATTACCTACGGTTCTTATGATTACAGGACAGTCGAAATAGGTAAACAATGCTGGCTAGCAGAAAGCCTTAAGGTTACTAATGGAAATACAGATCTAAACTGCAGCCTAACCAGATACTGTCCTGATGGAAATAGTTCACAATGTGAAGATTATGGTGGCTTATATTATTGGAATGATATGATGTGCGGAGAAGAACCGAGTTCTGCCGAACCAAGCGGTGTGCAAGGTATATGTCCTCAAGGTTGGCACATCCCTTCGCATTATGAAGTAATAACCTTAGAAAGACAGATTTGTTCAGATATTGGTAACTCCAACTGCAACTCGACATTTAAAAAGGATTTAACAACTACAGATACAATTGGTCAGGATACGACCACTGGAGAAGGCGAAGGTAGTGCACTTGCTGGTGGTTGTTCCACATACCTTGATGGAGATCTAAACAACCAGGGTAACTGTAATAATGACTTTGGTACTTCAGGAATGAATCTATTTGGACTTGGATATAGGAATAGTGGTGGTTCTTACTCATTTCATGGGGAAATGGGAAGAATAATGACTACTACTACTGAAGAAGCTGGAACAGGAAACGCCTGGTTTCATTGTACTTACTATTGGAGAACTGATATTGAAATTTGGACATATGGACGTGATACAGCCTACCAGGTAAGATGCGTTCGCGACGAACCTGAAGAAGCAAATAACACAGAATACAATAATCTTGCATCATCTGATGATAATTACTGGATTACAGATAATGCAACAACAGAACAATACGATTCACAACTTTACAAATTCTATATTGACGAGCCTGTAATAAATATTTCCCAGCTGGACTTCACATGGGAAGGTTATGGGGAAGAAACCCCAGGTTATAATACTTCTCTTTCAGCTTTTGATTACGAAAACAAACACTGGGTTGAATTGACCACATATGACTTTACCACTTTAGATGATCAGAATCTTACATATTCCATGACATCAGACATTGAAAGATTTATTGACAATGATGGAGAAATGACAATTATGGCAAAAACTCTGAATTACATATGTCCCAAATGCAGAGGAACTACAATATGCAGAGGAAATAATGAAACTGTTAGTGGAGACATGGTATACTGTGATTCTGTTGGAAGGCTTTGGAGTACAACAGCAAACGTCAGTGGTAGCATTACAAATTACCAATGGTACAATGGTTCGGAAGATAATCCTGATGATATTTGTGTTGGTGATGGTTCAAATTATCCTGCCTGTGACTATTGTGATACTCTTGATTATGCAGGTTTTACAGACTGGTATCTGCCCACATGTCAGGATGATGACAACCTGCCAGATTCCTGCCAGCTCTATCAATTTGGTGTAGAAGCTTGTAACTGGACAGGAGGCGATGGTAGCCAAGATATGTGCTATCCTTCATGGGACCCAAACAGTAATACTATGAGTTATTGGTCTTCTTCAGAGTGGACTTCAAATTCTGGTTACGGGTGGAGAGTCAGTTTCGGAAGTGGGAGTGTATCAATACATCAGAAAAAATACGAAGAATTCTTAAGATGCGTCCGAAACGCAAATGCATCACCATACTTATATGTTTACAATGGTCATAAATATGATAAGCTATCTGATTTTACTCCCGGAGCAACATCTCCTTCTAAGGAATATCTTGACTTTAAGGATGTTTCTCATGTAAATATTGAGGAAGGAAAAATCAAGTTAAAAATAACAGAAGAGCTGGATGAGACAGCTTATGTTGACAGAATATACATTTTAGTTGATGAAAGCAAAATTATAAACCTGTCTTATATTAATGCCAATAAAACATTACTAGAAAAATCTGATGACAAATATCTTGTGATGAATAAAGGAGATGAATATTATCTTGAATTTGAAAGTCCAGGTAAGTATAAAAGCCTGAAATACGCAGCAGAAGGTTATTATATAGTACACAAAAAAGGATCTGAAACAAAAAAACACAGCTCACTTAACACAGACTATGTCGAATTGAAAGTTTTCATAGATGAGCCACCTTACATACAGGATATGTCTCTCTCACCCGAATCTATATACAACACAGATAATATTGATTGCAATGCAACCCCTTTAGATTCTGTAAATGACACTTTGGATGTTGAATATTTCTGGTACAATTGCACAGAAAGACCATGCAGTTTATTCTCAGGCGGAAACAAGACAGGTCTTACCAATGGAACTAATTATGTTATTGATACACTATCATCAACAAATATATATGTCGGTGAGGTATGGAACTGCTCAATAAGAAGCTTTGACGGTAAACAACATTCAACATATCAATCCAGGCAGGAAAGAGTACTGGGAAAGATAAACGGTACTCTGAAGCAAAGTGATTCTTCAGCTGTAGATGGAGGCAAAGTAATAGTTGTTGATCAGGATAATAGTACCTATACCATTAATACTACCAGTGACGCATCCGGATACTGGGAGGTGGATGTAAATAATCCAGGCGAGTACATAATCACTGGACACATCCCAGACAATAGTACCCCCGGTCTTGCCGCAGAGGGTTTCGTGGAGGTGACTCCGTGAAAAAGGAAGAGCTGTTTGGAATTCTGGCACTTCTCATAATTGCATTGGGTTTATTCATGAGACCACAGATTACCGGTATGGTTGTAGGTGAGGTGAATCATACATTACTTGAGATCAATAAAGTTTTCAATGAATCAACTGGGCTGAATTTGAGTCTTGAAGGCAACTTAACTTATCTTGATGTGAGTGGTAGTTATTCTGGTGAGAAGGTTAAGATCTATCTTGATGATCTATTGGTCTATACAACAAATAATAAAGAAAATCTCATCACAGGCAATGTTATTGGAGCAAATATCTCTGATAATCAATCTATACCAAGACCAAATTCAAATATTACAGGTAATTCAAACTCAACTTTGTCTGAAAATATATCTGGTCCTACAAATGTCAGCACAATAAACACAAGTGCAGAGCAGGATGAAGTTCCATCAATAATGGAAACAGTTTCATTCAACAACGAATGTGAAGAAACCTGCATCCTTGACAATTATCCTGCTAATGCTACCATGAGAATTGTCCTTGATAATGCAACACTTAATCTTACTTCAATAACCTACACGTATCTTCAAACTGCCGACACAAAGATAATTCAAAATGAAACTTACAATAATTCAAAGAACATCTCATACACCGAGTTTGATCATTCCAATGTAAAGATTGGAGAACCAGTTATATGGTCAAAAACCGTGGAAGGTGTTGATACTGTCACATTACCGGGAAGTGCGTACAACATAAAGACAGATGAGGATGTCCAGGTCAATTTTGGTGGCAAAAAGATAACAGTAGAAGAGTTCTCAGAACTTAAAGCTGGAAAACCAAAACAGATATTATTAGAACTGGAAAACATTTCCAAACAAACAACAATAACTTATGAAACACCAGGTCCCGAGAAAACTGAAAAGCATATTGACCAATATAGAAAACAAGTGACAATAAGCTCTGATATACACTATAGGAACGTACTTGCCCATACTGATATTGATGAAGCTGAAAGGGATTCAATACAAGTCCACTGGCTGACCGAAAGTGGAAGAAAGAAAGTTGATGAGATAGTTTATCTTGATGAGAATGATAATGGTTTGATTGATAAGATTGAATGGGTTGTTCCGCACCTGTCTAACCAGACTTATGAAATATCAATTACAGTTTTGAATCCTTATGAGTATCTAAGGGATGGAGATACATGGGTTGTTGCTTTCAATACGACTGGTGTTGGTAATCTTACTATCAGTTCACCTAATGCAGGGTGGACTGAGTTTTTGAATGATGATCCTGACACATTTGATGAGATGGAGTTTTTGAATATCAGGTGTGGTGAAGAGAGTCTGAAGGATCAGTTGAAGTTGCTTGATTTCAATGGTAATATGTTTGATTACAATGAACTTGAGTCTGATAACTCACTTGAGATTGAGAAGCTTTTAGTTGAGGATTATTCTTGTGACAATATTGGTTATCTTTCTAACTACATGCACAAGGCAGGATATGCTACGCTGATGTTTGAGTTTGCTAACCAGAAAGGCACAGTGAGAGATTATGCTTATGATCCTGAGAATTATACTTATACTTTTAGTGGTGTTTCTCAGAGCACAAATGATCACTTTGCTTATGAGACATATGGTGAATTTTCTTTTCCAAGTCCTGGTGACAGTGATTCAAGTTTCTCGTGTGGTAATAATATAACTTATGGAGGAGATGAATATAGAACTGTTGAAATTGGAGGCCAGTGCTGGTTTGCCGACAATCTTAAAGTCGTAAATGGCAGTACTGACAAGGATTGTTCATTCTCACGTTCTTGTTTGAATGGAAACTCTGCAAACTGTGACCTGCATGGAGGTCAATACTCATATGAAGAAATGATGTGTGGTTCAGGACAAAGTAATGAGGAACCAAGCATGGTGCAGGGTATCTGCCCAAACGGCTGGCATATACCCTCATACAAAGAATGGAGAACTGTCGAGAGACAGGTCTGCTCTGATATTGGAAATAGTAATTGTGATTCCACCTTCCCAAAAAGCTCTGTCTCTGAAGGATGTAAGGGACAAGACACAACCACTGGAGAAGGAGAGGGAAGTGCACTTGCCGGAAAATGCAGCACATGGGACAGTGATGACATCACCAACTCAGGTGCATGCAATAATGATTTTGGGTCTTCAGGTCTCGATATTGATGGTACAACACTTAGTGGATGGGAGGGACAGAACACCATAACGATGACCAGTACTACTGAAGGTGCGGATGCTGGAGATGTAATATGTCATCAGCTTTACTCGTGGAGAACAGATTCCTGTATCTATGGGTACTCCCAAAGTTCAGGATTCTCTGTAAGATGTGTAAAGGATAACTACACTGAAGCAACTAACTCCGATTACACAAACATTGCTTCTTCTGACAACAATAGATGGATTACCACTGGAGCCAATGAAACAAGCGAGTATGATTCCCAGATGTTTAAGTTTTTCATCAATGAATCTGAAGAAAATGTAAGTCAGATTGACTTTCTTTGGGAAGGTTATGGTGAGAACAACTCTGGGTTCAACACTTCAATGTATGCCTGGGATTATGATGTAGGTGAATGGGTTATGCTTGACACATACGATTTCAGATCAAATACAGATAATAATCTAACTCATTCTGAAGTTGGAACAACAGAGAGATTCATAGATTCTGATGGCGAAATCACAATGCTTGTTAAAACAAGAAAGTTCTACTTTGGACAGTGTAATGACACTTTGGAGTATGGAGGACAGAACTACTCAACCATCCAGATAGGGGATCAATGCTGGCTTCAGGAGAATTTGAATGTGCAGGACGGTTTTGAGGATCAGGACTGTACATTCACAAGAAAATGCTATGATGATAATTCTTCTAAATGTGACATATATGGGGGACTCTATAATCGTACTGAGATATTATGCGGCGAATCTCCCAGTAATTCTGAACCTAGCGGGGTACAGGGTATCTGCCCAAGAGGATGGCACCTTCCAAGTCATTATGAATTTGTGACCCTTGAAAGATATGCATGTAATTTAATTGGAAACACAGGGTGTGATACAACTTTCCCAAAAGACACAACAACAACAGGTGTTAGGGGACAGCAATCAACAGGTTATGGAGAAGGTTGTGCAATTTCGGGAAACGAAAGCTTATGGGATGATGGCAAATTGGATAACGAAGGAGGGGGTGGCGGTGATTTTGGAAAAACTAAACTAGATCTCCTACCTAATGGATACGACAATTCAGGATCCGGAGGAATTGGGACGAATTCATTTGTATGGACCTGCACAGAGACAAGCGGGGATACATGGTACAGAAACACATGGTACGATTTCACACCTATTTCTGCATCTAAGACATCATCATCTAGCTTTAAGATTGCAGCAAGATGCATAAAGGACTCTTCCTCCCCATATATTTACACCTACAACGGAGAAGCCTATGAATGGTTGTCTGATTTTGTTGGTGGCGCTACTTCTCCGGAAAAAGAATATCTTGATTTCAAGGATATTTCTCATACGACTGTTGAAGACGGTTTGGTTAAACTTAAGATAACTGAGGAGTTGAATGAAACCAGCTTTATTGACAGAATTTACCTTCTTGTTGATGGAGATGAAATTATTGAGCTTTCAAATATCACAGATGCCAATAAGTCTCTGCTTTCAGAGTCTGATGATAAGTATCTTATTATGGAGTTAGGTGATGAACATTATCTTGAATTCCCGGCTCCGGAGAACTATTCAAAATTAGAGTTTACTGCCGAAGGGTATTATCTTGAACACTACAAAAAAGCTGAGATTAAACATAATTCACTATATACTGACTTTGTGCAGATAAAAACTTACATAAACGAGCCTCCGACAATAGAAACTCCAACAATTACTCCTATGCTTGCTCACAAAACAGATGATCTCAACTGCAACGCAACTCCAATTGATCGCACCAATACTACTCTTGATGTTGAGTACATATGGTACAATTGTACTGAAAGACCCTGTACATATTATTCTGGGGGGAACAGGACTGGACTTACCAATGGAACCAATTATGTAATCAATACTTTTTCCTCCTCCAACACTCACGTAGGAGAGGTTTGGAACTGCAGTGTGAGAAGTTATGATGGAATCAAATATTCTGATGCAGCTTCTTCAACTAAATGGATTTACGGCAAAATAAACGGTACTGTAAAAGATGGATCTGGTACTGCTGTGAGTTCTGCTGATGTTATTGCTGTTTATCATTCAGATAAGAGTTATGTTCTGAATACCACCTCTGATGGTTCTGGCTTGTGGTCTGTTGACGTAATGTATGTGGGTAATTACTCTATACATGGCTACAGTCCCGAGAATTCATCACTTGGTGTTGATGCTGACGCCTTCGTCATGGTTTACCCGTGAACTGAAATATAAGATATATTACAAAGGCTACTACTATTACTTCTCCGAAAAATATTAAAATCCACCATGGAAAGTGCTTTTTCTGAGCAACTTGTTTGGGTGATTCCATTTTTGGTTCATATGTTGCGTTTTCTGTTTTTGGTTCCTGGACAGATGTGTTTCTGACCACCTCTGCTGTTGGGGTTGTATCCCTTTGGACTTTTTCAGATATTATTGCAAAATAACTAAAGCCTGGTGATGTGGATTTGAAATAGTAGACATTTTCATCTTCTCCCCTGAAATACGTTTGCAACTCTTTCCAGGTCTGATTGTATCTTAACATTTTTGTCTGTCTTGGTTCAAGCCCATTCTCTTGATACCATGATTTGTTCACACTGAAAAAAAACTCAACTTGTTCTGTTAGAATATTTGTTTGATTTACTGAAACGTATTTGAAAACATTGTCCAGGTCATCCACTGGACTTTCATCCAATACTCTAAGAGACAGTTCTGCATTGTGAGCTGTGCTTTTTGAAGCAAAGACTATCTTGTATATAGAATAGGATGAGTCAGATATTTCCATCTCTGCTTCTCCCTTCTCAAGTGTTGGCCAGACTTTTGTCTTTGATACTGCTTGTGTGTTTGACACAAATGATCCTCCTCCGCCCCCGCCTCCTGAATCGCAGTTCTGTGTCTCTTCTGGTTTACCAAGTGTGGTATTGCAGTTATTCTGGTCTGTGCACAATCTTGTCTGGATCCCACCAGAACAAGATGACCAGTCAGTGCAAGTCCATGAATAGGTGCACTGCTCTTTTACTGCTGAGTGCTGCATTCCAGTTATCCTGTAGTATTCGCCGATGTCCTCACAAACATAACCCTCTTGTTCTGTGCCATCACACACAACATATGTCTCGTTGGTACAGTTTTTGCTGATAGATGATATTGAATCCACTTCTGCATCCAAAAGACAAACACTATTGTAATCTGGGTTGATGTCCTCAACATAAAGTGTCTTATTTATGCAGCCTGCTCCTTTTACAACAAGCGAGCCTTCAGTACTGTTCTCTTCCTGTTTTTCAACAGTAAGATTGTAAAGGTTTAGTGATCTGTTGTGGACCTGTATTCTGACTGTCTGGTTCTCTTTTAATTCAACTGTTCTGTTTGTCTCATTAACATCAACTAACTTGAGGTTGGTGATTATCTCCTCAGGATAACCAATGATTAAGTCATCAGTGTCATTTACTCCATCGTTGTCATTGTCTGCATCTGCAAAGTCGGGTATTCCATCCCTGTCCATGTCATTTCTGACAATTACTGTTATGTTTTTTGTGGTAAGATTTTTGTGGTCGTCTGCAGTAATCTGGATATTGTAAGTGCCGGAACTTGAGAAGTTTGTCTGCCAGCTTCCTGTTGAGTTGAAGGGATAAGAATAATTCAAATCCACTTCTGTATCATCTACATCAGTTACCTGTGCATTAATATGTATTAAGTTAGATTCGTTTGCAGTGATGTTGTCTGCGGTTATTATTGGCAGGTCATTGACGTTAATCACCTGTATTGTGAGTTCTGCGGTTAAATTGAGTTCACCGTCACTGACAGTTACAAGAATACTTCTATTTCCAAAGTAGTCCTTTTCCGGCTGCCATGTTAAAATTCCTTGAGTAATACTGAAAGTGCCATTAACGTAGTACTCTAAATTTGATTCAGGATCTGAAGCATTTAATTGGTAAGTGAGATTTGTATCTTCAAGTATAGTCTGATTCTGGGGCTGGTTGATCCAGTAAGGTGGTTGGTTTTTTTCAAGTACAGAAATATTCCAGACATTTGTTGCATTATCAACTCCGTCTGAAATAATAACTGCTAATGTGTGATTCCCGGATGATGTGCTGTTGGATGCGTATGTGTAGTTTTCTTGTTCTGACTTTTGCTCTCCATCAAAATACCATGATATATTGAGATCATCACCATCCATGTCTGAATATGTAAGGTTAAAATAAAGTGTGTCGCCTTCTGATATTTCTGGTGTCAGATTACTCGGTGTAATCTCATTTATCTGTGGTGGCTCATTTTCTATGAAAATCTTTTTTACTTCTGAGATTGTTGTTAGACTGTCATTTATTCTGTCACTGTCTGCATCAGATGTGTTTATGTAGAAAGACAAATTTCTGTTTCTATAGTCTGATCCTAATGCGGCTATCTCTGGCGAGTATGTGTTGGCTGAGTTTGTCATTTCAATAATCTGGGATCCATAATGAAGATACGCAGATGCAATCCCGCTCTGGTCAATTATATCAACACTTATGTTAATTGAATTATAGGTTTTGTTTGTTTGCGGATATGTCCAATTGTCTAGTATTGGTGGTGAAGTATCATCGTCAGGACAGAGTGTGAAATTGAAAACACAGTTGTCTGCGTAATCAGGATTTCCATACCCATCACAAAAGCCCTGGCATGCATATTCGCCACCCGAACCATATGAGTCATCTCCACTTAAAGAGGAGCATTGATAGGTTGAGTTAATTAGGTATGAGGTAGAGTAGTTCTCTGAGCAGTAAGGCTGTGCTTCAGCTGGACATACTGGTGTATGACTACAGAGTCCACAATCTGGTTCTGGACATCCATTACACCATTCTCCTGCATTGTTTGGGCATATATCTTCTTCATCTCTTATCCCATCCAAGTCACTGTCTACAATTGCCTGAAGATACAGCCAGTCAACATCAATGTAGTCAGTATCACACATTGTACATGAATCCCTAAGATACTTTACTGAGATGTTATCGGAAAAATCAGAACAACTCTCTGAAGAGTTGCATAGTGTGTATTTAATCATTGACCAGTCAGTTATTATGCTCCCGATGTTGTACCAATTGTTCTGCCGACTGTAGTTTAAATAGAAGTTATTATCTCCTCTGGCTCTCTGGTAAGTTATCAAATCCAGCTGCAGTGCTCCGGTTATATTGAAAGTGTTTTCTATCTCAAGTCCGTCGCACTCAAATCCAGAACACTGTTCTGTATAGGTTTCATATGAACCATCAATCTCATCCAGATTACTGAATCCTGTTGATGTTCCTGTGATTGCATTACTGTATGAGACATTTACTTGTGAATATGTTTCTTCTGTGTGTTCAATATAGCTTATACCAAAGCTTCCAATCTCGCATTCTCCATAACCTAGCTTGAAATATCCGCTATCATGACCAGGCACGCTTGTACCCCAGCTGTTTTTCATAATCCAGTAACTGCCTGAATCATTGTATCCTACTATTATCACTGCATGACCTGAACTGCCGTATGCTGGATCTTCTTCATCGCATCTGTAAATATCTCCATCCCAATAACCATCCCAAAACATTCCAGCAGGGATAGGACCTTTTTGCTCAAGGTATGTTTTTATGTCTTCTTGACTCACTGAGCCATAGAATGTTACAGCATCATCTATTTCCCAAATCCTGTTTGGCCATGTTTCGCACTTATTGGAACATGCCTCATCAGTTCCTGTCTCTGGAAAACAGGACTCATCTGTTATACCGTATTCTTCAATATATTCAAGGGCCCATCTCTCATCTCCTCCACTGCATGAGCCAGCATAGCTGCAGGAAACTAGGTCTTGTTCACTCAAATCAACTTCAAAGTCAGGGCTGCCTCTTGCGATTTTGATTTTTGCTTCAACTGCACCTATGGCAGAAAATGCCCAGCAGTCTCCGCAGGACTGTGATTTTACTGATGTCATCCAGTTGCTGCCATTATGATCTCTCCAGTCAAAATCTCCTGAACTTGTTCTGGTGGTCGTTTTGTGAGACAGAATTGGACTATATGAAGTTTTTGATGAGTCTCTCATCTTGTTTGAAAAATCCATCAGATCTGTCACAGGAATCAGTTCATCACTGACATTGCAGACTGCATAATCTGGAGAATATGAATTTTTTCCATCACTTAATGTTAAAATCTCATAACCTTTTTTTGCACAAAAAGAATAATCTTTTCCAACTTTTCCTGTGAAAAAATCCCAGGCATCAAAACTTTTCTCTTCAACTACACAGATTGATTTTTCTCCTTCTGCAAATTCCTGGATTTCTATAGAATAACCAAGCTCTTTACAGTAAAGAACTGCTGGGTCTTGTGCTGCATATGAGCTAATACAAAAAAGAAAGAGAAAAAAAAGATATAAAAATCTCTTCATTTGCTATGTTTCTTCCTCTCGAAGTAGAGTGCCACTGTTACAACAGCAAGTAATACTGCTGCAGCAAGGAAGTAGTAATTCACCTTGCTTTCTTGTGCTTCTGTAGTTTCTTGGTCCTGTTCTGGTTCTGTCACTTCAGATTCTGTATCTGGTGTCTGCTCAGTTGGCTGCTCTTCTTCTGTCCCTGGTTGTTGTGTTTCTTCAGCTGTCTCTTCAGGTTGTGCTTCTTCGCCTTTCACTGCAAAATAGCTGAATCCAGGTGATTGTGCACTGTAATAATAAACCCCAGTGTCATCTCCTTTGTAGCTTGTCTCAAGCTCCTGCCAGGTCTCATTGAATCTTAGCATCACAACAGACCTTGGATCAAGGTTGTTTTCCTGTATCCAGCTCTTGTTTACCTTGAAATCTATTTCAACATCCTCAACTTCAAGATCTACTGGTGTGAATTCTAGATACTTGAAAACTTTTCCTCTTGGAACATCTAGTCCCTCAGGAACTCCACTGTGCTGCTCAACCTTAAGCTCACCATTTCGAAGCTCTACTCTTGCCCTGAATCTAATTCTGGAGACTGGAATTTCTGGTTTTTCAACCTGCATCTCTGCTCTTTCTCCTTTGGCAACAAGAGTCCAGACTCTTGTTTGGGAAGGATTTTTTGGTCCTGGGATTGCTCCTCCGCCTCCTCCGCCCCCACCACCATTGTTATTTCCGTCATCAGTATCTGTTGTAACTTTATAAGCTGAGAATCCAAGTGTTACTGGAACCTTACATGTTACCGATGTATCAGTAACTGTACAGTCAAGGTATTCTGTAACATCTTCACAGTTTTCTCCATCTGAATCACAGTGTTCAACTGTTGCTGTGTCTCCTCCTGTAGCCCAGGTTACAAGTACGTATTCTGGACCCAAAGCAGATACTATCTCATTCCAAAGCTGACTGTCAAGTCCAATCAGGTCATTTGTGGCGTCACAAACTACTGAACTTAGATTGAGTGTTTTTGCACCCTTTACACTTGCTCTCACAAACTTTATTGAGTAGCCAGCAGTTGGACAGTCAATTGTTATGTTTTTCCTTCTTGCTTCTGTTTCATTGAGTTTCTTTCCACCCTGGAAGTCATTATCGTCAAACTTTGGCTGGAATCCTTCAGGCACATCCATGCTGAAGATAAACTCTCTTGGAACAGCCCTTGTGGTAAAGTTCATACATGCGCTTGTACCACAGTTATCACTTGGGTCGCACACTTTGTACTTGTAAGAGTACGTTGTTGCGTTTTCAAGATCGTATCCAAGTCCGTTTGGATTATCACAGTAGTTGTCAATCATTACACCATGGAATGGCTTGTAGTCATCGTAGCTAACGTCTGGATCACCCAAATCATATAGTGTTCTGTTGGCAGGGTCAGCTATGCACTGTGTGTTGTTATAGAAAAACACAGTTCCTGTAGCTGGCTCGTCTGTGTCAAAAGCAATAAATGCACCGTCAACAAACCTGTCAACTTTCTGGAACACAACCTTTGGAGCTTTTTTATCAGTGTTATCACTTTGGAAACTGAATCCATCATCTGAACAATGTGGTTTTTGTGCACACATTGGGTCAGCACAGTCAACTAATCCGTCTCCATTGTTATCAATAGTATCAGCACAGTCAAACTCAAATGGCTGATAACCAAATCTCTGGAAGTCCATGCAGTCTGGATCGTTTTCTGATGTGAAACCATCTCCATCCATATCAACTCCCATTGCCATACAGTCCTCGAATTTGAAGTCAGCTGAGCCAGGCGTGTAATACCCTGGTCCTGCAGTATCAATTGGTTCTCCTGCATCTGTACTTGCCCCTGCTGTTGCTCCATATATCCTCATGGACTGTGTCACGTTGAATAACTGCTTGAATTTTTTCAGTGTTGATTTGTCCACTGCAAGCATTCCTCCATTGATCTCCTGGCACATCACTTTTTTCCATGTGCTTATTGGGATTGGTGTTGGGACCCATGAGCCGTTAGCACATTTATGGGTTACTTTTGTTTCAACAAGTCCACCATCTGCCCATTTAGTCTCATACTTGAGGTAGAATTCAAAGCCTGATTCTTCTCCGTCTTTGGAGTCACAGTTGTTTGAATCCTTGCCGTCAGTGTCAAGGTACAGGTAGAACTTTGCAGTTTCATATCCTGAGCCTTTACCAAACATTGTTGGCTGACCATTGCAGACAGCTGCATCAGGCATGCCATTTACTCCAATACCGAATCCGTATGAGTCTGGCATTTCCTTTAGACCAATTCCCATGATATCAAGGTACATATTATCGCCGTCAGGGCCATCCATGACAATCATAACTGGTTCTCCACTTTCCATTCCTTCAAACATTTCTCCAACCATCTTAGGGTCACAGAAACCACTGCTCAAAGTACATGCCGGGTTGGACAAGCATTCGCCTCCGTCAAGTGCAAAGCACACAGGATCACAAAGACCGCCTTCTTCAGGGAGCCATTCACAAGGACCTGAGCTTTCACAAGTAGCTTGATCAGTGCCATCATACTGGAAGCATGCAAACATCACATTCTCACACCATGCATTTCCTCTCTCATCAACCATCCAGGTGCATCCATCCTGACCTTCACATGTTGCATTTGTCTCATAAGATGGGCAGTTTTTTGACTTGTCCACATCGCAAAATTCTAAATCTTCATCATGCCAGGCACAGGACTCTGCAGCAAGACAAGCTGTTTCGTCTCCGTCATGCATGAAACACTCTTCCATGTTGATCATATCAGGTTCACATCTGCCATGTATCCATTCGCAGTTTGCGTTTGAGACACAGGTGTTATTGTTACCATCTTTTGGATTTAAGCCATCTGTGAAACAAATTGGTTCACAAAAACCTCCATCAGGTGAGAACTTGTCCTGTATCCAGCCGCAATATGAGTAATCGCCTGAACCACACTGTGTTTTTGTCAGTCCGTGGCACTGAAACAGTTTAAAGTCACAGAACCCGCCGTTTGGACTTGAAGGTTCGCTCACCCAGAAACAGTCAGTTGATGCCTGACAGTTTTCTCTTGTATTGTAATTAAAACATCTTTCAGCTTTGTCCTGGTTTATGTCACAAAAACCTTTGTCTGATGGGTGCCAATCACAACCCGTTTCACCATAACAAGCTGATTCATTTGACTGAAACATCCAGCAGTTTTCTCCTTCCATTCCACACCAGGATGCTCCAGACATTTGGTCTTGTATCCAGATACACTTACCTGATGTGTCTCCAAGACATCCCTGTTCAGTAGAATATTTACCGCAGTCGCTTAATGAGTCTCCACCACAATATGGGTCAAAGCTGCAGTAAGGATCCTGGCAGTCAATCTTCCCGTTATTATCATTATCTTTCCCGTCAAAACATACTTCATTATCAAAGTTGGCCGGCTTACAATAGTAGTTATTGGAATCCCAGGTACATTTTCCTCCTCCACCTAGGCCTGTGTTTTTACAGGTAGTTTCATCATAACACTGCCAGCAGTCGTTTTGGCATGCTTTTTTGGTGTTTTTATCACACCATCCATTATTTGGATCGGCCGGATCAGTAAACCACTTGCATCCTGCTGTTGAGCCTTCACATTTTGTCTGCGCAAAGCAGCTCATACAGTCCTGGTCACAGCTTGCTGCCCCGAAAAACATCTCGTCTTTCATGTCACACCAGCCCTGATCGTTTGGCGCATATTGGTCTACAACGAATTTACAGTAGCCAAGGTCTGAATTTTCACATGCTGCCCTTGCTGCATTTGTGCTGTTCCATTTCTGACCATTGGGCTGGAATTCACATGCCCAACATGAGCTGTCACATGAATCCTGACCAATACCCATCTCACACCAGGATTCTGTTTTCCATTTGCCGTCATTATCGTCAAACCAGTCTTCTACTACCCATGTACCTCCTGCAAACTCGCAGTTCTTCTTTGTCTCAATATCTTCAAACCCGCCACCGCCTCCTCCAAACATACTTTCTGTGTTAAAAATACATTTTTGTGAGACATTGTTCCATCTGCATGGCATGAACCAAGGTGATCCTGCAATCTGAGTACACATTGATTCTGAGTTTACAGCATTATAATCATCACAAAACATTGCACCAGTTGGCGGGGGCTGCATATTATCCCAGCATTTTGTGCTCAATGGTTTTTCTAAACACTGGCCAGTCTCCTCATCTCCTTCCCACATACAGCAAGTGCTTAGCATTGGAATCTGATTGCAGAAGGTTTTGTTTGTTATGTTTACACATTTTATTCCTTCTTCATTTCCGTCACACATTCCATCAGAATATGTGCAACCATCTACTTTTTCACAGTATTCCTGACTATTGTCAAGAACCCAGCATCCTGGATTCTGTGGCATAAATTCTCCTCCACCTCCGCCGCCTCCACCTCCACCTTCTGAGCTGATAGCTGGTTCTTCACACTCGTCCATCTCAGGATACCAAACACAATAATTAGTGTTTTTACATCCCTGTTCATCTCCATCATAGTCATGACACCCAGGGGTATTCTCATAACACCAAGGATCATCCCACTCACAATCCAAACCTATTGTCTCATTTGCAGAGAGGCATGATTCATTATCATTATCATATATCCAGCAGCCAAGCTCTTCACACCAGCCTGATTGTTCAGGAGTCTGCCATTCACAACCGCCCATTGAGATGCATGATTCACTATCAAGGTTCCAGCAGCTCTTTTCTTCACACCATGGATCCATCCATTCACAGCCTGCTGCTTCACAGATAGACTGGTTTGTGTTGTCATATGACCAGCATCCTACTGATTCACACCAGCCGCCCTCGTCTTTCCATGTGCATCCTTCACCACTGTGTTCGCCGCATATTGTGCTGTCAGAATAGTTTCCACAGTCTGTTGGCTCTTCATAGCAGTAATTTCCCTGAGGGTCCCAGGCGCAATCATTGTCTGAATAACCTTGTGTGTCACCTACGCAGCTAACTGAGTCTTCATAATCCCAGCAGCCATTGTCAACACACATTCCTTCTGTTTCCCACATATAGCCTGATTCAATACAAGTGTCATTATCTTGAATTTCCCAGGGTCCTGTTGATTTATGGCAATATTCACCTTCAGCATCCCAAGTGCACCTGCCACTTCCAAATATACCATGTTCCTGGCACTCACTCTGGTTATAATCCCAACAACCCTTCTCACTACATTCCATAGAATAATTATCCCACTGGCAGTCATCGTCTGCCACACATTGAGAATAAGAGTCAAAATCCCAGCACATTAGTTCATAACATTCTTGATAATTTGAGTCCCATACACAATCCTGGAATCCCTCTGGGTCTTGATCACATAATGTTCGGTTTTCATATTCCCAGCATCCCATTTGTACACAATGTCCTCCATCTAACCACTCAAAATCTGCTGTTTCACAAGCTATCTCATCTTCATAATCCCAAGGGCCTGGTTCATAACAATATTGGCCATACTCATCCCATGCACAGCCAAGTTCTGATGTCTCACACGCTGTCTGATCATCCCAGTAAGTCCAGCAGCCTTCCTCTTCACACCAGCCTGAACCCTGCCACTGGCAGGAGTCACTAGTATCACAAGTTGTAGAGTCAGAGAAAGAGGAGCACATTAATTCTTCACACCATGGATCATCCCATGAACAGCCTGCTGCTTCACAGGTAGACTGGTTTGTGTAATCATAATTCCAGCAGCCTGAATCTTCACACCAACCCTGGCTGCCCTCATCTGAGTGCCACATGCACAATGAAGCATCTCTACAAGCAGTCTCATCCATTTCCCAACAGCTCTGAGCATAAGCAGCTGATAACAACATAACAGAAAGTACACTAAACACAATTATCCATTTTTTCATTAAATAGCACCTCTTTTATTATCAATTATGATATTAGTATAGGGATTTGCCCCACCCATATTTATATATTTTGTTGTTTTTTATGAGTGAAATAAAAGGAAAAAAGACGGAATATCTTTGGGAAACAAACTTCTATGGCCCCCAAAACACCCAGACTGTCTTTTAGAATAATCTTTTTTTGGGTCGCTTGTGGCCTAACAGAATCACTGGACACCACAAGCTCCGCAAAACATTCTGTATTTAAAGAACCCAGAATTACCAGAAGGTTGGTGCAAATACAAAGCATTGCACGTGATTGATTTTAACATAAATATTTATAAACTGTTCTCAATTACTTTTACAAAATGGAAAAGATAAAAGAGCCAGACTCAAAATTTGTAAAGGTAAGATGCTCTAAATGTAAGAATGAGCAGGTGATATTTGGCAAAGCTGCTACTGATATCGAGTGTCTTGTCTGTGGAACAAATCTAGCAAATGCACAGGGTGGAAAATCAAAGATTAATGCCAGAATCCTTGAGGTGCTGGATTAAATGTTTTATCGAAAGAGAGGACTTCCGCAGGAAGGAGAGATAGTTCTATGTACTGTTACGAGTATTAAACACCATTCTGTTTTTGTGTACCTTGATGTTTACAGGATTGATGGTCTTATTCATATTTCTGAGGTAAGTGCAGGTAGAATAAGAAATATAAGGGATTATGTTAAGGAGGGCAAAAAGGTTGTCTGCAAGGTTCTACGTGTAAAGCAGCAGAGAAAACAGGTTGATCTTTCATTGAGAAGAGTTACTGACACCCAGAGAAGAGAAAAGGTCAGTGAGATTAAGCAGGAGCAGAAGGCAGAAAAGATTATAGAGCATGTTGCTCATGTAATGGAAGAGGAACCAAAAAAAGTCTACAAAGAAGTATATGGTAAGATCCGTGAATCATACATGACTCTTCATGAGTTTTTCCAGGATGTTGTTGATGATGAGACAACAATTGAAGAGTTTGAGATTCACGAAAAGGTTGCTCCACATCTTGAAGAGGCAATAAGAAAGAGAATTAAACCTACAGAGGTTACTATAAAAGGTATTCTTAAGCTCTCAAGCTATGATGAGAATGGAGTTGAGAAAATAAAGACAGCTGTAAGAAAAGCTGATGTAAAAGGTGTTGAGATAAAGTATCTTGGAGGGGGAAATTATGACCTGATTGTTACTGCCCCTGATTACAAGAGTGCTGAATCTATTATTAAAGATGCTTCTACTAATGCAATTGAACATGTGAGTGACAATGGTTTTGGCGAGTTCAAGCGTAAAAAATGAACGAGATTCTAAAGTGCAAAGAGTGTAAAAAGTACACTCTGGAAAAAACATGTTCCTGTGGTGGTGCAGCCATTACTGTGGAGCCACCTAAATTCAAACCTGCTGATCCCTACAGTCACCTGAGGAGAAAGGCAAAAGAGGAAGATCGGAAAAAATCAGGTCTGCTTTAGGAATCCTCTACTTCAAGACTCCTACAAAAGGTACATCTCTGTATTTCTCATTGTAATCCATCCCAAACCCCACTACAAATTCATTTGGTATTTCTGCTCCAATATATTCAATTTCTACATCAATTTCTCTTCTTGATGGCTTGCTTAAGAGTGTGCATACCTTGAGTGAAGCAGGTTTTTGTTTTTGGAACTTATTCCTAAGGCAGTGTATTGTTCTTCCTGTATCAACTATGTCTTCAACAATAAGTACTTGTTTTCCGGCAATATCCTCTATGTCTTTCTTGATTTGTACCTTACCCTTTGATTCTGTACCACAGTAACTTTTTGCCTCAATAAATTCAAATGTGCATTGGTTTTCTACTTTGTTTGCAAGTCTTGGCAGAAACTGGAAACAGCCTGCAAGAACTCCGACCATATGTATGTCTCCTGTGTAATCACTGCTTATTTGTTTTGCCAGGGCATTTATTATTGCATCAATCTCATCAGGGAGCAACAGAATATAACTAATATCATATTTTTGTGTAATGGTTGATTTTCTTAAGATTGGTTTTAGTGGCAGCTCCATATTTGGGAAAGCTACTAGTTTCTTTTATTTTTTTCGAAATTGAAGAAAAGTTGTTTTGCCAAACATATATAAATAACTCTGGTTTATATTTGTTCATGTGGAAAGTAAACGAGGTTTCAAAAATAAAGGCTAAAAAGCCGATTCTTATTGAAGGGCTTCCTGGTATTGGAAACGTGGGAAAGATTGTTGTTGATTTTTTGATTGATGAGCTTGAAACCAAAAAGACTCACACGTTTTTTTCATATTCCCTACCTCATACTGTCTTTGTCAATGAAGATAACTTGATTGACCTTCCAAAAATCGAGCTTTATGAAGTAAAGGATAAGCCGATCATTCTTCTTGCTGGTGATGTCCAGCCTGTTGATGGTGAGTCGAGTTTCGCGTTTTCTGACAAGATTATTGATCTTTGTGAAAAACACAAGGTGACTGAGATAATTACACTTGGGGGTATTGGTGTGGGTAAACCACCTGAGGATCCCAAGGTTTTTTGCACGGGCAATTCAGAGGACCACATTGAAAAATACACAGAAGAGACTTTTGTCAAGAGTGAGCTTTTTGGTGTTGTTGGCCCCATTATTGGTGTATCTGGTCTTCTTCTTGGGCTTTCCAAGAGAAGGGATATGCCTGCAGTGACTTTGCTTGCTGAAACCTATGGTCATCCTTTGTATTCTGGTACAAAGGGAGCAAGAAAAATACTGCAAGTTTTAGACGACAAGCTTGATCTTGGAGTTGATATTGATAATCTCGAAGATGAAGAACAGATAGATATGGAAAAACTTAAACAGATTCCTAATCCAAAAAATGTTGACACGTCCTATATCGGGTAAGGGGCAGTTTGCAACCGAGTTTATCATTGTTGCTGTATTTGCACTGATTTTTCTTAGTTTTGGTTCTTTTTTTATTTTTTACGAGTCTGGTGAAAAACAAAAAGAAGCTGATTTTAGCCAGCTCAAGCACTTTGGAAATAAGATAATGGAGGCCGCCAGTGATGTCAGCTATGCTGAAAGTGCTTCAAGAACCACAGTGAAAGGAACTATGCCTGCCGGAGTGGAGGATGGTTATGTTGAGAATGAAAGATTTCTGGTGTTTAATTTTTCCTGGGGCGGTAAGATACAGCATGCTGTTTTTGATTCCGAGATACCTTTGGCCCTTGACATGCAGAATTTTGGAGCTGGAGCAAAAACATTTGTTGTTGAATACCGCAATGATTATATCTCTATTTGTGACAAGGACACATACTACAGTTGTGACAAGTTCTGCAATGTTACACTTGAGAATGGCTCCACATCACCTTCTGACTGCTGTCTTCCCGACTGCACTAGCTGCTTAGAAGATAATTACACTCGTACCTGCAATTCAGACTCTAACTCATATGATGAGTGCTGCGGTCACAATGGCTGCTCTTCAATTTGTTAGGCCTTTTCTCTTTCTAAGACTCTGTATTGTTTCTTCCATGAGTTCTCCTGGAAGCTGCTCAAATGTCTGGTCAACCAAAAAGTAGTTTCCTCTTCCGCTTGTTGCGCTTCTTAGTTCTGATGCAAGTCCAAACATTTCTGCTACAGGCATCTTTGCCTTGAGAATTGTTATCTTACCTGACTGGTTTGTGTCAATAACCTGCCCTCTCTTGCTTGATACCATGTTTACAATGTCTCCCATAAACTGGTTAGGGAACTCGAACTGCAGTATCTGCTTTGGCTCATACAGAGCTGGACCTGACATAAGAAATGCTCCTCTTATACCGTCTCTTACTGCCGGGTAAAGCTGTGCAGGTCCTCTATGGATTGCATCTTCATGCAGTTTTGCATCATCAAGATACACAACTAAATTGATACAAGGCTCATTACAGATTGGGCCGGAATCCATCACATTTTCAAACATATCAAGAACCATATCCATTATTTCCTGGATGTGAACAATACCTCTGGTGTTGTCAATAAACAAGTTTCCGTTGTAGATGTGCTTGATTTTTCTTGCTGTTTTTGTATCCAGGTCACTTAATCCTACGATTTTTTCTACAAGCTCTTTGTCGTATTTTTTGATTCTGCCTTCTTGTATCTTGTCATCTCTCATAGCATCTCTTAAATCAGGATGCACTGGAGCTACACGGAAATACAGTTTGTTGTGCTTGTTTGGTGATTTTCCTTCAACTGAATCTGGTGTCTGCTTTGTCACTGTTTCTCTGTAGACAACGATCGGTTCTGATGTCTTTACCTCAAAGTTCTTTTCTGTTTTGATTCTGTTTTCTATGATTTCAAGGTGAAGTTCTCCCATTCCCGAGATCAGATACTCTCCTGATTCCTCGTTTATTGTAACATGGATGGATGGATCTTCTTTTCCAACCACTTTAAGAATATTGATCAGTTTTGGAAGTTCTGAAGACTTTGCAGGTTCGATTGCCTTTGTGATAACTGGCTCGAAGATGTGTTTTATGGATTCAAACGAAGTCATTTCCTCAACACTCGAGACTGTTTCTCCTGCAAATACATCATCAAGTCCAATTAGGCCAATGATGTTTCCTGCTGTTGCTTCGTCAGCAAGGTCTCTTTTTGCACCATTGAAAACACATACCTGCTGCAGTCTTACTTCTTTTTTCTTGCCAATCATAAATACATTGTCACCCTGGTGCACAGTTCCTGAGAATAGTCTTCCTGCAGCAACTTCTCCAACATGCTTGTCTACGACAATCTTTGTGCATACAAAGGTCATAGGGCCTTCTGGGTCACAGTTAATTAAGGCTTTTCCAAGTTCACTTTCCTCATCACCCTTCCAGATTTTTGGAATCCTGTATTTTTGTGCTGTGAGCGGATCCGGATGGTGGCGTATACTGATATCAAGAATAACTTCGTGGATTGGAGCTTTTTTGGCAAGCTCTTTTATATCATTTTTATCTCCACTCTGATAAGCATTTATTACATCTGCAAATGTTATCCCGTGTTTTTTCATGTAAGGGAAAGATAGTGCCCAGTTGTGGAATGCTGAACCAAATGCAACACTCCCGTCATTGACATTTACTTTCCACTCTTCCTTGAACTCATCTTCTGCAATAGCATAGATTAGCTCATTTACGGTTTTTATTATTTTGATAAACCTTTCCTGCATCTTGTCAGGTGTCAGCTTGAGTTCTTTTATCAGTCTGTCAACCTTGTTTATGAAAAGTATTGGTTTTGCCCTTTCTCTTAGGCACTGCTTAAGGACTGTTTCTGTCTGAGGCATAACTCCCTCAACTGCACAGACCAGTACAATTACCCCGTCAACTGCTCTCATAGCTCTTGTGACGTCTCCACTAAAGTCAATGTGTCCAGGGGTATCAATAAGATTAATCAGATATTCCTGTTCCTCAAGCTTGTGAACCATTGATACATTTGCTGCATCAATTGTAATTCCTCTTTCTGCCTCGTCCTCGTGAAAGTCAAGTACTCTTGCTTTTCCTGCAAGATCCTGTGACATCATACCTGAACCAGCAAGAAGATTATCTGAAAATGTTGTTTTACCATGATCAATATGTGCAACTGTACCTATATTTCTAATTCTCTTTGGCTTTTTCATAAGCCTTATTACTTTGTCAATCATCTTTTCTCCCATCTAAATCACCTTCTGTATCTTATCTAGAACTTCAAAGCGTTCTGAATACGGGCTGTTTACATCAACCTCGATTAACTTGTCTTCATAATAATCAATTAGGGGTGCTGTTTTTTTCTGATAAACTTCCAGTCTTTTTGCTATTGCTTCCGGCTTGTCATCTTCTCTCTGGTATAGATTGCCGCCGCATTTGTCACAGACTCCTGGTTCTTCTGGAGGAACATTTCTAACATGGTAGGTTGCTCCGCAGTCCTTGCATACTCTTCTTCCGGAAAGCCTGTCGATAATAATATCTTTTCTTGCAACAAAATTCAGCACATTGTCAATATCTGCAATTTGTTCAAGTGCTTCTGCCTGGTTTATTGTTCTTGGAAATCCATCCAGTACAAAACCTTTGCTGCAGTCTGGTTTTTCTAGTCTGTTTTTTAGCATTTTTATTGTGAGTTCATCTGGTACAAGCTGTCCCTGTTCCATATACATTTTTGCAGCTTGTCCAAGTTCTGTGTTTTCCTTAATATTCTTTCTGAACATGTCACCTGTTGATATGTGTGGCAATTCCACTCTTTTGCACAGAAGTTTTGTGTAAGTTCCTTTACCGACTCCAGGTGCACCAAGAACAACCAGATTCATTTTCCGTGCTCCCTGAAATGTATTTTTTCATGAGGATGTTCCCATTCAACTATCTCGTCCTCATCAAACCACAGTTGAATCTCTTTTTCAGCTGTTTCTCTTGAATCAGATGCATGTATAAGATTGATTACAGGTCTGTTTAGTGCGTTTGCCAGTCTGTAGGTGTCCTGTGAATAGTCTCCTCTGATGGTTCCTGGTTCTGAGTCCTGTGGCGACTGTGCCCCGACCATTTTTCTCACTAGTTTTACAGTGTTATGGCCTTCAAGCACAAGTGCAATGATTGGATATGTCATGAGGTCTTTTACAAGACTTCTCTGAATCATTTTTCCATGTTCCATTGGGTCTTCATCAGGGTCAAGATCCTGGTTTTTGATCAGTTTTTTTCCCACAGCCATAAGCCACTCATCATCTTTTGCATAATGTTTTTCTGTGACTTCTTCTGGTGCCATGAGCATTTTCATCCCAACAATCTTGAGACCTACCTTTTCAAATCTTGATATGATTTCTCCAATAAAACCTCTTGCAGACACATCTGGTTTCAATATTACCAGGGTTCTTTCAATCATTTCCTTTCACCCTTCTCTTTCCTGGCCTCTTTTGTCCAGCTTGTAACTCTTGGTTTTCTCTTGAGCTTAAGCATGTTCTTTTCACACTTAGAAGAACAGAATCTCAGAATCTTTCCAGATTTTTTAACAAAAGTTGTTCCTGTTCCTTTTTCAATTGTCTGTCCGCAAAAACTGCATTTCATGTGATCACCTTCTTGACTGGGACATCTTACTTGCTTCAAACTCTGTGTCCCTTAGCATCAGTATATCGCCTTTTCTAATTGGTCCTTTAACATTTCTTCTAAGAATCTTGTTCTGGTCTCTGCCTTCCATAACTCTGCATCTTACCTGTGTTACTTCCCCTCTTGAGCCGGATCTTCCAATAACTTCTTCGACTTTTGCAGGTGTGGCAGGAGAAAAACTCACCTGCCCCTTTCTAACAGGGGCACCAGAACCTTTCTTCCTCATCTTTTTAGCTGCCATTTTACTCTAGATTTTTTATTACTTGTTTTAGCTCTTTAGATCCTTCGCCTTCGTCTACTATAGCAACGCTTGCTGTTGGAACTCTCAGACCAGCTGCTGCACCAAGCTCTTCTTTGCTGTCCACTTCAACTACAGGTACATTCCTGTCTTTTGCCAGAAGCGGTATGTGCATAACTATTTCTGGTGGTGTGACATCTTTTGCAACAACCACTAATTTGGCTGTCTGTCGTTCAATTGCTTTTGTAACTTCGTTTGTTCCTTTTCTAATCTTACCTGTTGTATTTGCTAATTCTATAGCTTCAAATGCTTTTTCCATAACTTCTTTTGATACCATTTTGACCTCCATCAATTATGAGAGAATAACAATACCTCTCTCCGGCTTATCGCCTTCATCAATCATTGGTGAAAAAAGGGAAGAAAACTTAGTTTATAAAGGTTTTGGATAAGTAACTCATAATTGCTCTTATTTTTTTTATGGTCGCTTGCTCAGGTCAGAACTACTGATATTCGCAAAGAGACTCACTAATCGTTCCTAGGTTTCTGAAAAACCCAAAACCTCCGCAAACAAACAAGAACTATAGACATTTATTCCTGGGCTTTTTTTAGTTTTTTTGCGAGCAATTCTGATTCTTGTTTGAATTGTTCTGAGATGTGAAGTGCTATCATCTTGTCCAGTTTTTGTGTTGAGTCATGGATGTTTTTGATGTACCATTTTACATATCGAGTTTCCCCGTTCTTTGCGCATATTGCTATGGCATTAAACTCTATTGGTTCTTTGTTGTAGTACGCATCATTATAGATTTTCCAGTAATTGCCTTTTTTTGATTTCTGATAACCCAGTCTTTCAAATAATTCTACAACCTTTTTTGGAAAAAAGGCAATCTCCATTGTTTTTCGTGCCATGGAAAAAAGCAACATAGGTTCACCTAATTAATCTTTCTTTTTTGATTTTCATATTGAAAAATACCTGCGAATGTTTCAATAAAAAGATTTCAAAAGTACTATACTAAATGTAGAACCTGCCCTGGTAATCTTGCATGTTGGTTTCAGGATAAATTTCAAAAGTACTATACTAAATGTAGAACGACCTTATGGTTTAACCGATACTGCTATTCCTACACATTTCAAAAGTACTATACTAAATGTAGAACCAGGTCAGATGACAGGTTCTATTGTTGATGTGGTCAATTTCAAAAGTACTATACTAAATGTAGAACTTACCAACATTGAACGAGTCCTTTGAGCTGTGTACATTTCAAAAGTACTATACTAAATGTAGAACTTGACTCTTCTCCCGACCTCTTTTGGGCCGAATCTATTTCAAAAGTACTATACTAAATGTAGAACTCCCATTTATCCTACCTCCATATTACCTTATACTATCATTTCAAAAGTACTATACTAAATGTAGAACCGGAAACGATAGAATAGCTTTTGATGATGTGACTATATTTCAAAAGTACTATACTAAATGTAGAACATCTGCCTTATTGTTCTGGTTATGAGAATGCAACACATTTCAAAAGTACTATACTAAATGTAGAACTCTTTGGAAAACATCGCATTTCAGAGCGTATTTATTGATTTCAAAAGTACTATACTAAATGTAGAACTTCCCACATATAAAATCTATTTCTTTCCTTACTTCTAAATTTCAAAAGTACTATACTAAATGTAGAACTTGGATGAGTTGGAGGAATATGTATGATAGTTGTAAATTTCAAAAGTACTATACTAAATGTAGAACCATACGTTAATGGATCACTATTCAACAACCCATATTTCAAAAGTACTATACTAAATGTAGAACTTATGACTGTGCATCCAGACGAGGACATAGTTGTCAATTTCAAAAGTACTATACTAAATGTAGAACGAGAGTCTCTAATATGGGACTTCGGTTAATATATATATTTCAAAAGTACTATACTAAATGTAGAACCTATTTGCTGGTGTTGTGGCTTGAGTATCTACCATATTTCAAAAGTACTATACTAAATGTAGAACTTGGGAAACCAATATCTGCGCCAGTGACCAGACACAATTTCAAAAGTACTATACTAAATGTAGAACGTGGTCTTGGTCTTATCCATAGTACTACAATGGGGATTTCAAAAGTACTATACTAAATGTAGAACAAGAGTATCTTGAGGACACCCATTATTAAAGAATGACAATTTCAAAAGTACTATACTAAATGTAGAACCAGCATAGGTTTGAAGTTATTGGAATATTATGGAATACATTTCAAAAGTACTATACTAAATGTAGAACATGAAAGAAAAACAAACACAAATGGAGAAAATAGGAGATTTCAAAAGTACTATACTAAATGTAGAACCAAATCATTATCTTTGGTGCCCTGTGGACTATCTATTTCAAAAGTACTATACTAAATGTAGAACCGGAGGATATGACGACCAGGTACATATACACGGTACAAATTTCAAAAGTACTATACTAAATGTAGAACCCAACTTTTAATATGGTTGAAAGAAAACGCCAAGACAAATTTCAAAAGTACTATACTAAATGTAGAACCCTGATCAGGCCATAGCACCACGAATTCTATATTAATTTCAAAAGTACTATACTAAATGTAGAACGTACATCAGGTTATATTTGGGGGCCTACAAGTCTATTTCAAAAGTACTATACTAAATGTAGAACGATATCGTTGACCAGGTCTTTGTCACCGGTAGAAAATTTCAAAAGTACTATACTAAATGTAGAACCATTTTTAGGCATCCTGCTTTTTATCCCTTTCAAATTTCAAAAGTACTATACTAAATGTAGAACTAGTGGTGGTGGAATACAGATAATATCATACGTGTATTTCAAAAGTACTATACTAAATGTAGAACTGATGCCCTTGTGAGCATGAAATTTAAAAAAAAAATTTCAAAAGTACTATACTAAATGTAGAACTGACCCCCAAGTTGTAGACTTCTATAATTGAGCCCCATTTCAAAAGTACTATACTAAATGTAGAACGCACTTTCGCAAACTGTCCTTCAGGCATGGCCTGATTTCAAAAGTACTATACTAAATGTAGAACCTGTCCGAAACCCTGTGTTTTTTCCATGTTCCTTAATTTCAAAAGTACTATACTAAATGTAGAACGATGCAGGCCGATGCTACTGTTTTCCATTATGTTACATTTCAAAAGTACTATACTAAATGTAGAACTGATAGGGCTTGTGTGGGTGGGGATACTAACGCCTAATTTCAAAAGTACTATACTAAATGTAGAACCCAATCCAGTACGACCCCACTGGTTTCGAGAAACATTTCAAAAGTACTATACTAAATGTAGAACTTCATATTTATTTATTTGACACATATCTTTTACTGAATTTCAAAAGTACTATACTAAATGTAGAACCCCCAACCAATGATATCCATAATTATCCCAGCACCATTTCAAAAGTACTATACTAAATGTAGAACAAACTTTCCTTTGGAATTGACAGCAGTATGTTTCAATTTCAAAAGTACTATACTAAATGTAGAACTTGTCATTTCCAATGTGGGATGTCCCTTGAACAAATTTCAAAAGTACTATACTAAATGTAGAACTTGAATATTGATTGCATTTCTGTTAGACCTTCAACATATTTCAAAAGTACTATACTAAATGTAGAACAATAAATTTATGCCTTCTGAGATACTCCACATAATTTCAAAAGTACTATACTAAATGTAGAACTCGACGAAAAACCCATATTTTTGAGGCTTAGCCCATGTATTTTTTGAAATATTTCTCTTTATATATCTTTGGGGCACTTTTTTCAGTGAGATTGCATTTTTTTTAACAAAATCAACACAAAAAAAAGATTAAAAATTAGGGGTTCACTGAATAATTTATAAATATAGGCGTAAATCAGATCTATAGTGAAATTGGTCTAGTGTTTTAAACTAAGATTCTGAGCTTTTCCATGTCAAATAATTCCAGAAGTTGGATGCTTTTCTATTCCGATTACCTCTTTGTTGAAGTTTTTCTTTGATCTCAGCTTGAAAATTAGCACAGAATCAACATCCTCATTTATCGTATGCTTGATTGTCATTTTCAGCTCTTTCAGATTGCTATCCGTAATATGTCCTTCAAAAACAGAATTTTGTATATGCTCCAGGTACTGTCTGCATATCTTCATAACTCTAGTAACCCTTTCAACCTTTACATCATATACCAAAATAACGTACATTTTACCAGTAAATCTTGAATGCCTTATACTCTTTGTTCTCAACTAAATGTTTTATCAACTTGTAACACTCCAGCCTTAGCATATACCTGTATGAAACCTTTCTATTAAGAGATGGATATTTCAGGGTAGAACTAAGCTTTCGATCGTATTCCTTTAGAAATACTTTTCTACCGCTTTCATTGAGGTAACAGTAATTAAGCTTATCATCAAAATCATCTTCACCAATCATCTTCTGATTAATGAGTGAAAAAATAACTCTGTCAACGATCAAAGGCTTGAATATCTCTGAAATGTCTAGATTCAATGAATATCTCTTTTCGAAAGGTTCATGAAGGTAACTTATTGTTGGGTTAATCTGGGTTTTAAATATCTCTGAAAGTGTAGTAGTGTAAAGTAAAGAATTTCCAAAACTGATCAAACAGTTAATAAAATTGTCCGGAGGCCTTTTCACTCTCATTATAAACTTGAAATCTTCGTTTTTTATTATCTTGTTAAAACAATTATAGTAAAACTTTCTTATATTTGCCTCCACACCCATTAAACTATTTATTGTAGTTGAGTTATTAACATCATCTTTATACTCATCTAACCTTGCTTCTTCCTCTAGACTATACTGCATAAGGGTCTTTCGCATGTTGTGTCTGGAAGCTTGAACTATCTCTTTGGCAAGTTTCAGTCTCTTATGTTTGTCATCATAATGCTTGACTTGTTCAACAAGAACATTTCCTGAAACAGTTTGCTTTCGGGGATAGAAAGCACCAGTATAAAAACCGTAGTAGTTAAAGAAATACATAGGTATTTGCATTTGAGAAAGAAAAGTCAGAAGTTTTGAATTAATGCTTATTTGGCCGTATGCATATACAGAATTGATGTTCTTGACAGGAATTGTTTTTCTGATTTTTTCATTTGTAAAGATAAGAGAGTTATCCTTTCTCTTAAGCTCCCCTGATTTTGTGATGTGTATGTCTTTCATTCTACCCAACAGTAATCAAGAAAAGAACACTGCTTACAGTCCTTTTTGTATTTTTTTCTTTTTGGAATTTTTCCATTAACAGAAATCTTTATTTCACGCAGTATCGACTTGACTTTTTCAAGATTCTTTTCATCTAAGCTCAGTTTGTACTCATCATCATAGGTGAGATCTTTAAGTTTACCTATTCTTTCTATGCCTTTTTTCTTTAGTTCATACAAATAGAACAATAACTGAGCTTTTGTTCCCTCCAAATTAGATGAGGTTTTCTTATATTCAATTACTTCTTTATCATTAATTTTGTCAAGTTTGATAGTTCCCAAAACTATCTCATCAGAGCCCTCTTCAATATGCTTAAGCTTACCAATTCTTGTCAACTCGCTATAAAAATTAATGCCATGATAATATAACCATGCCTGCCTTTTGCAGTGAAAGTAATTTTTTATGAGTGTTCCGGTTAGTTTCATTTGTTTATATCATATAAGATGATTTGTCAAATATCTTTAGACCTTCTTTACAGGAATAAATATTCTCTACAACATCAGAAGGAATATATTTGATATTATTTCCTTTCACAAATGCATCTATCTCCTCCAAATCCTTCTTGTAAATATTCACAGTATAATTCATCATCTTTCTTTTCAAAACCTTGAGTTTTGCAAATTTCTCAAATGAGTCAACTTCTTCATCTTCCAAAAGTTCAAAATACCTGTTCAACAGCTCTTTTACCGACCTATTCTTAATAATTAGAACACCCACCGTCTCTAAGCTATCTTCAATTACTTTGAAGTGTTCGCTTATCTCAGAGAATCTCAGCCTTTCTACATCCTCAAGTGCTTCAAAGTTTGAGCTGCTACCCTTAATCAAATCAAAAAACATATCTGCCATCTTATGAAACGAATCAAAACCATAAGAGAGAACCTCTCTTGTCTTTTCAATAATGAATTTATCTCTATAAACAAAGCCATACAGCCTTCTCTCTTCCTCATTCAATAAAGAATCAAACAGGACAAATTTTCCTTTATTAATCTCGTTGTATCTGTTACACCTTCCAGCACATTGAATAATTGAATCTAGAGGTGAAAAATCACGTACACAGATATCAGAGGTTATATCCACACCGGCTTCTATAAGCTGGGTAGTTACCACCACATATTTGGAATCTGGTGACTGTATCTCCTTTATCTTTTCAATCTTTTTTCTCCTATCTATGGGGGTCAGGAGAGTAGATAAGTAAAATTTTTCATAATCCTTAAACTCATGCATATCATCAATATCTTTATATACTTTATAACAAGACTTTCTGGTGTTAAGTATTATCAAGATTCTATTCTCTCCCTCAAATATATCTTGGAAAAAACGATCTGCAAAAGATTCTGTTTTTTCTGGCTTATCAAACAATTTAGGTGAAATCTTGTCAGAAGTTAAAGTGTTCTCGAAAAATCGGTCATCAGATAACTCAACACTATCATCAAATATTTTAGGTTGAGTTGCTGTCATCAAAACAAAATAAACATTGAATTTCTTAGATAAAGTAGTCAAAACCTTTCTAACTAACTCCCAATTGGAAACATCAATAAATTGCACCTCATCAAGCAAAATAATGGAATTTACAATATTATGAAACTTATTCAAAAAGGAACCCTTGTAACCTATAACTGACATCAACAACTGTACATAAGTACTGACAATCACATTACTATCCCAGCTGTTAATTAGTAAAAGTTCCTGATTGTACCTTATTTTCCCGTATTTACTTGTCCTCGGCTTGAAATCTGCCAAATAATGCTGTTTTATTATATACTCTTTTTCGCTCTCTTGAAAATCATCATATTGATATTGTAATATCTTCTTTATTTCCTCAAAATTCTGGTCAATTATTGAAGTGTAAGGCAAAATGTAGATTATCTTGTAGGGTTTTCTAATTATGTTTTGTAATTTAACTGCAACACTAAAAGCAGTGAATGTTTTGCCAATGCCTGTTGGAGCAGTAATACTATAGATTTTTTGAGATTTTGAGATACTTCTTGAACATGTTACTGTACTAAAGAAATCATTTTTCAGTCTATTCAATGGCTTATCTGGATCAAATTTCTTTGGGTTTTCTTTTCTTTTGAAATTAAGGTAATCTTCAACAATATTATCATCAATAATCTTCTCTCTGTGCCCAATTTCCAAAATTCCTGCTGCATGTTTTTTATCAAAGTCCAGTAAAACACTAAATAATAATTCACAGATTAAGAATAGCTCAACATTTTCCTGATCTCTGTAAATCCTCTTAACGGTATTTGATACGTCTTTTTGAAAAGTAGAATAATCATAACTGAATTCAGCCAATGAAAAATCAACAATATTTTCGTATAAATTCATCACAGACTTTTTCTTACTGATCTCTTTCATCTGGGAGTTAATCTTGCTTTCATGAATCTCATTAACGTTAATGAAATTCTCCAGATTACCA
The DNA here is from genome assembly GCA_964444505.1 of uncultured Methanosarcinales archaeon. Lineage (GTDB taxonomy): Archaea > Nanobdellota > Nanobdellia > Woesearchaeales > JAGVZT01 > CAYUHF01. The sequence continues at coordinate 4,367 of CAYUHF010000005.1, read as the reverse complement.
TGATGCTTCTTAATAACTAAAGCTGATATTGCTGAAAAAATTGGATCAATCCCATGTTCATCAGAATATTTTTTTACCAACCAGTATCCAAACACACTAGATACAGGCGCATGACTGTCACTAACTGAAGTTTTTCCCCTTATATACTGCTGAAAGCTATCTGTACACTTGCCAAAGTCATGAGCAACCCCAATCAAATAGGATATCTGAGCAAGCTTTGATTTCTCGATTATTTCCAGATTCAAATTTTTCTTTAATATGCACTCTCTGCTTGCCTCTGCTACATTTCTTAGGTGGTCTTTCAGAAGAATGTCAGGATGAGATTTGAGCCGCATTATAGGAAGGTTATATTTTTTTCAAACCCACTAAATCGTATCAAATAAGTGTTTTTGAACTTTCCTCCATTTTCTAACTCCAACTTCCCGTTTCTAAGTTCATAAACAACTTCTGACGTGCCTAAAATCTCTCTTTCCTCGTTGAAATCAAGTGGAATTACATCTTTTATGTATTTCTTAGACTTATTTCTCAAATCCAAAAGCCCATCAATGTCTTCTACTTTGGTAAGTGTCTCAACCAATTGGACATTATTCTTTCTTTCAAGTCTTGTCTCTTCCAGACCAGATACAATCTCTAATGTACCCATAAATGGTCTCTTACCCAAATAAACACCGTATCCAAGCTTTCTATTTTCAACTTTTTTCTGTAATTCCCTAAGTTGACTAACTACTTCTGGATTCTCAGATGCCAGAAAAACCCTATAACTGACATGTCCTACCAAGTCTTCAGGCATAAGAACTTCAAACTTAATCTGAGTGTAACCTTCAAACATTTTCTTTAACCTATCCTTAGTAGAACGGTAATTCATAACGAAAATGTTTTTTCTAACATCAGACTTCAAAGCAATACCCACTTTAAGATTTTCTCTGTTGAACTCACCATAATATGAATCTCTTTCCATTTCCAGAACAGAAGCAATCAATCCAGTGATATTTGTTCTAGTTGGCAAATAGTAAGTTAGTGAAGAAGAATTAGTGTAAAACTTCCTCCAATGTGCTAACTTACCTTTCATATCTAAGACTAAGCATTTCATCTTAACTAAATTCGAACTCCTCTACCTCAACAATTTGGCTTAATGCTTCTTTTAACGAGCATTCTTCTCCTGATTTGGTAAACCTCAATTTCTCGTCTGTCCAAAGTCTAACCTTCTCAATAATATGCTCATTATCCTTAAGATACTCAATGAGTTCATCAACTTCAACACTAACCTCTTCGACTCCCTGAATTTCTTCATTTTCCAGTCTCAAGAAATCTCTTAAATCGTTGAGAAATGAATCCTGTTGAAGCTCAATTCTAAGATAAACACGTGGACTTTGGCCAACCTTGCTTCTGGTTCTATTCAGAGGGATTGATTTAACCATAGCTTCATCAAAAAGTTCAATATCCTCTTTTCCCAAACTAGATTTTTGAGCATTCTTTGAGTTAATTGAGCCAGCAAAAGCAAGTAGTGAATATTTAACTCTGTAGTCCTTACCTATTCCAGATCCTCCAGTGCTTTTTTTACTTCCACTTGTTTTGAAATGTGAGGTGATTGTGTTGCTTTTCAAAAGGTCAACTCTATTCAGAGAATAACCCCAATTAAACTGTACTGGTCCAGTTACTGTTGCTGCTTCCTTATCAGTGAATACAGCTCCGAATAACTTAACGTCAATTAGCTCTTTTGCATTATCTACTGACCCGAGTTCCTTTAATCTATCTTTTGCATCTTGTGCCTTTTCTGTCTGTGTCAGCCAGATTTCCTGGTTTTTGAAATCTTTAAGATAGTCTCTAACATACCTCTTTAATCTCACATCACTAACAAGATTCCTCTTATTCAGTTTATCCATTCTTGGTTTGTTTTCATCATCCATGTCTCCGTTAGGATTACACATCTTTGCATCGTAAACAAAAAGTATTTCCGAGTTATTTACTTCACTCATCTTCTTCCAACCTCCTGGTTCTAGCATGTTTTTTTCCAAAATATTTCCCCAAATTTACGCCAAATAAAACAAAATAAGAAACTTCAGACGGTGAAATTTCAACATCCGATTCAAGATACTTTGTTATTGCTTCCAAAGCAAAGGCCTTTTCAGATGGTTCCTCATAAATTCCATCTCCTTTACTTTCATATATTTTAAGATACTCTTGAAAGTCCAGAACTAACTCTCTCATGTCCCTTCTGTCCATCCCAGAAAATCTGATCTTGTCCAGAAAATTACTGGTTTTCCCTCTTTGAATTCTAATTATCTTATTAACATAGTAACCAAATACAATCAGTCCTCTTTTTAACGTGTCAAGATATTCATGCTTATTAAAAAACTCTATTAAGTCATCGTTTTCAAGCTCTGATTCCATTTCAAAGTTCATATTATCATCCTCCAAATTTCTATTAAGTCTAAAGAATTTTGCAAGCAAGAAAGACTTTAATGCAATACTATAACATTTTCTAGATCCTGCTAAATACTCTTTCTTGTAGTTCTTTAAGACCTGAGCATAATACTCATCCATATCAATTTCAATGTTATTATATACATAATCCAGATAATCAAACATTAGACGAGACCTTTCTTCTTCACCCCAACTGTTATGTGAAAAAAGAACATAATTTAAGGTTTTAAAGCTGAAATAATAATCCTCTTCTTTGAAATAATCTTCTTGAATTTTTCTGAAGTTTTCACTGACTTGTGATATTTGTTCAGATGAAATATCAGAAATATTTCTGCTTATTTTAAAACTAGATTGTTCTCTCTGGTAAAAAAGAAAGTCAAAAACATAACCACTAAACTGCTTTTGCTGTGACATTCTAGCTATCTCTCTATGACCAAATAATTGAGAGTGAATTTTATCCTTTAACATTTTCACATTTGGCAAAAAGTTCTTATAGAAAAAAGCTGATTTTGGTAAAATAAACAATCTATTTCCAAGAAATATTTCTGAGAGTTCATTTCTTACAAACTCTGTTCCCACAATTATTTTTCTAAAACAGTCCTCACATAGAGAAAAGGACTTATATGATTTCTTTAAATCTCCTCTTTGGAAAAAACCTACCTTGTCCTCAATATAAACTTTGAAAGGTAGTTTAAGTGAATTAGTTACTTTCTTCTTTTTAGAACAAATGTGACAAGTACATTCCTTTCCATCCTCTGAAAAAAGATAGCCAATTTTATCATAATAGAGCAATAGTGCATAAGCATCAGCATAATCGGTGTCAAATATATTTTTATCATTAATATACAAGCAGTAGGCGTCATGATTTGATAGTTGAGACTTAGTTGAAACCTCAAGACTATCTATTATTGATTTCTGAAAATAACCACTGTAATTTGATGGATTTGAATCATATTCTTCAATTTTTTGAGTAGTATCTAGTTTATTATAATCAAGAATTTTCTTTTCCGTAACACAAAAAATTTCCTGTACTTTTTTCAGATATTCCCTAAAAGATAAAAGAATTTCCTGTCTCTCAGGGTAGCTTTCCAATATTTCTGTGATTTTGTCAATTGTGTCTGTAATGGTACTGTTTATGTGGTATGATATGTTGTTTGTATTGAAATAAACCCTTTTTCCTCTTGGAGATGTTGTTTTCATAAAACAAAATTTTCCCTTGTCTCTTCTGGGATTGTACTTTTTCTCATAGTGTAAATCTATTTTTTCTTTGTCAACATCGAGATTAATAACAATAGGATGGAGTGAGTCTTCTTCATTTCTTGGTTGGTAAGAAATATGAGTTATTACCTCTTTTTCATCCGAAGGATCTTCCAATATACTTTCTCCGACATCAAAAAACTCCTTAATCATCCCTTAACCTCTTCACATTCACAAACCCAAATCCAAATGTGTTCTTCTCGCCAAAACCTAAATCCATGCATAATTGTAGAATCTCTTTTTGTTTATCTGAAATGTTACCAAGATTGAAATCGTATCTTGAACCAATAACATCAAACCAGTTGTCTGATTCTTTAGTGAAGTTTATTCTTACCGCGTGTTCTGAACCGGGAATTTCGTTTATTTCAATATTTTTCCAAAGATCATAGTTTTCACTAATATCATCTGAACTAAACATATTATACTTTCTTATCAGATTTTTCTTGAGTTGATTTTTGAATTTATTGCTCTTAGTTAGTGTGATTGCTTTGGGTCTTAGTTCCTCACCTACAGGTACACAAACATTTGTTATTGTCTCTGTCTTCATTAAACAGAAGTCGCCAACTTCATAACTGGGGAGAGGTTTTAATCCTTGTAACTCAAAACTATACTCTCCCAGATTTACTAACTCACTGGACTTGTGCAGATTTTAGACTCTAGCTTTTGCTAGACGTCTAAATATGTGT
>CAYUHF010000004.1:0-106756 GCA_964444505.1 uncultured Methanosarcinales archaeon | reverse complement strand
TGAATTAAGATTGTAAACTAGTTTCGGGATGTAAACCACTTTCGGGATAACAGATTGCAAAAAACCAACAGCTCAAATAAAAGTAATATAAGATAGGTAAAATGTAATATATGATAGGTATTTATTTGTTTCCACTGGACATTCCTGCGTGAGCCTTTTAAACCCAAAACAAAAAACACAAGTTATGATAAGAAAAACATTCCTTTTCCTTGACGGAATAGCCCAAAAAAAGGAAAAAAATATTAGATCACAGGGAATAAACCACTGGGATGACTTTCTGGAAAAAGATAAAGTAAAAGGAGTTGGAAAACAACGAAAACATTACTATGACAGAAAAATAAGAGAGGCAAAAAACAACCTCTACACCTTCAACTCATCATACTTCACAAACATTCTCCCGAAATCAGAGCACTGGAGACTATATGATTTCTTCAGGGAAGACTGCTGTTTTCTTGACATAGAAACATCAAACATCAACAACGGCTACATAACAGTGGTTGGACTTTTTGACGGCATCAACACAAAAACAATGATAAGAGACGTGAATCTTGATTTCAAACTCTTAAAAAAAGAACTCAAAAAATACAAAATGCTAATCTCTTTCAACGGCTCTGTTTTTGACACGCATGTGTTAAAAGACAAGCACCCTGACATTGTCCCTGACATACCTCACTTTGACCTAAGACATGCCTGCAAGAGAGTAGGTCTTACAGGAGGCCTAAAACAAATAGAAAAACAAGTAGGCATCATAAGAAAAAACAGCATAATTGACAAGATGTATTCAGGTGATCCTTTAAGACTCTGGAGAATGTTTCGCGCAACAGGTGACAAATACTACCTGAACCTTTTGGTAGAATACAATGAAGAGGATATTGTAAATCTAAAACCAATAGCTGATAAGGTATATGAAAAACTGAAATCCGAGCTATTGTAAGGTAAGGTCATTTGAATAGGATCTCACCATACAACTCTGCAGCTCCAGCAAATTATTGACCTCTGGGAAATAGTCCATCATGTGCTTTTTCTTTGCATTCCTCATCGCACAGACAATATCATCAGTCAACCTATACAATGCCATGAAAACTGGTGATGCAATTCTTCCCTTTTTTCTTGACTGATAAACAAAAGCCTGCTCAAAAAACTTACCACTGTACCTTACGTAATCCTGAGGGTTGATGCCCCTTTCATCCAGGCTCTCCCAATATATCCCTGAAAAAAAGAGGAAAAACTCACCAGACTGCCTGCTCAGAGTTAATCGTGTCTGCAGATTCTTGCTTTTATCAATAGATTTAACCAGTTCTTCTATTGGGTACCTGTGTTGGAGATCAACTTTAAACCTTTTGTCATCTGTATTGGAGAACCTAAGAAGTATTTGCTGTGCAACATACTTCATCACTGCAAAAGTCAGGAAATCTCTTATATCCGTGTCCTTGAGTAATACAAATCCCGATGTATTGCTTGAATTTGAGCCAAAGTTTCTAATATCATATTGCTGGAACTCATCCAGCGCATAAGCAAGTGCGACAAGCTTTGAATCTTTTTCAATAAAAAAATTTGTCCTTCTTATTTCTGACTCAAGATCTCTGAGCTTCTCTGCAAGTCTGGTTTCTGTAAACTCTTCTTCCAGTGATTTCTGAAAAAATTCTAATAGTTCATCTTGTTTTGGTATTTGTTCCATAGAAAAATTTTACATGAGCAATATAAAAATTTTACTATTCTCTGATGATATCAACATATCCCTGGCATCCAAAAATAAGTTAGTGATTTTTGCCTGTTTACAATAGAATGGCAAAAATAACAGAACTTGACAGAAAACACACTAAAACATCTTGTAATCAGAATCGATAACCTTCCTGATACTCTCAGCAGTCTTTTTCCCGACAAGCTTCACTTCCATAAGCTCGTCCTCTGAAGCCCCAAAAACGTTTTTAACAGAACCAAAGGTCTTTAGAAGTTCAATAGCAACCTTTGAACCAATACCAGGTATACTTGAAACCAGATATTCCTGCTGTTCTCGTAACGATGCTGGCTTTTTCTCCCCATGAAGCATCACATTATTCTTCTTATCTTTCTGCTCATGCTCAGCAATAATCTTTAGAAATGCAGCAGTCTCTTTTGGGTTTCTTGAAAAAATAATAGGAATATTGTAATCAACAGCAATAGTAGACATCAACCCCCTTAATGCATTGGGGTGCACATTTCTGACACTGTAGATATCCTTTGAACCTTCAACAATGACAAGAGGCTTTTCAAAATTCCTTCTCAGATCCCTTAACTGCGAAAGCAGTCTTCCATTTACAAGAGAATTAACAAAATCCTCAACATTCTTCAACTCCACACCAACATTCTCGCTTGCAAGATAATCACCAGACTTCAGTTTCTCAAGTTTCATATCAACACCCAGTCTGATTAACTCCTTAATGCATCCAGAACCCTTTTCCCTGTAGTCTGCAAAAACAGTAACTTTTTCTTCTTCAGGAACATCAATATACTCGTCAAGAGTTTTGTTTTCCTTTAGGGAAATGTTCTTGCTAAGCTTTTTGAGATTGCGGTACATTCTTTTTTTCTTGTGGTGCGCAGACCACTTGTAGGCAACATCCCTTGTATTCTTGGCAATAAGAACAATAACCTCGCCTTTCTCCTGCCGTCCTGTTCTTCCCTTTCTCTGTATAAACCTTATTGCAGAAGGCACAGGCTCATAAAAAACAACAAGGTCAACTTTTGGAATATCAAGTCCTTCCTCACCAATCTGAGTGGATATTAAGGCATTAAACTCACCATCACGAAACTTGTCAAGAACTTGTTTTTGTTTTTTCTGGCTCATCCCTGTTCCGTTCTTTTTTGTCTGTCCCACAAAAAGTTTTGGCTTAACCCCCTGGATTTTTTCAAGCTCTTCTTTTATTGTAACCGTGGTATCCCGAAACTGGGAAAACACAATAATTTTGAAATCATCATTCATCTCTTTAACAAGAGACATCAGCTTCTCAAGCTTGGGGTGGATTATGTCTTTTTCGACCAGAGTCTCAGTCTTATAGAGAGCACTCCTGAAGTTGAGGTCATTTGCAAGGTTTTTTACTGCTTTTGTCTTTGTTTTTGCTGCATTACTCTGGATTTTTTTCATATACTTGTACAAAGGCAGAATCCCCTGCGTCTCAAGAAGCCCAAGCGCATGCTCAGTTTTTATAGCCTCAGCAGTAAGACTAATGCTTTTTAGAATGTCAAAATCCTTTTCTCCCTGGGCAATCCTTCCCTGCAGCTCACCCTGCAGCTTGAGCATGTCAATCTTTGTCATATATTTGAGCTTTTTTGAAAGATAACCTTTCTCTTTTACCCTTTTCAATTTGCTTTCAATACAGTCCTCAAGATAATTTTTGATCTGCTTGAACTCATGGGGCAGTTCAACCTCGATCCACCTGATTTCAGTTTCCTGTACATAAGGTTTTACATCAGGATCCTCATCAGTCCTGACCTCAATCTCCTCAATAAACAAATTATCACAGATCTCTTTGATTTTTTCAGCATCTGAACCAGGAGATGCGGTCATCCCAATGATTCTTGGAAAACGTGATGTTCTCATGTACTGCTCTGCAACCCACACATAGGCATAATTTCCAACACCCTTGTGCGCCTCATCAAAACCCAGAAGACTCACATTTTCCAGTGAAATCCTTCCTGACAGAACATCATTCTCAAGCCCCTGTGGAGTTGAAAAAACAATCTTTGCCTCTTCCCAAAGTTGTGCCCGGTCATCAGGACTAACCTGGCCAGTTAATACCTGCATATCCTCAGCATCAATCTTGAAATACTTTTCAAAAACATCAAGATACTGGTCAATCAAAGGCCTTGTAGGACCAAGAAGAAGAATCTTTGAATTAGGATACTGCTTTAACCTCTGGGCAGCAAGCATCAGAAATACATTAGTCTTTCCCATACCTGTCGGCAGCACAACAAGAGTGTTTTTCTGTGCTGCAGTCGCAAGAATAGTCTGCTGATAAAGACGGGGTTTAAAATTCTTAATCATAGAAAAGAAAAAAGAAAAGATAATTTATAACTCTATCGAATCAGGATACGCCTGTGTTTTACAGATCTTTTACCATTCTTGTAAACACTGACACGCATCAGATACTCGCCTGGCTCAAGAGAGTCAGACACCATATGAGCTTTGCCATAATGGCTCTTCTCAATATCATATAGTGTTTCTGTTCCAACGAGCCCGCTGTTTAGTATTCCAACATTCACATCAGCATCCATTGCAGAGCGTGTTGGGTTATGAACATAAACATGGCTGTGAAACTCAGGTCCGTAATTCTCGAATCTCATCTTGAAGCCCATAACAGACGGCACCAAAACAAGACACAGTAAAAATATGAGTTTTTTCATTTTATCAACCCCCTGTTCTCAATTAAACTCAATGCATATAAAAAGTTTTTGTTTTAGAGTGGTAAAAAGTTTTGGGATTTTAGTGTGTCAGCATAAAGTATTCGCATATATTTCTTAATAGAAGTACACCAAAACATATTTATACAATCATAACTCCTTTCTGTTGGGGGAAAATGACAATAAAACTTCTTGATGAAGATACAATAAAAAAAATAGCTGCAGGAGAAGTAATTGAAAATCCGGCATCTGTTGTAAAAGAACTAGTTGAAAACTCAATAGATGCACAGGCAACAAAAATACACATAGAAATTAGAGAAGGCGGAAAAAGCTACATAAAAGTATCTGACAACGGCACAGGAATGACAAGAGAAGATGCAGAACTCTCTGTAAAAAGACACTCAACATCCAAAATTGAATCTGCAGATGACCTCTTTAATATTCATTCACTGGGCTTCAGGGGAGAAGCACTTGCAAGCATTGCAGCAGTCTCAGAACTCACAATCACAACAAAAACCACAGACTCTCTTGAAGGAACTCAGGTTAATGCAGATGAAATTAAAGAAGTGGGCTGTCCCAAAGGAACAACCGTTGAAGTAAGAAAACTATTCTACAACACACCAGCAAGAAAAAAGTACCTGGGTAGCATGAGAAAAGAACTCAACTCTGTTACAGATATTGTCACGCGCTATGCCCTGGGTTTTCCACAAATTGATTTTGAACTAATACACAACAGCAGGCAAATACTAAAGGCCCCGACAGCAGATGACCTGAGCAACATTTCAAACATCTACGGGAGTGAAATTGCCAAAAAAATGGTTAAACTCCAGGATATTGGGTATGTGAGCAAACCATCAGTCACAAAAACAACAAGAAACTACCAGACTGTATTTGTAAACAACAGGTATGTTAAGAGCAGGACAGTACAAAACGTGTTAAATGAAACATATCAGGAGCTTTTGGTTACCAAAAGATACCCTGTAGCACTTTTAAGACTAACGATTGATCCAAAAGATATTGATGTCAATGTTCACCCTGCAAAAAGAGAAATCAAGTTCTCATATCCGGATAAGATCAAAAAGTTGGTTTCTGAAGCAGTTAAAAAAACCTTTAAACATGAAAGAGTGATTCCAGAGGCAAAAACAACACAGCACAAACTTGCACTTGACAAGACATACAAACCAGAAATATCAAGGCAAAAACTTCTAAGGGAAAAACCAGAAAAAGAGCTCTCAGAACTTCCAAATATGAGAATTATTGGCCAGCACAACAAGACATTTATTGTTGCAGAAGCACAGGATGCCCTTCTTTTGATAGACCAGCATGTTGCAGAAGAACGAGTCAACTATGAAAAATTCATGAAAAAAGATAAAATAAAAACACAGGAACTAATCAACCCATTTGTGGTTGAACTTGAACCAAAAAAATACCAGAGTGTAATTGAAAACAAAGAGCTTCTCCAAGGACTAGGCTTTACAGTTGAAAAATTCGGGAGACAGACAGTTGTTGTCAGATCCATCCCTTCATTGCTGGAATACAAAAATAAGCAAATCATAAACGATGTTTTTGATGAACTGCACAGAGCAAGAAGAAAAGTCTATGAAGAAAAAGAAAAAGACATCATTATGAAGGCCTGCAAATCCTCAGTAAAGGCAAACCAGGAGCTGACCATCCCACAGATGATAGACCTTGTGAAGAGGCTGGATAAAACAGAGATGCCCTACAAATGCCCTCATGGAAGGCCTGTTATAATTAAGATTGAAAACAGGGAAATTCTGAAAAGATTTCATCGCTAAGCAAAAAATTTATATAGATGTAACCCCTCAGGATATATATCGGTAAACATATCTGAGTGTTTATTGAGTTAAAGTAAGCGCCTTGCTTCTAAGGTTATTGAAATGTCCTTAAAGCTAAGTACGGGTATGTGTCATGGAACTGACAGAGGAAAAAATACATCAGGTCGTGGAAGAGGCGGTTGGCAAAGAAGCCATACCTATTGTGGACTATCTTAATGTGCCCGGAAGAAAGGATATTTCTGATTTTGAGATCTCTGATGAGACTGGAATTGATATGAAGTCAGTAAGAAGGCTTCTCTACAAGCTTCACGGCTCAAACATTGTGACCTACATAAGAAAAAAGAGCAAGGAAAAAGGGTGGTACATAAGCTATTTTACTTTTAATCCTGATGGTGTAGAGCACATGGCCTCAAAGCTTAGAAAAGAAAAACTACAAAGATACAAAGACAGGCTCAAGCGTGAGCAGAACGGCAATTTATTCTTTCTCTGTCCTAATCTCTGCACAAGGCTGGATATGGACACATCAATGCAGTATGATTTCAGGTGTCCAGAGTGCGGCTCTCTCCTGAACCAGCAGGATAACTCAAAAACAATAGAAAGGCTTCAGGAGAAAATAAAAGAACTTGAAGCAGCAACTTAAACTAAGGGTTTACCTGTCATTTCTGAAGGTTTTTTAATACCCATCAGCTTAAGAACAGTTGGTGCAACATCTCCAAGAGCACCCTTTTTAACCTTTCTTGCATCATCAACAACAATCACCCTAACAGGATTGGTTGTATGAGATGTTTCGTATTCTCCAACCATCTCCTCACAATTTCCATGATCTGCAGTAATAATAATGGAATAGTCTTGTTTTGCTGCCTCGACAACCCTTTTTAGACAACTATCTACAGCTTCCAGTGCAAAAACAGCAGCATCAATATTAGCTGTGTGCCCCACCATATCAGGATTGGCAAAATTAAGAAGTATAAACCCGTATTTCTTGCTTTCAATACCCTCTATAACCTTATCAGTAACCTCATAAATGCTCATTTCTGGCATAAGGTCATAGGTTGCAACCTCTGGGTCAGGAACAATTATCCTGTCTTCAAATGGATATGGTTTTTCTACTGTACCATTAAAAAAGAATGTAACATGAGCATACTTTTCTGCTTCAGCAATCCTGAGCTGTGCGATTTTCTCGTTGGATATTACCTCCCCGAGTGTATTTTTTGGCCTGTCCTTGAAAAAAGCAACCTGGACATTGTGGATATTCTTGTCATACTGGGTAAAACTTACAAAATCAATGTCGAGATGTTTTCTCTGAAAATCATCAAAATCTTTTTCAACAAAAGCTTTAGTTATCTGCCTTTCCCGGTCAGACCTGTAATTAAAATTAATTACAGCATCTCCATCCTTTATCCCGGGATACCCGTCAATAATTGTTGGCTTGATGAACTCATCTGTTTCTCCTCTTTTGTAAGCTTGCTCTATGGCATCATGAGCATTTTCAGCAAAAAACCCTTCACAGTTAACCATAGCTTCATATGCTTTTTTTGTCCTCTCCCACTTCTCGATTCTGTCCATACTAAAATATCTGCCCATAACAGTTCCAATCTTAGCGTTCTTGATCATCTCCAGATACTTGTGAGCTGACTTTGGCGGAGAGTCACGGCCGTCAGCAAAAAAATGCACCCACACATCAACACCTTCTGCCATCTTTAGAAGAGCAAGCAGGTGGTCAATATGGCTGTGCACTCCCTTATCCGAGCACAGCCCCATTATATGAAGAGAACTCCCCCTCTCCTTTACAACCTGAATTGCACGCATAAGTGCAGGGTTCTTGAAAAATGAACCATTCTTTATTGCCTCGTTTATCAGAAGTATTTCCTGCTTTACAACTCTTCCTGCTCCAAGATTTTCATGACCAACCTCTGAGTTTCCCATGTATCCTTCAGGAAGCCCTACTGCTCTGCCATGTGCCTTTAGAAAAGAGTTGGGATAATTATTTAGAAGCGAATGAAAAAAGGGCATGTTTGCCCTTCTTACTGCATTTCCCTCTTTGCTTTTTCTATAACCTAGCCCGTCAAGGACTACAAGAATAACATTATTCATAAAACATTCCTCAAGCTCTCAACTGCCTTTTTTGGAGATTTGTTTCTAAGCACATAAGAACTGCTCACTAGAGCATCAGCACCAGCAAGCGCACAAAGCTTTCCAGTTTCAAGATTAATTCCTCCGTCAACACATATTGAGATATCAGTCATCTCTCTTAATTCATCAATCTTGTCAAGAACTTTGTACATGAATTCCTGTCCGCTGTACCCAGGATTAACAGACATAATAAGAACAGAATCAATCTTGTCAAGGTAATACCTTATCCAGTGCAGTTTTGTCTCAGGGTTGAGTGCAATACCTACTTTTGCCTTTTTTCTAATTTTTTTTATCAGTTGATCCATATTCTCACATGTCTCAAGGTGAAGTATAATTGAATCAGCACAATCAAGAAAACCATCAATATGTTTTTCCGGGTTTTCTGTCATCAGATGGACAACCTTCTCCATGTCAGTATCAATATCTCTTACAAGCTTTTCTCCAAATGTCAAACTTGGCACAAAATGGCCATCCATAATATCAAAATGCAAAAAATCAGCATTGTTTATCTTGTCAATTTCTTTTTGGAGAAAACCAAAATTAGCATCAAGCACAGATACACCCACTTTTATCATACAAACAACCAAAAATCTGGAGTATATAAAATTTTTGATAGCAAGATTTAAAAGCCAGCTGTTTGATTAGTATTTTCATGATAGCAATTGGAGCAGACCACAGGGGATTTTTCTTAAAAAAGCAGCTCAAACAATACCTTAAAGAAAAAGGCTATGAAGTAAAAGACCTTGGAAATCATGAGTATTCCAAAACAGATGACTATCCAAAATTTGCACTCAAGGTTGCTGACTATGTAACAGAACATGATACAAAAGGAATTCTGGTCTGCGGTACTGGAATTGGAATGAGTATTGCAGCAAACAAAGTAAATGGAGTAAGGGCAGCAGTCATCAAAAATTTTGAAGACGCAAAAATCACAAGACAGCACAATAATGCAAATATAATCTGTCTTAGAGGCTCTACACAAGAGACGCATGCAAAAAGACTTGTAGGTGTATTTCTAAAAAGCGAGTTTGAAGGCGGACGCCACGAAAGACGTGTCCAGCAGATACGCATGATAGAACAATTACAAAAAAGAAAATAAAAAAAAATCACTTTACTATTAGACCCTGGATTTTGGGCGGTCTGTTGACATTTTCAACATTAATCCATACAACAGCTGATTCAATGTGGATACCATCAGTTGCCTCTACAACAACTTTGTGTCTTCCTTCATCATCATAATCAGTCTTGTAGGTACTTGAGTTCATCCAGCCCCTGTAAGCAATCTCTACTTCATCTCCGTCCGGGTCCTCAACTTCTGGATGAAGCTCAACTACTTCTCCTTCCTTGACATATACTTCGTCAGACACATCAAGATTAGGCGGCTGATTTCCAGGTTCAACAGTTACAAAAAATGTTGCACTGTCCTCAAACTGACCATCAGAAACACTTACAGTCACCTGGTATCTTCCTCTGTCTCCAGATTCTGTTTCCCAAACACCCTCGTCATTAAAAGGCTCGCTGTAGTCCCACTCCAATTCATCATCATCAGGGTCATTTGCTTCAAGCCCGACTCTAATTGTTTCTCCTTCTTTTGCCCTGATGTCTCTGGGTCTTTCTAGTCTTGGAGGCTGGTTCTGCGACTCAACAATTATAAGAATCTGCTGCGTGACTTCTGTGTTGCCGTCACTCACAGTAACATTTACTGGATACTGACCAGCGTCACCCTGTTCAGTCTGCCATATTCCCTCATCATTTAATGGCTGGGAAAAAGAATACTCAAGAGGGTCACCATCAGGATCTGTTGCATCCAGGTCAAGGTTGACCATCTCACCCTCATTCACAGTTATTCTGGCAAAATACCTGCCGTCCTCAGCAGGTTTTGTTTCAGGGAGTGCCTCTTTTACAATATCCCCGACCTCTCCAGCAGTAATTCTTCCTGAAGGAGTCTCTTCTACCTGTGTACATCCAGCTAATAATAGTATCAAAACCAGAGCAATTAAGTTTTTATTCATAATCCACACCTCATAGTGAACAATTTTCTTTATCATTTTTAAATAATCACTGATATATATATTTTTTGATAAAAGCAAATAACTAGACCTTTTAAAGACAGCACTAAATTGTGCTTTTTTAAAACTATTTCTCTTACTTGAATAGATTTCTCTTAAAACTTGAATAGTATTTGTTTTGGGAAAATCCTCACTGCCAGGATAGCCAGCCTTGGCCAGATATAGCTGACCACGTTCCTATAGGGGGCGATGATGTGGACGATGGCTGGACGGGGGATGCCCCATCCGGGGTGTCCTGCGAGGAGTGCAACGACGACATCCGTCAGCAACATCATCGCCCAAGTATTGGGCGTGGCGTAAATTAAACCCTTGGTTTAAAGACTTAGAACCGTGTTATACACACATCCCTTCTAAGCAATAAGACGCGAAGCCACTATCTGTGCCATGGAAGGCTGGCTATAAAATATTCTGGACTTCGATGATAAGGAGGGAGGAGTTTCTTGGTTATTTGAAAATCTCGCCTCAAATTTTCAACTGGGATGATGAATACCTTTATGGCGAGATTTTCAATTCAACAAAATGTTTACATTTTGTGACCTGTAAATGCGTGGCATTTACACGTTCTGTAATGCTCATAAATCGAAGATTTATGGCACTTGAAAATGTTCCATTTTCAATGATCCGCTTTCAAAAGTGGAGGCGTAAATACCCCACAGGCAGGGTGAGCCTCCACAGCGGATTTACTTTATTTAGTGAGTTTGAGCAGTTATACCAAATTACTCAAAGTGCTTACAAATCCTGGAATTCAGAAAATCAGATGCAAAGTTAGTACCAAAAAATCTAAATAAGCAATTAGTTAATCTTGCACTATGAAAGAACTTCAAAAACAAAT
This sequence comes from uncultured Methanosarcinales archaeon, assembly GCA_964444505.1. GTDB lineage: Archaea > Nanobdellota > Nanobdellia > Woesearchaeales > JAGVZT01 > CAYUHF01. The sequence continues at coordinate 95,549 of CAYUHF010000004.1, read as the reverse complement.
TGTTGAAAACAAGAAAAAAAGAGGTTTTAACACAACAGATGTTGGAAAAGAGATAATCCTCATGACAGAAGAGCTGGGTGAACTTGCACAAGCTTACAAACTCAGCAACCAGAAAACATTTGACAATATTGACAACAGAAAAGATATTCTGGATGCTGTTGGAGATTTGATGGTCTACTGCCTTGGTTTTTGTGAGCTCATGGATGTTGACTCTGAAAATCTGATAGCAGGCATTGTTGAAAACAACAAGACAAGGACTCACCGTGGCCGTTTTGACAACAGGTGAGAAACCCCAAGACAAGTTAGATAACCAAGAAGATAAGCAGGAATATCGGTCTGGCAAAAACCATCAGGACTAATAACTTCATTCTGAATAAAATCAATGTTCTGCAAAACACCTGAGTACTGCAAGAGTTCATATCCCAGTAAACCACTGGTGACAACAGCGCCAACCTTTGCCATGCTTTCAAAATCAGATTCTCCAAGAGCTGCAGATGCAAAAAATGTTGCTTCAATTACATTAAAGTAATTCCCCATGCTCTGCCGGATAAATTCCAGAGCGTGATATCCATTGCCTCTGATATGCTTTGAAGCATTAACCATCAAGTAAGCACCAGATCCAATAATAGCATTTACTGTGTCAGACAATCTCATGGATAAGGAGTATCAAAATCTTATATATAAGCTTTTTGATAGTGTAACTACTGATTAATGATTATATTCAACCAGGTGTATCAAAAGCAAGAGGAGTATTGGCAAGCTCAGCTGCAAGTTTGCTGCGTTCTCCCTGATAATCTGAAGTAGCTAGCGCAACAGTTATGTCCAATGAAATTGAACAAAGCACAGCATAAATACCTGCAGTCCTTGATGCCAGAAAACAGATACCACAAGTCAGAAGATTCAACATCGCAAGACCAACATATAAATCAGATCTTTCATTGAATCTTTCCACTTCGGAAATCCTGTTTAATGTGTCCTGCCAAATCTTTCTGGAGCTCTCCAGGTCATTAGAGATACCATGAATAATTACAGAATCTGCCCTGAAATAATCTCCTGTTTTCTTAACTTCTTTTTCATAGTATCCCAAAATACCTTGAAACAACCTAAGCCCATCATCACATCTGATATCATCAAGGGGTTTTCTTATTTTGAGATGATACTCCCCAGCCATATTCAGGTAACCACTGCATATACGTGTAATACCTTTTGCCTGATCAGGATTCCATGTAATATCAGTTATTATGGTCTCCAGACTGTCAGTTTCAATATCATCTTTAAGTCGAATATCTTCAGTGCTATCGAAATTACCCTGTATACAATAGATATCCCCGCATCCACCACATTTGTATATTCCCTGCTGGTCTGGATCAGTCATCAGACCCTGCCCGCAATAAGAACACTCTATTGACATGCGATATTGCAATTATATATTGAATAAAAAACCTGGCAGAAAAAATTACCAGAACCGAGCAATAATTTTTAAAAAGGAAACTAAACTGTGCAAAACTTAATATATCCAATATTTTTTGTTTTTCTTATGATACACAACAAACTAGTTAGAGACAATATTCCTGAGATTATTAAAACTAGCGGCAAACATCCAGTAATTCATATTGCAGACCAAAAAGAATACTGGGAAAAACTCCTTGAAAAACTTGAGGAAGAAGTAGGCGAGTTTATTGATGAGAGAAACCCAAATGAGCTCGCTGATGTTCTTGAGGTAATTGACGCAATAGCACACTTCATGGAAATTCCAAGGGAAAAAATCTTTGCCATAAAAGAAAAAAAAGCACAACAAAGAGGAAGGTTTACCAAAAGGATTATTCTTGACGAGGTTCTGGAAGATTACTGACCCCAAGAGCCCTTAGCTCTTCTATAAGTTCTTCAACACCTGTAAATAAGACCCCGTTAATTCCTACTGATTCTGCAGTTTCAACAAATGACTTCACATCATCAACAAAAACTGCTTGGCTGGGCTTGATTCCAAGTCTGTCAAGTGTAATCTTGAATATTTCCGGGTTTTGTTTTGTCATCTTCACCTCATGTGACAGAATAACAAGGTCAAATGGTTCAAACAACCCTCTTTTTTGGTTTATTTCTGCATGTTCCGGAATAGTGTTTGATATCATTGCAGTCATATAATGCTCTCTTAATTTTTCGACCAGAGAAATCATATCTTCATCAATCTCTGTCAGTTTTTCATAGTCTCTTATCCAGAGGTCTTTTGGAAGCTCCACATTAAACCGTTTATCAACAGGTTCCCATGATTGCTCGTGACTCACCTCTGCATAAAGGCAAAACAATCTTGTTCAGGTAATCCCATAGTTCATTCTTGTCTTGTTTGATGAGTGCTGTAAACTTTTCAAGAAGTTTATGAGAATCAACAATAACACCACCTGCATCAAATATTACTGCTTTCACAGAAATCTCCTCAGTATTGAGACCATCTCAGAACTTGATGAATAAGGAAAAACATTGTCAGTAACAGCACTTACTGACGCGCTTGGTTCCTTCCCTTCTTTGTGAAGTGCAATAATTTCAACACCAAAAAGATCAGCCCAGCCAAGCTCAATACCCAGACCTGTTGAAGCATATGAAACCTCTGCAATCATCAAATCGCACCTCTGCAAAAATTCCCTGGAATCAAATGGTTCATCAGAATGCATGTGGGGAAAAACAATCTCGTGACCAGAAATGCTTTGAATCGGCTTGTAAAGCTCATTTACAAAATCAAAATCTTGGGAATGTGCAACATAGACTTTCATATTTTCTCCATTATTTGTTGAACAACCTCTTCAACTGAAATATTGGTTGTGTCAACAACAAGGTTATAGTTGTTCATATCAAGAAAATCATAGTCATAATACCTTATCCACCTTTCTCTGTTTGTCTTTGTCCTTTTCTGCATGTTTTTCTTTGTTTCCTGGATAGAATCAAAAGATTCTTCTTTTCGCTTGTGTTTTAACCTTCTTCTTGCCCTCTCATCCATATCACACTTGAGAAAAACACAAAATGCATCATTAACAAAATTAGGAGCAAGCCATGAATCCATCACAATTTTGTCTTTCTCATTAACAATCTGTTTTGTCTTGTTGTCAATCATAAGATCAATTGATTTATCTTCTGCCTCAAGCTCTCCCAGCTGGGCAATCGTAAGTCCCTTCTCATTTGCAATCTCTCTTTGGATATCACCAGTAGAATAGTGCTTGTATCCAAGCTTTTTTGCAATTCTCTTTGCAACAGAACTTTTGCCAGCACCTGGAAGACCAGATATTATAATTATCATAATTCACAAAAACAGTGTTTTATTTTTTAATCTTTCTAACAATTAGATTTAAAAGTGCCTTTGCCTTAGTTTTTTGCAATGATACAGGGATTAATGCTGACAATTCTTGCAGGATTCTCAACAATTCTTGGCGGAGCCCTGGTTTTTTTTGTTGAGCCAAAAAAGAAATTTTTGAGTATAGCAATGGGTTTTTCTGCAGGTGTTATGATCTATCTTTCTTTTGTAGAACTTCTGCCTGAATCAGTTGCACAACTTGGTTATCTAAAAGCAGTAATTAGTTTTTTTGTGGGAATGTTGATAATCTATATTGTGGATGTTCTTTTGCCTCACTCCTACGAAAGTGAATCTTCCTGTAAGTGCAATGATCTAGATAGATGTGGAAAGCTAGTTGCCCTAGGAATAGGAATACACAACTTTCCAGAAGGAATAGCAGTGCTTTTCTCATCTATGTATGATATAAGAATTGGTCTTACCGTTGCATTAGCAACAGCTCTTCACAATATACCAGAAGGAGTGGCAGTTGCAATGCCCATATATTGTGCCACCAAAAAAAAGACCAAGGCAATTTTGTACAGTGCCTTGTCTGGCCTTGCTGAACCTGTTGGAGCAATAGTTGCCTATCTTTTCCTGCATCAATTCTTGAGCACCACTTTGCTCAGCATTGTACTCGCTGCAGTTGCAGGAGTAATGGTTTTTATCAGCTTTGATGAGCTCCTGCCTCATGTCTATGAGAGCAAATCAAGTCATCCAGTGATATTTGGAATATTTCTTGGAATGCTTGTCATGGCAGTAGGTTTGTATATTGTGTAATTTTTTGCAGTCAGATAATACGTGATTGGATCTGTAGTTGCAAGTCAATATCTATTCCAGAATATAGTCTGAAAGAAGCTAAATCCAAAAAACTTATTAATTCTCTTCAGTTCAATTCAGCCATGATTGAGAAGAAAGACTTTATTGAAATTGAATATACTGGAAAACTGGCTGATGAGGATATTGTTTTTGACACAACAGATGAAAAAACAGCCAAACAAGCTGGCCTTCATGAAGAACATTTGCAGTATGGTCCTGTCACAATCTGTGTGGGTGAAGGACAAATACTTGAAGGACTTGACAAGAAGCTTGTGGGAAAAAAAGTAGGACAAGAGTTTGAAGTCAAAGTTCCTCCTGAGGATGGTTTTGGAAAAAAGAAAGCTAATCTGCTAAAGCTTCTTCCTGCCAGAATATTTAAGGAGAGAAATGTCCAGCTTATTCCAGGTCTGCAGGTTAATATTGACGGTGCAGTTGGAACAATAAAAAGAGTAAGCGGCGGAAGAGTTATAGTTGATTTCAACCACCCGCTTGCAAGCAAAGATCTTGTGTACGAAGTAAAAATAAATAAAAAAATTGAAGATGACAAAGAAAAAGTAGAGTCACTTGTAAAACTTCTGCTCAATGAAGAACCAGAAGTGACAGTAGAGGACAAAAAAGCAACTGTAAAACTCTCTGAGGAGCTCAACAAAGAAGTTGAAAATAAACTCAAAGAAGAGATAAAAGAATTAATTGGTCTGGAAGCAGAAATCAATAGTTAGATTTAAATATGAAAGTACTTTATAAGGGTATGAGGTGTTATTTTGAACGTTATTCTTGATGAGGAACGGGAAAGGGAAAGCATGCAGGGCAATGTTTTAGATGCCGAGCTTGAAGAACTGCTTGCTACTCACAAGGCTAAAATCAAAGTTGTCGGTGCAGGTGGAGGAGGAGGCAACACAATCACGCGAATAAGTGAGGTTGGCATTGCTGGAGCCGAGACAATAGCACTCAACACAGATGCCCAGGATTTATTATACACAACAGCTGACAAGAAAGTATTAATCGGCCGTGAACTCACAAATGGACTTGGTGCAGGCTCTAATCCAAAAATTGGTGAAGAAGCTGCGCGAGAGTCAGAAATGGAGCTAAAAAAGGCAATCAAGGGCGCAGACATGGTCTTTATAACCTGTGGACTTGGCGGCGGAACAGGTACAGGGTCTGCTCCAGTTGTGGCAGAACTTGCAAAAAGACAGGGGGCGCTGACAGTTGGCGTTGTAACATTACCCTTTGCAATGGAAGGCCACAGAAGATATGAAAACGCAGTCATGGGCCTTGAGAAACTTGAGGCCATTGTTGACACATTAATTGTTATACCCAACGATAAGCTGCTTGAGCTGGCACCTGACCTGCCGCTTCACACAGCATTCAAGGTTGCAGATGAGATATTGACAAATGCAGTCAAGGGAATTGCAGAGATGGTAACCAAAGCAGGACTAGTCAACCTTGACTTTGCAGACATCAGAACAGTTATGAAGGGCGGTGGAGTTGCTCTTATTGGAATAGGAGAGGCTGACTCAGAAAACAGGGCTGTCGAGGCAGTTGAAAAAGCAATACAAAACCCGCTTTTAGATGTAGATATTACCGGAGCTAATGGAGCTCTGATAAATGTTGCCGGTGGTCCTGACATGACACTGGATGAGGCACGAAAGGTAGTAGAGGCTGTTTCAGACAAGTTGTCTGATGAAGCACACATCATCTGGGGAGCACAGATTTATGAAGACTTATCAAATAACATCAGGACAATGCTTATAGTTACAGGAGTACAAAGTCCTCAGATTCTGGGGCCAGGATCTGGATTAAGAGACAGAAGACAAAAAGAGATTGAAAACGAACTTGGAATAGAATTTGTGGACTAAAATGAAAAAACTTAAAAAAACATTCAAAGAATACATAAGAGTTCTGAAGATTACAAAAAAGCCAACCAGTGAAGAATTCAAGACCATTGTCAAGGTTTCAGGTCTTGGGATGATTCTTATCGGGTTTATTGGCTTTCTGCTTCAGATGCTATGGCAGTTATTTAGATGAAAATGGAAGACGTTCATATTTTTGCATTAAGAACAACAGCAAACAGGGAAGATCAGGTAATGGATTTTGTCAGCTCAAATGCTGTCAAAAAAGGACTTGAGGTTTACTCAGTCATAAGACCATACGGCCTTAGAGGATACATCTTCCTTGAAGCAGAGAACAGGAGAGCAGCAGAAGAAGCAGCATACAAGATCCCTTACGCGAGAGGAGTTCTGCCCAAAGAAGTCGACTACAGGGAAATTGAGCATATGCTTGAGCCATCCAAGAAAGTAGAGATGGACATACGAAAGAATGATATTGCAGAGATAATATCAGGACCTTTCAAAAGAGAAAAAGCAAGGATCACAAGAGTTGACAAGGACAAGGAAGAAGTTGTTGTTGAGCTTCTCGAGGCAGCTGTACCAATCCCAATAACCTTAAGTCTTGATGCTGTAAAGGTCATTAGAAGAGAAGAATAGGATTTCTCCAGCATCCCATAGGTAGGGAACACCCGTCTGTGACAAGGGGAATCCACCATGAAATTTCTAAAGTGAATAAATTAAGAGTAAGATTTAAATATTATCCTCAATCCCTTATTTATATGGCTACAGAAACAGTTGAAGCACTTGTAGAAGGTGGCAAGGCAACAGCCGCACCACCACTTGGTCCAGCTTTAGGTCCATTAGGGGTTAATATTGGCCAGGTAATAAACGAGATAAACACTAAAACTGCAAGTTTTTCCGGAATGCAGGTTCCTGTTAAGGTTTCTGTAGATACAGATTCTAAAGAATTTTCAATCAGTGTTGGTACACCACCTGTTTCTCAGCTTATCATGAAAGAAGCTAAGATGCAGAAAGGTTCATCAAATCCATTAGAGTATAAAGTTGCTGATATTCTTATTGAGCAGGTCATCAAAGTTGCCAAGATGAAAGAAGATGACCTTCTTGGAAAAGACCTCAAGCAAAAGGTCAAAGAAGTTGTAGGTACATGCAGGTCAATGGGAGTTCTTGTAGAGGGCATGGCCGGAAAAGAGGCAACAAAGGCAATAAATGAAGGCAAGTTTGACAAGCAGATAAAAGAAGAAAAGACAGAAATCACAGCAGAAGAGAGAAAGCAGCTGGAAGAAGAAAAGAAAAAGCTGCAGGAAGAGATGGAAGAGAAGAAAGAAGAGTACATGGAAAAGGCAAAAGACATACTTGCAAACATGAAAGGTCAGCCAGATGGTGTAATCGAGGCAAGAATGATAGAAGTTGGAATTCCAACAATGATCATCAAAGAAGTCTTAGAGCCGGATGTTGTTGAAGCAGGCATTCCCGGCGTAGCACAGCCTAAGGGTCCTGAATAGTTGTTTCGAGTTTTTCTAATCTGTTTTTCATATCTTCTATTTCCTGTTTTTGTTCTTTTATCTTTCTTTCCTGCTCAAAAGTATAAAGAGTTAATTCCTCAATCTTCTCAACCAACTTCTCCTGCCTGCTCAGACTAACAGAATCATCACATGAAATGCCCGGAAGATGCTTATTCTCATTAACAAATTTCTCAAGCTCTTCAAGGCTCATAAGAGAATAGTTATCCTCAAACACATAGTCAGCACAGCACGAGCCACCGGCAGTGATGTCGCCGACAGCATAAATATCTCCACTGGATGCTAGGTCGCCTGTAAAAAGACCATCTTTGGAATGGATTCCATATGAGTAAATATCCCCCGAAACGTGAAGATTCTCCATAACGTTGAGGGTATCAGAATTTATTGATCCTATGTTTGCGGTCGGAATATTTGCACCATCGAGTTTTATAACTGAGAAGGAATGACCTTGATAGTTGACAGTATAGGCATAGTTACCCACAACTTGAATATCCTGTGGTTGATTTAGAGAAACATTGGGATCATTAGACCCAAGAAGCTGGTCAACAACATCAGGATTCATTGGATCAGATATGTCGATTAAAGCAACTCCATTCCTCCCGACCATGTAATAAAAATCTCCAACAGGATAGCCAGCTTCGCAGTATGTTAGAGAAAAATCTGGATCAGATGTGTTAACATACCCTATACAATCAGGATTAGATTTGTCTGAGATGTCTACGACTGACAGACCCCCAACGTTATATCTGTCAACCACATATGCCAGGTTCCCCCTTATATCTAAATTATACAGTGAACCCCAGTTCGGGCAGTCTGGATCAGTTCCGTTTATAATCTCAGAAACTGCATCTGGCTGTGCTGGATCTGTAATATTTATTATCGCGAGGCTCCCTCCACCATAACCACCTGAAACAACATAAGCGTAGCCTCCACTTACCTTGATTTTTTGAGGAAGCTTCATATGGGTTATATTGGAGTCGGAACTATTTACCATAGCTATAGCGTCAGGATTACTGGGATCAGAGATATCAACTACACCAAATGCACCATGAAAACCATTGTCATAAGTTGTATCTCCAAGGTAGGCATATTTTCCTGAAACATAAAATGTATAGGTGCTGTCAAATGAAGAAATATCTGGATCACTAGAGTTTACCAAACCTACAAGATATGGAGTTAATGGGTTTGATATATCGATTACCGCAAGGCCAGAATCTTGTAAGCTGCAATATGCATAACCACTAGACACAAAAATATCATGAGCACGAAAATCAATCCCTAAATCTGAAGATGTCAGTTCTGACAATCCTAAGGGATTTTCAGGGTCAGATATGTCAATAATTGACAGGCTTTGATAGGTGGGTGAGACAACATATGCATAGTCTCCAACTACATGTAAGCCCCATGGATAGCCCATATTGGGAATTGAACCTCCTTTAGAGATTTCTGATATCCCATCAGGAGTAGAAGGATCAACATCCAACTGGTCATCCGGTGAACTAGTTCCGATTCCAACATTTCCATCAGTATAAGTAGCATCATGAGAAGAATTCGTCCATAATCCACCAGCGGGAGCACTATTCATAGAACTCCCATCAGAAAAGTACAAACCCCCAGAAGTCATATTCAATCCCCCGCCAACCTTGACAGGACTTCCTCCATATAATGTCCCTGTAATATTTACATCCCCTACAAACAGCGAATTGCCATTCACATGAAAGATTGACAGAGGTGATGTTGTTCCGATTCCCACTCTTTGACCTGATGATTGCAGAGTTAGTGATTTTGAATCCTCAAGGACAATCTCCTCAACTCTGGGAGTATCTCCTGTGTCCGTGCCAGTTGTAATAGAAACTCTTACCTTCCAATATCTGTACGAGGCATTTATATCAGATGAAATATCTAGAGCAACATTGTTATTTATGTCATATGAAGTACCGTCCTGATAATACTCACCTGAACCAGGATAAACACTTTCTTCTCCGCTGAAACTTCCTGTGTCAGATCCTAAAACCTGAAACTTAGGAGTAATATTGTCAGATCCGTCCAAAGTCCATGATGCTTTTAAGATGTTTGGTCTGTATTGACTGCTCCCGCCGTCAATTGTTTCTGAAGTCCAATTGTGCCATCCTGTTACATAAGTGGGGGTTGTGTATGTTATGCTTAGATATGGATCTTCTGTCGTACCTGCAGTATCAGCACTGTTGGGACAGACCCATGCTTCTGTGTTGTCTGGGGGTACATTATTGTTTACGTCTTCTTCAGAGACAATGCTATACCTTGTGTAATCACCAGGATTAATTCTGCTTGTGTTCAGTGAAATGTTTTTCCAGGTATCTCCTGTCCATCCATCTGCCGTATCAACTAAGATTCCTTCAAAAGATGCTGAAGCACCGTAAGCTCCAACCCAGTTAGAATACTGGCTGTTGCAAAGAGGAGAACTCCAGTTGTAATGGTAAATACTCACATTGAAATCATAGTCATTACTTACTAATTCTTCATTGAGAAATATTCTTGCTTCAGTTATTGTCGCATCATCTGGAATTCCAGTTGTGTTAAATTCATAATAACCTCTGTAGATAGTGTAGCCTGAGCTCCCTGTATTTTCGTGTTGACCTGCACATACATAATCAAAGGTATCATAGCAACCTCTGTCACCGGTAGAACCATCTCTGACATTTGAGTATGTCTCATTGACAAAATGGAAGTAGCCGTCAGCACTTGTTGCATAGTAGGTGGGATCAATTGTAATATCTCCATTTGATTTTTTAACCCACTCTAGAGGTATCATTGTTAAAAGAAGTTTACCATATCTATTGTCATCTATTAGTTTATATTTTGCAATAATTCTATTTCCACTTTCATCATAGATTATGCCTCTGGAAAGCTGGTCATTTGCTGATTCACCTTTTCTAATATGAATAGGCCCCCTTTTTTCTTCTCCTTCCTGCATATCAATATACCATCCATTGTTTTCGGAAAAATCAATTCGGGTACCAAGTGTTAACCAGCCCTCCTGATCAAAATTTGAGATTTCATCAAGTAATTTTTCTTTTGCACTCTGTCTGATTATTACATCTTTTTTTACGTAGTCGTGATCAGATGTATATTTAATGTTTATTCCAGGGAAAACCTCAGGATAGATTATTGAATTACTATCACTTTCTAAAAGAGCATTGCTTGATTTGAAAGTTTCAAGGATGTTGAATTTATCATCATAGTAACCAATTGCAAATTCTTTTTGTTTGAGAGTATATTCTCCTTTACGTGAGATGGAAAAAGGCCAATCTGTGTTATAATTTGTGAATTTCACACTCAAGTCATTGTCTTTTGTCTTCCACCCTCCAGGAATTTTTTCAAGTGTAGGATCAATCTTCTCCCATTTGCCATCTTTTTTGTAGTGAAGTGACTTCTGATGCAATATGGAAATATATTCTTCTGAAAAGGTGTTGTCTGAATTCATTATTTTATATGTGCTGCTGATCCTTGTTCTTTCTGACGGCACTTCCAGCAACCACTGTCCTCTTGAAGTGTACTTTTGTAATGTGTTTTCAGGAGGCATCAAACCTTTATTTTCAGCAGCTGCGGATGCTGTTTTATCGTACAAAGTTTCTGAAAAACAGATTGTTGAAGCCAGACTAATTACAAACAAGAATAGTAGATAATTTTTTTTCATGTTGTCTTCAACCTCAGATCATTGTGTGTTTCACTAGCTAAGATTCCTGAAGTAAATGTTGTACCTGTCTCGTTGAATTCAGAACTTGTGGACCATTCTTTTGATAAATAAGCTGTATCTGCTGTTTTGATCTCAGCATTTCCTGAAGGATCAGATATTTTGAAATCTCCGACTAATTCGAGTCTGTATTCAGGTGTGGTTGTTCCAATTCCAACATTGCCTGATGTAAACGTTGCATTTCCTGATGAGTTGGTCCATATGCTGGATCCTCCACCAGCAGAAGCACTACTCATAGAACTCCCATCAGAAAAATACAAATCCCCTGAAGTAATATTCAACCCACCACCAACCTTGACAGGACTCCCTCCAAAGATAGTACCAGTAACATTAAGGTCACCATCAACATAAGCATTGCCATTGACATGAAAAAGAGCAATAGGATTAATCAGACCCACACCAACATACCCAGAACTGCCATTTACCATAAAAAAAGTGCTGGAGTCATCCTTCACCCTGAAGTTCAGGGCAAGAACTCCGGGCAAAAGCATTAAGAGAAATATAAAGTATCTTTTCCTCATGCAGAACCACCTCTGCATATTTCTGCATCTGGGTGGTCAAGACAAACAAGTTCTTTAAGAGCTTTATTTTGTTCTCTTAATTCTTTGACATCATTATCCTTTTCTTGTTTTAGTGTTTTTATCTTCTTTTCCTGCTCAAAAGTATAAAGAGTCAATTCCTCAATCTTCTCAACAAGCTTTTCCTGCCTGCTCAGACTAACAGAATCATCACATGAAATACCAGGAAGATGCTTGTTCTCATTCACAAATTTCTCAAGCTCCTCAAGACTCATAAGAGAATAGTTATCCTCAAACACATAGTCAGCACAACAGGAGCCACCGGCAGTGATGTCACCAGCAGCATAAATATCTCCCCCGACACCAAGGTCATTTGTGAACTGTGCATTCTGTGCACTGATGCCATTTTTTGCATAGATATCACTATCTACTGTAAGTCTGTTTGAAATAAATGCATTGTCGGCTTTTAGATTTCCTATTTCTGATACAGGTGTAGTGATACCGGGTATTTCATAGATTGATAGTTCATCTCCTGAAAAAACTGCCAAATAAATGTATCTTCCTGACACTGACATTCCAAAAACAGTGGATGTTGCTGCTGCACCTCCAACCTTAAATGGACTGGTAGGATCAGAAATATCAAAAATCTCTAGTTCATCCCCGGCTGTATCTGACCCAACATATGCATAATCCCCTGATATTGCAAGAGCATTTGCGTTTGCTGATGCACCCACTCCACCAACTTTAGTTGGATTGGAAGGGTCAGAGATATTGAAGATTTCAAGATCATCTCCAGTCGAATCACTCGTTACGTAAGCATACTTTCCTGAAACAACTATATCTCTCGCACTGTCTGCAGTACCCACTCCACCAACTTTAGTTGGATTGGAAGGGTCAGATACATTAAAAATTTCAAGGTCATCCCCTGTCGAATAGCTTGTAACGTAGGCATAATTACCAGAGACATAAACGCTCAGCGCAGATGTTGCAGCTTCAGCACCTCCAACCTTTGAGGGATTAGTAGGATCAGAGACATCAAAAATTTCAAGGTCATCCCCTGTTGAAGAGCTAACTACATAAGCATAATTCCCAGATACATAGACATCGCGCCCGCTTGTTGCAAGATTGGCAGAACCAGCCAGATAAGGATTAGAAGGGTCAGAGACATCAAAAACAGAAAGTTCATCACCACTGCTGGTGCTTACAACATATGCATACTTTCCTGAAACAAAAACTTCATTTGCTGTACTAGGTGTTCCTGCTCCACCAATTTTAGTTGGATTAGTGGGGTCAGAGACATCAAAAATTTCAAGGTCATCCCCTGTTGAATAGCTTGTAACATAGGCGTAATCTCCCGAAACAAAAACATCTTGGCCATAATCCGCAGCACTTGTTCCACCCACATTGACTGGGTCTCTTAATTCCTGGAAAACATTACCGCTCACATTTAGTCCTCCAAATGTCTTTTCTCCATTACCTCCATAAAGTGTGCCACTTATGTTTGTATCTCCTTGAATGTTTGTATCTCCTTGAAGAGATGATTCTCCAGATATTATTATCTTGCCATCTTCAGAGATATGGAATATGTTGCTGTCAGCAGGAATGATGTATGTACGGAAGTACAAATCATTTGATGAGCCCCATCTTTCTCTTCCTCCAGAATAAGGGTTGTTTGTATTGATGTAATATTTTAATGTATCACCTCCAGTTGTCCAGTAAATTGTGTATAATGTGTCTTTTTCAACCATTACTGGTTTTTCGAGTTCTATTGTATTCCAACCGTCTGAAGGGCTATCAACAAAACCTGTTGTCAATTCAGTTCCCCCGCCACCTTGTCCTGTGAGAACTTGTACAGTTACATTGTCACTCGGTGCAGTTTCCATATGTAAGCTTATTTTTTTTAATAAACCAGATACAGATGGAGTGAAGGATTGCCAAGAATATGTTTGAGAATATACGTTGGTCCAACCTGAAGCAACCTCTGCATCTAACTGTTCAATTGTATTGAAAGATATATTGTTTGATATTATCTTTGGTGAAAAAAGGTAACCAAGAGCTTCAATGTTGTTTTGAGTAATGACATTTCCATCATTATAAGTCGCATCATGAGAAGAATTCGTCCATAATCCACCACCAGCATCAGAGTCACAGTTAATCCTGCTGTTTCCTGAGTCAAATGTGCAGAATTTTGTATCAGTAAACGTGCCATCATCAGTTAGATCAGTCCAGGCAACATCACCTGCTTCAGGATCGTCGTCATCAGTACAGATATTAGAGCAAGCACCTATTGAGCCTAATCCAAGGTTGATATTCTCATCCCCGTCATCACCATTGATAAGATTGGTGGTGATGTACCCAGAAGAGCTCGTAAACCTTACATCATTAGCCCCAACAACATTATAACAGTCACCATCATCATCACATATGTTCCAGTCACCATAGTTGTCATAGCTGCATGCAGAGCACACTGAAGATGCATCAACATCTAACTCCTCTCCATCACATGACAGATAGTTGCCGTCATGCTCAGTGCAATGAGCTTCTTCTTCAAAGTCAGTCGAGACATAAATATCCTCACCAGAGCAAGCAAGATGAGTGCTTGCGACCTCAGAGCAGTCAAACTCAATAGTTGCGGCTCCATCGGAAGTGCCACCTTTAGTACCCTCACCAGAGCTGACAGCAGTGATATCTCCGTCAACCACAAACCCAGCATTATCATAGAACACATCAGCATAGATGTAGCCATCGGTGGAACCTGCACAGGTTCCTCCACCGTTATCAGCACAAATACTTCCATCAGAAATAATGATGTTCTGGTTAGTAGTGCTTGTAGAACCAGAAGACAGCACCTCAGCCAAGGTCTGGTCATCAGTTCCAGTTCCATCACCGAAGCTGCTCTTAGTATCGCAAGTACCATCACCCATCAATACAGAATCAGAAGCACAGTCGGTATCAGTTGCAGTAGTATACTGGACATTACAATCAACTTCAGTACTGGTAGAATCATACACACAATAGTAGCCATTAGTTAAAGTTCCAAAATCAGTTCCTTCCATACTTTCGGCATCAATAGTGCATGAATTAACATCAGAGCATGAAGCAATATCATCAGCACAACCGGAGTCAGTACACTTGGCATCAGTATGGGTAGTAGAAATTGACCCTGAGCTGAAGAACCCAGTAGCAGAATCACCAGATGAAGCGGGACCACCCTCAGAAGCAGACCCAGCATAATTAAAGTCAACCATCCCAGAAGTTATGGAGTTACTCTGTCCTTCATCCACAAAAGTACCGGAACAGTCATCACAGCTACCCACACCAGCATCTTCACCATCACACAGGTCAGAAGAACCAGTGATATCAGCACACCTGGCATTCAGATAGCTAATATTGGTGTTAATACCAGTGGAGTTGACAATCACTCCAGAGCCTGCATCAGCAATCACGCTATCACCGCTTGTATCCAAACCATTTCCTGTATTGACACTGAGAGCCGAGCTACCACCCCCTGTAAGCCCGGTCCCAGCATACTCTGAGCTAAGAGCATCACTAGTAAGATCAACACTGTTCGGATTCAAATCATCATTTCCAACACAGTCAGTACACTGCGAATCCCATTCATTGATATCATCAACTAAGTCATCACCAGCATCATACTCAGAATAACAGTTCCCATCACCAGCAAGATACTCGTCAGGCTCACTGCACCCAAACCCACCGGTGACGTCAGATGGAGAGTCATACCAGTCATCACTCACCACAAAATCAACTTCATTATTGTCATCCTGGTAAGTAACAGTGATATGAGTCTGAGTACCAGTTGTGACATCCCAGGCAGCATCCTGCACGTCTTCTGTGCTGCTGCCTGCAGCAGCAGTACTCTGGGAAGTCCCGTCAGGGAAATACAAATCCCCTGAAGTAATATTCAACCCACCACCAACCTTGACAGGACTTCCTCCAAAAATAGTCCCAGTAACATTCAGATCACCATCAACATACGCATTGCCATTGACATGAAAAAGAGCAATAGGATTAATCAGACCCACGCCAACAAAACCCGAACTGCCATTTACCATAAAGAAAGTGCTGGAGTCATCCTTTACCCTGAAGTTCAGACCAAAAACTAAAGGCAGACACAATAAAAACAGCAAAACAAGAGTCTTCCTATTCATTCTTGACCACCTTCAAGAAAACCCTCCCTTCCAAGTCCTCAACAAACCTGATCACAGTACCTCCTACCCATCCCTTATCTATTACAAGAGTCTTAGGTAGAGTTACCTTGTACTGCCCGTTGTTATCAACAATTTTCACCATATTAGTACTAATATAACAATATTTAGTATATAAAATAGTACTATCATATAAAAACCTTTCGGTTTTCAGCAATCCTTAAATACACCAGATTTCTTTTTCAAAAACAGGTGATCTCAAATGGAACTATTTGTTGATACAGCAGAAATATCTGAAATAGCAAAAGCAGCAAGCTGGGGAATAACAGGAGTTACAACTAACCCAAGCTTAATTTCAAAAGTAAACAAAAACTTCAAACAAGTAATAAGTGAAATATGCAAAATCCCTGAAATCAAATCAGTTTCAGCAGAAGCAGTCTCAGACAATGCACAGGGAATGATAAGAGAAGCAAAAATACTATCAGAAATAGACAAAAAAGTAGTTGTCAAAATCCCCATGACTGTAGAAGGAATCAAGGCAGTCAGGAGCATACCAGATGTAAAGTGCAATGTCACACTTGTATTCTCTGCAAACCAGGCCCTTTTAGCAGCAAAAGCAGGAGCATACTACATAAGTCCATTCATCGGAAGAGTTGATGATGCAGGACAGGACGGAATAGAGCTCATTGCAGAAATGGTTCAGATAAAAGAAAACTATGGGTTCAGCTCAAAAGTACTTGCAGCATCTATAAGGCATCCTGCACATGTAAAACAGGCAGCACTGATAGGAGCAGACATTGCAACAATACCATTCAAAGTACTTGAAAAAATGTTTTGCCATCCTCTGTCAGACACAGGTTTAAAATGTTTTATGGATGACTGGAACAAAATCCCAAAAAAACTCACAGAAATATGACTCCGCAAATTATATATACCAAGCAAACAAAAACATAAATCATGCCTTACACAGTTGGAGTTGATATTGGCGGAAGCAAAATAGAAGCAGCACTAATTATTGCTGACAAGATAATTGACAGCAAAGTCACCAAGACAAAACCAGAACAAGGATGTGATGAAGTAGTAGAAAGAATAATCTCAACAATAGATTATGTTGTTACATCAAAAGCCCAATCAATAGGAGTGGGTTGTCCAGGACCTTTGGACTGCAAAAACGGTATAATCCACCGAACACCAAACCTGCCATTCAAAAACACACCACTCAAAGGAATTCTTGAAAAAAAATTCAAACTTCCTGTAAAAGTAGATAATGATGCCAGTTGTTTTGTTCTTGGAGAAGCACTGTACGGCCATGGACAAAATAAAAACACAATAGCAGGACTAACATTGGGCACAGGTGTCGGGGGAGGACTTGTAATAAACAAAAAAATCTATCACGGAAAAGGCAATGCGTGCGAGTTTGGCCACCACACAATAGACTATAAAGGCCCAAAAAGCAAGTGCGGCAACCAGGGCTGTCTTGAAGAGCATGTAAGTGCAAGAGGACTTATGACAATTGCAAGAAAACACGGATTAGAAGCACACAGTCCAAAAAAAGTCTACCAGCTTGCAGTGCAGAACAACAAAGCAGCACAAGACACATTTCATGAATACGGCAAACTATTGGGCATAGGAATCACAAACATAATCTACATGCTTGATCCTGACATAATTCTTCTGGGAGGAAAAATTTCAAACTCCTGGTCTTTTTTCTTCTCCTCAATGATTGATGAGATTGAAAAAAGGTCAATGATGAAGGCAACTATAAGAAAATCAAAACTTAGAAACGCAGCATTGTTTGGTGCGGCAAACCTATAATTTTTCCAGAAGTCCAAGATCAGCAAAGTTCTCTTTAGCGCATTTCTTGCAGTAATAGTCGCTGGTACCCCTTATACCATACTCAGCTTCATCCTCACAGATAATGCATTTTTTAGGCATCTTTATTACTAGAAAACGTAAATATTAATAAAACTTACGAAAAACTTCACTCTTCAAGAAAACTTTTATTCAAAAAATTATAACCAACTACCCCCAGAACAAAAAACACAAGTGTTAGACCTTTGTGAAACTGGCTACCCATAATATATCCAAGAATAAAACCACTAATAATCACAAAAACAGGAAACCTTCTCTGAGACCTAAAAATCCTTCCTGCAATCATACCGCAAATCAAAACAATAACAAAACTCAAAAAAGCACTTGAAATAAAATAAGCCATCAAAAGACCACAAACTAGAAGTATCCCAAACATGTACTCAACCCAGTTCTTTGTGATGTTCATTCTACATAAATGATAAATAATACAATTGCCAGAGCTGCAAACGCCAGGGAACCCAGAAGAGATACAACAATCCCTGTATAAAGTATCAGCACTGAATAAGCAGCAGTTAGTGCAAGTGAAAAAATATACCCCCCTCTTGAGCCAAAAAAGATAACACTCCCGTCAAGCGGTGGAATAGGAATCATATTCAAAATTGCAAAAAGAACATTAACCTTTATTGAAAGGTCAATTAGTGGACTTGGAAGAAAACTAAGCATTCTAAAAATTCCTGCTAAAGCCAGGTTTGCAAAGACAGCTGCATAAGCCATGCCAGCCATGTCATGATAACTTATACCATATCTGAAACTCCCGATCCTCTGCTTTGGCATAAGACTGACAACCATGCCTCCATATGCAAGAAACCACAGCTTTCCATTGCTGATAAGCGAAGCAATAAGCGCAATTCCAAGGCCAACAAGCCAGAGCTTCATCTCCACCTTGTGTGCAAATTTAAGACCAGATATTCTTCTCGCACTCTCTCTTACAAGAACAGCAAGTGCAACCACAACAATACTGTTAAAAAGATTCATAAGCCACAAAGGAGCAATAAATTTATCCCTTCCGTCATTAAAACCAACAACCAGCCCAAGCACAAGAATGGCAATAACCATGCTCTTGATTTCCTTAGGCGAAAATGCAAAGTACTTTTTGATCCTGTCAAGAAGGTTTAACACTTTGTGCATGCAAATTTCTTTCTTATAAAGCTTTAAATATCTTTCTAAACTTTTAACCATAAATAATTCTCTATCTTAGGTTAGTAGGAATCCCACCAACGTAAATTCAAAACGAATTTACTGGCGTTCAAGTTTCCCTTGAACACACCCTGGCAAAGACGGTCAAGCTCTTATTTTACGATTGCCCTGCTACAGTTCTCAAAACACCGAACCTCTGCCTGGCCATGGAAGGATTCCTATAAAAAACATAAAAGTATTTCTTAAACATGAAATTACTAGCACTGTTTCTCAAATTATTAAAAGCATAACTACCAAAGCACAAAGTTAATAGAACCAAAAATATAAGTAAGAATTATTGAGACAAAAAAAGTCGGAACAAATGGTATCCCTTCTTTAATCTTGACTCTCTCAATTTTTCCTTTCTCTTTTAGTTTTTTGAGTTTTTCAATCTTGCTTTTCTCAATACCAAGTTTCTTAGGGCCCCATATAAACTCACCATCAACAACAATATCCTCGACAATCCAGTCACCCTCTGTTAATTTTTCAACAGGAACTGATTTGATCATTGCAGAGTTCTCAACTGATTTGACAAAAACCCACATGTAAATCAGAAGCAGAGTTGCCAAAGGAAACATCAGCATAGTGGTCTGCATAACAGGATCAGAAAACCTGAATGATGCTGCAAAAAAAATCAAAGACAACACAACCGCAGCAATAATCTTTTTTGTGTGTTTTTTCCTTTTTTCCCGAAACTCAGACAAAAACTTTTTCTTGTTTGCTGCAGCAAGATAAATACTGTAACCCATGCCGTAAAAAGCCCCAACAAAAATCGAAAACATCCAGAAGACCAATAATTCAGGTATATGAAGATACGGCCTAAGACCAATAAGTGCTCCAACACCCATCACAATCTTGCTGTCCCCTCCACCCCACTGGCCAGTGTAATACATCACTACACCAATAACAAGAAAAGCAAGAAAACCAAGCAGTCCGGAAACAAGAGGCATCCATGAATGTGCATAAAGACTGAAAAGAATCCTTGTTCCAAAACCAAAAAAAATTGTGCCATAACTTATCCAGTCAGGAACCTCTCTTGTCCTAAGGTCACAGTAAGATGCAACACCTAATGACAGAAAAGAAACTGCATAAGCCAATTGTTCAAGCATATTTGATGCAGAAAATGATAATCTTTATAAATCTTGTTTTTAAATTACTCTTGAATGACACTAAACCACATTGCAGTCTCACTTGAAAAAGATGCAGCTTCCTGGGCTGAGAAAAGAAGAAAGACCTCCCAGGAACTCTTTGAGGAAAGAAATGACATAGTCCATGAACTGATAAGAGGCCAGATAAAACTGGAAATACCTGTAATGACATTGTATCTTCTTGATGCCAAAACCCCAAAAGATGTTGCCAAAACAATGGAGATGCTTCACATTCTGTTAAATGAGCTTAGAGAGAGCAAAGACATTGTTGAAAACCAGTTCAAGGTTTCAGTTGTTGGAAAATGGTACAATCTCCCGACAAGAATTGTTGATGCATGCAAGAGATTAATTGATGAGACAAAAGACTTTGACAAATACTTCCTCAATCTATGTATCAAATATGACGGACAGCAGGAGATTGTTGATGCATGCAGACTTCTCGCAAGAAGAATCCAGGCAGGAAAGCTGGATCCTGATGCAATTGACAAGGAAATGATAAAAGAAGATATCTACATGTCATATATGGCACCTGAGCTAATAATAATCAACGGTCCAAAAAAAACAAATGGATTTCTGCTGTGGGACAGTGCTGACTCACTGATTTATTTTTCAGGAAAACCCTGGCCACAGTTCAGGTACAGAGATTTTAAAAAAGCGATCCAGCTTTTTGATCTTATTTCTACTCCAGAGCAATTCAAAATATTTAAATAAGTAAATTCAGGAATTGTTGACATGAGCAAACCCAGAGTTATTATGATTATGTTTGTTATCCTGGGACTTTTTCTCTGGGGAGCTAACTTCTATTACCCGCACACCTATGTAGAAAAAGGTTACATGTCCTTTTTTGCCCTTGCAGCAATATTTTTCCTGGCTGATATGATTGACAAGGTAGTAGGCAAAAAAATCAAAAACATGAAAACACGATACGCATTCCAGAAAGCAATAGGCATATTGCAGATAATTTTTTCTTTAATGATTGTTCTTCACATCTGGATTGAAAACCCGAGAGAACTTCTTGTCTCTTACGGCCTGATTGGCGCTGCAGCAACATTTGCACTAAGAGACTACATAAAAAATCTTGCAGGCGGGCTTACCCTTGTTTTTTCAAATCTCTACAGTGTGGGCGACAGAATAGAGATTGAGGGAAAAGACGGAGATGTCATTGACATAAATCCATTATACACAACAATAATGGAAATCAAGGAGTGGGTGTCTGGTGACCAGCCAACAGGAAGACTAACAATGATACCAAATGGTTTTGTATTGACATCACCAGTAAACAACTACACCAAAGATCACGAGTTTATCTGGGACGAGATACAGCTTCCCATAAGATATGGCAGTGACTGGAAAAAAGCACAAAAGCTCATCAAAAAAACAGTAAAGGACAAGACAAAAGACCTTTATCCAATGGTGGACAAGGGAGTGTCAACGCTCAAAGAAAAGTATTTTTACATGTCAAAAGATCTTGAGCCCACAATATACATTGAACTTACAGACAACTGGATAAACCTGCATATAAGATTTGTCACAAACGCCCGCAGCAGGAGAAAGTTTAAAAGCAAGATAAGTACTGCAATTCTAAAAAGAGTTGAAAAAGAAAAAAATATCACAATAGCTTCTGAAACTCTGGAGATAATCAAATGAAAATCAAAAATATCAAGGCAAGACAAATTCTTGATTCAAGAGGCAACCCGACAATAGAAGTTGATGTTGCAACACAGGTATGGAGAGGCCGCGCCAAGGTACCGAGCGGTGCATCAACAGGAAAACACGAAGCTCTTGAACTAAGAGACAAGGCAGCAAAGTATGATGGCAAAGGTGTAACAAAAGCAGTAAGAAACGTCAACACAAAAATATTCGAAAAACTGGTTGGTATGGATGTAACTAACCAGGAAAAGATTGACAAGACAATGATTGCGCTTGACGGCACAGAGAACAAGAGCAACCTTGGAGCAAATGCAATTCTTGGTGTCAGCATTGCCTGTTCAAGAGCAGCAGCACACTGCAAGCACATGTACTATGAAGAATATCTTGGAGAACTGGCACACAACCATAAATTTCTACTCCCTGTTCCTTTCATGAATATAATAAACGGCGGAGAACATGCAGATAACAAGCTTGCTTTTCAGGAGTTCATGATTGTCCCAGCTGCAAGAACATTTTCAAAATCACTAAGACTCGCATGTGAAACATATCACGAATTAAAAAGAGTAATCAACAAGAAAATCGGGCCAGGTTCAACAGGCCTTGGAGATGAAGGGGGTTTTGCCCCAAATGTATCAACTGTCAGAGAAGCCTTTGACCTTTTGATGGAGGCAATCGAAAATACAGGAAACCAGAAATACATCAAGTTTGCAATAGAT
Source organism: uncultured Methanosarcinales archaeon (assembly GCA_964444505.1). Lineage (GTDB taxonomy): Archaea > Nanobdellota > Nanobdellia > Woesearchaeales > JAGVZT01 > CAYUHF01. The sequence goes on along the minus strand of CAYUHF010000004.1, from coordinate 73,065 downwards.
GCTGCAGCCTCATATTTCTACAGAGAAGGAAAATATCATCTTGACGGCCACAAACTAGATGAAGAACAGCTTGTTGGTTTTTACGAAGACCTTGTCCATGATTATCCGCTGGTCTCTATTGAAGACCCTTTTCATGAAGAAGACTTTCAGTCATTCTCAAAACTTGTAAAAAGCATCGGAAAAAACGTAAACATTGTGGGAGACGACCTCACTGTAACAAACCCAGACAGAATAAGAAAGGCACTGGGATACAATGCGTGCAACTGTCTTTTGCTCAAGGTCAACCAGATAGGAACACTTACTGAAGCATTTGAAGCAGCAAGAATTGCACGAAAAAACAGCTGGGGTGTCATGGTTTCTCACAGGAGCGGGGAGACATGCGACCCATTTATTGCTGACCTTGCTGTAGGACTTGGAAAAGGCATGATCAAAGCAGGTGCACCAGCAAGAGGAGAAAGGACAGCAAAATACAACCAGCTCTTAAGACTGGAGGAAAGACATGAAAGATACGCAGGAGCTTTATAGCATAGCAAGGCAGTTAAGAATAGATTCTTTAAAGATGATCACCCTGGCAAAGAGTGGTCACCCTGGCGGCAGCCTGAGTGCTGCAGATATCATGGCAGTATTGTATTTCAGAGTTATGAACCACAAGCCAGAGAACCCAGAATGGGAAGACAGGGACAGGTTTGTTTTATCAAAGGGTCATGCATGTCCTGTGTTATATGCAGCTCTGGCAAGATCAGGTTATTTTCCAGTCCAGGAACTTGACAATTTAAGACAGATAAATTCAAGACTCCAGGGACACCCGTCAAAAAAAGATCTTCCAGGAATAGAAGCCAGCACAGGCTCACTTGGTCAGGGGTTGAGTATTGCAGTTGGAATGGCACTTGCACTGGACAAAAAAGACAACCGTATATTCTGCATGATTGGAGATGGCGAGCTTCAGGAAGGACAGGTGTGGGAAGCTGCAATGTGTGCGTCCCACTACAAACTGGAAAACCTATGCGCAATAATTGACAGAAATAAAGTCCAGCTGTGCGGACCAACACATGATGTGATGTGTGTCTGCCCGCTAAAAGAAAAATGGGAGTCTTTTGGCTGGCATGTTATTGAAATCAATGGCCATGATATTGAAGAAATCATAGAGGCATTTGAATACAAACCAGAAAAACCAGTTGTAATAATTGCAAATACAGTTAAGGGAAAAGGAGTCTCATTTATGGAAGACAAGGCAGAGTGGCACGGCAAGGCACCAACACAACAACAGCTTGAAAAAGCACTGGAGGAATTATGAAAAAAACAAGAGATGGATACGGTGATGCACTTGTAGAAGTTGGTGAAAACAGTAATGTGGTAGTCCTGAGTGCTGACTTGTCACCAAGTCTGAGAATAAAAAAATTTCATGAAGCTTTTCCAGAAAGATATTTTGAAGTGGGGATAGCAGAAGCAAACATGGCTGGAATTGCAGCAGGACTTAGCTTTTGCGGGAAAATTCCCTTTATCAGCACTTTTGGTGTTTTTGCAACAAGCAGGTGTTATGACCAGTTAAGACAGAGCATTGCCTATGCAAACGCCAATGTAAAAATAGGAGCCAGCCATTGTGGTGTGCATATTGGTGAGGATGGAGCAACCCACCAGGCAATAGAGGACATTGCACTCACAAGAGTACTCCCAAACTTTACTGTGATTTCTCCATGTGACTACATGGAAACCAAAAAGGCAGTACACAAAGCAGTGAGAATAAAAGGCCCGGTTTACATCAGGTTCAGCAGGAATGCTGTTCCAGAACTCACTGATTTTGAATCCTTTTTTGAAGTTGGAAAGGCAAACATCTTAAGAAAGGGCTCTGATGTCACTGTTTTTGCAACAGGCCTGATGGTCTCAAAAGCACTTGATGCAGCCAAAAACACAGAGCTTGACATAGAGGTTGTAAATATTCACACAATAAAACCAATAGACATAGAAACAATAGTTAACTCAGCAAAAAAAACAGGAGCAGTTGTCACAGCAGAAGACCATCATGTCATAGGAGGACTTGGAGGGGCTGTTTGTGAGGTCTTATCAGAAAACTATCCTGTGCCAGTAAAAAGAGTAGGAGTAGGTGACAGGTTTGGCCAGTCAGGAAAACCCGAACAACTCTTAAAAGAATATGGTCTTACTTCAGAACACATAATAAAAGCATGTCACCAGGTAATGTGACACTTTCTGTGGAAAAAATCAACTTCTTTGCAGTAACTGCCGTCAGGAAATATGCAGATTGCATAAGTAATATTAACATCAGAGTGCTGTTCAACACCAATCTTTAAAGTATAACCTTTTAATTCACAAAGACTAAACTCTCTGCCGCATTTACCTGTGACAAAATCAAATGATTCACACCTCTCACCATTTGGAAATACGCAGTAGCCTCTTTTTCTGTCATCAACCTTAACATATTCATACTTATATCCAAGAGCCTCGCAGTATTTGACATCAACTCCCTGCACACGAGGTCTGTCACCTGTGGAGTTAGTAGTCTTATTTTCAGGAATAGGCTGAGTGCATGCAGCCAAGATTAAGAGTATGAGTATCAGCCACTTTTTCATGAAAGGAAGAGTGTCAATCTTAATTTATAAAAGTATTGCTCACTTAACAAAAAGGGGAACATGCATCTCTTCTTTGCTCAAACCCCCGTGGTTTGCCGGATATTCTTTTCTCTCTTCACTAGGAATCAAATCCTTGAAAATAAAATTCTCTTTCATAACAAGAGTGTAATCACCAATCCTGTCAAACATCTTGGGATTGACTTTCCCTTTGCCGTAATAACCCTTGTGAAGAAGCTCTTTGCTCCTGAAAAGTTCGCACTTATCAATCCTTTTTGCACAGCTTTCAAACTCCTTGGTCATAAAAGGTCTAACATAACAGAATCTTACTCTTGGCTCTCCGCAAAAAGGCATAACCATGCTTTGCTCTAGTACAGGATAATCTTTTAGTCTCAAAATATTCGGTGTATCAAGTAGCCCGTGATCAGAGGTTATAACAAGGTTAAAATCACTTTTGTCCATTTTTTTAATGCCTTTTTCAATCTCTCTGAAGTGTTGTATTACTTTTTTATCAGTTGTTCCGTGGTTGTGGCTCAAGGTATCAATAAGCGGCCAGTAGCCAATGACAAGCTCTTCTTTTGATTTTCTTATCTCTTCAAAAAACCCACTGAGATCTGAATAACCACTGGATTTTCCAGTTAAAAGCTTGGTGTATGGAGAATTAACATTCTTTTCAGGCATGATATATCGTGAGTCAGGAAATATTGGTTCTAAATCAAGAACTTTTTTGATATCTGCATCAAATGGGTTGCTTCCTGCCCTTGGTTCAAAAAGAAGAATTCTTGCAATTGACCCGAGCTCCTTAAGATAAGTAAACCAGCTTGTAACTGCATGCTCCTGTGGTGTTAACCCTGTAAGAAAAGATGTTAATGCAGTTGCTGTAGTAGAAGGAAAAACAGTGCTTATTTTTCTGGAATTCTCAAAAATGTACCCTTTGTTTTTCTTTAAAAACTCATATCCAAGTCCGTCAAGAATAATAAAAACAACCCTCTTCTTGTCAAGTTCAATATCAATAGGTTTATGGTAAACAGGACCGTCGAAATATTCAGAAATTGCATTAACTACATTAACAATACAGTTGTTGTAATCAGGCTTAACCATATTCTGTGGATATATCTGCATTATTTATATGCTTAATCTTTTTTTAAGTCGCATGTACTGTGATTGATAGGACAGAAAATCTTAGACTTCAGACATACTAAACACTGCTTTTACGAAAACTACACCAAATCAACCACTAAAAAATATATATCTGCGATACATTTATAAAGAAAACTTATTTACCAATTACTGAGTGAGAAAAAGGAAAGGACGGATACTTTTTTCTCTGGTGAAGATGAAATCATTAATACCAGCATTGAGGGAAAAAAAACGTTATTTGGTCTTTGAGGTCATATCTGACCGTGATGCATCTAATGTTACAGAAGCTATTAGAGAGACCATGATTAGACTTTTTGGCGAAATAGATGTCTCAAAAGCAGGATTGATGTTTCTAGAATCCAAAAACAACAGAGGAGTAATAAGAGTTGCACACAACTATGTTGATAAATTAAAAGCAGCCCTTGTTATGACAAATCTGGAAAATACAATATTACGCTCAGTATATGTTTCAGGTATATTGAACAAAGCATTGAGTGAGGTGAAATAAAATGAAACCAATGCCACACCAGTTAATGGGTTATGATAGAGCAAAAACATTATTTAGTCCTGACGGAAGATTATTGCAGGTTGAGTATGCAAAAAAGACTGTAAAACAGGGCTCAACAGCAATAGGAATAGTCTGTAAGGATGGAGTAGTTCTTGTTACAGATAAAAGAATAGTAGACAAGCTGATAGTTGCAGAAGGAGTAGAAAAAATACACCAGATTGATGATCATATCATTGCAACAGCTTCAGGAATACTTTCTGACGCAAGAGTGCTTATAGAAAGAGCAAGGACAAAAGCACAGCAGCATAGAGTAACATATGACACTCCTGTTGACACAACATCTATAGTAAAAGATATTGCAGATCTAAAACAGATGTGCACACAGTCAGGTGGTCTTCGACCATTTGGAGTCTCACTTCTTATAGCAGGTGTAGATGAAGACGGTCCAAAACTGTTTGAGACAGACCCTACAGGAATATTTTTCCAGTACAAGGCTGTTGTCATAGGAGAAGGAGAAGCTGAAGTTGAAGCAATACTTCATTCAGATTACAAAGAATCAATGAGTGTAGAAGACGGGCTGAAGCTTGCAATTGGAGCACTAACAAAGTTCTTGGGAAAAGAGTTCAACCTGGACAGGGTTGATGCAGCTTATGTCAAGACAGATGACAAGAAAATGGTTAGTGTGAACAACCCTGAGATCAAGAAGATCCACAAAGAGGTGAAATGATAAATGTCCAGAAAGGCCATTTATGACAGGTCAGATAAGATCAGCCTAAACTTGGCTCGCTTAAGAAAAGGCGGACAGGAGTTTGAGGTTGTTGTTGACGCTGATAAAGCTGTTGAATTCAAGCAGGGAAAAAATGTCACAATCAGAGATGTTTTGAAAAGCGAGCATGTTTTTTCTGATGCAAAGAAAGGACTTAGGGCATCAGAGACTGCAATGCAGCAGATATTTGAGACTGATGATGAGCTTGCAGTTGCAGAGACAATCATCAAAGAGGGCGAGATTCAGCTTACAGCTGAGTACAGAAAACAGCTAAGAGAGCAGAAGTTCAACCAGATTGTCACAATAATCCAGAGACAGGCGGTTGACCCTAAGACTCACGCACCACACCCTCCCCAGAGAATAAAAAACGCAATGGAGGAGGCAAAGGTCAAGATTGATGAGTTCAGGAGTGCAAAAGAACAAGTGCAGGATATAATTGATGCACTAAGGCCAGTAATTCCGATAAGAATTGAGATACAGGAAATTGAACTCAAGATGGACTCAGAATCTGCAGTAAAAGCATATCCTATTGTAAAAAAATACGGACAAATACTCAAAGAAGACTGGCAGGATGACGGCTCATGGGTAAGTGTAATTGAAATCCCGGGAGGAGTCAGGGACCAGCTTTTCAACAAATTGAACAAACTTACAAAAGGAGAATTAGAAAGTAAAATAGTTAGTACAAGGTGATAATATTGGAGCAACTTAAAGTAGAACCTAGAAATGTTGTGGCACCAGGAGAAGTGCTTGCAGAAGGCATGGACTATCTTCCGGGCTACGGAACTTACAGGAAAGATGATAAGATAATAGCAAAAAAGCTTGGACTTATGAACCCCAGAAAAAGGGTAGTCAAATTAATTCCTTTATCAGGAAGATATCTTCCAAGTGTCGATGATGTTATTATTGGAAGAATTAGTGATATTAGTATTGGCGGATGGAGAGTTGAGATTAACTCTGCATACACTGCCATGATTTCAATGAAAGAGGCAACCACTCAGTACATCAAGAGAGGAGCTGACCTGACCAAATGGTTTGATGTCGGAGATTATGTTGTCACCAAAATAATTAATGTGACAAGCCAGAATCTGATTGACCTTACCATGAAGGACAGAAGGCTGAAAAAGCTGGAAGATGGAAGGGTTGTCAAGATATCCTGCGCCAAAGTCCCAAGAGTAATCGGGAGAGGCGGATCAATGGTAATGACAGTAAAATCAGCAACAAACTGCGAGATTATTGTTGGCCAAAACGGTCTTGTATGGGTATCAGGAAAACCAAAAGATGAAGTCAAGGCAGTAGAAGCAATTAAGATGATTGATCGAAAGTCGCATATCAGTGGACTTACTGATGTGGTAAAAGAGTTTTTAGAGGGTGAATAGAATGGCTTTCAAGAGACCAGATGGTAGAAAACTAGACGAGCTTAGACCTATACAAGCAAAGACAGGAGTAATTAAGAGAGCAGACGGATCAGCATATTTCAAGATTGGAAAAACAGCAGCATATGCAGCTGTGTATGGTCCAAGAGAGCTGCACCCAAGGTTTCTGCAGGATCCTAAAAAAGGAGTCCTGAGATGCCAGTACAGCATGATGCCTTTTTCGGGAATGGGTGACAGGATAAGACCTGGCCACAGCAGGAGAGCAGAAGAAATATCTCTTGTGACGCAGAAGGCACTTTTGCCAGTAGTGGATCTTAGTGAATATCCAAATGCAGTTGTAGATGTTTACATCAACTTTACAGAAACAGATGCAGGCTCACGATGTGCAGGAATATGTGCAGCATCAATGGCTTTAGCTGATGCAGGAATACCACTAAACGATCTTGTGGTAGCTGTAGCAGCAGGAAAAGTGAATGATACATTGCTTGTTGACCTGAATTATGAAGAAGAGGCAACAGAAGGAGAGGTAGCAGACATTCCTCTGGCAATAGTTCCAAGCACACAGAAAATCTCACTTTTGCAGATGGACGGAATAATTGAAAAAGACGACCTGATCAAAGCGATAAAGATGGGAATAAAAGCTTCTGGAAAGATTTACGAGATTCAGAAGAATGCATTGAAGGAGCGTTACACAGGTGATGATAATGAATGAGAACTTAAAGAATCACATGCTAAAATCCCTTGAACAGGGAGTAAGATATGACGGCAGAGACTTTGAAGAGTACAGGCCAGTTGAGATTGAGACTGGTACTGTAAGGACAGCAGAGGGCTCAGCAAGGGTCAAGATGGGAGAAACAGAAGTTATTGTGGGTGTGAAGATGAGTGTTGGATCACCATTCTCAGACAGACCAGAAGAAGGAGTAATCATAGTAAATGCAGAACTTCTGCCTATGTCATCTCCAGAATTTGAACCAGGACCGCCTGGCAAGAATGCAATAGAGATTGCAAGAGTTGTTGACAGGGCAATCCGGGAAAGCAAAGCAGTAGACCTGAAAGATCTCTGTATAGAAAAAGGAGAAAAGTGCTGGCTGTTAAACATAGATGTTGTCACACTCAACCATGAAGGAAACATCAGGGATGCAGCTTCAATTGGAGCTATAGCAGCTTTAAGAGATGCAAAATTTCCTGTTTACGAGGATGGTGTTGTTGACTACAAGAAAAAGACAGACAAGAGTGTACCACTGACAAAAACACCAGTAGGTGTAACAGTCATAAGAATAGGAGAACATCTGTTAATTGACCCGCTCTTAAAAGAGGAAGAGGCAGCAGATTCAAGACTTACAGTAGCAACTACAGAAGACGGCAAGCTTTGCGCTCTCCAGAAAGGAGAAGACGAGGCATTGACTCTTGAAGAAGTTGAACAGATGGTTGAGCTTGGAATGAAAAAGTCTGAAGAGCTGAGAAAACTCCTAAAATGAAATACACCAAGTTTGAAAGGGCCAGAATGATTGGGTCAAGGGCACTCCAGATTTCTATGGGTGCCCCTTATCTAGTCAACCTGTCTGATAAAGAGCTTGAAGAACTCAGATACAATCCTGTTGCAATTGCAAAACTGGAATACAAAGAAGGAGTAATTCCAATAACAGTAAAAAGACCAATGCCTAAAAAGGAAGCATAGGTCCGATTATACCTGCAAGAAACAGATCCCATGCATAAGGTGCTGCAAATACCAAAGCACCAATTATAAGTGTGTGAGGTAGCTTTTCACCAACACCTCTCATACCAGGTGATATTGCTGCAGCGCCTGCAATTTTTATCATTGCAACAATTGCAACCACAATTCTAACACCCAATACTACAGCAAAAGATTCTGTGATAGAAACACCAATAAGCCCCAAAACAAAGTGAATATTCATACTTACAAACACAAAAAGAATAGTAAAAGGCAGTGCATGCAGACCATGAGAAATCCATGTCATACCCATTGCACCCTCATCAGCATGTACAAACAATAATTCTACAAGCCCGATAATAATTCCCATAACAAGCGCCGGTATGATTACAAAGTCTGCCATAGTTCACCTCTAGAACAACAATCTGCATGTTAGTATTTAAATTTTTTTGTTTTGGGCTAAGATAAAGGATTTCCCTTCTCAGAATTAAATTTCCCAGAAACTATAGAATTTCAACTTGAGTATCAAACTATGCAACAGCAGCTTTTAGATCAAGATTCTCATCAAAGATCTTGTAAGAATTCCTTACTGTTACTGATGTCACACCAGATGCTTTTGCAACTTCATCCTGTGTCCTGTTCTCTTCATTCAGTTTGGATGCTATGTAGAGTGCACCTGCAGCAATGCCCTTTGGGCTTCTGCCAGAAAGAAGATGCTTTTCTTTTGCCTTAAGAACAATCTTTGTTGCCTTAGCTTTAGTTTCAGGATCAAGGTCTAGTTTTGACCCAAACCTGTGGACATAACTTACAGGATCAATAGGCATTGTCTTTAGATTAAGATTTCTAGATATGTGTTTGTAGTTCCAGAAAACCTTTTTCACATCAACGCCTGTTGCTTCCGAAACCTCTTCAGGTGTTTTTGGGATATCATGCATTCTTAAAACAGCATAAATTGCACCAGCAAGAAGTCCTTCAATTGACCTTCCTGTTGACAACCCCTTATAGGCAGCCTGTGTGTATATTCTTGCAATCTCTTCTTCTGCATAGTGAGGAAGTTTTAATATTGAAGAAACTCTTTTAAGTTCAGAAAGTGCAATACGCAGATTCCTTTCAATAGCAGTCCTTGAACGAGTCTGCCATCTCTTAAGCCGCATATACTTTCTCTTATCATCAGTTTTGTAAATATCAGAATTCTTAATAGAAGTACCCAGACCCCTGTCTTCCATAGTATAGGATAGAGGTGCACCTGCCCGCCTTCTTGACTGGCCTTCATCATCAAAACTTCTCCATTCAGGGCCAAAGTCAATCCCACTGCTGTCTAGTACAAGACCACAGTTCTTGCAGTAAACTTCTCCTTTTTCCTTGTTGTGGGCTAGCTGTTGCATGCCGCACTCAGGACAACGTTTGTTGAGTTGCATTTTTGTACCTGTAAGTTAGAATTACTACAGTTGATGTTAAGTAAACGACATTTATAAATGTTTGCTTTAAACTGTACTAATTAATATATTAGAGGCAAAATCTATTTATAAGTGTTACTATTATATGATTGCAAAATGTTAAGTGAATTAGAATTGGAAGTAGTAGACAGCTGCAAGATTTGGTACTGTGCAGGTTTCTTATCATGGGCTTATATTGAATATTCAACGTCAATTGAGGGATTAAAAAAAGGAGAGTATCCTGATTTGTCCAGATTATTACATATGCATTCTAGGATGTCTTTATGGGTGTATGATTTTGATTCTGCTTATTCTGATTTGTTACTTGCACCAGTAAATCCATTAGAATTAGAACAGCGGGCATGGAACCTTTTATCACATAGATTACACACTCATGTAGATGAATTTGGTAGTTACATGGACAGCCCGCAAAGTTGTGATAAGCTTCTTGAACACTTAACAACTGGCTGGGAGCTTCTCCAGAAATGGAACCTTATCTCAGAATCATATAAGGCAAAGCATGAGCAGATTTGGAAGAGAGTGCCGGAAACAGAAGAGGCTTTAAAAGATCTGATTGAAGAACTGGGTTTTTGCCATTGTGATTCTTACTTATGACAAAATTTATAAACTGATTGTACCCAGTTTTACTTATGAACCTGAAAAAGCTCATGTTCTGGAAAAAAGAGGATGATTTTGATGACTTTGGGGTGGATAACCAGAGTATGGGGAATTCTCCTGATTTGGGTATGAGAGGTCCTGGACTTGATAATCAGATGAACCAGGAACTGGAAAGCAATATTGGTCTAGACAGACCCCAGCAACAATACCCTTCAAGTCAGTATCCCAGCTTTGACAACCAGAACACGCAGAATAGCCAGTATGCACAACGCCAGCAGGAAAGCTTTGGCATGAGAAACCAGTTCAGTCAACCTCAGAATAACCAGCAGCATTACAGCATATCAAAAGAGTTAGAAATTATCTCTAGCAAGCTGGATACTATAAAAAGCTATCTTGAAAACCTCAACCAGAGGCTCACAAACCTTGAGAGAAGTGCCTATGGTAAAAAAAGCAATTTCTACAATGAAATGCCCCCAAGAACATACTAAAGGTTAAATTTTTAAATAAGTGTTACTTTCCGGATACTATAGGGTGGTATACTTGGCAAAACCAAAATCACATAAGATAAGAAAAAAGTCTAAAAAATCGGAAAATGATTCTAATGTAATAATGATTAAGAAGAGTACAATGAAAAATGCAGCTCTGGTTGCAGTTGTTGTCTTTATTGTTGCAATTGCAGCAATAATGCTGTCCAACAGGGATGTGCCAGCTCCAGTAAATGGAGATTCTGGTGACAAAGTACCTGTGGACTTCTACGTCATGAGCCAGTGTCCTTACGGAACACAGGTTGAAGACGCAATGAAGCCAGTTCTTGACAAGATGGGAGAAAATGTTGATTTTAATCTCCACTTCATCATGTCTTCTCCTGAGAGGTATCAGGGACAGGAAGACACATATTGTGTTGAGGATCTGTGCTCAATGCATGGTATTTCAGAAGTGAAGGGAAACATTGTCCAGCTTTGCGCAGCAGAACACAATCCAGAAAAATTCATGGATATGATTGTGTGCATGAATGAAAACGCAAACCAGATTCCAGACAACTGGGAGCAGTGTGCAGAAGAAGCTGGTCTTGATGTTGAAAAAGTCAGGGAATGTTATGAAGGTGAAGAAGGAATGCAGCTCTTAAGGGAAAGTGCAGAAAGAGCAAGAGAAGTTGGAGCAACAGGAAGCCCGACAATCTATTTTAATGAAGAGCCTTACAGTGGTGGAAGAGACGAAATCTCATTCCAGAGAGCAGTGTGTGCTTACCTTGACGAAGAGCCAGAGTGTGAAGGAATTCCTGTATGTGCACAAGACACAGACTGCCCTGCAAAGGATAACATGATTCCTGTTTGTGAGAATCCAGGGACAGAAGATGCAGAATGCACATATGTTGAGCCAGAACCAGTAGAACTTATTGTTCTTAATGATGATGAGTGCAGTTCTTGTGATACATCGAGAATTTTGACTGTTTCAAACCAGTTATTCCCGGGACTAACCCAGGAAAACATTGATGTTGATTCTGAACAAGGAAAAGCTCTGGTAGATGAACTTGGAATAACTTATGTTCCAGCATACCTGTTTGAAAGCAATGTTGAGAACACAAAATCCTGGCAGGATAATGCCCAGCTGAAAGGTTCATTTGAAGAAACCGGTGATTACTGGAAACTAAAGGACAGTGTTACAGGAGCATCCTACTTTGTAAGTGATGATAAAAGACAGGAGCACCTTGCAGAAAGAGGGATTGAAACAGGAGATAACATGCCTCAGATTGACTTCTTTATAATGAGTTACTGTCCATATGGTAACCAGGCAGAAGAAGGAATCGAACCAGTCTATCAACTATTGCAGGACAAGGCACAGTTCAATCCTCGTTATGTAATCTATGAGAATTACAGGGGAGGAGGAGATGATTACTGTCTTGGAGACGGGTCATACTGTTCTATGCACGGTGTTCAGGAGCTAAACCAGAACATAAGAGAACTCTGTGTTTACGAAAAAATGGGAACAGCAGAGTTCTTTGAGTTTGCGCTTGCAATGAATGATGAGTGCACTTACCAGAACGCTGATACATGCTGGGAAGCAGTAGCAGAGGATCTTGGATTAGATACTGAAGTGATTTCACAATGCGAAGAACAGGAAGGCCTGGAGATTGCAGAAGAACAGCTTGAGTTAACTCAGCAGTTTGGAGTCTCCGGATCACCAACAGTATTTATTGATGGTGTAAAACACTCATCTGGAAGAGAACCTGAAAACTACAAAGACGCTCTTTGTGAAGCTTACGAAGATGCACCATCAGAGTGCGAGACTGAGCTTGCAAGCAGCGGAGAAGCACCGGCCACAGGCCAGTGTTAAATTTTTTTAAATTTCTTTTTTAACTCTTGTACAATATATTTAAAAACAGAGTAATTATACTTCTCTTGAGGTGTTTGTTATGGATGTTTTTGACAATGTCTTATCACAGATAGATGAAATTTCTGAAACTATGGATTTAACTGACAAAGATAAAAATATTCTAAAAACCCCAAACAGGGTTTTTGAGTTCAAGATTCCAGTGAAAATGGATAATGGAACGCTAAACTATTACCAGGGTTACAGAGTCCAGTACAACGATGCCAGAGGACCAACCAAAGGAGGGATAAGGTTTCACCCGGATGTGAATCTTGGGGAAGTCAAGAGTCTAGCTTTCTGGATGGCATTAAAGTGTGCAGTAGTAGGCATACCTTACGGAGGGGCAAAAGGAGGAGTTGTTGTAAACCCTAAGGAGCTTTCTGATGATGAGCTACAGAAACTATCAAGAGGTTATGTCCAGAAAATGCACCAGTATGTCGGTCCTCACAAGGATATTCCTGCCCCAGATGTATATACAAACCCGCAGATAATGGCATGGATGCTTGATGAATATGAAAAGATCAAAGGAGGTCATTACCCTGGTTTTATTACTGGAAAACCAGTTCCTATTGGAGGCTCAAAGGGGAGAAATTATGCCACCTCACAGGGAGGGGCATTTGTTCTAAGAGAATTTTTAAAAACCAAGAACTGGCAGCCAAAAGAGACAACAGTTGCAATCCAGGGCTTTGGTAACGTGGGCTCATATCTTGCAAAAATACTTGAAGAATGGAACTATAAAATTGTTGCATTAAGTGATTCCAGCGGTGCAGTGTTTGATGAAGAAGGTCTTTCAGTCACAGATGCACTGGAATACAAAGAAGAAACAGGAAGCCTGAAAGGATTTGCAGAACAGATGACCAATGAAGAGCTTTTGACAATGGATGTTGATATACTTGTTCCTGCAGCACTTGAAAACCAGATAACAAAGGAAAATGCAGATGATATCAGGGCAAACGCAATACTGGAGATGGCAAATGGTCCCACAACACCAGAAGCAGATGATATCCTGCATGAAAAGGAAATACCAGTTGTTCCCGACATACTTGCAAATGCAGGCGGTGTTACAGTCAGCTATTTTGAATGGGTGCAGAATCTACAGGGATATTACTGGAAAGAAAAAGAGGTCATAGACCGGCTCAAGGAAATAATGGTCGAGTCATTCAATGACGTCTATGAAATACAGCAGGAAATGGATGTGCACATGAGACTTGCAGCTGATATACTTGCAGTAAGAAGAATACTTGAGGCAGAAAGACTCAGGAGTTGATATAACCTTTTATAAGAAGTCTTCCCATAGTTGTAAGACTGACACTAACTTTTCCTTTTATTTCTTCAGTCTTAACCAGACCCATATCTTCAAGTCCCTCTGACTTGAGATTGCCGTTGATGTGATAACTAACAAGAGGAAGACTCATACCACTCAGCTCCGAAAGCATCTGGAGAGAGCTGCAGCACTCTTTTTCACTGTAAATTAATTTAAGGATCTCTTTTTTCCTGTCTGAAATAGAAGAATAATAGTTGAATTTCAAAAATGGAAGCACATTTACTTCACCTTTTCTGACAGTTATTGCTTTAAGTCCATTCACAAACGCAGCAGAACACGCAGCACACCCGGAGCCGCCCGAGTCACCAGTAGAAACATTGACAATTACATCTTTTTCAAGTTTTTTTATCTGAGCCATGGCTTCAAACATGCTTTCCCAGAGATTTCCCTTGACCATCTTTATTCGGGCTGGAATCTGGAAAGTCTCAAGTTTTTGTTTTACTTCCTCAGCCTTGTTCTTCATATCTTCATCAGCGACAAGAATGACCTTGTCAGTAGAAAGCTCTTTTATTCCGACAAAAAGAGCATCCATATTATGTCCAACAGGAGCAACAACTACTTTTCCCATAAAAACCTATAACAAAAGGTGATATATTAAACTTGTTTTTTAACACTCAAACACAACATATATCTAAAAACAGGTCTTCCAGTAACTTGAGGTGAGAAAATATGGGCGGATGCTGTGGAGGAGAGTAAGTTTTAAATAAGGTGTTATTTTATTTTTAAACAGGAGGTTGATCATCATGAATGTAACAGTATATTCAACACCAACATGCCCCTGGTGCAGTGTGGTGAAGAAATTTTTAAAAGAGAACAATGTTGAATTCCAGGAAGTCAATGTGGCTTCAGACAAAAAAGCTGCCAAAGAAATGGTTGAAAAATCAGGGCAGATGGGAGTGCCAGTGACAGATGTTGACGGGGAAATAATTGTAGGATTCAACAAACAGGCATTAAAACAAGCCTTAGAGCTCTAAAACCTTGTATTTTGATTTGATTTCTATTTTCTTTTCTTCTTGTTTTACTTTTTCCAGCTGTGCTGCTGTCAGAGGGTGCTTTGGTACATATGGACACGCCTTGTTGTAGCTGATGCTTGTCTTAAAAGTACCAATCTCTTTGGCCTCATCAATAATCTCCTGTTTTTCAAAGCCAATAAGTGGCCTGAAAACAGGAATATCCACAGCTTCATCAAGAATAACCAGATTTGCCATTGTCTGGGATGCAACCTGGGCAAGATTCTCACCAGTCACAAGACAATCATAGCCTAAACCAGCAGCTATCCTGTACATCACTCTTTTGCAAACAATACAGTGATACTTTCTTTTAACTTTAAGAATCTCTTCTTGGTTAGGCACATGATCAACAAGGATGAGTCTTTTAATCCCTATTTTTTTGAGAAGTTTTTTTACAGTATCCAAACCACCATTGTTTCTGAAGTGAATAGCATCAAGCTCCATTCCCCTTTGCAGCATCCTATAACCTGCAACAGGACTGTCAATACCACCAGAAACAAGAAGAAGACCCTTCATCACTCTTCAAACTGACCCTTGACCTTGTACTTTTCAGAAGTTAGAATATCATTGTAGTACTCCTGTACATCAAAATCAGGCGCTCTCCTGAATAACTTGAAAGCAATAAAAGCTGCCACAATCCCAACACCGACAAGAATTATTTTTGTATCCATACTAACTAGAGAAACAAAGAGAATTTATAAATATTTCAGTAAGCCCTGCTGATATTTTGTCTTTTTGTGATGTGAATAATGTTTTCTACAAAACTTTCAATCTTTGACTCGTGGCTCACAAGGATAGTCTGCTTGATATTTAATATGTCCAAGACATCTCTTATCTTGTCAAGCTGCTGAGTGGAAAAACCATCAGTCGGCTCATCAAGAACAATAATATCTTTTGTCTTGATATTCTCAATGATATCATTAATAACTTTGTTTAATGCCAGCCTGTATGCAAGCGCAATACTTGTCTTCTCACCACCAGATAAATCTTCATAACTAATCTCATGACCCCTCTGGTTTATAACAGGACTAAACTCCTCATCTAATCTTACTGACATATACTCGCCTTCAAGAAGAATATCAAAAAATTCCTGGAAAATCTCATTAAACTCCTGGAAAACCCTCATCATAACATGCTGTTCCATATTCACCATCAAGGGCACAAACTGATCTGCCAACCAGCCCTGTTTTCTTGAGACACTCTTAAGCTCCTTTTTTGCCTCTTTTTTCTCAGTTATCTCTTTTTGCAGTCTTTCTTTGTTTTCATTAAGACTCTTAACCTCAGTTTTTATCTTTGTTTTTTCAATATCAATTTTCTTCTCTTTTTTCTGCAGTTCGTCAAACTCTTTTTTAAGAGATTTTGTCTTTTCACCAATCTCTTTATAATCCGCAATTTCTTCTGAGATTTCTCTTTTCTCAATATTGATTCTTCCTATCTGTTTTTTAAGCTCCTTTAGTTCCTCTCTTAATTCTGAGATGTTGTTCTTTTTCTCATCCAGTTTCTCACTTAGGTTTTTCTTTTTCTGACACCTCAGATTCTGTTCATGGGCTTTTTTCTCTTTTTCCTTGAGTTTTTCAATACCAAGCTCTTCAAGATCTTTTTTGGTCTTATCAAGTTTTTGTTCAAATTTGCCAATATCATCTTCCAGAACTTCAATCTCTTGTTTTTTCTCATTTATTATTCTTTCAATATGAGATTTTGAAACATCCTGCAGGCACAGAGGACATTTTGCAAGGCTGGAAATCTTTTCCATAAGCTCCTTTGCATCTTTTATCTTCTGTTTTCTGTTCTTAATCTCCTGTCTGTATTCAGCCTGGTTTTTTATGAGATTATCTTTTTTCTTCTGAGCCTGCTCAAGCTTTTTTGTTATTGGCTCAATATCAATCTTTTTGGCTTCAATACTCTCAAGTCTTTTTTCAATTTCTTCTGATTCATTCTCCAGTTCTTTGATTTTCCTGCTTTTTTCATTAGAGTTTTTCACAATATCTTTGAGCCGCTGATGGAGAATATCTCTTTTATTTTTGAGCTCATTTAATTCCTTGGCTTTTTTCTCATTTTTTTCAATCTCTTTTTTCTTATCATCAATCTTTTGTTTCAGCTTTCCGCTTTTTTCATTAACTACCTCAAGTATTTTCTCTTTTTCCTCAAGGTCATCTTTGATATCCAGAAGTGCCTCTTTCTTATCATCCAGATCATGCACCTGTCCCCTGAGCTCATTGCTCCTGTCCTTGAGTGCATCAATAAGTATCCCTGCATTTTCCCTTATTTTTTTGTACCGGTCCATCTGGAAAATTTTTCTTAAAGTCTCCAGCCTGTACTGGCTCTGTTCAGTAAGAATTCTTTTCATCTCCTCCTGTGGTGTATAAACAGTATATCTGTAAATCAAAGATTTGCTTTTTGTCAAAAGTTCTTCAGGATATCCAAGAAGTTCAAGAACCCTGCTCTTGAGCTCAACAGGACTGGCCTCCTCCTTTTTGCCGTCAATAATAATATAACCCGAATCCTGCCTTACATCACCACTGGATCTCTTTAGTGTTCTTTTGATGACAATATCTTTTTTGCCGGCTTTAAAACTAAGAACCACATGACCTTTGTCAGTTCCAACTCTCAAGAGACTTGTTCCAGAAAGAACACCCCTTGCAATTCCAAAAAGGGCAAACTCCACAGCAAGAAGAATGGAACTCTTTCCAGAGCCGATCTCTCCAGAGAGAAGCACAGAACCGTTTGGAAATTCAATCTCTTCAGAAACATAGCTTCTGATATTCCTAAGCTCAATTTTTTTTATAATCATATCCCAAAAAATTACTATCAATCTCAAATTAAATAACTTTCGATTAAAACAATCTCTGACCTACAGAACACCAAATCTCTCAAGAAAAAACCATGCAGAAGAAAGCATCATAATAACTACCATAAACCCAAGAAGAACAGTAAACTTTGCACCAAACAACCAAACAGCTACCAGCCTGACTCCAAGGTACAAAAGAAAAACATCCCTAATTATTCCCCTTGCTCCCATCTAAGCCCTCTACAAGTTCGATAATCTTTTTTTCTGGGTTATCTGCCTTCACGATATGTGATGCTACAAAAACACCTGCAGAACCAAGATCAATTGCAACCTCTACATCATGCCTGCTCTTGATTCCAGCACCACACAAAACAGGAATATCAAAAACATCCTTGACGTCTTTTACTGCTTCTGCAATAATCTCTGGCTCAGCATCACTCACGCTTGTTTCACTTCCGATAAGTTCAGGAGGCTCAAATGCAATCAGGTCTGGCTGGTACTTTGTTATCTCTGCAGCAATCTCTGGCAGAGGAGCACAGACCAGACTTGTAAGACCAATCTCTCTTGCTTTTTTTATTGTTCCTTCAATCTTCAAAAGGTCAACACTGTCTTCTGAATGGTTGATAACACACCCCGAAGCACCATACTCTTTGGCTGCAGCCGGGACAATATGTCCTGTATTGGCACCATAATCAATATTGTCAATATGCTGGATAAAAACAGGAATCTCAACTTCTTTAGCTACTCTGTACAGATCAAGTGCCTGCACAGCAATTGCAATATTAGCTTTTTTTTCCCTGGCAATCCTGTCACAAAGCCTGGCCATCTTTACTGCATCATCATTTGAGCCTTTTTTGTAAGTCTTGAAATTAATTACAAGAATTGGTGTTTTCATAGCATGATGTTTTACCCGGAACTTTAAATTTCTTGCGGTCTCTTGTTTTCGAAAAATTTAAATAGGTATTATAAGTAATGTGTTTTAGTGTTACAAGGAGGGTAAGATGAGTTTCTTTTCAGACATCAAAAAAGGGTTGGGATTTGGATCGGAACCGGACGTGTTCCAGGAAGTTGAGCAGGAGTATGTAGAGCTTGAGACTGATTATGATGACGACAATGCAGAAATCACTGTAAGACCATACAACATAGGTGATTTTTCTGATGTAAAGCCAATACTAAAGGCATTACGGGAAGGTTATACAATAGCATTAGTCAACATAAGACCTATAAAGGATAAGGATCTCATCGAGCTCAAGAGAGCAATCAACAAGCTCAAAAAGACCTGTGATGCAATTGACGGGGACATTGCCGGGTTTGGCGATGACTATATTGTTTGCACACCTGCATTTGCAAAAATCTACAGACAAAAAGAACAACCAGAAGAACTTCAGTGATCAAGTCTTTTGTCAATTCTTTGACCAATAGTTTTTAGATTATTTAATGTTCTAAGAACATCTTTTTCTAATTCTTCTATAAGCATCTCCAGACTGTCATTTCTGAGATGATATTTCTTGTGACTTCTGATGACAATTCCAGAATCCATCAGATGGTTAAGATGGTGAACAACTGTTCCCCTTGACAACTCTGCTCTTTCTGCTATCTCATCAGAAGTCAGCCCGTCACCCTTTTTTGAACTTTTGAGAAGCTCGACAAATATCCGATAGCAAGACCTGTCCTTGTCTCTTGATTTAAACAGACCAAGGGATTTTCCAAACCATTGAAGTTCACGGTTGATGTTTGGCTGTTTTGGCCGGGTCTGTCTTATAATTGTTATCTTGTGATGAATGATCATAATAAAGCTAATGCAATCCTGTTTTATAAATTTTACCGAAACCTTTATATATGAGATGTTCATTACAAATAAACGTGGTTGACTTAAGGTCAACATAACAAATGGAGGTGGATACTATGTATTGGGATATTTTTGATGAAATGAGAAGGATGCAAAAAGAGTTTGACAGAGCATTTGGACTTCCAGCAGAAAGAAATCTACCTGCTCCAAGAGAAGAGTTCAGGCCAGCAGTAGCTGACTGTTACGAAACAGAGAATTCAGTTATCAGCTGTTTTGAGATTCCAGGAGCAGACAAAGATGACATTGAACTAAACATCACAGATGATTATATTGAAGTTACGGTGGAAAAAGAAACAGAACACAAAGAAGAAAAAGAAGGGATAAAAACATACTCTGTCGGAAGATCACAGTTCTACAGAAGACAGGCATTGCCTGCAAATGTGGATCCGAACAAGGCCAAGGCATCATACAAAAACGGTGTTTTGAGAGTTGAAGTGCCAAAAGACAAAGAGTCAAAGAAGAGAAAGATTAAAATAGAGTAATCAATGGTTTTTTAGAGGGGGGAGTAAGTTGTCAGAAGAGCTAAAGAAAAAAGAAGAGGAGATCAAAGAACTAACAGACCTCTTGAAAAGAGTGCAGGCAAATTTTGAGAATTACAAGAAACGCACAGAAAAATCAGAGGAAAACTATGTCAGGATGGGGAAGGTACTTGTCTTAAGAAAGATCCTTCCTGTTCTTGACAGTTTTGAGAACGCAAAACAGGAAGAGGCAGTAAAACCCCTCTACAACCAGCTTATCTCAAGCCTGAAAAACCTTGGACTTGAGCCAATACAGGCAGAAGGCAAATTTGATCCTAACATACATGACTGTATATGCAGAAACTGCAGTGACAAGCCCAAAGGAGAAATAGTTGAAGAAGTATCAAAAGGCTACAAGCTGGACAGCATAATTATTAGGCATCCAAAGGTAATTGTAAGTGAGGGAAATGATAATAACAACAAAAACACCAAAGAAAAAAGTGATTGAACTCGGGAGCACCTGTGACAGGTCAAATCACTGCTGCAAGTTCACCACAGGATTTTTGGTAGAAGATGATTTATTGAATATTGCAGAGTTTTTGAACCTGACACCAAAACAAGTAAAAGAAAACTATCTTGACAAACAACGAATATTTCATAGAGAGTTTTTAAGACCACGGACAATAAAAAAGGATAAACCTTACGGCAGGTGTGTATTCCTTAAAGAAGAAGGCTGCAGTATCCATCCAGTAAAACCACTCCATTGCAAAGTTGCCACATGCAGACCATATGGAGAAGAGCTGCTGCAGTGGTTTTATGTAAACTATCTTGTTGACAAGAATGATCCAGAGTCAGTAAGACAGTATGCTAATTATATCAAATTCAAAGACCCCATACCTGGGGCAGACCTTCACGAATTACTATCAAAAGAATTACTCGAGAAGTATTTAGACTATCACGATTTACGGAGGGAAAATGGAAAACAAACAGAGCATGTTGATTAGAGCAAGCGCAGTATTGAAGTATTTTTTGGGAACAAGTGACAGAATTGACACTCTTATTAAATGCAAACCCGATGACATAGAGCTTATGTGTTATGACCAGAGTCTCTATGAAGCATTGGGTTCACTAAAAGACTATGATGAGTTCAATTTCAGAAAACTGGTTAAGTTTCTGGAATCAGTTGATGTGATTTCGTTTAGAAAACATGTCAAAAAACCAAAACCAATACTTACTGACGAGCGTGTTGATCAGCTTAGGAAAAAAGCACTGGAAGAATGAAAGTTGAAGTACTTATAGAGGGAGTGCATGGAGATAAGGATGCTGAAGGCAGACTAATCCATGAAGTAAAACCAATCTGTTCAAGTGTGACCCTAATTCGGGGCGAGAAAAATATCCTTGTTGACACAGGTTACAGGGGCTATGAAACAAAACTCATCCAGGAACTCTCAAAAAGAGGACTTAAAGCAGAGGACATTGATTATGTGATTAACACTCACTTTCACATAGACCACTGTTTTAACAATTATCTTTTCAAAGACAAGACAATAGTCAACGGCCAGGTTGTATGGACTCCTGAAGGAGTTGAGATCTATGAAAAACCAGAAGACATTCAAATTCCTGGAGTGAAGATAATGTCAACACCAGGCCACTTTCACAGCCACATCTCAGTTGTTGTTCCGGGAAAACAAACAATAGTTGTCTCGGGAGATGTGATAAACGCTCACCACATATTGAACAGAGAAGAGTTTGCAGATTATTTCAATGATGATCTTGATCAGAGCATCAAAAAAATACTTGATGTTGCTGATGTGATAATACCAGGACACGGTCCTGTGATAAAAGAATTAGAATCTTTAAAACAAGCAATAGGTGATTTAGATGTCAAAGATAATCGGAATTGATTTAGGTACAAGTAATTCAGCGGCAGCATATCTTGAGGCAGGAAAGCCAAGAGTAATTCCAAGTGAAGAAGGAGTTACACTTTACGGTAAGGCCTTTCCCAGCGTAGTTGCATTTACAGAAGACGGACAGCTTTTAGTTGGTGAGCCTGCAAAAAGGCAGGCAGTAACAAACCCTGAAAGAACAGTAACTGCAGCCAAGAGAAAGATGGGTACAAACCATAAGTACAAGATAAATGGAAAAGAGTACACACCCCAGCAGATTTCTGCATTTATTCTGCAAAAAATCAAAAGAGATGCAGAGAAGTTTCTGGGAGAAGATGTTGAAAAAGCAGTAATAACAGTACCTGCTTATTTTGATGACAACCAGAGGCAGGCAACAAAAGATGCAGGTGCAATCGCAGGACTTGATGTTGTAAGAATAATAAATGAGCCAACAGCAGCATCACTTGCATACGGACTTGACAAATCAGACAAAGAGCACACAATTCTAGTGTTTGACCTTGGTGGAGGAACTCTTGATGTAACAATCATGGAGTTTGGCGAAGGTGTATTTGAAGTGAGGTCAACAAGCGGTGACACCCAGCTCGGTGGAACTGATATGGACAAAGTCCTTACTGACTATATTGTTGCTGAGTTCAAGAAAAAAGAGGGAGTTGATCTATCAAAAGACAACAAAGCAAAGCAGCGTGTAAAAGAAGCTGCAGAGATTGCAAAAATTGAGCTATCAAATGTAATGGAGACTGAAGTAAACCTCCCATACATCACAGGTGGTGATGACGGGCCAAAGCACCTTGTAATGAAAATAAAAAGGTCAAAACTTGAAGAACTTGTAAGGCCGATTGTGCAGAAATGTAAAGGTCCAATGGAGCAGGCAATCAAAGATGCAAACCTAACTCCAGATGATATCAACAAAGTAATTCTCGTGGGCGGACCAACAAGAATGCCAATAGTCCAGAAGTTTGTAGAGGACTATGTCGGAAAAAAGATAGAAAGAGGAATTGATCCTATGGAGTGTGTTGCAAGAGGCGCAGCTATCCAGGGCGGTGTTTTGTCAGGAGAGGTAAAAGATGTACTGCTTCTTGATGTAACACCTTTAAGTCTTGGAATTGAGACATTAGGAGGAGTTTTTACAAAGTTAATTGACAGGAACACAACTATTCCAGTTGAAAAGAGCAAGGTATTCAGCACTGCAACAGACAACCAGAGAGCAGTAAGCATCAGGGTTTTCCAGGGTGAAAGACCAATGGCAGCAGACAACAAACTGCTTGGCAACTTTGACCTTGTGGGAATACCGCCAGCACCAAGAGGAGTACCACAGATCGAGGTCACTTTTGACATTGATGCTGATGGAATTGTGAATGTTTCTGCAAAAGACCTTGGAACAGGAAAAGAACAGTCCATAAAGATCACAGCAACCCAGAAGTTGAGTGAAGCTGAAATTGAGAAGATGAAAAAAGAAGCAGAAGCACATGCTGAAGAAGACAAAGAAAGAAAAAAGAGAATAGAGACAGTAAACAAAGCAGACTCAATGGTCTACTCGACTGAAAAACTTCTGGAAGAGTTCAAGGGCAAAGTATCAGATGACAAGCTGGAAGAAGTGAAAAAGCATCTGGATGAGCTAAAAGAAATGCTTGAAAAAGAAGACAAAGACCTTGATGCACTTGATTCAAAAATGGATGAGCTAAACAAAGTTCTCCAGGGAATTGGTACAGAAGTTTATCAGCAGGCCCAGGCAGCACAGCAGGCGGCTCAGCAAGCTGCAGGTCAGAAGACAGAGAAGAAAACCAATGAAAAAACCAAAGATGAGAAAGTAGTTGATGCTGACTATGAAGTGAAAGATGACGAGTAATGTCTGTGCTGTTGTTTTTGATTATGACGGCACATTAGGAGCAACATTTGAATCAAACAGACATGTCACAAGAGCAATCTGTAGACATCTTGGACACCCTCCAAAAGAGCAGCTCGAAGATAAGCAGAATTATCTTGACCTTGTTTCAAGAGTAGATCACTTCACTGAGATATATGAAGATCTTGGACTGAGTAAAGAAGAAATCTTACGGGCTCAAGATGGGCTATGGGACCATTATCACCAGGAACTTAGTATGCCTGTTACTCTTTATGAAGGTATTCCTGAGCTTGTCAGAACTCTAGAGCTCCCCATGGCTGTGCATTCACTCAATACATCCGGAACAATAAGGACGGTACTTAAACACCATGGTATTTCTGAGTATTTTCCTGTTATTGTTGGCTCTGATAACTGTGCTTATCACAAGCCACACCCCCAGGGACTCATAAGATGCGCTGATGAACTTGCTGTAGAGGGCCCAATTGTCTTTGTTGGTGACCATAGAAATGATTTTAGAACTGCCTATAATGCAAACCTCACAGGATTGCAGGTATTTGCAGTAGGAGCTGGTTTTGAAGGTGATTTCATATGGGATCCAGAGCCAAACTGGAAAGTTCGATCACCTCTGGAAATTATTGAAGTAATTGACAATATAGATGCATCCGATTACCAGCTGAATGAGGTGGGTAAACTTGTCCCTGCCAACCCGTAAACAGGCAATAAAGCTTCTCAAAGAACACGTTCCAGAAAATGTTTTAAGACACTCTCTACAGGTAAACAAGATTTCTGTCCTCCTGGCAAATAAACTAAAGAAGTCAGGCTTAGATATTGATGTTGAACTTGTTGACAGGGCATCACTGCTGCATGACCTTGACAAAATTAAGACACTTCGAAAACCAAACCATGGAGAAGTCACAGAAAAAATACTGTCTGATATGGGTTATTTGGAACTTGGAAAAACAGCAAAAAAACACAGGTGCAACTTTATAAAAGATCTGATCACATGGGAAGAAAAAATTGTTCACTATGCAGACAGAAGAGTGCTACATGACCAGATAGTATCAGTAGATGAAAGGTTCAGGGATGCAAGGGAAAGATATCCAAATCTTGACTTCAACCAGGAAATAGTTGAAATGACAAAACAACTAGAACAGGAAATTTTTAAAAGAATAGATATTAACCCTGAAGATATAAGATGATAAAAGCAGTAATTTTTGACTTTGGAGATGTACTCACAATACCAGGAAATACATTGAAAATACTTAGAAAATACAAGCAACATCTTAAAATCAGTCCAGAAGAAGCACTGGAAAAAGTATATGGAAGCAATCATCTGCCAGAGCTTATGAGAGGCAATATAACATTAAATGAGTTCAACAAATTTGTAAGGAATGTCCAGGGTATAGACGAAAAAGTAAATGAAAAAATATCAAGAGAAATGAGAGACAATCTTCAACTCAATCCAGATGTAATTTCCATTGTAAAACAGTTGCAGAAATACAAGCTGGCAATCTTGTCAGACCACATAAAAGGTATCTTTGAGCATCAGGTAGAAAGGCTTGAACTCACAAAGTACTTTGACCTTATCATATTCTCTGCTGAACACGGTGTTCTCAAGGCAGATGGAGAACTTTTTGACATACTGCTCACCAGACTTAAGCTTGAGCCCCGTGAGTGCGTTTTTATTGATGACCTTGAAAAAAACATAAAAGTAGCAGATAAAAAAGGTTTTGCAACAATCCATTTCAAAGATGCAAAACAGCTCAAACAGGAACTTGCACAGATATTGGGAGATGAACTACAATGACCAAAGACTACTATGAAATACTTGGAGTATCAAAAGATGCATCAAAGCAGGAAATCAAAAAAGCATACAAAAAACTTGCTAAAAAATACCATCCGGATTTGAACAAAGACCAGGATGCGCATGAAAAGTTCAAAGAGATAAACGAGGCAGCATCTGTGCTTGCAGATGATGAAAAACGTGCTAAGTATGACAGGTTCGGGACTGCAGACTCATCATTCAGCCAGGGTTTTGATTTCAACAGGTTTGACTTTTCTAATTTTGGTTTCGGCAGATTTGATTTTGACAGTATTTTTGATGAGCTTTTCGGGAGAAACTTCTCTTTTGGCAGGAGCAGGTCAAGAAGAGGCTCTGACCTGATGTATGAACTGGATATAACCTTGGAAGAAGCTGCATTTGGTACAAAAAAGAAAATCAAAGTCCCGAGAGTAGAAACCTGTGATAAGTGTGGTGGGACAGGGGCAGCTTCACAAAGCGCGCTCAAAACCTGTGATCAGTGCAACGGCCGCGGGATGGAATCAATAACAAGAAGAACTCCATTTGGTGTGGTTTCAACAAGAACAAGATGCAGAAAATGCGGCGGCGATGGCAAGATAATCAAGGAAAAATGCCCCCAGTGTCAGGGCAATGGAAAGATTAGAACCGAAAGCACTCTGGAAATAAAAGTTCCAGAGGGGATAGAGGATGGTTCAAGTCTGAGACTCCAGGGAGAAGGACACGCGGGTCAGAATGGAGGCCCTTCAGGACATCTCTATGTTGTGATCCGCATAAAACCCCACAAAGTATTTGAAAGAGCAGGAGATGACATCTATGTGGAAATCCCAATAAGTTTTACACAGGCAGTGTTTGGGTCAGAGATAACTGTTCCAACACTAGAAGGAAAAGCAGAGCTCAAAGTCCCTCCCAAAACACAGTCACACACAGTTCTGAGGATGAGAGGCAAAGGAATACCTCACCTTAACGGAAGGGGCAGGGGAGACGAGATGGTTAAAGTAAAAGTCCAGACACCAGAGAAACTAACAAAAAAACAAAAAGAACTCTTAAGAGAATACGCAGATACTTTAGGTGAGAGTCCTGACAAGAATTTTTTAGATAAGATAAAGGATGCTATTTAGAGATTGATATTTTGTGCAGAATTGAGAAATCCTTCCGTGGCCAGATGTAGTTCCATAGGAACGAAATAGGGCGCTAAGCGACCGTCTGTGCCATGAGAGGAAGGATTGAACCTTAATCAGTATCCTCTATGCCATTTTGGGATAAACCAGCCTTTTATAATTGCATTTCTCGAAACTTTTAAATATAAAACAGCAATCAAACAATACAAAGAGGTGTTCAAATGATAGACAAACAAAATATGCTTGCAGTTCTGGAGGATTTTCCATCACAAATAAAGAAAGGTTATGAATTAGGGGAAAAGATTGAGGTTAAAGGAGTTGATAAAATTCTGTTTTGCGGTATGGGTGGCTCAGGTCTGCCGTCTGATATTATAAAAACATTTTTCCGGGATGTTGCAGATGTCCCAGTGTATGTTCATAAAAGCTATGGAATACCCAAATTTGTAGACAAAAAAACACTTGTGTTTGTCACATCCTATTCAGGAAACACAGAGGAAACTTTGTCAGCATACAAAGAAGCAAAAGACAAAGCACAGATAATTGCAGTAACCTCCGGCGGTAAGCTCAAGGACAATGCAAAACAAGACAACAAAACAATAATTGAAATACCTGAAGGCATACAGCCAAGACTAGCAGTCGGTTACATGACCTTTGCAATGCTAAGAGTACTTGAGAACTCCGGCTTTGTCAAGATTGATGTTGAAGAAGTTGTCAAAAAGCTGCAGAACCCTCACTTCAAGATGAAGGGGGAGGAGCTTGCAACCTCGATGGAGGGAAGACTGCCTGTTATTTATGGGTCAGACACACTATACATGGTAGCAGAGATGTGGAAGATTGCAATAAACGAGAATGCAAAGACAAATGCATTCTACAACTATTTTCCTGAATTAAACCATAATGAGCTTCTGGGCTGGACAAGGCCTAACGGTGACTTCAAGGTAATCATGGTAAGAGAAGATGACTGCCACAGAAGGATCCAGAAAAGATTCAAGATTACAAAAGATATCATCTCAGAAGAGGCTTCTTGCACAGAAGTAGTAATCAAGGGAAGCTCTCAGCTGGTAAAGATTTTTTCTGCAATATACATGGCCTACTGGTCAGCATATTTTCTGGCCTTAAAGTACGGAGTGGATCCGACACCAGTGGAACTAATTGAAGAGCTCAAGAAAAAGCTTTAAATAGTAAACAATATTTGTTTTATTATTCGGGCCCGTGGTCTAGTGGCTCCATCTTTTAATATGGACCAAAACAGGGACGGCATGCGCTTTTGCTTGGCCGCCTATGGTCAAAAGATGCCACAAATGACGTCGCCCTTACACGGCGAATATCCCCAGTTCAAATCTGGGCGGGCCCATCATATTTTCCAGGTACCGCTAAGTTTTTCTCTGGAGCACACATGAAAATCAACCTTTCTTTTTACCAAGCTCTCAAAAGTCTGTTTTGCAGCTTTCGGAGTGTTGTTTGTCCCGGAAAGATGCCCAAGCAGAACATATGAAATGTTTTCTCCAAAATTTTCAACAAAATTGCAGGCATCAATATTGTTCAGATGGCCCTCATTTGAAAGAATAAGCTGTTTTAAATAATAAGGATAAGGCCCGTTTATCAGCATATCAACATCATGATTAGACTCCAGAAGAACACCCTCAAGCTTTGGCATTATCTTCTCCATATCAGACGTGGGAATGCCTGTATCAGTAAACAAACCAAACTTTCCAATAACATAACCATAAGAAGCAATACTATGTGAAGTCTTTACAGGAGTTATCTCAGTTCCATTGATCCTGAACTTCCCACTGAAAAACTTGTATTGTGTTTTTCCAATTTTTTTCCTTGCCTTTTCATACATAGTTTTTTTCAAAAAGACAGGCACGTTATACTTTCTTGAAATAGGCCCTGCACCAGATGTGTGGTCAGTGTGGGCATGGGTTAAAACTATTGCCTTAAGATTGTCAAGGTTTTTTCCTTGTCTTTCGAGTCTTTTTTCAATCTCACTGCAGCTTTTCCCGGCATCTATCAAAAGAGAAGTTCCATTATTCTCAACCATACAGCAGTTTCCATTTGACCCCGAAGCAACAACAGTAACTTTCATTCTACGTGAAAAGTGAATCTGTATTTTTTATCTCCAATCTCTTGTATACCATCAAGCACAAAAGTGCCTATTTCTCTTGTATTATCAACATGTGAACCCTTGCATGCTCTTTTGTCAAAATCATCTATCTCAACTATCCTGATACTTTTCACTGTCTTAGGTATTTTAACCAGCGAAACATCGGCCTTATCTCTTTTAAGAGTGTATGTTTTTACATCCAGGTTTTTTTGAATAATCTGGTTGACCTTTGTTTCAATTCCCTTCAAAAAAGGCCTTAAATCCTTTAAACAAAAAACATCAATTTTTGCAAAATTCGGTTTGAAAAAAGTTTTATGGTGCTCTGCATTATAAGCTTCAACTGTTCTTATCAGGATGTGCTCTGCTGTCTGTAGTCTTTTCATTAGCCTGCCCCGCCCCCTCCACCACCAGCTCCTCCACCGCCGCCACCACTAAAACCTCCTGATCCTGAAGTCGAAGCAGAGTGTGACACTGTTGAGCTGAAAGAGTTTATTGATGAAGTGAAATTGTCAAAAGAGCTCAGGCTTGTGTAAGTGACTCCATACAAAACAACAGGGTTTTTCTCTGATATCTTGAAAACTCTCTCCATGTTTTTCTCAACCTTTTTGGCAACTCCCAGTGGAATAGCGTAAACAAGAAACTGCTCCCACAATTGAACTGCATCAGTTGAAACACTCTTAAGCTCGCTGAAATCCTTAAGAAATCTTTTTAATGCCATCCACTTCTTGTAATGAAGTGCTCCCTTGGGTGTTCTTCTTGGAAGAGCTTCATTTAGTATTCCATTCAACAGCATTGAAACAACACCTGCAATAATAAACCCAAACCCTACACCAATAAATAAGAAATCCAGTGGAATAAAAAACAGCAAAATACTTCCAACAACAAAAAGCCCAACAGAGGCAATAAAAAAATATTGGTAATGCTTGTTCTCTCCAAGAAGATCCATATGCTCAATCTCCATTTTTACTCTGGACCTCCAGTCATCCATCATCATGCTGAATGTTGTCTTTGTTTTTGCCTTTCTCTTGAGTTCTGAAAAAGTAATCTTGCGGTTGTCCATCAATGTATGAAGAATTCTTAAGACCTTTTTTTCTGAAAAAGTAAGTGAGCTGTCACCAAGGTATTCAGAAATACTCTTTTTCATTCTTATCTGGAAATCATCCCTTTTCCCGAGAAGTGTTTTTACTTTAACTTTTTTGAGCTCAAGGTATTTTCTTCTCACAAGATCCAGGACAACAGCACCAAAAGCAGAATAGCCTGGTTTTTTACTATGCTGATTCAAAAGCGCACTCACAATAGAAGGACTATATTCATAGGGTATTTCTCTTTCATATTCTGCATCATATTCAATCTTTGGTTCTCTTCCAAACTTAAAAAACAGGTAAACAAAAACAACAATCATTATCACAGGAGGTATTATAAGACCTGCAAAAATAAACACTTTCTGATTTTCCTGTCTTCTCTCCTCTCTAATTATTTTTTGAAGCCCATCTCCTTTTATTCTTTCTGCGTTTTCTAAAGACGACATAAGCTCAGAAGGATAAGCAACCCTTAACTCAACCCATTGGTTTTCTGGCACACCAAATGCCTGGTAGACAACTGTTCTCTCGTCACTCATCCCGATCTTTCCAGAAAGGTCAGGGTGGCCCCATGTATACACTTCTTCTGGTTCTATTCCTGCAGGAAGAGTAATCTCACCTTCAATATCCTCTACAGGAACAGCCCATTCATCACCCCAGATCTTCATGTAAAAATCAGAATAATCATCATAAACAGTCACAACCTTGGTGGTTGTGTAGTGGATAGTAAAAGTTCTTTTGTTGTTGTTCTTCTCATCAAAATACCACTTAACACTATCTCCCAGTACATCATAGCAGATTTTCTGGCCGTTTTCTGTAACAGAAACCTCGCTTACAGGAACTTCAAAATCCCTGTATGCATAAGAAAATTTACCCAGATAAAAATCAAAAGTAATAGTCTCATTCACATAAATTTTCCCGTCCTCACCAATCTCCATATCAATAAACGCCTTATCAATATCATACTCTTTTGGACCAGGGTACCTAAGATCCCGCAGCCTGTTGCAGGTACAGGAACAGATTCCAAAAACACCCGGAATACAAAGAAGCAAAATCAAGAACCACACTCTTTTCATAAGCTGTTGTGAATATGGTTGAGTTTAAATTTATTATGGTAGTTGGATTTGAATTTGTTAGTTAAAAGTATACAAAAGTAGTAAACTTAGATTAAAATATTTCTAAAGTCAGCATCTCATGGCAAAGAAAATTCTTCATCCTTTTTCCTCCTCCCCGGCACAGACGGTCGCTTCGCGTCCTATTCCGTTGACCTAATATTCGGTCAACTCCATCTGGCCACGGAGGAAAAATTAGGATATTTATAGCTTGCTAAAAAAAATCGCAAGCAACCCAAAAGTATATGACAAATCTAAGACTCAGGCCTGTACAACTCCCAGCTCACTTTCTTCTCCTTAATCAAATCCCTTAGCTTTCTTTCAGGAGTTGATAAACCAGATTTGCCTGACTTGACCTCAACAAAAACAACTTCTTCAGGCTCTTTTTTATCCATCCCTTTGAACACAATAAAATCAATCGGCTTCCCAATAAACCTCACTTCAGTCGGAGAATACTTGAAACCCGGCATGTAAGGTGCCAGCTGCTCAGTGAATTTTCCCTTCAATACAGCCCTTGACCTCTTGATAGCATCTTCTCTTTCTATTTCTATTGTGTTTTTCCACTTCTGTTTTTCCAATATCCTTCCAATAAAATAAGCTACAAAAATGAGAAATAATACAATCGCAGCTATTACAAATGAGCTTACCATTTAATCCCGCAATTTACTCTTCCTGAAATAAGTTATGTAGAATAACACAAGACCAAAAAAAGTTACAAATCCACCTAAAAAAATATTCCTGGAGAATAGAATTATGCCCAGAACTACTAGTATAGGGGATGTCACTTTCCAAATCACTCTTACAACAAAATTTCCATATTGAACATCGACAAGAGGGGTTTTATCCTTTTTTGTGTATGCTAATCCTTTAGCTCGGATCTCTTCCTCAAATTCTTCCAGCTCAGATATTTCAACTTCCGGAAAAGTATATCCTGAATGCCCGCAATTGTTACAGCCATACATTGTAGGCACCCCAAGAGCAGGCTGCAGCTTATTTGACTTATCAACATAAATGTCTGGCGATTTGCATTTGGGACAAACCATAACATACTCTTTTTCCATAAAGCTTCAATTTCAGAAGGAGCTTAATAAATTTTTCCTATCTAGGCATAAACTTTTTTCCTTTTTGGAGTTTTTTCATCAGTCTTTCAGGATCTCCCCCTTTGAGCATCTTAGCCATCTTCTTGCTCTGTTTATGCTGTTTTAGAAGGGCTCTTATCTCAGAAGCAGGAACACCAGAACCATGTGATATCCTCTCAATCCTATCGGCATTTATTATCTCAGGCTCTTCAAGCTCTTGTTTTGTCATGGAGTCCATTGCATGCCTCCACAACACAAGTCGCTCCTGCTGCACCTCGACAAAGTTGTCAGGAAGCTTTGCCATTCCCGGAATCATCTCCATCACTTTTTTTAGTGGCCCCATGTTGCTCATAGCTTCCATCTGTTCATACAAATCAAGAAGATTAAACTCACCCTTCAGGAAACGCTTGCTCAAGTCCTCTGCTTTTTCTTCAGAGATTGCATGCTGTGCTTTTTCCAACAAAGCTTCAATATCACCCATGCCAAGAAGTCTTCCAACAAAGTTTTTTGGCCTGAATTTTTCGAGGTCATCAAGCTTTTCACCAACACCAACAAAAACCACCTTGGCATCAGTAATTGAACAGGCAGTCAAAGCTCCACCACCTTTTGCAGTACCATCAAGCTTTGTCAGAATCACACCGGAAACATTAACTGTTTCACTGAACTTTCTTGCCTGCTCCTGGGCAGCCTGCCCAATATCAGCAGATAGCACAAGAAGAGTCTCATCAGGCTCAACTTTTTTGTTCAGTCTGTTGAGCTCATCAATAAGCTCATCATTTAGTGCATCCCTTCCGGCAGTATCAACAATAACAACATCAAACTTAGAATACTCTTTTTCATATTTTTCATATATCTTGACAGCATCATCCTTTGCACCAAAAACAGTTATTCCTACCCTTTCCACAAGCTGTTTTAACTGTTCTAATGCAGCAGGTCTGTAAGTGTCTGTCTGGACAAGTGCAACCTTAAAACCCCTTTTCTGGTAAAATCTTCCAAGCTTTGCAGTGGTAGTAGTCTTACCAGAACCAAAAAGACCAACCAGCATGATTTTTGTAGGTTTTTTCTTGATTGTAATTGTCTTTTCTTCTTCACCCAGAAACTTAACAAGCTCTTCATAGACAATCTTTACCAGATACTCTTTTTTGCTTATCCCTGCAGGAGTCTCCTCTTTAAGAGCCCTTTTTTTTATATCCTCAGAAAGTTCAAAAACAAGCTTGACATCAACATCAGCCTTCAGAAGTGCTCTTTGGATATCTTTTACAAGCTCATTTACCAGACTCTCATCTACAAAAAGAGACTTAGCAACCTTTTCTAGAGTGCTTCTCAGTGAACTTCCAAGCTTGTCAAGTACCATAATCCCTGTAAATACACCTTTACTTTTAAAATTATTGAAAAAGAAACAAATTCATTTGAATCCCACCGCCTTGGCACAGAAGGTTGGCTTCCCTGTCCTGTTCCTTTGATCCTGCGGCGATGATGTTGTTGACGGATGTCGTCGTTGCACTCCTCGCCGGACACCCCGGAGGGGGCATCCCCTGTCCGGCCATCGTCCACATCATCGCCGAAAGGTATAGAAACAGGATCTGCTCCATCTGGCCAAGGTAGGCTATAGTACTATTTCTTCTCGCTTATCTCTGTGAGCATCTTTTCCAGGAACTCATCAGGATCCATCATGCCCAAAACTTCTTCCTCTCTTGTCCGAACATTAACCTTTCCTGCTTCTTCTTCTCTTCCGCCAATAATAATCATGTAATTCACATAGTCAACCTGCGCATCCCTAATCTTTTTACCGACAGACTCAGATCTGAAATCAGTTGTTACCTTGATTCCTGCCTCTTCGTATTTGTCAGCAATCTTTTGTGCATACGGATTAAACCTGTCTGCAACACTCATTATCCTGACCTGTTCAGGACTCAGCCACATGGGGAATTTTCCAGCATAATGCTCAATCAATATTCCCAAAAACCTCTCGATACTACCATAAAGAGCCCTGTGGATTGTGATGGGTCTATGCCTCTCACCGTCTTCTCCTTCATATGTCATATCAAACTTTTCGGGTAAAGCCATATCAACTTGGATTGTACCGCACTGCCAGGTTCTTCCAATAGCATCTTTCAAGTGGAAGTCAATCTTTGGACCATAAAATGCACCCTCGCCAGCACTTGTCCTGTAATCTATTTCCATTCTGTCAAGAGCATTTTTAAGAGCATTAGTTGAGTGCTCCCATTGTTTGATTGTACCTATATGTTTTTCAGGCATTGTTGAAAGCTCAACCTCGTATTCAAAACCAAACGGTTCATACAATTCAAGGCACAGCTGGACAACATTGATTATTTCATCTTCAAGCTGTTCAGGAGTCATGTAGATATGAGCGTCATCCTGCAAAAATCCACGTACTCTCAAAAGTCCGCTTATCTCACCTGACTGCTCGTGCCTGTGCACAAACCCCAGCTCACCAACCCTCAACGGAAACTCCCTGTATGAATGGATTTTTTCATTGTAGACAAGCATCCCGCCAGGGCAGTTCATTGGTTTTATTGCAAAGTCCTGGTCATCAATCTTCAAAGTGTACATCTTTTCTTTGTAGTTTTCCCAGTGTCCTGACTGTTCCCAGAGCTTTCTGTGCAGAATAAATGGGGTTTCAATTAATAGATAGTCAGCTTCTTTGTGTTTTTTTCTCCAGAAGTCAAGAAGAGCTTTTTTAACCTTAAGACCATTAGGAAGCCAGAAGATAAAACCAGGACCTTCCTCATGCATGCTGAAAAGCTCTAATCTCTTGCCCAGTTTTCTGTGGTCTCTTTTCTCTGCCTCTTCTCTCTGCTTTACATATTCCTCAAGCTGTTTTTTTGTTGGGAAAGCAATACCGTAAATTCTCTGGAGCTGCTCGTTTTTAGCATCTCCTCTCCAGTAAGCTCCTGCAACCTTAGTTAGTTTTACACCTTTTATGAACCCCGTGCTTGGAATATGAGGACCTCTGCAAAGGTCAATAAAATCACCATGTTTGTATGCAGAAAGATTCTCTCCAAACTCTTCAACCATCTCAATCTTGTATGAGTTATCCTTGAACTGCTCTTTTGCCTCATCCAACTCAAGCTCAATTCTTTTAAACTTCTCGTCTCTCTTGACTATCTTTTTCATCTCTTCTTCGATCTTTTCTAAGTCCTCTGGACTAAAGGGCTCTGCATAGAAGTCATAATAAAAACCTTCATCAACAACAGGACCAATTGTCGGTAGTGCATCAGGAAATAATTTCTTAACAGCATCAGCAAGGACATGAGCTGCACTGTGTCTTAAAATATCCAGACCTTCCTCTGTGTGAGCATCATAGAAAGTGATTGTGGAGTCATCTGTTACTTCTGTGCTTAAATCAACCAGTTTTCCGTTGAGTTTGGCAACTACAGCACCTTTTGGTGCGATTTCTGACAGTTTAATTCCCTTATCCACATCCTTTGTTTTTCCATCAATTTCAACTTTCATTTGCTCTCACCTGTAATATGTCTTTTAGTGACCCAAATAACAATGTATGGCTTACGCTGTAGTAGTTGAGAAATAAATAATTTTGCGTGCCATACCAGCTTGAAAAGATTTTGTGTATTTAAATATTACTGAAAAGAGCAGATATTTGTGGCTATGTTAATCCTCTTAATTAGTCTAATTTGGTATTCTCTTGAGGGTCGCTTGCTCTGGATCACTGGATAGCGCAAGCTTCGCAACTGGGCCAGATTCTTGTTCACAAATTGTCGCTGAACATATATAATTTAACAAAATACATATATAATTTAATAATATAGAAAAATATTTAAGTAAATACATAAAAGATTTAAAATACCTCATGCATGAAATACGAGAGATATTAGAAGAAAATGACAGGAAGTTGCTGGATGCGTTTCTTGAATCATTTTACAAAAATATCAGGGACAAGTACGACCTGGAAGGCGAATTAAATGTATTAATCGAGAAAAAAGACTATCTTCCTGCTTCAGTATTCACAAAAGAGCTTGGAATTCTTGAAAGTATCACAAAGTATCTTCACCAAAAAGGACTATCAAATAAAGAAATATCAGAAATGCTCGACAGGTCACCTAGCAATATTGCAGTTTCTTACAAGAACGCTCAAAACAAGCTCCCTGAGCAGTTAAAAGAAGATTCCAAGGTCAAAATACCACTCAATATTTTCACAAGCAAACTAACTTGTTTTGAGAGCATCTGTCTGTATCTTGTAGATCAGGGCATGAGGTATTCTGAGGTCGCAAAGCTCTTGGACAGAGATCAGAGGACAATCTGGACAATATATCACAGGGCAAAGGAAAAGAATGAAAACTAAACACACAAGGGAAGTTGTAGAAGTTGTGCTAATTGTAGCTCTGCTTCTAGGTGTTTTTGTTTTCATCAGACCTCAGATTACGGGTATGGCTGTTGGTGAAACTAATCAGACCACTCTTGAGATCAATCAGGTTTTCAATCAATCCTCTGAGTTGAATCTTTCTCTGGAGGGCAATCTGACTTCGCTTGCTGTTAGTGGAAGTTATTCTGGAGAGAGGGTTCAAATCTATCTTGATGAGCTTTTAGTTTATAGCTCAGATGCAAGTGGGAATAACCGAATTTCTGATAATTTGGTTGGCACTAATGAAACCGCGAAGAATGTCACGGATCAGACTGAGTTAAACCTTACAAATCCAGATGTTAATCAGACAAATACAACAGAACAAGTAATCAATCAATCAGCAAATGAATCTATTTCAAACACAAAAGAGAATATATCTCGACAGTTAGTAAGCTTCAGCAATGAATGTGAAGAGACATGTCTACTGGAGAATTATCCATCGAACACTACACTAAGGATTATAGTTGAAAACGCCACTTTGAATCTAAGTTCAATAACCTACACTTACCGGCAATTTGAGGAAGAGAATATTGCTTTGAATTTGACTGAGAATCTGACAACTGAGCTGAATGCCACCCAGAACATAACCACTAATGTATCAAGTCCCAATGCAACTGAAAACATTACCTATGAAGAATTCAATCACACAGAAGTAAAAGTCGGGGAGCCTGTCACTTGGTTAAAGAGAGTCAAGGATGTCAAAACAGTCACACTCCCTGGAAGTGCATATAATATTCAAACCGGTGATGATGTTAAAGTTGATATTGGTGACAGAAAACTTTCTGTTGAAGAGTTTTCCAGATTAAAGGCAGGCAAACCAAAAGAGATGAAACTTGAATTAAACACAACAAAAGAGGTTGAAATAAGTTACCAGACACCTGGACCAGAAAAGACAGAAAAGGAAATCAGTAAATACAAAAAACAAGTGATAATCAGTTCTGATATACATTATAAAAACATACTGGCCTCAACAGAGATTGAAGAGTCTCCAAGAGAAGCAATAACTGTTTATTGGATAAAAGACAGTGGGAAAGAGAAAGTTGAAAATGTACAATATATTGACTCCAACAATAACAATCTAATAGATATGTTGGAGTGGACAGTTCCTCATCTTTCAAACCAGATTTATGAAATATCAATTACAATACTCAACCCCTATACATATCTGAGGGATGGTGAGACTTGGACAGTTGCCTTTAACACAACTGGTATTGCCAATCTCACCATTACCTCTCCCAATGCCGGCTGGACTGAGTTTTTGACTGATGATCCAGATACCTTTGACGAGATGGAGTTTTTGGATATCAAGTGTGGCGAAGAGTCACTTAAGGATGAGTTGAAGTTGGTTGATTTCCAAGGAAACATGTTTGAATACAATGAACTTGAATCTGCTATTTCATTGGAGATTGAAAAGCTTTTAGTTGAGGATTATTCTTGTGACAATACGGGTTATCTTTCTAACTATATGCATAAGGCAGGTTATGCTACTTTGTTGTTTGAGTTTAAGAGTCACGAAAACAGTGTTACGGATTATGCATATGATCCTGAAGTACTGACCATGATTAATGTAACTGATAATGCCTCAACAATAAGTGTGGGAGAAAAGGTTATGTTCACTTCTTATTGGTCTCATCCTACCGGTGGGAAGAATGTAAGGCTGTTGATAGATGACAGCACTGACTTCACAAACTGTAACTATAACCAGCAGGCAGGATGTATTGCATATTCTTCCACTGACTCAACCTCACCAACACAAGCAGAATACACATCCCAGTCAGGAGATGGTACACTTGAATGGTATGCCCAGATATGTGATGAAGATGGAACATGTGACAAAATAATTGATTATGACTTT
Source organism: uncultured Methanosarcinales archaeon (assembly GCA_964444505.1). Lineage (GTDB taxonomy): Archaea > Nanobdellota > Nanobdellia > Woesearchaeales > JAGVZT01 > CAYUHF01. The sequence goes on along the minus strand of CAYUHF010000004.1, from coordinate 34,886 downwards.
TCTGACCTCACAAACAAGAATGCGTTTGAGAAAAATGGTACAGCATCAAGTCCTACTGATTATGACAACGAAGCCACTTCAACAGATTACGGCAATATCAATGAGTCTGATAATTCAAGATGGGTGACTGAATTTGCCGATGCCAAAGGGGAATATGATACCCAGATATTTGTCTTCAACATATCATCAAAAGAACCAAGCATGCTTAATATTACATGGGAAGGATATGGAGAAAATGAGTCAGGATACAACACCACACTGTATGCATGGGATTACAATGACAGCAGCTGGACTCAATTTGACATACTTGATTTCACATCACTTTCTGACCAGACACTTAACCATTATGAAGCCTCAACGCCTGAAGCATATGTTAACACCAATGGAAAAGTGGCTTTCAAGGTAACAACAGAAAAGTATGTTTATATGCCTGATGAGAACAATACAAACTATGCAGACGGCTGTGCAGACGGAGAAGACAATGATGGAGATGGATATATTGATTGTGCTGATAGTGACTGTTATAACACAAGCACAAATTTAAGCAATGATTTTGTTTACTGTGGAACAACCGGTGATATGTGGTCTGAAACAATAGGTGATTCTGACTGGGGCAAATATGGAACCTATGCTGGTGACTGCCCGGGAGACTGTTCAGATGTTTCTTACTGGGCTTGCAATATGTGCTGCCAGTCGTCACATGGTGGGTTTGAAGACTGGTATCTTCCTTACTGCGATGATGATGACGACTTACCAGATTCTTGTCAGGCCTATCAGCTTGGAGTGGACGCATGTGGATGGGATGGTGGTGATGGAGGTCAGAATACCTGTGAACCTGAATGGGATGACTCCGCATCTAGTACCTACCGTACAGCATCGGAATACAGTTCAACATATGCTTGGTTAGTAAGGTTTGGTTCTGGGTCTGTTGAACATTATTATAGGTCAAAAAATGTAGATTTGCCCGTCAGGTGTGTAAGATCAGGATCCTCACCGTACATTTACACTTACAATAATAATGGTTATGAATTCCTTTCAGATTTCATTGGAGGAGCAACATCATCAAGTAGAGAATATCTTGACTTTACAGATATATCCCAAACACAAATTGAAGAAGACAAGATTAAACTAAAAATAACTGGAGAGCTGGAAGAAACTATCTACATTGACAGAATCTATTTATTAGTTGATGGCTCAGAAATAGTGGAACTCTCATCCATAACCAATGCAAACATCAGCATGGTGCAGGAATCAGATAATATTTATCTTGTTATGAACAGAGGTGACGAGCATTATCTTGAGTTTGGAGCACCAGAAAACTACACAAAACTAGAATTTGCTGCTGAAGGATACTACATCAAACACCCAGATAAAAAATATAGAGAAGAACACAACTCCCTTTACACAGATTATGTAAAGCTTGAAACATATGGAAGTGGCGAATTTGATGTGAATGAGGCACCCACCATAACAACACCTACATTCTCACCTTCAACAGCTTACACAGATGACAACATCAAATGCAATGCAACACCAACTGATACTGAAAACAATACCCTCTCAGTTGAATACAAATGGTATAACTGCACAGCAAGCTGTGCTGAGCATGATAGCGGAGAGAATACAGGACTGAGTAATGGATCTAATGCTGTTATCTCAACACTTAGTTCTTCTGATACATCAAAAGATGATGTGTGGAACTGTAGTGTCAGGAGTTTTGATGGTAATAGTTACTCAGACTGGAAATCTGCTGAAATAACAATCCAGAATAGTGCCCCTGCTTGGGACGAAACAATATCAGAGTATGCCCTTTTCCATAATGAGTCAATGAGTCTTCAATTGAACGTCACTGATGCAGATAATGATGACCTGACTTGGGATGTCAATGACTCGATTGTCAATATTGACCAGTCAGGACAGATTACTGACAATCCTTCAATTTCTGACAGAGGAACACATGCTGTTCAGGCTAATGTAACAGACGGCACAGATACAGCTACAATGAACTTTATATATGAAGTAAAAAACTATAATCCCACTTATACACTTAATTATCCACCCACAGGTGCCAGAGGAATAGACTACAATGTCACCTTGAATGTTACAGTAACAGATGCTGAAAGTGACAACACAAATGTTACTTTCCTGGATAAAATACAGTCAATGTGTGTGGGGCAGTATTATACCTGCGGAATACTTGAAAACAGGTCCCTGATGTGCTGGGGTTATAATGCCTACGGCCAAACAGGGATTGGGTCTGACTCACCAGATCCTGTCACAAGCCCCAGATATGTTGATTTCAACGGCCGTTTTATTGATGTTGCATGTGGACAAGGTCATACCTGTGGTTTGCTTGAGAATGGATCTGTTTTATGCTGGGGGGCAAATGGATATGGACAATTGGGTCTAGGTTATACATCCAGTGAAGAGCATGACCCTCAATATGTTGATGGACCATCAAACTTCACGACAATAAGTGCAGGAGAAGATACTACTTGCGGTATCCTCATCAATGGTTCTGGAATGTGCTGGGGATGGAACACCTATTCACAGACAGGTATTGGCAATGATAACAGTCCTGTTAATTCGCCTTCTTATGTTGCCGGTGAGCGTAAATTTGTAGAAATAGCTCCTAGTTCATACCGCCACACAATGGGACTTTTAGAAAATGGTTCAGCAATGTGCTGGGGGCAGAATTATGATTCTCAGTGTGGTGCAGGAAGCAGCAGTCCTGGAGAAGTGCAAAGTCCAATTTATGTGAATACTACAAATCAATTCATATCTGTAAGTGCAGGTAAGGAATACAGTTGTGGTCTGATGGCTAATGGTTCAGCAATGTGCTGGGGAAGTAACTTTCGTGGAAAAACAGGCATAGGAAGTCTATCCCCAAGTGAGATAGAGTTTCCGACTTATGTTAATACAACACATAGATTCAAGTACCTGAGAGCTCATGGCGATACAACTTGTGGAGTTCTTCTTAATGGTTCGGCAGTTTGCTGGGGTGGAAACCCACAAGGAAACACAGGAATAGGTTCCACAACACCCCTCGAAGTTGTAAATGTCTCATATGTGAACACAACAAATAGGTTTATTCAAATCTTTCCTGGAGACGATACTCCAACAACTTGTGGAATTTTGGTCAATGGTTCAGCAATGTGCTGGGGATGGAATAGCGATGCCCAGACAGGAATAGGGAGTACTACTCCAAGTCCCCTTTTAACACCCAGCTATGTTGTAGCAACCGGTCAATTTGTAAATTTTTCAGTCAAAGGAAACAATACAGATGTTATTTCAGGATCAGAAGCAACAACTGAACTAAAAAATCTACCAGAAAGAACCACGTACCTCTGGTCTGTTCTTATTCAAGATGATTATGATACAACAAATTCGTTGGTATGGAAATTTAGAACAGATTCAACATGTAAAGAAATGCCAAGTTCATGCTTTACTGGATCTGAGTGCTGTACTGGATTATGTGTCAATGGAAATTGTGCTACTACCTGTGATATGGAGAGTGGAATAGGCTGTAGTACAGATAGCACCGACTATGACAGTATATCTGCAGGTACATGTTATGATAGTTCTGCTTACTCGTCTGGTGGAACATATGGTTGTGATTATATCAGTGAAATTAGAATGGATTGTGGTACAGGTAATCCATGTCATATTGATGAAGACGATTCCTTTGAATCATGCAGTTCAACTTCGGGAGATGGTTGCGACAGTAATGCTGGAGGGAACTTCACTCAGGATGGTACCTGTACAGCATCAGGGTGTGACACCTCCGGACACGTTTGTTATGATGATGTTTCTTTCCAGTCTGACTGCAGTACTTGCTATTCTTCTGGATCTGACTGGGATGCATGTGATTCATCTGTTCTAGGGGGTGATTATGATCCTGATGGGATATGTGTTTCAGGTGGAGTATGTGATAACAGTGGTGAAGCATGCTATGATGGAAGTGCCTACCAAAGTTCATGTACAAGCTGCAGTGAGGGAAATGCATGTGATTCAAGTATTGAAAGTGGATCATATTCAGCCAATGGTGTCTGTTATGATGCATCTGGTCTGCTTTGCTGCAACAGCGATGAAGACTATGAAGGCTCTTCAACCAATGACTGCTGTTATGACGGCTCAATATTAAGTGACGGAAGTTCAAGCAGTTCTATACTGTGTGACAGCGGTCAGTTCTATGACTGCAATTCGCAGGTCAGTATAGACGGGAATGTTGATACTGAAAGCACAACTGGTTCACAAGTTGGATCTTTATGTTGTGGTGAGGATAACAGCTGGAGTTCAGAGAACTGTAACACAAACCCCGAAATAACAACTCCTACTTTCTCACCTACGACTGCTTATACTGATGATGATATCAGTTGCAATGCAACACCAACTGATGGTGAGAATTCAACTCTTACTGTCGAATGGTTCTGGTACAATGGAACAGAAGAGATGCTTGGCGGGAATACAACTGGTCTCACAGACAATGTCAATGCTGTTATATCAACTCTTGGCTCCGGCAACACAACTAAAGATGAAACATGGAACTGCACTGTGAGGACATTTGATGGCGAGCTTTATTCTGACTGGAGTTCAGCAGAGATAACCCTCCAAAACTCTCAGCCGACAGTTAACCTGCTTACTCCGACAAACGGCAACACTTCAATAAGGACAAGAAGACCTGAATTCACATGGTCTGGTAGTGATGGCGATAGCGACTCATTAACTTACAATATCTGGATAGATGATAACTCTGACTTCAGTTCGCCGGCAATTGATGGAGTAGAGACACAAGACCAGAACTACACACCAACATCTGACCTTGAATTAGACACACAATACTTCTGGCGTGTCCAGGCATATGATGGTACAGATTATGTCAACAGCTCTGACTGGAACTTCACAACAGAGAGCTACATAGAAGTCAAGTTCATCAACGAGTCCATCAGCTTTGGTTCAATGAATCTTTCTGAAACAAAAAACACAACATCAGATGACCCTTATCCGTTTGTTCTACAGAATATGGGCAATGTTTTTGTAAATGTCACCTTTGGTGTGACTGGTGCTTTCTGGGATAGCGCTCTTGCACCATTAGATACATCATTCCTGCAGTTCAAGGCTGATGAAAGGACTGAAGCAAACTCATTTGACTATGCAGGCTCACAAACTACATGGATGAATCTCTCTACCGAGAATAAAACGTTAGTCAAGGATCTGAACTATTCTGACAGTAATGACGAGGTTGTTGTTGATATACTTATAAGGGTGCCAGAAGATGAACCAGCAGGGTCTAAATCAACAACTTTTGTAATAGAAATACCTTAGTTTTACAGATTGTAAGTCAAAGAAAATTGAGCTCGAAATGATCTAAAAAAATAAGAGAAAATTCACAACAAACCACACAAGGACAGAAAGATTTATATAAATACAATAATGATGAAAATGAAAAGGTGATTGTTTGCAGACAGCCGTGAGGGAAAATTGGATAAAAAGAGGGAGATTTGATGAGTAAAAGCATCTCTAATAATACCCTCGCAATACTTACAGCAGTCTTTGTAGTATTCTCTCTTATGAGCAATTACCTTATTTACTACACTTCAAACCCTGATATGATGTCTGCCCATTCTGTTTCTCAGGGAGAGTTCACAATAACCATTGGTATGGAACCGCCAAGTGTAGGAACAATAGCCATAAATAACCAGTATCCATGCAGGTGCAGGGTATTTAATTCTACCACACTGATAAATGTCACAGTAACTCATCCTTCTGACAACTCTACAGTTGATCATGTTGATTTCTACTACACAAATGATCCAACTTTAGCTAGCTGGAGCTACCTAGGTACAGAAAATAATGATGGAGATACACTGTATCAGGTGCAATGGAACACATCTCAGATAACAGATAGTTCATACTATAAAATACGTGTGGTTGCCACCTCACGAGGTGGCAGGACACGACAATCCTTTACAGACGGTTTTTTTACTGTAAACAATGAAGATACACATCCAGATTGGACTGGATTCCAAAACGAGTTGACAACAAATCTCTCACAGCTGGAAGATCCCGGACAGACTGGTGAATGGGCATATGTACCAAACCTTACTATTGGAAAGCCAGATTTGGCTTTGATTAATTATAGTGGAACAACCCTTAATGTTGATGGATTTAATCTAACAAAATACATTACAATCTCAAAAAGAGAGGTGTCTCTTGATACAAACGGACTTCCCTGTATGGATAGCCCTGCAAACCTTCACTTCTACAATGCCTCGCTTGTCTCACCCATAGTCTTAAGAAATGGCCAGCCCTGCTCAGCATTGATTTGCCAAGTTCTTACTTATGACAGTAAAAAAGTGCTGGTAAGCGTCTCCACTTTTTCCTCATATGAAGTGATGGATGGAAATGAATCAGTTGAATTGATGATTTGGGATGTTACGGATAAAGGAGTATTTAACGGAAACCAGACAAGATCACATTTTGAATCAACAAACTTTTATGCAAACTTTACTGACAACGGAACACCTGTAAACCAAACATCAAAAGACTGCTGGATAAGGTTCAATACAACTAATTTGACAGACTGGGAACAAATGAGGTTTTCTGATAACGGCTTGTATGTTTACAATAGATCATTTGACACCCCAGGAATTTATGACTGGATAGTAAACTGCACAAGCAGTGAAACACCCTGGAGAATCTCCACAAATGATACTGTAAATATCTCAAATGGCCCTCCTGTTCAGACCAATATGCTCCCAAATATCACAATGGATGAAGACAGGACTCTAAGCTGGGTTGATCTGGACAGTTACTTCACAGACTATGAGGGAGATGATATCACCTATACTCACTCGACAATAAATGACATCACTATCTCGATTAGCCAGTATGGTGTTGTGACAGTGCAGCCAGATGCTAACTGGTACGGAAACAGAACAGTAAGATTCCACGCAAAGGATCCATTTAACGAATCTACAACAAGCAATATGGTCTTTATTAGAGTCATTGACCAGCCTGAAGAGGATGATGGAGGCGGAGGTGGCGGTGGAGGCGGAGGTGGCGGTGGAGGAAGTCCTGAACCACCAGAAACATTGCCAGAAGATCAACCTGAATGTGTAGAGGACTGGCAGTGTAGTAACTGGACAAAATGTCAGTACAGATGGGTGGAGGACAATGCAACAAATGTCAGCGAAAACGATGGAATTATGACTAGAAGCTGCTTTGATGCAAATGACTGTGGATATGATTATAACCGACCAGAAGAATCAAAATGGTGTTTCTACATCCCAACATGTAATGACAGTATACAGAACCAGAACGAAACAGGAGTAGATTGCGGCGGTCCCTGTCCTCAATGTGCAAATTGTACTGATGGAATCAAGAACCAGGGAGAATCAGGAGTAGACTGCGGAGGACCATGTCCACCATGCGGCACTTGCTTTGATGAGATCAAGAACTGCCATGACGGTGCATGTGAAGAAGGTGTAGACTGCGGCGGTCCCTGTCCAAAATGTGCTGAAGAAGAAGAGCCATCAGTTGCACCATTAATACTTACACTTGTTTGGATAGCAGTAATTGGATTTATGGTCTTATTTATACTCTATGTTGTTCTGGGACCAAAGCTCGAGAGATTATACCTGCTTGCACTTGCAAAATACAAAGAACTTACAGCTCCGCCTGAAATTGTTGAAACAGTAAACGACCTGAAAGAGAAAGCCCTTATTCGGTTTGATAACCTTGACCTGAGACTGGGTGAAGAACCGACAGCAGAACTAGTAAAAGAGCTTGCAGTCGAATTCAGGACTTTTATTAAGAAGGCCTTTAACGTAGAAGAGGAACTTACATTTGAAGAACTTATATTTGAAATAAGCCTGCAGCCAATTCCTGAATTACTAAAAACTAACCTTATAGGTTATACTGAAAAACTAAATGAGCTGGAGTTCGCCGATAAAGAGCTTTCAGAAAAAGACTATGAGGACCTAAGCCAGACTGCAAGAGACCTTGTAAAGCTTGTAGCATACAATGTTGTACAAGAAGGAGAAATAAAGGAACCAACAGAAAAAATGCTTGAGATATTTGATCTGGTTGACAGTGCAAAAGAACAGGTTGAAAAAGGGAAAACAAAGAAAGCAGAAGAATCCTTTGAAAGGGTACTTGATGAGTATAACGCTCTCCCAAAAAAGGAAAAGAGAGCTGTTGTTGAGAGGGTTTCAGAGCTGAGAAGAAGAATAAAAAGGAAACCAAAGAAAGAAAAAACCAAAAAGAAAAAACCCAAGAAAAAACAACCAAAGAAAAAAGAGAAGAAGTCAAAGAAAACTTCAAAGAAATCTAAGAAAAAGCGCAAGAAAAAATCCAGCAAAGAGGAATGAACTCTAGATTACTATTTAGGACCGTAGTTTTGTTACTGTTAGTTCCAGTTGTATTTGCAGCTGATCCATATTTTGACCCAGAACCACCAAGCTATTTTAACCTGACCCAGGATTTAAGGTTTGAATATGACCTGAATGCAACAGACCCTGATGGACACACGCCTTTTATATTCTCAAATGATGCTGCATCAAGAGGCTGGGATGTTTTCTATATGAATAACCTCACTGGTATGATGGTTTTTACACCAAGAAACGCTGATGTAGGCGTTAATGAAGTAATAATCTCTGTGACTGATTCAAACGATGAACTGGATTCAAAACTTGTAAGGTTTAATGTCTCTAATGTCAATGATCCTCCAAATATTACAGATTTTGCTCCTGCCACAGACCAGCCAGTAATTGTGGAGAATGATTCTGTAGGATTTGAGTTTGACCACAATGCAACAGATCCCGATATCCCATATGGAGATACTCTCACAAACCAGTGGATAATGGATGGGGTAAACATAACAAAGAACGCCACGTGGTCATTTAAGCCCGGTTTTTGCGAGCCTAGCTACAGAAATATAACTCTTGTTGTATGGGACTCTGAAGGGCTTTCTGACCGAAGGGAATGGAATGTCTCTATAGTTAATCTTAACAGGGATGTTATACTTAACAGGACAATATCAAATATAACCTGGTCAGAAGATACTAATTTGCTGAATAACTTTTCACTTCATGATTATTTCTATGACACAGATTATGAAGAATGCGGTGATCCACTGAATTTTTCATTTTCAGGAAATCAAAGCGTAGCAATTAACATCACTGGTTCCAATGTCAGTTTCTACCCTGAACCAAACTGGTTTGGCACAGAAATTATCAATTTTACAGCATATGATGGCTATACCTATTCAACAAGCAACAATATACTGCTAAATGTAACTGATGTCCCTGACCATCCAGTGATTGAAAACATATCAGATCAGATAGCATATTCACATGCTATCTTCAGCTATCGAGTCAATGCAACAGATCCGGATAATGACACACTTACATATTATGATAACACATCTCTGTTTGATATTAATTCTGAGGGACTTATCCAGTTCACACCCTCCCAGTCACAGCCAGGCAACTATTCTATTATGATCAATGTTTCTGATTCAGTCTATAATGTTTACACCACTTTTAATCTTACAATTTACAACAATACCAGACCTAATATTGAATCAGTTAACAACATTACAATAGAGGAAAGCTCGCTTTTCCAAATGGAGATTAATGGTTCTGATCCAGAACTTGATATTCTCACATTCTGGACAAATTTTTCAAGCATGACTAATCCTGCATCTAGTGATGATGATTCAGCTACATTTGAGTTCACACCTGATCAGGATGATGTAGGTTATCACAGAGTACGAATATTTGCAGAAGACACAAAAGGAGCTGTGAACTACACTGATTTCTACCTAAACATCACAGATATTAATAATCCACCAATACTTGAATCAATCTTTTCTCCCCAGGTTATCAAGATAAATGAAACCATTACAATGCAGTTGAATGCAACAGATTCAGATTATGATGCATTGAATTTCACACACAATGCAACATTTCCAAACTTTTATATGAATGAGACGGGTTTTATCAATTTCACAGTCAACACATCGGACCTTGGAACATATATGGTTAATATAACTGTCTATGATGTAACACCCGCACCAAAACACGACTCTCAGTCAGTAGTTTTTGAAATTACATACAACAGACCACCAACTATTGACCCGATTGGGTTCCAAAGCTCAACAGAAGACCAGAATTTTACTCTCCAGATAAACGGCTCAGACCCGGACTACGACACCCTTACCTTTTTTACAAACTCCTCTTTTTTCAATATTACAGATGGACTAATTAATTTTACACCAACAGGAGAATATGAAGGATTACACAATATCTCAGTAAATGTAACTGACAATGACGGGCTATGGGCAAACACAACATTTATTCTGAGAGTCATTGGCACAAATGACCCCCCTTACTTTAACCCACCTATTGAGACACTTAGTTTCTGGAATAATATATATGAAGATACAGAGCTTTTTGTTTATGTAAATGCATCTGATGAAGAAGAGAATGACATTAATTTTTCAAATGATTTTCTCGAGGGATCAGAACTTTTCAATATAACAAAAATCAACAGAACACAGGCATTAATCAACTTCACACCACTGCAGTCTGATACTGGTAATTATTCAGTTAACTTTACTGTAGATGATGGTGATATGTCTTCATCTGTAGTGGTCAACTTCACGGTCAGGAGTTCAAATGATGCGCCAGTGATAAATAGAGTATATCCTTATGGGTTACAAAACATAACCATTTTTAACTGGACTGATAAGATAAATGTTGAAAACGGCACAAGAATAAATGCAACAGAAAACAACACAATATTCTTCAACCACACAAGTTCTGATCAGGACAACCTCACACTATTGTATGGTTGGTATTTTGATGGGAGCCTCCAGGCAAACACAACTCAGTGGAACTGCAGCCTGAATTTCAGTACACAAGGAATACATAACATCACACTTGTGGTAAGTGATGGTAATCTTACAGACACAATGTTTTGGAACATCAGTATAGAAAACAAAAATAGGCCTCCTGTTTTTGGTCTTGCAGACTCTGACTTTTCAGGAACATTATACAGGGTCGAGAATTCTGATGGACTAAGACTAAGTCCAAACAACAGTTATTATCCCTCAGGGTACTACACATCTGATCCAATAGACCTTGGAATAGAATTTGGTTTTGAGATAACACAAGCAGAATGGACAGGTACTATTCCGAATCAAACAGATGTTGATTTTAGATACAGATACTCAACAGACAGCCAGAACTGGGAACAATGGACAAACTGGACCTCCCTTGAAAATCCTATGCAGCTTGGTTTAGAAGACTACAGGTATATTCAATATATGCTCAACTTTACAACAAATAATACCAATGTGACCCCGATAGTTTCATCTTTTGACTTTAGGTTTGATATTCTCAACAGGACGTGGCCCGAGAACCAGGATGTGAGTGAAGGAACATGGATTGACCTTGATAAATTCTTCAATGATCCTGATGGTGACTCACTTGAATACACTGTCTCAGGCGAATCAAATGTGGATGTAAGGATTGAAAACACAACTAACTATGTGGGACTTTATCCTGTTAGTGTGGGAACTGATAACATTATTTTCAGGGCTACTGACCCATATGGTTACAATACCACAAGCAACAGTGTAGAGATGGTGATAACAGAAGCAGAAGGCCAGGACCCGGATACAGAATACATCTCAAGCGGAGGAGGAACCACAACATATGTCCAGGTTCCGGTTGTTGTTGAAAAAAAAGAACAGCACCTTGTAAATCTTGATATAATAGCACCAGGTAAAGTCACGACTTATGTAAACGGGACAGTAGAGGTTCCAATAACTCTTGAAAACAAGGGGGACAATCTTTTGCAAAATATCAATCTTTCAGCAACATCAAATAGTTCAGAGATGAGAATGCAATTCTCTGATTCCCTGTTCAGGAAGCTGGAAAGAGATGAGTCGGTTGATACAATGTTGACACTCTACGCTCCAGATATGGCAGGTAACTTTGATGTAATTGTGAAAGCAACAGTACAGGACCCAGAATTTGAAGATAGTGCACTGATATCTGTTTCTACAATTGAGAAGGGTCAGATCAACAAGTCACAGCTTAACACAAAAATCTCTTTCACAAGAGACTTATTAATGTCAAACCCAGAGTGTCTTGAACTCACAGAGATTCTTGAAGAAGCACAAGCAGAGATCAACAATACAAATTATGCAGCTGCAAACAATATTATTGAAGAGACTATAATGTACTGCAGATACCTTATGACAGAAAAGGAACCCTTTGAAGAAAGTACTTCATCAACTGGATGGTTTGGACAAATTTTCGGAGAAGAAACCAAATCAAGAGTTCTTATGGTTGCAGCAGGAATTGTTTTCGTGTTCCTGATAATTATTGTATCTCTTATTGTGGAGAGAATCAGAAATTCAAGATAATTTCTCAAGTTTAAGGTTTATATCCATGACCATGAGCTCATAATCAAGAATCTTCTTAACTGTAGGATCTATTCTAAGCTGCTTTTCCAGTTTTAATGCCTTTGAGTAGAAACCTTGTGCCTTTTTTACCTGGCCATTTTCAATACTCTGCTTAGCAGCATTAATTAGACCTTTCAGATCATCAACTGTTTTGGGGCTATGACTCACTTCTTTAGTTTGCAGAGGTGCTTTTTCTGGTTTCTCAACTTTTGTCTGAACTGGTTTTTCTTCTGGGGTTGTTTTTTCAGGTTTTTTTAATTCCTGGTTTCTCCCGAAATTAGACCTGAACTTGAACCCTGCACTGCTGACATTGTACTGCTGGTTCCCTTTCTGGATCATGTTCAAATCACCAGCTGAGATCTCCTGCCTTGGAGCCTTCTCTCTTGGAAGGTCATCATATGTAAAGGATGGTTCAAAAGAAATCTGTTTTTGTTCCGGAGCACCTTGGAAAGGTTGAACTTTTGGTTCTCCTCTCCACCTGTTAGGGTCTTCTTCAATTTTTCTAATTTGTTTTTTCAATTCAGAAATATCTTTCTCAAATTTCTCTTTCTGTTTTTCAGTAAGTTTTTCATATTCTTCAGTAATATTTGATAGTGTATCTCTTGCTTCAGACACCTTATCTTGTTTCAGACTGCTGTAACATGATCTGAATAATGAGTACATTTCACTTAGGTCTTTCCTCTTTTTGAAAATATTTTTGACTGAACTCTTATCTTTCTCTCTTTTAAATAGATTCTTGAAAAATCCAAAAGTGTCCTTTTTAATCTCCTGCTGGTCTTTTAGTGTAATCTTAATTAAAATATCCTGAAAGTCCAGAAGCTTTCCCATGGTATCAAGCTGTGTCTGCCCGTCAAAACCAATGTCACCAAGCTCTTCAGCAAACACCATAATCTCTTGCTTCAGGTCATCTTTTATCTTTTCTTTTTCAACTTCTTTCGCGAGCTCCTTGTAAGTAAATTCGTAGTTGATCTTGAAATGCCTCTTAAAAAAATCTCTTACAATGGTGTAGAATTCATTAGTGTAGTTCTTGTTTGGGTTTTCTTTAATTCTATTTTTAAGATTCAGTACATTCTGGAGTGCTTCTTTGTCAAGTCTTATCTCCTTTTCCTGTTTTTCTTCAGGAGTCTCTTTTTTCTCTTCAGTTTCTTTTGTTTTCTTAGGCTCTTTGCCCATGCCAGGTACTTAATAATTTCGATATTTAAATCTATCGGATACACAGAGATAACTGTTGATATTACCATTTTCAAGTAGAATAATAATATATTTATATGAGTCTTTGATATGCTTAGGTATGGATGAAGAGCTTAAGGCAAAGCTGCCCAAGTACAAGGAGCACATTGACCAAATCAAAAAAGAGATTGGCAAGGTAATCATTGGCCAGGAAGAAATTATTGAAGGTTTTTTACGGGCAATTATATCAAACGGGCATGTACTTGTTGAAGGTGTTCCAGGTATAGGAAAAACAGTTCTGGTAAATACTCTGGCAAAAATTACAGGCTGTGAATTTTCCAGAATCCAGTTCACTCCAGACCTTCTGCCAAGTGACATTGTTGGGTTAACATCATATCAAAGAGAACAGGGATTCTACACAATCAAAGGTCCCATATTCTCGAACTTTGTGCTTGCAGATGAGATCAACAGAGCACCCCCAAAAGTGCAGTCAGCTTTACTTGAAGCAATGGCAGAACGACAGGCAACAATCGGAAAAGAGACATTCCCCTTGGTGCCGCCTTTCTTTGTTTTGGCAACACAGAACCCAATTGAACATGCAGGAACATATCCTCTCCCAGAAGCTCAGGTTGACAGATTTTTGTTTAAGTTACTAATAACATATCCTGAAGTCGAAGAAGAAGTGAAAATACTGCAGAACAACACCATGATAAAGGATTACAAAGAATTTGAGCTTAAAAGAATAATCTCACCAAAAGAAATTATTCAAATGCAGAAAGAATCTAAAAAAATATACCTGGACACCAAACTTGAACACTATATCGTAAGACTTGTGGATGCAACCCGTAACCCAAAAAAATACAAACTTGAAAAATCTCAGAATTATGTGGAATTCGGGGCTTCCCCAAGAGCATCAATTGGTCTGAGCATATCATCAAGATCAGTTGCTTTTATGAAAGGAAAGTCTTTTGTCACACCACATGATGTTAAGACTGTTGCAAAGGATGTACTAAGACACAGGATAATTCTGAATTATGAAGGCCAGGCAGAGGGGATATCGACAGATGATATTGTTGACGAGATTCTATCAAATGTCCCGGTGCCATAAATGGAAGTAAAAGAACTAAATATTGATTTCAAGCCTATGATAAAAAAGCTAGAGCTTGGTCTCAAAAGAGAGAAGTCACAAGCTCTTCTTTCAAGTTCATGGCAGAGTGTATTCAAGGGAAGAGGGCTTGAGTTTGACAGTTACAGGCGTTACTTTCCCTCTGATGATGCTAAGGATATTGATTGGAAAGCCTCTCTTAGAGCACAGGAACTTCTGGTAAAGGTTCTCACTGAAGAGAGAAACGTGACAATCTTTGTAATGCTTGATGTGAGTAACAGCATGATTTTTACTTCAACCGAGAAACTAAAATGTGAATATGCAGCAGAACTTGCTTCAACCATTGCATTTGGTGCAATTGGTGCAAATGACAATGTTGGACTTTGCATGTTTAACGAAGATATTGTAAAATATATACCTCCGGGACAAGGCAGAAAACAGTTCTATATGATAACAAAAAGCCTTAGTGACCCTAAAAAATACGGGGGTAAATTTAACTTTGTGAAAGCTATGAAACATGTTGTTAACCTTATACCAAAAGGTTCTATAATATTTGTGATATCAGATTTTATTGGATTACAAAAAAAGTGGGACAAAATATTTAAGACAATGAGCAGGAAATATGAGATAATCTGTCTTATGGTCAGAGATCCAAGAGATAATGAACTTCCAGAAGGTACAGGACAGTTTGTGCTGGCAGACCCATACTCAGACAAAAACCTTTTGGTTGATCCATCATATATAACAGAAGCATATGCCAAATACGTGCAGGAACAGATTGACACATTTAGGGAAACAGTCAAGTCACAAGGGGCAGATATGTTACAGCTAACAACTGATAAGGACTTTGTGTATCCATTTGTAAAATTACTAAAAACGAGGCAAGCATGAGAGTAACCTTTTTAAGACCACTCTACCTGACATTTCTGGTAAGTGTACCTTTCTTTATTGTAGCACATTTTCTAATACTTAAGCATGTCAAGAGGAGAGCTCTTGTTTTTGCAAACTTTGAAGTAATTGAGCGTGCAACCGGTAACCAGATATTAAACAAAAACATAGTTATCCTTATCATAAGATTATTTGCACTTGTGCTGTTTGTGTTCTCAGCTGCAGGCTCTATACTCTGGTACACTGGAACTCCAAGTAATTTTGATTTTGTGATAGCAGTGGATACTTCAAGCAGCATGCTTGCAAAAGACTTTGAGCCAACCCGGCTTGAAGCTGCCAAGAACGCAGCCCAGGAATTTGTAAACCAGCTTCCTTTCCAGACAAGAGTGGGGCTGATCAGTTTTTCAGGAAGCAGTTTTGTGGAAGTCCAACCCACCAAAGATAAAGGGTTTGTGGCAAGTAAGATTGGTGAACTAGGTGTAAAACCAGTTGGAGGAACAGATCTTAGTGAAGCGCTTGTTACCTCTACAAACATGTTGACAGATATTGAAAGAGCAAAGTCAGTAATTCTCTTGACTGATGGGCAGAGCAATGTTGGGGCAGAGCCTTCTTTTGGTGCAGAGTATGCAAATGATAACGGGGTTACGGTACACACAATAGGAATGGCAACAGAAGCAGGTGGACAGTTTGCAAGAATCGAAGCAATATCAAAACTTGATGAGGGTACATTAAGGATGATATCTGATAATACGGGAGGCAGGTATTTCAAAGCAGAATCTGAAGAACAGCTTAAAAAAGCGTACAAGAATATAGCCGAAACAACCAGGCAAAAAGTCTCATTAAATCTACAGTTACCCCTTCTTCTTGCTGCACTTACACTGCTCTTTATTGAGTGGGGATTAATTAATACCAAGTACAGAACACTGCCTTAATTATAGGTTGGTTTCTGAAAAAGCACTAAGCATTGCAAATTTTATATCTGGATGCTCTTTTTCAATACTATCAAGCATTACTTTTACATCTTTATTTACTGGCTCTGGTTCTTCTCCTCCAAGATGTCTTACTTCTGCAAAAAGCTTTACCTCTTTTTGCAGCACAACACTTAGAAGCTTTATTCCATTAGTTTTTTCTGAAGTTCCAAACATGCTGCCCAACTTCTCCTGCAGCTCAAGGTCAAGGTTCCAGGGTATAACCGTCTTGCAGTCTTTGTGTTTTCCAATAATCATTTTTTTGGGCAGGAATTTTAGAATAGATTCCAAAAGATGCTTGGTCACAGTAAAATTGTATGAAGCACCTTCTACTATGCAGATATTGTCATTTCTTGCAAAAAAATCATTCTGCCTTACATATCTTCTTACCCTCTTCTCAATGAGCTCACAAAAGCACAAAATACACAAAGGGCCAGGGAAATGGTCAAGTTCAATTTCTGCAGTTTGGTTGCATCTAAAGCATTTCATAATAATTGCTAATATTTGATTGCTTTTTTAGATTATGTTACTACTACATAAAAGATAAAAAACCGAAAAATATAAATACACGTTAGTGTTACTATACAATAAGAAAATTTTAACACTACTTCAGCGGTGAATCATAGTAATCTATCACCTCTTTTTCCTGGGGAAAACTCATTTGAGTTTTTCCCGGGTTTAAGATCACCTCTTTTTCCCGCGGAGGTCCTCTTCGGAGGATCTTCTCGGGTTTTACACTTTCTTTAAGAAATATCCTATAACAATTCCTGCTGCAAGAATTACTACATGCAGAATCTTTATCTCGGGAAGAACAAATTTGTCATCGTGGTTAAAATAAAGATCAAAGTTGCTTAGCTCAAGAGACAATTCTGCATAAAGAAGAGCAGAATACGGGTCTTCCTGGCTTAGACTTTTGGAATATTCATAATAACTATATCCCAAAATTGGAAACACATCTCTCTTGCTCTCCTTTATTATTGTGTTTCTGGCAATCTTAAGCTTATTGCTGAGTAATCTGTCTACATCAGATTTTTGAATCCCAACACTACTCAGGATTAGACTAGTCCTTGCCTTTGCCTGAGCAGCTCGAAAAATGCAAAGTTCATATTCTTCATTTTCAAAATCAGATCTTGCCACATCCAGATCTTCCTTTATCTCAGTTAATGGTATTAAAAGTACAGAGTTAGCATACTGGAGTCTTTCCCTTGCCTCAGAAATCTTATCAAGACAAAAGTTCTGCATGCTCTTGTCATCCATATTGAACTCTTTTCCAGGCATACCGAAAAACTCTGACCAGCTTCTTGCACTATCAATTCTCTCTATTGCAAAGGCAAGCTGTGATATTGACTGGTTTGTCTGGTTATCTTCAAGATATTCAAGTGACTGGTCAACATGATCATTAGCTTCCTTTAGCCTGTCCTTCACAATAAGATAAGTCTGGAGATCTGTTATTGTGTTGTATTCTATGTCAGATATTTTATTATCAAGATTTTCAATAGTAATCTGTGTTGCATCAGCAATCCTTGTGATACTCTCATTAGTCAAATTCATCTCTAGGAGCCGCTGTTTCTGGTATTGCACATTTGCACCAAAACAATACGATGCAGCAGCATAGTAGGAACCTTTATCCTGAGCATCTTGTGCATTCTCAGTAAGGTTTACTGCTGCTTCAGGACTTGTGTTCACTAAGGATGAAAGCTCAGATGTTCTACTGCAAAGTCTTTCGGATACATTCTTCATAGTCTCCATGTAATCTTCATCAATTTCAGGTGTCTGATTATAGAACGGATACTCTTTTCCTGTAATTTCTTTTACAACTTCCTGTATATGAGTCACTTCTCTTACTTCTACACCCTTTTCCTGCCCATATTCAACAAGATCAAGAGTTGCATTACTCTCATTTAGTTCAGCATACCTTGTGCCGTCTGGAATAAGGACTTTATCCAGGCCAGCGTTTGATGCAGCATTTATCTTTTGTTTTAAGCCTGCCACAGTTCCAATAATCCCGCCAGAATTTATTGTTCCTGTAACTGCAGTTTTTTCATCAAAACCCAGATCATCAAGAACAATTATGGTAAGCGCAGTAGCTGCTCCACCTGCAGAAGGGCCGCCTACAATAGGAGAATCAGATTCAACAATATAGTAAAAGTCATAATTATCACAGTCAGCATCAAGAAAATCACATGCATGTTCTTTAGCCATCCTAAAGGATATCTGGGTATCGATCTCTGTTAATGGAAATGTAGAAATAAAAACCCTGCCCTCGCCTCTTTCTATGTAAAGATCTAGATCAGCTTCTCTTCCCACAAGCCCCTGGCTGGTCTCACTTACAGCAAGCAGCTTCATATGCCCATGGTCAGCATATACGATAGGTACAATAAGAAGTGCAAAGAGAATAATTTTCCATTTCATACAAAAGCTAAAGCCAGCATTATTTAATAATTTTACTGCAAAGATTTACTTTTGCTTAGAAAATCCCGCCCCCTTGGCACAGACGGTCATCCAAGGATGCCCTACTACGGTTCTATTGAACCTGCGTCTGGCCACGGTGGGATTTTTATAAAATTTAGTCAAATAAGGGTTTCAAGATAAAATAGCCTTTAATGGAGTTAATTCAAGATAAATCTTTGATGTGCAACTATCCAATTAGAAAAATGAAAAATCAAATAATCTCTTCTTCAACATCCAGGTCTTCTTCCTCTGGCTCGCCTTCATCCTCAACTTCTTCAGGCTCAACAGATTCTGTTTGTTCTGGTTCAGATTCTGAACTTTCGATAACTTCAATCTTGCCTGCCCTTCCAGATGTAAGCTGCATCTCTCCCCTGAACTCATTAACATACCCGTTCACTAACTTTACAGTATCACCTGCATTGACCTTGTCCACATCTTCATTCCAAAGTGTCAGCTTCATCTTGCCAGAATCATCCTTGACAGTAGCATTGCAAACTCTTCCAGTCTTTCCGAACTTTGTAAACTCTCTAACATCTCCTTTTTCCACAACCTCAACAGTAATATTGATATTTCCCTGCTTTGGCTGTAATTCATTCAGTTTCATTTTAGCTCCTCGAATCTTTTATTTTGATTAATCAGCGACCACAACACATTCTGAAGTTCAGATATCTTTACTCTGATCTGCTCAGTTGTATCCCTATCCCTTATAGTAACAGACTCATCATCAAGTGTGTCAAAATCAATAGTTACACAGTATGGAGTACCAATCTCATCCTGCCTTGCATACCGCCTTCCAATTGAACCGCTCCTGTCAAAAAACGCACTGAAGCAAAGATTGAGATCTTCAAATACCTCTCTTGCCTTTTCCTCAAGGCCACCTTTGGTTACAAGAGGGAAAACAGCAACCTTATACGGCGCAAGCTTTGGATGAAGTTTCAGGACAATATTGCCTCTCTCTTTGTCATCATTGTATGCATCAAACATGAAAACCAAAAACGACCTGTCAACACCCAGTGAAGGCTCAGCAACAACATAAGGAACAATTCTCTTTTGTGATTCCTGATCATACACTGAAAGCTTTTCTCCAGAATACTTGATATGCTGGCTTAGATCAAAGTCAGTCCTGTTAGCCATACCCTGAAGCTCTTTCCAGCCAAAAGGAAAATTGTATTCCAGATCCCAGGTATCAAGAGCATAATGGCTCTTCTCGTCCATAAGGTGCTGTCTTATTCGTAAATTTTTAGGATCAACACCCAGGTCAACAAACCATTTGTGCTCAACAGCAAGCCAGTAAGCATGCCACTTTGTTTTTAGAATATCCTTATCAACAGCTTCCTGCATTGTCATCTCTTCAGATTCTTTTTTGTTTTTCTGCATTTCTTCTGAATACACAAGAACATTGTAATCCTTGATCTCATCCATATATGGACACTCTTTTAACTTGTCTGGATGGATGAAATACTCTATCTCCATCTGTTCAAACTCCCTGCACCTAAACAAGAAGTTTCTTGGAGAAATCTCATTTCTAAAAGCTCTTCCCATCTGGGCAATACCAAAGGGAAGCTTAAGACGTGCGGTCTCATGTACAAGCCTGAAATTGGTAAACATGAGCTGAGCTGTTTCAGGTCTTAAATAAGCAACACTCTCAGAATCCTCTTTTGGTCCAACAAAAGTCTTAAACATTAAATTGAAATCCTCAGTCTGTTTAAAGCTTCCACCGCACTTTGGACATTTAAGATCATTATCTGATATCAAAGAGTTGATTTTTTCAGATTTCATACCATCAGCAGCCATATCAAGCTCATCTTCAATAAAAGTATCAGCCCTGATTTTCTCTTTGCAATCCCTGCATTCAAGCATGATATCCTGAAAACTTGCAAGGTGGCCAGAGGCTTCCCATACCTTGGGATGAGTAATTATTGAACCATCGATACCCACAACATCTTCTCTTTTATTAACGTGGTAATACCACCATCTACTCTTGATATTATTTTTTAATTCAACACCAATCGGACCATAGTCAAAAAACCCGGACATACCTCCGTAAATCTCAGAATTCTGAAATACAAAACCCTTCTTCTTACAAAATGATGCTAATTCCTCTATGTCTATTGATTCCATAGTTTTAGTTTTTCCCCTGCATTTAAATATTTTATGAAAGGCGCTAAACAAAACATTTATAAAGTTATAATGAATATATATTCATTATGCCAAGACCAAAAAAGTGCAGACATGTATGGGATGAGCCAGGTATTGACTATTTTAAACCAGTTGGAAAAAGGCTAATTGATTTAGAAAGCATAGACCTAGCAATAGATGAATATGAGGCTCTTAGACTAAATGACAAAGAAGAGATGACTCAGAAACAAGCAGCAGAAAAAATGAACATCTCTCAGCCTACATTTCACAGGACACTAAAAAATGCACGTCACAAAGTGGCAAGAGCACTTGTTGAGGGAAAGGCAATCAAGATTCACGGAGGCGAATATAAAATGAGAAGAGGATTTGGAAAACCACCAAGCACTTGTAAATGTCCAAACTGTGCAAATACACAATCGAAAATAAGAGGTCAGCCATGCCAGAGAACAAAATGTCAGAAATGCGGAACAATGATGGTTAGAGGTGATTGAATTGAAAATTGCAGTAGCAGCAAACGGACAGGGCCTGGATGCTCAGATGAGTATGTTTTTCGGGAGATGTCCAGACTTTGTTTTTGTAGAAATTGAAAACAACCAGATAAAAGAAAACAGTACAGTATCAAACACAGCAATGAGACAGAGAGGCGGTGCTGGGCTTGCAGCAGCAGAACTAGTTGGAAATAACGGGGCTTCAGCAGTAATCTCAGGATCATTTGGACCCCGGGCATTTGGAGTTCTGAGCCAGCTTAACATAAAACCTTATAAGGGTGTTAGTGGAACAGTAAGAGATAACGTGCAAAAGTATATTGAGGGAAATCTTGTTTCAGTCTCACAGGCAACCGGACCAATGGGAAGAGGAATGGGCAGAGGTCAAGGAGGAGGCAGAGGTCAGAGAAGATTTTAAAGAGGCATATGGCAAAGGATGAACTAAAGAAAGGTGAAAGAGCAGCTTTGGTTTCAGTAGCTGTATCTTTCATCCTCGCGGTTCTTAAAGCAGCAGTGGGTTTTTGGTCAGGAGCAATAGTACTTGTTTCAGATGCACTCGACAGTGCAGCAGATATTTTCACAAGTCTGGCATCATTTATTGGCCTGAGAATAAGCCAGAGAAAACCAACAGAAAAGTTCCCCTTTGGTTTTTACAAGGCAGAAAACTTTGCCTCACTTTTTATTTCAGGATTAATAATTTATGGTGCAATAAACCTTTTGATACAGGGAGTAAATAGTTTTTTTGACCCTGTACAGATAAATCATCCAGGACTAACACTTCTTGCAGTTCTAGTATCAGGAATTGCTGCCCTCTTGATGTCCAAGTATCTTAAAAGAAAAGGAGAAGAGATAAACAGTGAAAGTCTTATTGCAAACAGCAAGGACAGGTTCAAGGATGTCTTTACCGCAATAGCTGTTTTTATATCAATTCTTCTGACACACTACAATGTATTATATGCACAGGGGGCTGTAACAATAGTGATATCTGTTCTAATAATAAGAATGGGTCTGATAACAGCAAGAGACTCAGTATACTCTTTAATGGATGTCAGCCCAAACACAAAAGTGGAGAAAAAAGTAAAAGAAATATTAACTTCAATATCAGGAGTAGAAAGTTACTCAGAACTTAGGTTAAGAAAGGCAGGACCATTTATTTTCGGACAAGTAAAAGTAAGGGTAAGAAAATTTGTAGATGTCTCAAAAGCCCATGAAGTTGCAGACAGAATTGAGCATACAGTAAAGGAAAAAATACCTCAGATAGAGTCACTTTTTATCCATATAGAACCATTCAAACCAGAAACACTAAAAATCGCAGTCCCAGTTAAAAACGACCAAGGTTTAAACTCGACTATCTCAAATCACCTAGGACGCGCAGAAATGTTTTTTATTGCAGAGACAAAAAATAAAAAAGTACATAAAAACTACACAATTAAAAATCCATTCAAAGAAAAAGAAGTTAGAGCAGGTCTTTCTGCTTCAAAACATCTGGTCAAACAGAAAATTGATGTACTCATAACAAAAGAAGCAGGAGAAATCTCACTGCACACTTTAAGAGACAACCTAGTAGACGTATATTCAACAGACTACAAACGAGTAAGATATACATTGGATGCTTTTATGGAAGAAAAGTTAAACAGGTTGGAAAAACCAACCAGGAGGAAAGAATGATAATCGCTATGCCGGTTTTACAAGATAATGGAGAAGAATCACAAATCAGCAGACACTTTGGACACAATCCCTTATTTGCAGTGTACAACTCAGAAAAGCAAAATCTTAAGATTGTAAATGTTGGAACACATGGAAGAGGTTGTACACCAATAGAACCATTAGAGAAACTTAATGTGGACGCAGTATACACCTTTGGAATAGGTTCCAGGGCAATTTCTATACTAAAACAGAAAGGAATCACCTTGAGGACAGGAGATCTTACCAGAGTAAAAGAAGTTATTGAAAATCTTGAAAACCTGGAAGAACTGGAGTCGGGGTGTGGTCATTGAGATTCTGGCTCACTTTCGGGGCATCACTTTTATCAGCACTTGTCACATTCTTAGGTATTGCATTTATCCAGAAATATGCAGGATGGGGCAAGAAAAACATTGATTATTTTATTAGTTTTGCAGCAGGAATTTTGCTGGGAGTCTCATTCCTGCACATAATACCAGAAGCAATGGAGATGAGCTCAGTTGCTCCCATTGGGCTCTTGGGAGGATTCCTGATATTGTATCTTTTGAACAGAATCTTCAGGATATTTGTCTGTGACCATCACATGTGCAACCATGCTTTTGGGTTGATTCCTGCAATAGGGATTGGGCTTCACAGCTTTGTAGATGGCATAATCTTTTCTGTAACATTTAATATTGCAATATTCACAGGAATTGTTGCAGCAGCAGGAATGATACTTCACGAGTTTCCTGAAGGTATTGTGACATTCATGTTTCTTGCAAAATCAGGATACAAAAAGAAAAAAGCAGCACTGTTTGCATTCTTATCAGCAGCACTCACAACACCAATTGGAACCTTGATCTCGTACCCTTTCATAAGCAACCTGAACAAAACAGTACTCGGGACATTGCTTTCAATGGCAGCAGGAGCACTTGTATATGTATCTGCAACTCACCTTCTGCCAGAAACAGAGCACGGCAAGAAATGGAACATGGTATCACTATTTGCTGGAATAATGCTTGCGGTACTTATCATCAGCACACACCACTAAAATGAAACAGCTTGAACAAAATGTGAGGACTTGTACAAAATGCCCTCTTCACAAAACAAGGACCAATGCAGTTCCTGGTGAAGGAGACTATGATGCAGACATTATGTTTATTGGAGAAGCACCAGGATATAATGAAGACCAGCAGGGCATACCATTTTGCGGAAGAGCAGGCACTATCCTTGATGAACTTCTGGATTCAGTTGGTATCAAAAGAAAAAATATCTACATCACAAACATTCTGAAGTGCAGACCTCCAGATAACAGAAACCCAAAAACAAAAGAAATCGAGACATGCACACCCTACCTTGAGAAGCAGATTTCAGTGATAAAACCAAAGAAAATTGTTTGTCTGGGCAACTTTGCAACAAGGTTTGTCATGAAGAAGTATAATCTTGACGATAAAATTGAGGGCATAACAAGACTACACGGGAAGGTTTTCAAAGTAGGAACTTTATTTGGAACACTAAGAATCATACCAATGTATCACCCAGCCGCCTCAATATATGACCCAAAAAAGCTGCCTGTTTTAAAAGAGGATTTTAAGCTACTAAAATGACTGGCAGAGTTTTGCTTGTGATGAGCGGAAAAGGAGGAGTTGGAAAAACAACAGTTTCTGTGAATCTTGCGTGTGCAATTGCACAAAGAGGTCTTAAAGTAGGCATATTGGATGTAGATATCCACGGACCAAATGTGCCAAAAATGCTGGGACTAAAGGCTAAATTTGAAATAAGAGAAAAGAAGATTATACCCATCCTAAAAAATGGTATGAAAGTTGCGTCAATGGATTTTTTCCTAAATCAAGATGATGCAGTTATCTGGAGGGGTCCAATGAAACACAAGATGATAAAGCAGTTTGTTGAGGATGTTACGTGGGGTGAATTGGACTATCTGGTTGTAGATTTTCCACCAGGCACAGGTGATGAAGCCTTAAGTATTGCTCAGCTTATGAAAAACAAGAAATCAATAATAGTATCAACACCCCAACAAGTGGCATTAATGGATATGAGAAGGGCAATCGAGTTCTCAAAGCTAATGGAGATTCCAGTAATTGGTCTGATAGAGAACATGTCTGGTGAAATATTTGGAAAAGGCAATGTAAAAAAGCTTGCAGAAGAAAAGAGAACACCGTTTCTTGGCAGCATCGAACTGGATAAAAAGATTATTCGGGCAGGCGATGGTGGTGAACCATATCTGTATAAGACTGATTCATTCATAGAAATTGTTGATAAAATACTGGAGCAACAATGGTAATAAGTGTAAAGAATCTAAGCAAAAAATTTGGAACATTGAAAGCAGTTGACAATATAAGTTTTGATGTAATTAAAGGAGAGATCTTTGGCCTTCTGGGACCAAACGGTGCCGGGAAAACAACAACAATAAGAATGCTTGCAGGAGTTCTAAAACCAGACAAGGGAAGTGCACATGTTGCAGGTTACGATATTGTAAAACAGCCACTTAAGGCAAAACAGCTAATGGGTATAGTACCAGAAATGGCAAATGCATACATTGACCTTTCAGCATATAAAAATCTGGTTTTGATGGGAGAACTGTATGGAATAAATAAAAGGAAAACCAAAGCAGATAAACTCTTGAGGTTGTTTGGTCTATATGAAAAGAAAAATCAGAAAGTCAAGAAATTCTCGAAGGGAATGAAACAAAGAGTAATAATTGCAATGGCTCTAATGAATGACTCAGAAGTATTATTTCTTGATGAACCAACTTCTGGACTAGATGTTGAAAGTACAAGACTGATCAGGGATTTAATCAAAAAATTCAACACTCAAGGAAAGACAATAATCCTTACCACACACAATATTGAAGAAGCTAATGATTTGTGTGACAGGGTAGCAATTATGAACCATGCTAGGATTGTGGCAGTAGATCGGCCTGAAGAGCTCAAGCAGACCATACAAAGTACAGCATCTATACAAGTATCTTTTAAAGATCCAGTCACAGATATTGACTTTGCAAAGGCCGAAAAGTACGGAGATAAATTCAGGATATACACAGACAGTCCAGAAGAGGTTATCCCAAAGTTGGTCGAATTTGCAGAAAAGACAAACAATAAGATAATTTCCATAAACACATTTGGCCCAAGTTTGGAGGATGTTTTTGTTAAACTGACAAAATGATTGAAATGATTAAAAGATCACTGGCAATAGCAAAAAAGGATTTATCAATATACTTTATTAGGGGTCCTGTTATAATACAGGGTCTTTTGATTCCTGCGTTTCTTTTCCTTTCATTCTCTTTTAGAAGAAACGTATCAACAGAGTTTCTGATATCAGGCCTTTTGGGGATGGCCCTCTTTTTTTCAGTGTCTGCAATAACACCAGTCATTGCTCCCTGGGAGACGAGAATGAGAACATTTGAAAGGCTTGTGTCATGTCCAATACCACTCTGGGCAATATTGTTGGGGGATGTTTTTGCATCTGTTGTCTTCGGTTTGTTTATCACATTTGTTGTAATGCTTGTTTCTTTTTTTGCTGTTGGTGCAAATATTCTGAATGCATACCTAATAATTGGGATAGTGCTTGCAGCATTTGCATTTTCAAGCCTCGGAACACTCATATCATCACATCCTGCAGATAATCCCTCCAATATAATGCTTTTTTCAACACTCCTGAAATTTCCACTTGTTTTTGTAAGCGGTGTGTTTATCAAACTGGAACAGATGGGTAGATTCAGGTTCCTAGCCTATCTTTCGCCGCTCACTTATTTTACAGATATTGCAAGATACTCAATTGAAGGGTCAGGTTTTTTTCCCCCACTCATAAACATAATTATTTTGTTCTTGTTTGCAATTTTATTTTATTTTGCTTCTGTTTTTCTTCATAGAAAAAATCTTAGCAAGAGGTTTTGAGCATAAATGATAATCGGAGTAACAGGAGGCAAAGGAGGAACAGGAAAAAGCACTGTTGCAACTTCACTTGCAGTATACCTTTCACAAAAAGGAAAAACACTTCTTGTTGATGCAGATGTTGGATGTCCAAATGATCATCTCTTATTAACAATTAAACGAGAAAAGATTGACTCTGTTTACCAGACAATACCCTTATGGCAGATGGACAAATGTACAAAATGCGGCATATGCAGCAAAGTCTGTCAGTATAATGCAATTGTCCAGGTAAAAGAAAAATACCCCATATTTGTGGAAGAGCAGTGCAACGGCTGCAGGGCATGCATTATTGCTTGTCCAAAAAAGGCAATATCAGAGGGAAAAAAAGAAATTGGAGAAATATTTATAGGAAAAAGAGAGAAACTTGATTTTCTCACCGGAGAGATTCTTCCGGGACAGGAGTCTGAAGAACCCATTGTACAGGAACTTGTCAAAAGAATAGATAAATCTTATGATTATGTTGTTATTGATACAGCAGCAGGAACACACTGTGATGTAATAAAAGCTCTTGAGCCATGCGATATTGCACTTGCAGTTACAGAACCAACACACTTTGGAGCACATGACCTTGATCTGATTCTAAAATTACTTGAAAAACTGAAAAAACAAAGAAAAATTATCTTGAACAAGTCAGATGTGGGAAAAAAAGAATTAATTCAAAAAATAGCATGCAAGCATGATGTCAAGATAATCTCAGAAATACCATACAGCAGGAAAATTATGGAAAAATACATCAAAGGAGAACCTGTGCAGAACTCAGCTGTAAGAAAAATTATTGACTCACTATGAAAGGAATATATGTTTTGGAGATAGAATTAGAAAAAGACAGGCAAATTGAAATAGGTGCTCTGGGAAAAATCAGCTTTGAAAAAGGGAGATATGCATATGTTGGTTCTGCACAGAATTCAGTTGAAAAAAGAGTACAAAGGCACTTGTCTGACACAAAAAAACTTCATTGGCATATTGATTATTTTTTAGATCACACAAAAATCACAAAAATCCACATAAAAAAAGCTGGAAAAGAACAGGAGTGTATTACAGCAAAAAAAATCCAGGAAAACAACAAACCAATAGAAAAATTCGGCTGTTCAGACTGCAGCTGTGTTTCACATCTTTTTAGAATCAATAATCTAGAACTTGAGGGATTTACATGCATATCACAGTAGCATCCGGCAAAGGAGGAGTTGGGAAAACAACAATCACAGCAGGACTGGCTTACGAGCTTAGAAACAGAGAACTTTCTGTTGTTGACTGTGATGTTGATGCACCAAACCTTGCAATACTTCTGGGAGTAGAAGACAAAAAACAGCAAAAACTGAAAGCAGCAAGAAAAGCAGTATTTGATATGGACAAATGCACAAAATGCGGTATTTGTCTTAAAACATGTCAATTTGAAGAAATTGGATGGGAAAAAGGTCCCAAACTAAAACAGCCAACCTGTGAAGGCTGCGGTGCATGTATTCTAACCTGCCCGGAAAACGCAATCCATCTTGAACCTGCAGAAAACTCAACAATCATAACAGGAAAAACAAGATATGGGTTTCCAATAACATATGGACAGCTAAACATAGGTGCTTCAGGCTCAGGCATGGTAGTAACTGAAATAAAAAAACAGGCACAAAAAACAGAACTAATGCTGTTTGATGCTGCAGCTGGAGTGGGGTGCCCTGTTATTGCCTCAATTCGTGGAAGTGATTATGTCATACTTGTAACAGAACCAACACCAGCAGCACTAAGCGACCTTAAAAAAGCACTCCGGGTAGTAGACCATTTTAATATTCCAAGAGGACTTGTCATAAACAAATCAGATATTGGAGAACTCGAAAATATCACAGAATTTGCAAAAAAGAACAATCTTGAAATTCTGGCAAAAATCAGCCATGACAAAGAGTTCATTAAATCAGCAGTTGAGTGCAGACCTGTTCAAGGAAAGATTTTTAAAGAAATCTCAGATAAACTTGGTTTATGAAGAAAGATTTTTTTAAGATGTGGTTTATAGTAGGTCTTTTTGTTGGTTTAGCAGCTGTTATTTTCTTCATAATAACTTATCTGAACAACCAGGTATTATGCGACCTTGGCTGCAGGCAGCAGAATGAAGTTACACTAGCTCTCATTTTTGCATCACTCTCAGGAGCATTTGTTGGTAGTCTTACATACTACTTTATTTCTGAAAAATATGAGAAAAGAATAGGAAAAATCCACAAATATGCAAAAGCAGCATACAAGTTTCTTGACCCTGATGAAAGAAAAATAATGGAAAAACTTGTAAAAAACAAAGGAGAGCTCTTTCAAAAAGACATCCCTGAACTAACAGGACTCTCAAGAGTCCAGGTTTCAAGGGTTTTAAGTGATCTGGAAGAAATGCAGGTTATAAATAAAGACAAGGCAGGAATGACCAACAAAATCACCTTAGAAGAAGATATTGCAAGGATTTTTATATAATATTTCATTTTTTGATACAAATATTAAAGGGTTATTTCAATTTACGTTACAATGATGAAATCAAAAATTTTGGTTTTTTTGGTACTGTTGATAACACTTTCGGTAAGTGTTGCAGCAGTTGAAAAGGATGCACTTAGTCTTTTCTACAGTCACCAATGCAGTCACTGCCATGAAGAGATGGAGTGGCTTGATAGTATCCATGATAACTGCTCAATTGAAATTAACTATTACAGAATCTCAAAAACAGAAGACAAGGATAATCAGGAACTCTTCAGAGAGTACCTTGAATCATACAATGCA
Organism: uncultured Methanosarcinales archaeon; assembly: GCA_964444505.1. Classification (GTDB taxonomy): domain Archaea; phylum Nanobdellota; class Nanobdellia; order Woesearchaeales; family JAGVZT01; genus CAYUHF01. The sequence continues at coordinate 4,848 of CAYUHF010000004.1, read as the reverse complement.
AGTTACGGAGGTGTTCCTGTTACCTTCATAAACAATAAAGTATTTCTTGGATTTGCAAAAGGAGAAGGAGACCTGGTGCACGATCCCAAGACAAATACATATGTTGGATATGAGAATCTTATTGTAGAAGAAATGCAGTCTCTTGCACAAAAACAGGGCATAGAATGCAACATTGGAAATGAAAACAATAATGCAAAGAACCCTGTGAGACCATATTATTCTTTTATTATAGTGTTTTTGTACCTTTTAACATACTTTATTTTTAAAAACAAGATAGAAAACAATAATCAGTCAAAAAGATACTGGATATCAGGGCTTGTTGCAAGTTTTATCATAAGTTTCTTTGTCTTTATACTATTAGTACCAGAATCATTAATCACCTCTTTTGCAGAAAACCTTCCATTCCCACTGTTTGTTGGTGTTCTTGCAATTGCAGACGGCTTTAACCCATGTGCGTTCACAGTCCTTTTCATACTCTTGTCACTTCTAACATACACCAAAAGCAAAAAACAGATGAACCTTGTAGGCATGATCTTTATCATAACCTCAGCAGTAATGTATTTTGTTTTCATCATGATTATGGTTCTTGTGGGTTCACTTTTTATTGAAAAGTACGGCACACTGATACTAAATATACTTGGTGTGATTGTGCTTGGAGCAGGAATCATCAATCTCAAAGACTATATTTTCTTTAAAAAGGGAGTTTCGCTTTCAATATCAGACAAGCAGAAAAAGAAAATAACAAAAAAGGCAAGAAAAATTGTAAAATCACTTGAAAAAGGAACAAACATGCTTTATGCACTTGGCGCTACAGTTCTTCTTGCAATAACAGTTAACCTTGTTGAGCTTGGATGCACAGCAATTCTTCCCACAGTCTATATGGCAGCGCTGAACACCAATTATGCAGAGATTGGATTGATGCACTTTGTATGGACAGCAATGTATGCATTTATTTATGTCATACCACTCTTTGCAATACTCGCAAACTTCGTTTTTACATTTAGGTCAGAGAGAATATCAGAGGACCAGGGAAGAGTACTTAAGCTGGTTGCCGGAGTATTCATGGTAGTCTGCGGAACAGTAATGGTTTTAAAGCCAAGCTTGTTAATGTTGGGTTAGGAGGTGTGTTATGGAAAAATACGATGATTGTTATGTTGAGGAAGATGACGGTGTTTTTTCTATTGGTTTTAATGATGACGATGAATCAGTTGAAACAATAAACAACATAATCTTTTTCGAGTTTGCAGTTGAGCCGGGAGACGAAGTATCAGAGGGAGACAAACTTTTGTCAGTAGAAGCAATGAAAGGAACACTGGAACTTGCAAGCAGGGTATCAGGAAAAGTGATTAAAGTAAATGAGAGAATAGAGGAAGAACCAGAAATACTCCAGGATGATCCTACAATGTGGCTGGTTAAGATCAAGAGGTGAATGATATGGATTTTAAAGAACTCAACAAAGGAACAAAAGAATACATGAAACAAATGAAAGGACTTGATGAAGATAAGTTAAAGGGTTTTCTTCAGTTCAAGAATCAGATTGAACAGGAAGGTGCACTTGATGCCAAGACAAAGAAATTAATTCTTCTGGGAATGGCAATAAAAGCAGAGTGCAGCTACTGCATTGGTCTTCATGTGCAGGGTGCATTAAGTGATGGCGCAACAAAGGATGAAATTATAGAGACAATCTGGCTTGCAGCTCTTATGGGCGGAGGACCTTCACTGATGTACGGCCAGGAAGCACTAAAAGCTTTAGAGGATTTTGAATGAAAGTAGTTGTGATAGGAGCAGGGGCGGCAGGAGTAACAGCAGCTGCAGAAATAAGAAAAAGAGAAAGAGAAGCAGAGATAATAATAATTGACAAAGGAAAAAACTATCCCTATTCACCCTGCTCACTGCCCTACCTTATTTCTGACGAGATTAAAAAGAATGCCATAACAACATTTGACAGAGATTTTTTTGAGAGAAACAAGATTGAACTAAAACTGGAGACAGAAGTCAAGCAGATTGACAGGGAAAACAAAAAGATTGAAACATCCAAAGGAGATTTTGATTATGATTACCTTGTCATTGCCACAGGTTCTGAAACCTTTGTACCTCCAGTAAAGGGGCTGGATCATGTAGACTACCACAAGCTGAAAACAGTCGAAGATGCAGAAAGAATAATGTCCAAAATTGATACAGTAGAAAAAGCAGTTATTGTTGGTGGTGGTGTTATTGGAATGGAGCTTGCAGGCTCATTTAAAAAAAGAGGAATAAATGTTACTGTAATTGAAGCAACTGAATCAGTACTTGGCTCAATCTTGGACAAGCGGATGGCAAAAATTGCAACAAAAAATCTTGGTATAAATATCATGACAGGCACACTTGCAAAAAGTGTCACAAATAAAAAAGTAATAACAAATAAAGGAGAAATCCCCTATGATATCTTGATAACAGTCTGCGGAGTAAGACCGCACTACAAACTTGCAGAACAAGCAGGACTTGAGACAGACAGAGGAATAAAAGTAAATGACTACATGCAGACATCAGATGAGAACATATATGCATGCGGGGACTGCGTCTATGAAAAAGATGTTGCATGGCTGGGTACAAATGCTGTTTTGCAGGCCCAGATAGCAGCACAAAACATTACAGGAGAAAAGGCAAAAATAAGAAAACTGCACAATACGACAATCACACACATCGGAAACATAAGCATAGCATCAACAGGAAAAACAGAATCACAGCTTGACAACTCAATAAGTGCGACTTACAGGGGAGAATCAAGAGCAGATTACTGTCCAGAAGGAAAAGACCTTATTGTAAAACTAATTGCCAAAGATGGAAAAATTGCAGGAGCACAAATTATTGGTGAAGAATCAGTTGTGGGAAGAATCAACTGGATAGCACTCGCTGTGCAAAACCAAATGGAAGTTGAAAAACTTGCAAATGCAGAATCAGCATACAACCCTATGACCTCACCTCTGTTTGACCCGGTTGTTGTTGCAGCCCAAATTCTTAAGAGAAAAATTGAGAGAAATGGTTGACCTTTCTTTATGCAGAAATTACGACAGGAATTCTTATATTAAGATGCGCAATACTCTTGAAAACCACCAAATAAACACAGTCTGCACAGAAGCTAACTGCCCCAACCGGTATCACTGTTTTTCTGAAGGCACAGCAACCTTTATGATACTTGGCAAAAATTGCACAAGAAACTGCTGGTACTGTGATGTAGAAAACGGAAAACCAGAATCAGACCCAAAAGAACCACAAAAACTGGCCACTATAATCAAGCTCCTAAAACTTGACTACGCAGTTATTACCTCAGTCACAAGAGATGACCTTTTTGATGGTGGAGCATCTGTTTTTGAAAGCTGCGTAAAAGAAATCAAAGACAAAACTCCAAATACAAAAATTGAGCTATTGGTCCCAGACTTTCAGGGCAAAGAGAGCTCAATAAAAAATGTTTCAAATCTTCCAATAGACGTTCTCAATCACAACATCGAGGTAGTAGAAGAGTTATTTCCTGAAATGAGACCAGAAGGAAACTACAAACTTTCAATTAAACTATTAGAAAAAGCAAAAGAGTTCAACCCGTATCTTCTGACAAAATCGGGTTTGATAGTAGGACTTGGAGAAACAAAAAAACAAATTGAAAACACAATGAAAGATCTAAGAAAAGCAGATTGTGATTTCTTGTCAATAGGCCAATACTTAAGACCATCAAAAAAACATGCAGAAGTGAAAAAATATTACTCAGAAAAGGAGTTTAAGGAACTAAAAGAGATGGCACTTGATTTGGGCTTCAAACATGTTGAATCAGGAACTTTAGTTAGAAGTTCTTTTAATGCAAAGGGATACATCTGAACTTTTATCCTAAGATGTTTTTGGCAACAAGAATTAGGAAGTTACATTGCACATCAATGGACTAGGGTAAAAACCAAATTTGTACTTGTTGGTTTCAGAATCAAAAAAAGGTTCCACAGTGTATTTTTCTCCTTCAATATTAAATTCAACAGGCTCAGTTGAATTAACTTCTTGCAGTTCTTCAGTCAGAACTCCAAAACTAGTTATATTAACACCATTAATAGATACTATTTGTTTACCTACACTTTGATTCGGGAAAACTGTTTGTTCAGTTAGATCCTGGATAATAACCCCACACTCTTCTTGAGGTACTTCGGGTAAATAAGCCAGATAAATATTAAATGAAATAGAGGCTGTAATGAAGAGTGGATTCATTAGTATTAACAGTAAGATCAGAACTAGTTTGTCTTTTGAATCTTTAAAGTTAGTGGTCAAGTGATAAAAGATTGCTGAAAAAGGATAAAACAGGATAAAAAAGAAAATATTCCCTGTGATTACTTTGTAGTCAAATGGAAAGGGAGTAGTAATATATCCGTATATATTTACCAACAAAACAACCAGAAGATTCGTAATCAAGTTTGGTTTGGTAATCTTAAAGATTTCATAATACTGGTTTTTGTTTTTGTATTTTTTAACTCCAAGAATCCCTCCAAATATCACTGTTAAAATACTAGCTATTGAAAGAACCCACCTTAATGTTTTTGAGAAAAAAAAGTGTTCTGGATTGATTAAATTCCAATACAACATGAGACCTGTGTTTGATAAAATATCAAAAATGATTCCAAAAACAAGAAGTCCCATGGCAAAAGGTAACATATATTTTAATGATTCCTTAATTTTCATAACTTATCCGGAACTCATGTCACTTATATTTTTTTCCCCTCTCTGCCAGAATATCAACTTTTTATCTTTTACTATATTCCACTAAAATCATTTCTTCACAAACTCTGTTATCCCGAAAGTGGTTCGCATCCCGAAACTACTTCGCATTGGTTAGCT
>CAYUHF010000003.1:0-108301 GCA_964444505.1 uncultured Methanosarcinales archaeon | reverse complement strand
ACTAAGTGATTGGTACCACTTTTTTTACCTTACGAAAAAACGCACAAGTCCAGTTTCTTTAGTAAGATTTATATACTGACTTAGCAGGTATAAAATTAAAAAAAGGAGACCTAAAGATGTCAAAACAGCCTTCGCTGAGAGATATTGAGGCTAAAGTCCTAAAAGAGTTTGACTCTGCAATTGTTTCTCAAGATGGGGTAGTAAGTCCCTTTGTTTCAAGCCACTTCAGGGATTTCAAAAAAGAGGAAAGAGAGGAGCTAGCACTTAGAAACTTCTATGAAAAATTCTGCTTTATGACAAGTTCCTACATCAAGCTTTTTAAGCTAAAAGGAAAGATGAGGGAGCACATATTGGAGAATATTAATATAGCTGGTCTCCATGTCAGGCCTGACAGTATCATTTCAGCAACAATCTTCACACTTCTTATTGGGATTTTTTCAGCAGTTCCATTTCTCATTCTTGGAATGAATAATCTTGCTTTCTTTATTGTCTCTGTTGCACTATTTCTTAGTTACATAGTCTTGACTTATCCGAGTTACTCAGCAGAGATCACCAAGATAAGAGCAGAACAGGAATCAATAATGGCAATTCTTTATATGAACATATACATGAGATTAAACCCTGTTCTTGAAAATGCAATCTATTTTGCCACAGAACATCTGAATGGCCCGCTTGCAAAGGACCTGAAAAATCTACTCTGGCTGCTCGATTCCCAGAAAGTTTCATCACTTGAAGAAGGCATTGAAAGGTTCATGAATATTTGGACTCTTCGAAACAAAGATTTTGTGAGATCACTTCTTACTCTTCACTCCATTCTAAACCAGACCACAAAAGAAGGACAGGAAAGGGTCCTTGACAAATCACTTAATGAAATACTGAGAAGCACATACGAGAAAATGAAGAGGTACTCAAATGATATGAAGATGCCTGTCCTGATGCTGCATACATTTGGGCTTATGCTCCCATTGATCGGACTGATCGGATTTCCAATGATAAGCATTTTCATGGCAGACTCAATAAATGTCTCGCATCTCTTTTTCGGTTACATTGTTGTGTTACCTTCTATTGTATTTTTCCTTACAAGAAGAATCCTTTCAAAAAGACCTGGTGCATTTAGTTCTCCGGATTTAACATCCAACCCAAAACTTCCCCCAAAGGGTAAGTATATGCTTAGATTAGGAGACAATGAATTTCTCATCCCAGTACTTCCTGTAGCAATTGCAGTAGGACTTGTCATAATGATACCAGGAATAATTCACGTTTTTACATCCACAATTCCTGCCTGGAAAGAGGCAACATCCATTGGCGCAGTACCATCATCAGAATACAGTCTGCAGGCATTGTTTCTTAGTACAACCATACCCATAGGGCTTGGGGTGGGCACTCTTATTAATTTTCATCTCAGGAGTGTCCAGAGAATCAGGCTGAGAAACATGATACAGGAGATAGAGCAAGACCTTGCTCCATCAGTTTTCCAGCTGGGTAATCAATTCAATGAAAATGTTCCTGTTGAAGTTGCTGTCGAAAACTTTGTTGGTGAGTATGAACTTTTGAATCTCAAGAAAAAAAGCATCTATGAGTTCTTTTCAGAAGTGCTTGACAGGCTTCGTAATGATGGTGTGCCATTTAGTGTAGCACTGTTTGATCCAATAAAAGGTGTTTTGACAAAATATCCTTCTGTTCTTTTAAAGGAAATCATGTGGGTAATGGTGGAGGGTTCAAGAAAAGGAGCTGCAGTACTTCTGAATGTTATGAAAAAAGTATCCAATTACCTGACAAATGCCAATAAAATTAAGGAGCTTATTTATGATCTTTTAAACTCAACTGTCAGTTCAATTAATCTGCAGGCTAAATTTTTGGCTCCATTTCTCGCAGGACTGGTCGGATCATTAACCCTGATTATTGTAAAGTCTCTTTACCAGATGATGAAGCAGCTCCAGAGAATAATGGAGCTTATGCAGATTGCAGGTGCCAACATGGGTGATGACTTTTTTACTGATTTTATAAACTTTACCAAGGTGACTCCTCCCACAATCTTTCAGATACTTGTAGGAATATATGCAGTCGAGACTGTTGTATTATTATCAATACTTGCAAATGGTGTAGAAAAAGGCTTTGATAACACTTCCAGGAATATGATGATTTCCAAAAATCTGCTCTCAGCAATGATTGTTTACCTAATAACAATATTCATTGGTGCTCTTGTACTAAATATGCTTGTGCAGCAGGGGATAGCTGCAGGAGAAATATAATGGATGACTTCTTTATGAGATTTGGGATGATTGTTGTTGGGATTGTAGTCATTTTAGTAATCATGATTTTCGCATTCAGTGCACTTAACAACTCATCATTGATCCCTGAGGATTACAGTCAGAAGGTAAAAGGAGACTCATACAAAGTTGAACAGAGAATATCAAGACTTTGCAGCATATGTACAAGTGAAAATGTGCAGAAAGACTGTTTTCTTCTTGAAGTTGACCTTGAACATGGAGAAGTCAGAAACAATCTAAAAGAGACCAGACTTCATCAGAATCTTACTCCTGGCCAATATACACTAAAACTGTCCAGCAACAGGTCAATTTGCGAGGTGAGGGAAGTTGGATAGATCAGAGATAGGTGTCTCAGTGATATTTATTCTTCTGATTAGTGTTGTTAGTATAACTCTACTTATTGCACTAATGGCAAGACAGCTTCCCAGCTTTGGAAAGGAACTCTACTGCAGCACACTTTTTCACATATTTGGAACATCTCTTGCTCCGGAGAGTGTAAGGGCAGATCAGAGTTACTGTCAAAAACAAGCATATCTGGATGTTCACAGAATCACCCCAAGACAAACATACATTGATAGCTTTGCTGACAATAGACCTTCCAAACAAATATCAGATGATGTAGTTTATATAGAGCTTACTGCAAAGAACGTGACCTCTGCTTTTATGAACATTTCAAACTTTGAAGATTCTGAGAAAGATGTAATTGTTGATGTAGGAGAAAACAGTATTGATTTTGGGTTTGTGCTTCAGCCCCACTCATCAAGATCACTTAATTTCACAGACCAGCTTAACCAGTATCTAAGCGGTTCACAAACCCAGAGGGTGCCCATCAGAATAGGAGGACAAAATATTGTACTTCATGACTTATTGGTTAATTATACCCGATATTTTGTTGAAGAAGAAATTCTGGCAGCTATAATCAATTGCTGGCAGCTTTCTGAATTTGGCAAAAGCAACCAGGATATTTATTGTTCAGAGATTGTTGTTCCAGAAATTCAACCAAATATTTCTGAGAACAATATTACCCGTCTCTTGGTAAAGGAGAACCTATGCCATGTCTTTTCTAACAATGATTCTATCAATGACTGCGGAGACAGCAACCAGCTGGACTGGAAAGTAGATATCAACAATGTCTCAAATATACTAGTTGAGTACAATTCACAAAAAAGGAGGATTGTTGTAACATAAGATGATTCAAGATAGTAGAGGTGCAACAGTTGTAAACTATATCTTAATTATTGGTGTACTGATAATATCAATATTTGTTGTAATAAGTCTCCAGAAAACATCCAGATTCCATTCAAAAAAACTCGAGCTTGATGTTGCACAGCAATTCTTGTTTGATCTAAAGTCGATTATTGAAACAGGTGAATCCTATCCCAGTGACCTCAAGACAGTAATTGAGATCCCATTCATCAGAGAATACGAGCTTAAAATCACAAAAGGACGGATTGAAATGCACTTTCCACGTGAAGACATAACACTACAGGAACCTCTGTCGTCCTCAAATCTTAATCTAATACCGACTACAATCTCCAGTTCAGGTAAGATATATGTATATGCAAAACACAGGAATTTCATTGTGACTGACAATATAAGCTGCAATACAGAAGATGAGATATGTGACTACGGCTGCTTTTATTATGAAAAGTGTGATCCTGAATGCTATAGCCCTTATTTTGAAGATGTATGCAACCCTTACTGCATTGATATTGACAACAATGGATACACCAATGGAGATGATAGTGATAACATATGTGATCCGGATTGTTATAATAATAAGCAGAACGGCGGCTATTATGATATTGACTGCATAAAAAGTGGAGATGGAATATGTGATCCTGATACGCACAATGTGAAAGACGATATTTGTGACACTGACTGTAAAAAATCAGATCATATTTGTGATCCGGACTGTGGCATAAGTGACCTTGATTGTCCATTTGAAGTAGGAGATGATGAATGCGAGGTATTGAAGGATGAAAACTGCCTTTTGAGTCCGGACTGCACATGTGACCTTGATCAGTCATGCAAGCTGAGCTGTACTCACCTGAACCTGGATGACAGGGGATGCATCAATAATACTTATCTTGTCAATACAGGAGGGCCATGCACTTCTGACTGTGACTGCACACAGGACCATATATGTGTTGAGGGACACTGCTGTCCAACAGGCATGATATGGGAGGATGATATGTGCAGCTATGATCTTCCTGATACAACCCAGCAAAACACATGGAAATTGGTAGTTGTACCAATAAATTTCAACTTTCCGCATGACAAATCCTTGTATAGGGACTTGTCAGAAGAATTTTTTAATAATTTTGTTGAAATATCCCCTTTCCAGGATTGTCCGGGTCGTGCAGAACTTCTTATGCTTGAAGAGGATTGTTCAGAAGCTATTATGAAGTGCATGGGAACTAATGGTAACACAGTAGCCAGCTGTAGTGGACAATGTGCCTCCCAGATAATTGAATGTGCTTTTGATGAGTATACTGATTTTGACAAGGCCCAGGCAATATTCTATGGAGATCTGCGCGGACATATAGGTGCAGGAAAAGTAGTTGGATGTGCACCACTGTCAAATCTGGGTCAGGATGCACCTTATTTTAGGGGAAGTACATACGGGGGAGCTATACACGAATATCCATTGGCAAACCGTAACCTCCATGGGAATATTCATGAGTTGGGTCATGACATGGGGCTGTGCCACTCAGACTGTCCTGATTGCAGAAGACCATCTACTTGTCCAAACAATGATGCTTGTGATGGTACAAGCTGTACAGACAGCAGATACATCATGAGTTATGGAACAATGGAAACTTTTGCCCCAGAGTCGTTTGAACATATAAGAAACCATATTGATATGGAACAATACTTCCAGGGGTGCGGCACATGAAAAAAAGAATGATCTGGCTGATTTTACTATTAGTACTGCCTGTTTTTGTTGAAGCCAACAGAGTACTTGTTCTTGGGTTTATTATTAGCCGGGATAATAAGGCTTCTCTTGAGAAAATGGATGTCAGATATGGGTTCCCTGACAAGCCACTTGGAGCAAGGTCAGATTATTCCCTGCATATATATGATAAGTCTGGAAAATCCCTAAATGACTATCCTTTCTTTGTTAGTTTTTCTGTTATTCCTGATTACCTTAACCAGAGCAGTTCTGAAGAAATTGAGATGGAAACCTCAGCTGTTTACTTTAGGCTACCTTATAATGAAACATACAGGTACATTGTCATTAATCACAACGACAGAACAATTTTTAGGAAGAGAATAGACAATCTTTTATGCAATAATGATGGCAAGTGCAATAATGATGAGAATTACCTATCTTGCAGACAGGATTGTGATGAAAAATCTCGTGACGGGTTTTGTGAAAGGGTCAATGATGGTTTTTGTGATGCTGACTGCAAACCTGGTGAAGATCCTGATTGTGCTGGTTTTTGTGGGGATGATATCTGCAATAAGAACGAGAATTACCAAATCTGTCCTGCAGACTGTGATCCAGCTACCCAGGATAAATACTGCAATGATGAGATTGATCAGGTATGTGACCCGGACTGTGAAGATAGAGATCCAGATTGTGAAGATTACAAACCAGACTCGGTTATTAAACCACCAGACACGACAAGAAATATTTTGATAATAATTGCATCTATTCTGGTTTTGGGTGCAATAGTCATATTGCTGTTACATATTTCCAGACAAAAATCCTACACACCATGAAAAAAGGATCAATAAACATAACAATAAAGGCATTGTATGTAGTATTCCTTCTAATCTTTGTTCTATTCTTTGTAATGACATCCTTGAGAAGCACAACCAAATCAGAAGAGCAGACTCAGCGTTTTGAAAAATATGAGCTTGCAAGTCAGCTTTTCTTGAGTTTTCTTAGTAGTCCTTCATGCCTTACTTATGGTGATTACAGTAATATCAGCAACCAGGTGCCAATACAGGGACTGCTGGATTTTGACAAGATCAACAAACTGCATGCCAAAAATGCTGATTTAAGGTGCATTGACAGTTTTGATTTTTTATTTTCAGTCCAGATACATGATGTAAAGAACAAGAGGAGCTGGAATGTTGGTATTGACAACAAAGATTATGAATGGGCAGAGAGCAAACACACAGTCTCTTTCCCTGTTGCCATAATGTATGACACAAGCCAGGTTAATCTGGGTGAAGCTGTTATGAGTATTTACACAGGAGATCTGCCAGAATTTTACGGGACATTAAAGAAAGTCTGTACTTCCAGAATAAACGATAGCATTGCAATTAATGCAAAATATCCAGTCGCTTACGAGGACAATCAGATGTGTTTTGGGGGAGACTGTTTTACTCCAAGTATAAGCTGCAGATTAGATCCCTTCAGTTTTCAGGGAGAAAAAATATTAGCTATCCAGTACAAAGGAAATGACGAGATTGTAGTAAAATGAAAAAAGCACAGACATCAGAATATTTGGGAATTATTATACTAGTAATAGTTATTGCTGTTTTTGCTATGTTTGGAAGAATAGGCAGGAGTTCAGTGGCTGTGGAAGGTTCACTTGAGAGTCTTCGTGAATACCAGTCAAACCGATTCCTGCTGATAACAAAAATCTTTCCGCATATAACCATAAAAAATGTTCCAATTGAACAGCTGATAGGTGTATATGTGTGTTATGACAATGAAACAATTAACTATGGAACTGGAGATATTAACCTGAGTAAGGAACTGTCTTTTGTGCTGGATAATAGTGTGGGAAAACACGAATGGCTTTTGCAGATTGGTGAAAGCACATGTATTGATTCTGGTTCACTGCAGCACACCAAGTGTCATCTTCCCCCGACAAGAGATATAATGAGCCATGAATTTGTTTTTTCACTTCCATGTGATTTGGATTTTGAGAGGGCAACACTGTTTGTTATGAAAAAATGAATACGAAAAAGGAAAAGATAGGAAGTGTAATTGAGGATTTGGGTAGTTCAAAAGACGGGCTTGAAAAAATTTACTGGGAGCTCAAAACCATTGTTGATGAAATAGGCAGTCTGGAGCTCCAGAAGAAGAATATTGCTGAGAAGATCCACAGCAAGGATTATGATAAGGATGATTTTTCAATCATTGTACGGATAAACAAGGCCATAATGGATTTTATCAGTAAGGAAAAGAACTGGCTTAATATACAAAGGAAAATTGAAAAACAGGAGATTGAGTTGCTGGATCTCCAGAGTGTTGACAACGAAGAGGCAAATAAGATAATTGAAAGTCTTTACACCCATTTGTCACCAGAGTATCCAACACTAAAATACTATTTGAAATCAGGACTCCTCGGACTCCAGGAGATAAGTGAGGAGCTAAGAAAGAAAAGAGATGATGTTAAGGATACATCTGCTGCAGTTATTGTGAATGAACTTAGGGAACTTGAGGAAAACCTTAAGAAGCAAAATGAACTGGCGCGTGGAATTCTCATAAAAACAACAATTCATCAGGTTATCCCTCTTATATCAAAGCCTAAAACTGAAAAAATCAACACACTTATCAGCTACATCAAGACAGAATTGGAAAAGCACAACCAGCTGCTCAGAGAAGTTGGGTTCCGGAATATTGAAATTAGGAGAGAAAAGGAAGAGATAGCAGACATTGTGTGGCTTGAGCAGGAAGAACTTGAGCTACTGGATGATGCGTGGCTTGTTGCAAACCAGTTTGATATACCAAAGATACATTTTGGAACAAGGTATTTTGCAAGTCTGACATTCTCTAGAAAGGATGCTCTTCAGATAATCGCAGAATCAAAAATTGGGGCGGTGAATATCCCACCAGTTAACTATAAACCCCTTCGAATAGCATATGAGGTTGAAGAGTTCCCTTACATAAAGTATGATTTGGACTCTGTGGTGCCAAAAAACAACAGTTATGGCATAGTATTCCCGCTGGAAAAAGTGATGACAGGCAAATATTTCAAGATTGACAAATCAAATCCCCGTAATATTGAAGTGGTTGGAGCCTACCTGGATAATGTCAAGGATAAGCTTGTTTCAAAAAACAAACAATTTGAAGAAACTCTTGAGAAAATTGAAGAGAAATATATTGAATGGGTAAATGAAGCCAAAAGGTTGAACCGTGAGTTCAAAGTAGAATGGACCAGAAATGCCAAGGAGATAATTGCCGAGAACTTTGGAACTCGCTGGATCAAAAATTATGACATGGCTATTGAGTTTGATTTAGTGCATAGGATAATGAGAGTCAAATACACAAGAGAAGAAATCCAGGAGATGAGCAAAAAGCAGCTTATAAATGCAGTCAAAGAATGCAAAAAATTCTACAACAATCTTATTGTGGAGGCAGAGGAGTTTCTTTCCAGTGCAACAATAGAGCAAGATATTGATCCAGGTATTTTCTTTGTCCCCCAAAGCGAGGTTCTTTTTTGGGAAAAATACTTTGTACAGGTTGGTTACAGGCCAAAGGTGTATTATTACAGTGAGTCTGATATTAGAAAAGCGGTAATGACTCATCTTGATGAGCTTAAAACAGACTTTGTAAAAAGAGGTCTTCCTGACACAAAGACAACAGATATAATTGATGCAGAAAATGGACAGGCTTTAAGGACACTATGAAACCTCTCTTTGCCAGCTCACGTTGAGTGTATTAGTATCAATCTTAGACACTTTAAACTTTATCTTGGCAGGTTTTTTCTTGCCCAACCCTCTTTGGATAAAAAAGAACACCCCGCTTGTTTTTTCAAAATCAAGGGTATTCATTGAAAGAGAGCATCTCCTGATCTCATGGCAGTCAAGGGGCAATTCAGAGACCTGCATGCATAATTCTGTTCCATTTCCAAGAATCTTGTTTTGATCCTGCACAAAAATACGGTCAGTTATGTATGGAAACACAAATGATTCAATCTCCTGGCTGTAAGGACCACCCATACATACTCTCTGAATCACCTGGTTTAAGGATTCAAAGCTCTCATCAGCCTGAGAGATCTCAATATTTCTGGTGTAATTGCTGAGAAACACAAAAGCACTTACAAACATTAGACTTCCAAGAATAACTCCTGCAATCAGCCACATCCACACCTCAACAGATTCCATTTCAGTCTATACTTACTTTTTCATTCTCATAGTCATAGAAGATAAATACTTTGTCTGCAGGTGATTGGACAGATATGGAATGGTTAATATCCCTGTCTGTAAGCTCAGCATCAATAGCAGGAACATCAAGTGTACACCCAGGCATAAGAATACCATAGCAGGCCTCACCACTCACCTTTCCCTGCTTTGCCTTTGTATAGCAGAGTTTGGCATGTTTTATTATCTCCTGGTCAATATTTGAGCATGATGTAAGATTAATCCTCTGGTTATCCAGAACTTCCGGACCCTCTGAAGTTCCAAGCCAGTTCTTGAAATACCTGTCAACATCAAATGACCAGCTCGTAACTAATCCTACAATGACAAGAGCAACTATTGCTCCTACAAAAAGAAGAAATATTATCTCAATCGAAAGTTCAGCTTTCATTTTAACTTACAACCACCTGTCTTTTGTCTGAATTATACTCAACTAATACATTGCCTGCACTATTTATTTGTTTTGCAAACACGAGGTTATCCTTCTCGCCGCAACCAAAATCATCGTTTTCAAAAAGATGACACAGATTTCTTTTTCTTATCTTTTCTGTAACACTACTCTCATTAATTGAGCTTGTAAATCTGTAATTATCTGGTATAACTATTTCATGACAGAAAATATCAGTGGTTGACATACCATAACTGCTCTGCCGCCAGCAGTCAAGTATACTTCTGATAATCTCCTCTTCCACAGGATACTCCTCATATATAATTCTCAGGTTTTCAATGAGAATCACACCTTCTGATTGGGTGGAAATTCCAACTCCATATGTACATGGAGATGATTGGCATTCTTCATAAGCACTAAGCAGTTCTGAGGTTACATTGAAATGCTTTGTGGGATTTTGCTGAGTTAGTTCATCTACAAATCCTATCTGGCTTTTATTAAATAATACTGTTACATCATGCATCTCTGTAATGTATTGGATGTCCAGATTATCTAGCCAGATAGCGCCTTCAGAGTAAGAAGTTACATTTATTGGTATAATACATGTCTCTTGGCTGCACGTGTATACCATTGACTGAATCTCTGACACCAGTTCTGGTCCGGATAATGTTACAGGAGAATATGTTTCATTAAGTCTTCCAGGAAAATACCATTCATAATTACCTACCTCGACGCGAACCCCAACAGGATAAGGAAGAGTTACTGCCTGTAAAATGCTCTCTTTAAGCAAATCAAGGTCCCTGTATCCAGATACATTTCCACTGGTTTCCTGAGCTAATCTCTTCATCATACCAAGAATACGGCCGCAGGAGCTACTGTATTGACTCATGCAAATAGATTCAGGTTCTCCCAAGTTGAACCCTTCATTAATGCTCTCAGTACCCTTGTCACCGTATATTGGAAATACACTTACTCCCTGTGAGTTTGCAATTATCTTGTCTATTACCTGGTCTTCATTTCCAGACAATTGTGCATCGCCCAGGTACTTGTCTTGTTTGTTGTCATAGATTACCCTGCCTCCACCTGTCGGGTCTGAGTCGCTTATAGGAAATATTATCCTTTTTGTGTTCTCCCTCCACTCATCAAACTCATCTAATACCCAGAGAGTTGCAAGACCCCATGATTCAGAATAATCATCATAATCTGATACCCTCACAACACAGTCAGGTGGACGACCGCTTATACAAACAGGGTCACCCATCTCATACCATGGAATATTTCCCAACTGTGATTCCATCATCTCCTGGGAGATTGTTCCATCCATGCAGTCTCCCTGAGTACCACCAGTACCAATAGCAAAAATATGAAAACTTGCATTAATATCTATTTTTCTGAGCATCCTATCAAGTGTATCAAGGTTTGTACATAGCACATTCCATTCATTAGCCATGCTGTTGGATGTGTCAATAACAAAAACCATATCTACTTTTGCTGGAAGCTGTTTACCGGAAACATCAAATTCAGCATCTACTATTTTTACATTATTTGAGATGTTAAGATAACTTTCTTTGGAACCAACCCCAGTAAATATCAGGGACTGGAAGACAGAATTGTCTGCAAACTGCCTGATATGGCTCTTCTCTGGTATTCTTATCGAAAAACCAGCTTCTCCAAGCTCAATATTTGAGGGAACAGAGAAGTTTGTTTCATGACTATGTTTTGTTGAGTTGAACAGAAAAACATCGTTGGTCCGCTTATTTGTAAAATGATCCATAATTACTGTCTTTTTATCAACAGCCCCCACAGTTATTTTCTTTAGATCCTCACAAAATACATCTCTGTACCCGAAAGTTCTTCTCACATTATAGAGCGAGCTACAGTATAAACTCTTTGAAAAACCTGAGGTGTCTGCAAAAACCAACAGAACAGCAATAATTGCTGCCAGGGTTATTACAATAACAAAGATGATTGTTAGGGAACTAGCTCCTCTTGACATTGTTAGTTTCCATCCTTGCTGCTAGGACTCGAGGGTTTTGGTGGTTTTGGATTTGAAGGAGTGGGAGTTGGTGAAACAGTAGGAGGACCTGAAACTGTACCTCCACATGGCTGTGGGCTCTTGCAGCTTATTGGTTCTGGGTCTTTGTGATGTGTAAGGTGGACAAATGCAGTAACATTCATTGTTAGATGCTCCATTCCTTCAGTTCCAACAGGATTCTTGCACTTATAGTCTGTACAGCTTACACTCAAGTCAATCAGAATCTCGTGGTGCACACCTACACTTCCGCAGTTTACATGTACAGAAGGTCCAGGTGGTCTCCAGTTAGGTCCATTGAATGCAATTGTACTATCTTCACCCTGACAGTCTTTTTGTGATGTCTTGTAAGTAGGTTCTCCTACAGGACACCCACCTCCACACATCTCAACAGGAGGGCAACCTCCGCATGTGCTCATAGGTACATGGTCGTATGTAGTACACGGGCCTGCATCATGAGGCAATGGTTCTGAAGTTGCGATATAATCATTCAGGGTGTAAGTGCATTCCACAAACTCATCAAACTTCTCGTCCAGGTCATCCATTGCATACCCAATAATATCATCAACAGTACTCTTATCAATAGATGGGTAATGAATATCTCCTGACCCAATTCCAACAACAGCAGGTATGGCGTTGCAGCTGGCAGTGCTTAGTCTGTTGGTTATAGCCCAGTTGTTTAGCCCGTTTAAGAGGTAATAAAATCTGTTGCACTGGGTTCCCACAGTGTATTGATGTTTAAATGTGCTTGTCTCATCAGAAAGCTTGTCTCTTACAACACAAATCTCATCACCGGAAAAGCTGGCCTGGAAGTTTTCAAATGGAGTCTCTTCAACCATATCTATGTCCTGCACTTTGACATCAACTTTGGAGATACTGCCTGTCTCTTCAAATACCAAATTACCAAACTCTTCCCCCTGGATTGCATCCAGATAGTTGTTTACTCTCTGTTTGGCCTTCTGCTCTATCATGAAATTGATCATGTTGACACTAAAAGGGGTGGGAAGAGAATCTGAGATGATTGTATAGTCTGTAAGCTCTTCTGCAGTTTCATAAGATGCCTTTGTTAGAGTCTCCTCAGCTGTAATAAATGTAAATCTTTTCATGATCTCGGCATAGTTAAAGGTTTTCTGGCTGACAGTATCCTGGTTGAGTGTAGGAGCCCTGCCCTGCATACTGATCATATAGAATATAACAAGCACAATACTGATAAAAACTACAATAAGATATACAGAACCTCTTTTTTCCATAACCTGACCTCTTTTTTGTACTTACTGATAGTTGAATATATATATCTTTTGGGTTGAAAGAACTGTTTTATTTGATTTTGATCAGGTCACCAATTGTTGTTACAGTCTCCTCATGTTTTGTCTGGACCTTCTTCATGGTCTCTTCTTCAACCAAGTTAAGCTTTAGAAAAGATTCAAGCTTTCTTGCAAGTCTGATACTTGGTTCAATGCTTCCTGTTTCAAGCTTGCTGATAAGAGAAGTCTTTTCATTGATTTTGTTTGCAAGTTCATCCTGTTTTAGGCCTCTTTTTTCTCTGGCATTCTTGATTTTTTCTGAATAATCAGATCTTATCACAAAGATAGTCTCTTTTTTTATTACCTGCTTTTTCTTTTCTATTTTTGGTTTTGGCTTAATTTTTTCCACAACAGTACCATAAGAACTGCAGTCCTGGCAAAGATTAAGCATTGCCCCTTCAACCCTCACTTCATAAATAGCTTTGTTAGAACCACACATCTCGCATTGCATGTTTATCCCTCTGATAATACCCTTATTTTCAAGGTATTTATATTTTTCTAAAGCTTTATTCCCTTCTGGTTATGTTTTTAAGGTTGTAATCTAAAATATGGCATGCCAAGAACTTAGAAGTCACTCTGAGAAATCCCACCATTGCCAGTTGTTTGGTGTTTTGAGAACTGCAGGGCATCCTTGGATGACCTTCTGTGCCAAGGGGATTCATCCGAATCTGCCAGGATAAAAATGATTCTAAAACCATACTAAAATTTTTTCCTGCATTATGATAATGAAAAATTAAGAAAAAATTATTCAATCATTGCCATATCTTCCTGGATTGCCTGAAGGTCTTCTTCGTGCTCAACCTCGTCTTCCAGAATATCAAGAACAATCCTGTATGTGATCTCATCCTTGCCTTTTACCTTTTCCAGGATTTTCTGGTAGACATCAATTGCACACTGCTCTCCTTTGATGTTTTGTCTTAGAAGAGTCTTGACATTGGGGTCTTTTGGAGTCTCGTAACCACAGTTAGTTTTCTCCATCCACTCACTTGGTGTCAAAATTGGTGTTCCGCCAAGTGTCAGAATTCTCTCTGCAAGCATGTCAGCATGCTCAAGCTCTTCTTCTGCATGTTCCTGAAGCTCTCCAGCAACAACTCCTCTCATAGGCCCAACAGCAACTCTTGCTCCAACCCAATACTGGTAATAAGCAAGCCATTCATCTGCCAGCGCCTTATTGAGCATCTCGATCAATTCATCAACATCCATATCAACCATTTCTATTCCTCGTGTTCCCATAATCACACCTCAATTCTTCGTGTCATTTAGCTATCAAAATTACCTTTTAAATGTTTTGTTTAAGAAATAAATTCCGGCTATAGAAAGCCCAAAAGCCATATATTGCCATATCGTAAGACCGAGAAACCTTGGAAGGTCAATGAAAAAATCAGTTATAAACCTAAGAATACCATACACTGCCATGAATGTATAAAAAACAACTCCTCTTTTGGGATTTTTCCTGCTCAGCCAATAAAGAACAACAAACAGCACAAGATGGGAAAACGATGCATAAAGAGGGTAAGGATGCCTGCAGAGATTATCAACATTAGTAAACTGCACACACCAGGGCACATCAGTTGGCACTCCAACAAGCTCTGCATTGAGAAAATTGGCAATTCTTCCCAAAACTAGGGTTAGAGAAGCAGGAACCACAACAACATCAGCAACATCAACAAGCGAAGGCCTCTTGTCTTTCAGAAAAAAATAACCAGAAACCAAAAGTCCAACAAAACCACCAAAAAAAGACATTCCTCCTTTCCAGATCATGAAAAACTCCCACGGTCTATGGAGTAAAACTGAAGGATAGTTGAAAACAAAATGAAACAACCTTGAGCCCGCAAGAAGCCCTGCAATTGACCAGGTCATAAGAGAATCCAGCTCCTTTTCAGAAAAATTCATCTTTTTTTTAACAAAATAATAGCTTAAAACAAAACCGAGCACATAAACAATACCATAGAATCTTATCTCAAAAGGTCCAATCTCAAGAAGAGCTGGTACTGGAGAATGTGTTATCATACAACAAATAAGACCAATTCACTTATTAAATTTTTTCTTAAAAGACTCTGGAAGGTCAATAATGTATTTTCCATCCTCTAATTTGTATATAAGAGGCTCTTTTTTGAAAAGATGTACAAGGTCAAGCTCGTACTGGCCGGGTTTTAGAATCCTGATTGACTCAAGGTCAAGCACAATTGGCTGGTCTTTGACCTCTTTTTCACCGACAATCTCCATAACATCTTTTTCAATCTCTTTTCTCTCTTTTTTGCTAAGGTTCACTGTTGAATCCTTAAGCTCCTGCAGTCTCTCTTTTTTGACATAGAAAAAGAACTTACCCTCGCACTCACGGCAGCCTTCAAGTATAGCCCTGTCTGTGTCTTTGTAAATCTCCCCGCAATTAACACACTGGTGAGGCATATTATTTACCCTTTAGTTTTTCCTTTGTCAGAAGTTCAATCTTTTCAGGGTCTTTTTTAATCTCTTTTACAATATTTGCAGGACCAATAACAGTTAAACCCTGCCTGTCTCCAAGTAGTATGTTTGCAAGCTCATTTTTTGCCTTCTCAAAAAACCCGATATCCTCCTTTTCAGGATAAACAACTGTAAGCTCAATACCTGTGAACTTTGAATCAATCTCCTCCATTGTCTTTTTGATAAGTTCTGCTTCTTCCTGGTTTTTGAGCCTTCCTTCAAGAATTACAATCCTGTTGGTCTTGACAATTTTTAATAATTTTTTCACACGGGCATCTGAGCCAAGCTTCTCGATTTCTTTGTATGGAACAAACTGCAGTGTTAACATTTATGCCATCTCCAAAAGCGCCCGGTAAAAATCATCTATATTATCCCCGTATTTTGCGCTTATTGGTACAATATTGTACTGAGGGAACGCAGCTTCTATTTTTTTAACATCTGATTTTTTTAGATCAACCTTGTTTGCAACAATCAAAACAGGAATATTTCTTGCCTCAAGATTACCAATCATTGTGATATTGACCTGAGTATAGGGGTTTTTAGTTGAATCAAGAACAATAATGACAGCGTCCATGTCATCAAGCCACTTGATAGCGTCAATTACACCCTTTGTGGCTTCTTTTGCACGCTCTTTTGCCAAATCTTCTTTCATACCAACTTTGATAAAATCCTCATAATCAATCTTTGTGGCAATTCCAGGTGTGTCAACAATGTTAAAAGTCAATTCCTTGCCGTCAGACTTGATGTGGACTTCTTCTTTTATCTGGATCTCTCGGGTTTCATGAGCAATATTAGAAACAGAACCCATCTCTTCCCCGAGCCAGTCTTTGCAGATTCTGTTGGCAAGAGTAGTCTTTCCGCCATTAGGAGGACCATAAAGTCCCAATTTCATCTGCCCCCTCTTTTTAAAGAAATTCCCAAAGAGTTTTTGAAAAAAGTTCTTAAACCAATTTGCCATTAGGTTTCTGTATTTGGAGTAAATTTAAAAAGATTTCGCTTGGAAGAAATAAAAACAAGATGACAGAATAGATATTGTACATGTTTGACTGTTAATGGGCAATACACTTAGCCTGATAAGAATATTCCAAAAGGAGGGGAGGTTGGATTAGTTTTTTTAATGTTTTACGGTTTCCAATTGCCCTGCTCACTAATTTTAATGCGTATGATTTCTTAATATTTATATAGGGGTTATGATTACTTGTACGTAGTAATTATTATGTGGTATATATGTTAAAGACACTTGATGGAACTGTTGAGGTGTTGTACCGACGCTGTTCTGAAATCGAAGCTGAAGAGATTATGGCAGCAAATGGAGTGACTGATGGTAGACTTTGCTATAGAGTTAATGGGCATTCTGTTAGGAGTCATCCAGACACCTGGATAACACAAAATCCACTCTATGCAAGAGATTATCGACCTTCAGGTGTAAATCCAGATGCATATGCCAGATTAGTTGCTTTTTATGTTCAACCAGGCACTATTGATTGGCTGGAAAAAAATATTGGAACTAAAGTAAAGCAAGAAGGACCCACACATACGTTTGGAATCACATGTGATTTAAGAGAAGAGTTTAATGGGAGGATTGAGGAGTTGGAGACTTACCCAATAGAAGAGTTCTCATCAAGAAAATTCTTTAAATTTCTTCGTGCTGACCAGGACACTTATGCTTTATTCATGGCATTTTCACCTGAATACCTGGATGGAAACAGTTTTTCTGAGAAACTTAGGCTGGACAGGATGTCCTGGCTAAAAACATCTCTCTTATGGATGCTTTGGAGATCGAATTGGGGTCACAAGAAAGGTCAGGAAAGAATATTACAATTTGAAGTTTCATCATCTTACCTGGATGAACTATTTGAGCTTGCTGTGTATGTAGATGATATTGAAGGATCCCCGCAAGTCATAAGACAAGATGATCCTGATCGTATAATTATTGAAAAGACATGGCTCAGAGGCAGACAAGGATACTTTCATAAATCTGAATCCACTCCGCATCTGGGGATCAGAAGCAGTGTATTGCGTGACTTTGCAGAATGTTTCTCCACTGCCGGAATAGAGGATATAACTGAGATTGTGCAGTTTATTGAAGAGGAGAGGCCGAGAAACCCTGAAGAGATCCTCTATGATTTTTTAAGATTAACGCCTGTATACTTTGTTGATTGATAATGATTCAGATTCAAGAGCATCAACCTTAGATTCTTTTAATTTTCCAGAATGTCGGGCTGAAAGCAGCTGATTTAATTTACAAAAAATTTATAAGAAAAGGCTGTTCAACTCTTCTTATGAATGATATAGTGAAGCAGGATATCATACGCATTATAAAAGAGGCATTGGGTATAATTGAAAAACAGGATTTCTTTTACCTTAAAAGACTATCAAACCACACAATCCACAATGCAAGTATTTTCCAGGATGAATACTCTGTCTCTATTGCAGTAATTATCTATTCTTTATCAAAAATCTTAGAAAGAGGAAAACCAAAAGTAGAGAAAATAAAAGAGCTTATGAACCATGCTGTTGTGTTCTTGCAGAAAGATGATGTTGAAAGCTATAAGGCAATCATAAAGCAGATATTCAAGTACATAGCTGATGTTGATTCAAGACTCAAGCTTTTCATAGAAGAGGTTGTAAGGCAGGCAGAAATCAAAAAGAGCACAAAAATATATGACCACGGAATCTCGCTTGGACAGGCAGCAAATATCCTGGGAATATCACAGTGGGAGCTAATGAATTATGTTGGAAAAACAGAGTTTATTGACTACAACTACAAAAGACCTGATGCAGTTGAGAAAGTAAAATACACAAGGGAGTTGTTTAAATGAAAAGTCTTGTTTTTGATGCCGGCCCAATTATAACATTGAGTCTGAATAACCTGCTCTGGATTCTAGAGCCGCTTAAGACAAAATTCAATGGTGAGTTCTGCATCAGCCCAGAGGTCAGAAATGAGCTTGTAGATAAACCATTAAAAACAAGAAAATACAAGTTTGAAGCACTACAAGTCCTAAAATACATATGCAAAGGAGTCCTTAAAGAAGTTGATGAAAAGGAAGTCAGAGAAAAAGCACAACAGATAATAGAAGTAGCAAACTCAACATTCAGGGCAAAAGGTCATGATGTAAAAATTGTGCATTCAGGAGAAGTGGGAGCAGTTGCACTTGCACTTCATATGAATTCAAACGCAATTGTTGTTGATGAGAGAACCACAAGATACCTGATTGAAAAACCAGATCAATTGCAGGAGCTCATGGCATCAAAACTCCACACAAAAGTTTCTGTAAACAAACACAACCTTGATAAGCTAAAACAAATGTTTAAAGACCTTAAGGTAATCCGCTCAGTTGAGCTTGTGACAATAGCTTATGAAATGGGTCTTCTTGAGTTCTATGTCACAGAAAAAGAAAAATGCCAGGTCCCAGACCTTAACAAGACACTGCTGGAATCAGTTCTGTGGGGAGCTAAGCTAAATGGCTGTGCAATCTCAGAAAAAGAGATCAACAGTATAATCAAGTTTGAGTTAAATGAAGAAAACCTCTAGGGTTTTTTGATTTTAGCAACAAAAAATCCCTCTGTGTTATTATCCTGCGGCCATATTCTAAGAGTTCTGTCAATATCAGGATAAGTTTTGCCCTGAAAACTTTTGATGTTTGGGCTCGGGTTTATATCAAGATTAATTTTCTCAAGCTTAGCATCTGTATTATCCAAAAGATACTGGACAACTTCCTCGTTTTCTTCTGGCTCGACACTGCAGGTGCTGTATACAAGAGTCCCGCCTCTACATAGAATCCTGTAGCCTGTCTTGATCAGCTGTTTTTGGGTTGCAGATAATCTTTTTATCATATCAGGGTTCCATATCTCAAAAGTCTTGAATGACTTTCTTATTGCCCCTGTTCCAGAACAAGGAGCATCAACAAGAACCTTGTCAAATGTACCTGAATAAACTCTTCCCGGCATTAATGTGATAACAGAATTTCTCACACCACAACGCTGAAGATTAATATCCAAGGGAGCCATCCTGCCTGCATTAACATCATTGCAGAACAAAACACCCTGGTTTTTCATGTACTGGGCTAACTGTGTTGATTTTGATCCGGGAGATGCGCACATATCAAGCGCAATATCCCCTGGTTTTGGGTCAAGAACAACAGGAGGGATCATAGATGCAGCCTCCTGAACATAAATATAACCTAAAGTGTGCTCTAAAAGGTTCCCAATATCCCTTCTCTTATTCTTATGCTCAACAAAAAACCCTTCTTCACACCAGGGTACAGGCTCAAAACTCCACTCTTTCATCCTTTTTTTAACATCATTGACTGTTGTTTTAAGGGTGTTTACCCTTATACTCTTTCTAAGATATGTTTTTGAGATCTCAATAAACTCTTCATACCTCTCTCCAAGAAGTTTCCTGTACCTTTTTTCAAACTCTGGCTTTATCATTTTATCATATAAGGACCTTGTCTTTTGTAGCCAAGCTTTCTGTAATATCCCCTGACTCCCACACCAGAGATAACAGCAATCTTTTCAGCCTTGTCATAGCCTATTTGTTCAGCCCTGTTCATAAGTTTTTTGCCAATTCCTCTGTGCTGCACTTTTCCTTTTTTATGTATTGGAGCGAGCTTTCCATAAACATGAAGTTCTCTTATGCCTGCAGCTCCATGGAGTTCTTCTCTGAACGGTTCATTTAGTATTCTCAGCCTGCAAAAACCAATAAGTGTATCATCCTGTTCTGCACTGATAAAATACTCTTCACCACCAGAAGCTTTGTATTTTTTCTCATTGATTTCTACATTATTCCAGTCAATCTCTTTTCCCCTTGGCTCCCTGCACCTTATGCACCTGCAGTTCACATCTTTCCTGTGGATTCTCTGGCGGAGGTTTGTCCTGTCAACACCAGCAGAGATAACCTTTGTGGGGATGTCTCTCTGCACTCTCATTATCCTGCAGTATTCAGGAACATGTTCTTTAAACTCGGATATTACTCTTTCTGCCTTTTGTGTTGTCATCGGCACAAAATCACCGTTTAAGTATTTTTTATGAAGTTTGGTTCCAGGCATCACCATGCATGGATAAATCTTGAGAGCATCCGGCCGGAAGTCATCATCAGAAAACAATCTTTTTAGGATTTCACTATCCTCTTTTTCTGATGTCAGCGGAAGACCAGGCATCATGTGGTAACCAACCTTGAAAAGAGAATCTTTCAGAAGCTTTGTTGCATATATGCTGTCTTCAACTTTGTGTCCGCGCTCAACATACTCTAAAACATTGTTATTTAGGCTCTGTACACCAAGCTCAACCCTTGTACAGCCGTAGTCAAGCATGTCATTTATCTCAGGCTTTTTGCAGTAATCAGGTCTTGTTTCAATACACAGAGCAACACACCTTATTTTTGAACTTTCATTTTTTTCCTGCTCTTTTTTCAAGTCTGTTTCACCTTTCATTGCAAGAGCTTTTTTTTGTATGCTCTCCACTCTTTTTTTAGAGCCAATTTCTCCAGGAAGTTCAAAAAACTCCTTGAATTTTGAGAAATTTATAGAGGTGTTGAAAAAATAATCAGAAAAATCATTAAAAGCCTTGAAAGTATAGCCAACAAAGTTTCTCTTGTAGTCATCGGAAAGCGAAGGAAATGTCCCGCCCATAACAATAACTTCTGCCTTGTCATAATTATGCCCGAGAACAGTGTACTGCTCAAGCCGGTTAAAAACCTGAAGATAAGGATCAAAATTGTTTCTCTCTCCTCTCATTGAAGCAGGCTCTTTTCCAGTATAACTCTGGGGTACATCTCCAAACTCTGAATCAGGACCACCAGGACAGTAAGTGCATTTGCCGTGCGGGCATTTTGAAGGCTTTGTCATAAGAGCAACAACAGCAACCCCGGAAGAAGTTCTTCCTGGCTTTGTGTGAAGATACCTGACCTTCTGGTAATCCTCTTCATCTGCATGAATAAAGATGTCATAATCATTGGGGATTTTTTGCATGTTGTACTTTTTGCAGAGCTTAAGCTTTATTTTAGAGAGCTCACTCTTTGTGGGTTTTTCTTTCTTGATTCTCTTGATTATCTCTTTGTAAAAGCCTTGCATGAAGAATGTAAATCAATCAAAATTTAAATAATGTTGGAAAAAGCGAATTTTGGATATAAAGAATGTAACAGATTACAACTCTACTTTTTCCTCCCTGCACAGACTGTCAGCCATGAAAACAGGCTGCCATCCCTTAAACACCGAACCTCCATCTGGCAGGATGAAAAACAAAGGTATCTAGAAAAAGTTATAAACCCAAGCACAGTGTTTTTATCAGGTGATATTATCAAAGTTGCACTAGAGAGATGTAAGGATTACAGCAAAACAAAAAAGACAGTTTCAAAACTATTAAAAAAGATTGACTTTGATATTTCTGATTCAAAGATTCTTTTGAAGCCAAATGTACTTACAGGAGTGGTCCCGGAAAAAGCAGTAACAACACACCCAGAGTTTTTAAGGGGAGTAATCAAATACTTTAAGCAAAAGAAATGTGAGATTGTTGTTGCAGATTCTTCAGGCCATACTATCAAAGGAGCAACACAGCTTGCGTTTGAAAAGTCAGGCATAGCAGAAGTCTGCAGGCAGGAAGATGTAGAAATCTTTCCTTTTGAGCACAAAGAACAGGAAACCACACAAATCAAGGGAGAAATACTTCACACAATAATGCGGCCAAAAATCCTGGATGAAGTGGATTACATAATAAATCTTCCAAAACTAAAAACACACTCTCTGGTTGGAATGACGGGAGCAGTCAAGAACATGTTCGGCTGCATTTCAGGAGGCCAGAAACAAAAATACCATCATTATTCAAAAGTAGATGATTTTGCAGATCTTCTGATAGATATCTATGAGGCCAATAAATCGTCTGTCTCAATAATGGATGGTGTTATTGGACTTGAAGGAAACGGTCCGGGAACAGGAGGAAAACCAATAAAAAGCAGCTACATCATTGCATCAAAAGACGGGTATGCACTAGATTATGTAGCAGAAAAAGTCATGGGCTTTGGACACACAGCAGTAACCCAGCAGGCAATCAAGAGAAAACTGCTCCCTGAAATCGAAATTGACGGAGAAATTGAAAACCTCAACTTCAAAAAAGCAGAAGCATTCACAAGTCTGCAGAAGTTTATCCCGGAACCATTAATAGGATTTTTCTTTGCACAGGTCACAAAAAAACCAAAATTCAAGAGCAAATGTGTTAGCTGTGGAGAGTGTGCAAATATCTGCCCAGTTGATGCAATACAAATGAAACAAAAACCAGAGTTAACAAAAGAAAAATGCGTAAGCTGCTACTGCTGCCATGAGATATGCAGGTATGATGCAATAAAACTAGAGTCAGGACCAATAGGAAAAGCAGTAACAAAGTTAGCAAAAGTCATGAAGTTTCTCTAAATCTTGAGTCTTAGACTCAAGAGTTCATAAGCCATTTTCACAGGGTCAAGAATATTCATTTTTGACTTTTCTTTGTGGACCCACTTTATTGGCATCTCATACATTGAGTAACCTTTTTTTCTGATAAGATAAAACAGCTCAACATCAAAAGTCCAGCCACTTGATTTCAATTTTCCAAAAAGATTTTTCCCAACATCTGCCTTGAATCCCTTGAAACCACAAAGTGTGTCATCAACTCGTATGTTAAATAAGATATTTGCATAGGTATTAAAACAAATACCTGTCAGTTTTCTAAGTCCTGGCTGGGTCACATCAGATTTTTTATGGGCTCTGCTTCCTACAACAACTTCATAATTGTCAAGTAACTCACCCATCTTTTTTATCTGTCTTGGGTGAATTGAGCCATCCGCATCAATAAAAACTATCTTATCTCCATTTGATGCAAGTACACCCTTCCTTACAGCAGCGCCCTTCCCTTTGTTTTTCTTATAACTTATTATCTCTGTTTTCTTTTTTCCCTTTGAGACATCTTTTATAATCTTTAGTGTGTTGTCTGTGCTTCCGTCATTAACAAAAATAATCTCTCTATTAAGATCCTTGCATGATTCAAACAAATCGTCCAGAAAAGGCTCTATTCTATCTTCTTCATTGTAAGCTGGAACAACAATTGAAATCATTTGAAATTCAGCCATCCAAATACAATATTTAAGATTATTGGTATTACAAAACCAAGATACCTTGCATGCATTACTTCAAAAATATTGACAAAGTAGATTAATGAAGGAATAATAATAATTCCCAAAGCAAAACCAATTATTATTGTCTCAACTTTTTTAAATCTGTTCTTGAAAACATAAAGAGCAACAAGTGTTCCAGGGAGAACAACAAATGCAAATGTGCTAAGTGTCATGATAAGTGGCTTTAAGCCATCTTTGTAAAAAAAGATTTCAAATATGACAAACAGTACAGCAAGTGTTCCGATTGCCTCATCTCTCCACTCTTTCATGTTATATACTCCGGCATCCAGGTGCCACAGGGATCATTGTTTTTCAAAAGAAGAGCATTTCCTCTTGACAATACTTCGGTAAAGCTTGAATTCTCAAGATTCTCAACAATATTCTTCATAATATCCACCTGTCTTTGATCGTAATACTGGAAATTCAAAATTAGGTAATCATTTTCACATAATCTAACTTGCTTTTTTTTGCAAAGGTTATCACTTAAGTTCTGGGGAATAAACCCATAACCAAGACCACTCTTTTTAAGATTTGTTGGTTTTCTAAGCGACTTAGAAAATTGACATGCTCTATTTGTTGTGATATTTGATAGGTTGTAATTTAACTCTGGAAGTTTTGTGAATTCGCCAGCGGGAATATATCTGGTGTGTCTATATGTACCTAATGTGGCTACTCCTTGGGTAAGGGTGGGGTCAATTAGAAGAACAGTAGAATCACTATTTGTATTTTGTTTCACGTAATTGAAAACTCCGTACAAGTCTCTTGAAATAATGGAAGTGTTCATTTTTGGGAAACTAAAGAAGCTAAGACTTAGTATGATTAATAAACAGAAAAACCCGGCTAGACCACTCAGATCTTTTGGTACTCTGATTAACGAGAAAACCTGGAATAATAAAAATCCTATAAAAACTCCAAGGATTAGTGGCCACGAAAGTCTGAACTGCATTAGTCTTGGAATAATCTCCTGCAGAGGGTAGATTAAAAATACAATGCTCATGATCACAATCAGTTGTTTCTTGTATATGTCCATCTTTTTCTTCTGCATTAGGATTATTGTCGAAGCCATAAAACCTAGAAGAGCCACCCACCACCAAATACCTAATGTACTAAACTTTGCATCAGCACCGTACAATGTATATTTAAAAAATCCAAGATTGCTTAAAATGTCCCCTTTTGGACGTCCATGTCTATAGGCAATAAAGTTCATAAGATAGTCAAAAAACAATACGGCAGACCCGATACCAATTGACACAAATTTGATTATTCCTTCCTTTAATTTATGTTTTGAAAATATACTAAAGGCCAGAAGCATTATGATATAAGGAGCAATGAAGGGGTGAGCTATCAGGAATGTTCCCAGAAGAAAGCTGAAAAGTATAACATGTCTCCATCCAAATCTAAAGGGGTAAAAAATTAACAGAGTGAAGAAAATGAACATTGCAAAAAAAGATCTCCAAAATCCCCATGTTATGGTTGAAACGAAGGGAAATTGGAAGCATGCAAGCATGAAGGGTAGACTAAGCCATGCCCAAGTTTGACTTACTCTGTGTATTAGTACATAGAGAATGGAGATTATTGCAATATAGGCAAAGACAAGTAGGACATGTACAGAAACATAGTTCTCAACCCCCAACAATTCACCGAACCAGAACACAGCATAATGTAGTATTGGTCCGTCTGCAGTAACAAATTTTTCTGGATGAAATGCAGTTAAAACCTTTGCTTGTATATTTATTGATCCTGTGTCTTCAATTTGATTTATTCGCCAAAGATCCCAATAAGTGTCCTGGGCAAGAAAACTTCTGGGATATCCCTGATTAGATGTGCCGCTAAAAAAGTACCTGTTATTGATTACAGCTGTTAGCAATATTATTAGAATTAGTGGCCCAAATTTTTTCAGAGTTTCTGGTATATTTTTTGGCATATTGTTGGGTAGGTAGGTGGTAATATTTAATATTTTTGAAACAAAACAAATATATATTCTGTGGCAATTGCAGGTTGTTAGGGGAAATGAAATACGGTTTATATGTGCCTGTCTACAATGCAGAAGACATGGTCGAGAAAAATATAAGAAAAATTCAGAGTGAGGTAAAAGATCTTGATATTAGTGCCAATATCTGGGCAGTAAATGACAACTCAACTGATAATACACCTAAAATTCTAAAAAAACTCGAAAAAGATATCAAAAACTTTGGGTACAAAACATACAAGAACGGACCTTCAAGAAGAGAAAACCTTTCTCGTGCCATGATGGATGCAGAAGAGGAATTTGTTATCCTGATGGATGTTGATTTAGCAACAGATATGCAAGCTTTTGGAAAACTAGTTTCCAAGCTGAAAACATATCCAATTGTAATCGGCAGTCGGTACCACAAAGATTCAGATACAAAACGAACAGCACAGAGACTTATTATCAGTAAATGTTATAACTCTTTTATCAGACTATTTTTTGGTTCAAGACTTAAAGATCACCAGTGCGGTTTCAAGGGTTTTAAAACAGAAGCTTTCAAAAGAATCGGAAGAATTGCAGGATATGACAGCTCATTTACAAGGGGATGGTTTTGGGATGTTGAGGTCATGGTCATAGCCCAAAAACTCGGATACAGGATCGGTGAGATACCTGTTTCATGGGAAGAAGGAGAAACCAGTACATTTAGTGTGCTGCGTGAGATGAGAATGCTTCCTTATGTGTTTTTCAGATTCCCGTTCAAAATCTCAAAATCAAGCAGTAGCAATCACAAATGACGTTACTCCAATTGGAGAATCAACTCTTTTAAGAACAAAGTTTTCAATCCTCAAATAGGTTTTTGCGATATTGTTTATTATGAGTGACCTCCCGATCAAGTTATCTTTTTTAGATTGGATTCCCAGGACTTTCTGACCTTTGATATAAATATATGCTGGGAAAAGAATCATGATATTCCAGTAAGAGTTTCTTTTGATTTTAAATCCGGATCTTTTTATTTTTTGTTCTAGTTCTCCTCTTTTGTATCTTCTGTAATGCCCGTTTATTTCATCATGGTGGCTCCACAGCCACTGAAAAGCCGGGACAAAACAGAATAGCCTACCATTCGGCTTAAGTATTCTTCTCCACTCCTTTAATGCAGAAATATCATCTTCTATGTGTTCAAGAACATCAGAGGAGACAATAATATCAAATTCATTTTCTGAGAAACTGGTTTCTGCAGCATCCATTAAACTTACATTCTTAATGCCTTTGTTCTTTGCAACCTTTACACTTTTCTCACTAATATCTATACCGTATGTTTTTCTAAAACCCATCTTATTTAGTTCCTCTATGAGCACCCCACCTGAACAGCCGATGTCAAGAATATTGGAAGTTTTTGGATACTTTTTTAGAAGCCTCTTGATAAAGTCACGTCTTGAATTAAAGATCCAGAAATCTTTTTCAATTTCATGGTACTTATCCTTGTAGAACGGCTCCATATTTAAGTTTGTTTTACTGGTATTAATAAATCAATCGGAAATACACATAAGGTTTATATAACCGAGCCTGTTTTTACAGATTCATGAAGATTAGTGTGGGGGGTCTGCACAAAGCACTAGGTGCAGTTGGAGGGGCTTTTATCTTGTATTTTCTGTTCAAGAATCCTATCTTTTTTCCTATCTTGTTAATGTTTGTTCCTGGTTTTTTATTAGCATTTTTCAACAAGTTCACTTTTTTTGAGAGGGCTGCACTAAGCCTTCCGATTTCAACCATCTTTCTATTAATACCAAACTCCTTTTCTGTGATTGGCATACCAATAAACAAGACAATCATTGTTGCAAGTTCAATAGTTCTTCCATTAATACTTAGTTTCTTTAACTTCAGCAAATTCAAAAAAGAAATTTTGTCTCTTAAGAGCTCAGAAGTTTGTTATGCATTATTTGTTGTTGGCTTTGCTCTTTTTATTTCCTGGTTTACATGGGGAACACTGCTTCAGGGAAACAAACTTCCGTTAACAGACCAGGTCGTGCACCAGTCATATATCAGAACATACAAAGAAACAATAGAAAATTACAACAGGTATCCTTACTGGACATCAGAATACTCCCAGGGATTTCCCCTGAAAATGTTTGACTCTCCTGTTTATTATGAACGTGTTGTTCTCAACTGGATGCTTCTTCCTGGAAATGCAACTCTTCACATGAACTATTACAATTTCTTCTGTTTTTTTATACTATTAATTGGTTTGTACGCACTGGTTAGAAGACTGGGATGGAGCAAGATTGCAGCATTGGTCACAATTACGCTTTTTATGATAAATCCTGTTCTGGCATCAAAGTGCGGCTATTCTGGTGATATGAAAGAACAGTCATCTTTTGCGCTATTGATGCCTCTCTTGATAGTTTTCCTGCTTCTCTTAAAGGAAAGAAAACTAAAATACGCCATACTCTTAGGAGTGGTTGTTTCAGCGTATTACATGACCAATTTTGTACCACTGATAGCACATGGTGTGATGATGGTTATATTCTTTTTACTCTATAAGATAAAAGAGAAAAAACTATTCAAAAAAGAGTTAATTTCTTACGGGGTGCTGGTTTTTGTTGTACTCTTTTTTGTGTCTTTCAGGCTGATCCCGATGGCATTATCTCTGGAATATACTACTTCCGGAAGATGGAGCTTTGACTACAGAAGCAACTTTTTCCAGCAGATAATAAAGCCAATGTTCTCACAGCCTAAACCTATGACTTACACCCACAACATGGGGCTTTGGTTTGGAATAGCAGCAGTTTTGGGAATGGTTCTTAGTCTTAGAAAATTCTGGTCAAAAGAAAATTATCTCCTTCTTGGTTTCTGGGGAATGCTATTGTTGTATCTTGTCCCTGTTTTAAACTACCCCATGAACAAAGTGACATCACACAGACTCATATTCATCACACTTATGATTTTCTCTATGTTTATTGCAAGGATATTTGATTTAGTCAAGGGCAAACTCAAATACGCTGTTCCATTGTTGTTTGTATTTCTATTTGTAATATACACACCTACAACACTAAAGCAGACAGATGCATGGGTAAATGAACAGGCACAGAATGGCATGTTTCAGGAATACTACCTTGCACTTGACCAGCTTGGTCCGGGCAGACTGATCAATTATGGAATATTTTGTTATGCAACTGAACCAATTATTCCTGTGCTGTCAGAAAAGCTATGGATGATATCTCACACTACAGCAATAGGGGCCAGAACAATACCACAGTATGAGCTAAAAGACGGATCAGAGTCAGCTCTCAACACTGACTACAACATGACCTATATAGTAAACAGGATGAGAACAACCTTTACAAGATATGTGATGGTAATAAAAGACCCCAGAAGAAAAGGACCACAAACATACCAGAGTTTTAAACAGTATTTGTCAAACGACTCTCTTGTAATTGACAATGAGCAGGCAGCAGTATTTGTTATTCCTGATTCCAATTATATTGAAAAAGTTGTTCCTGTCTCTACACAACTTACACGAAAAGAGATTTATTCTGCCCCTGGCGGCTGGAAGGTTCATGTTTTAAACTCATCTGATTATATCCTTGAAAGTATTGAACAGGTAAGTGAAGTGCCAAAACCACAACCACTTGAGTACACCATTGTTGAGCCGGGCCATATGGAGATATATGGGTTATTTAAAGGAGAATGGGTGCTTGTAAAAGACCACTATTTTCCGACATGGCACGCTTATCAGGATGGAAAAGAGCTTGAGATACAAGAATCAAATCTCGGAATCCTTTTGATTAAATCAGAATCTGGAAACACAATAACATTAAAGCACGAGAGATATGGATTTCAAAAGGTCTTGGCTGTGCTTCCTTTAATAATGATTTTGATGATATTTACTCCTTTAAAAGACAGGGTGGAAAAATGAAGTTTAAGACAAAATGGGTTTTTTTGGGAATGATGTTAATTATTACTTTATTTGGACTTAATTTACGCTGGTATCACTTAGACTATCCTGTCATAGGGTATCACAACTGGAAAGAAACCCATTATCTGACAGAAGCAAGAAACTTTGCAGAAGATGGTTTTTTCAAGCATGGTTTCTTCATGCCTGAATATGATTATGAATTTCATTATGAGAGGACTGATAACCTTGATGGAGTTCACACAGATACTTTTCCCACAATATCTGTTGTTGTGGCAATCCTTTTTAAACTGTTTGGAGAGAAACTCTTTTTAGCACGTCTGGCAAACATATTTTTCAATATAATGGTTGTACCACTCATGTATCTTGTGGTAAAAGAACTCTTTGAAAACGAATACATTTCACTTCTGGCTGCAGCACTTACTTCAATCAATCCTCTATTTGTGTTTTTTAGCCATAACACACAGCTTATCAATCCAGGAGTGTTCTTCATGATGCTTTGTCTTTATCTTTACGTAAAGTGGCTCAAGACAAACAAATCATATTTGCTTATTTTCAGCACAGTTTCCTTTGTAATATCATTTCTTACAAAATACTCATTTTTTTCAGCAGCATTCCCAATACTATTGACATTTCCCTACAAGAAGGTAACACAGAAAAAGTACTGGAAGTATTTCGGAGCATGTGTACTCATACTGCTGCTTGCTCCAATCTATGTTTTATACACAGAAAATTACAGGAGCAACCTTGAAAACACTACTTTCTCTTCATTTCAGGAAGGTTTGAAATTTGATTTTGGTCTTGTTTTCAGGAAAAGTTTTTGGACACCTGTTAAAGCATATATAAGAGATAATTACACAATGTTTGGATTCTGGCTTGCAGTTCCGGGAATGATTGCTTCTGTTTATTTCTTCACACACAAAAAGAGCATTAAGAACAAGTTTCTTGTTGGTTCTATTGCAGGAATAGTGGTTTTCACTTTTGTTGTGAGCCACAAACTAAGAGGTCATAATTATCACCAGTATCCGATTGCACCATTAATTATTCTGTTCATGTCTTATTTTATCTATGTGGTTTCAAAGAATGCAGGCAAGATAATTCAGGGACTTGTGGATTTCAAATACAGTCATCTTGTCATAGGAGTACTTTTTGTGGTCTTGCTCTACAGTCCAAGTGCAAAAGCTTGGAAAAGACAATTTAACACACAGTTTCCTGGACTGGATATTGCCGGAGAATACATAAGGGAGCACTCATCATCTGACGAAAGAATAATTTTTTCAGGTCACCAGTCGTATGGTATTTTATGGCATGCTTCAAGAAAAGGATATGGAGGTCATGATAATCTCTCTAAAGTAAAATTTCTTGAAAACAAAAATGTAAGATGGGTGCATATTTACCAGTGGGGATTTAGCACAATACAGGAGCATCCTGATGTATGGCAGTACTTTGAAGAGAACTATGCATTAAGACAGGTTGCTTTCCAGCAGCAGGGACAAAATACAAATATTCTGCATATTGTACTTGAGAAAGGAGGAAGCTTCTCTTTTGATAATATAAGTCAGAGAATCCAGGGAAAACAGACACTGCAAAAGAACTATGAGATGACTACGGGAAAATACCCTGTTTATTATTTCAATTTCCCATCCCAAAGCTAAAAACATTAGTTGCTGCAAGAGTGACTCTTTTAAACTCATCAACACTTTTGATTCTACCGAGCCACTTCAAAATATATGACGGCCTGAGATAGAATTTCCTGTAAGCCATCCTCTCATATCTTTCAAGCTCTTCAGGAGAAAGGTCAGTGAAATACTTGTTGAAAAGACCAGTTGTATGAAGTTTGCTTAAATCAATTGAGCTTCCGTCTTTTATGGAAGGGTCTTTCTTCTTGACCTCTTCGAATAGTGGAGTTCCTGCATACGGCGTACAGATTCCAAAAGTAGCTGTTGTAGGATCAATCTCTTTTATGAAATTAATTGTCTGGTTTACTGTTTTCTTGTTTTCACCCGGCATTCCAAGCATGACATGCGCGTGAGTGTCGATACCAACTTCATGGGCCCACCTAAAAGTTTTTCTTGTGTTTGTAATCTTTATGTTTTTCTTGACATTATCAAGTATTCTCTGCACACCTGATTCAACACCAAACTTTATCATAT
Source organism: uncultured Methanosarcinales archaeon (assembly GCA_964444505.1). GTDB lineage: Archaea > Nanobdellota > Nanobdellia > Woesearchaeales > JAGVZT01 > CAYUHF01. The sequence continues at coordinate 76,580 of CAYUHF010000003.1, read as the reverse complement.
GGCAGCCGGCTTTTTTCATCTTTCTCATACTTTCCTTGGTGACTGTCCCAATACGGGCATTACATATCCATGTGATGTCAACATCGTTATCAATCAGGTAATCACATATTTTTTCATTTCTTTTCTTGAAAACAGTAAAAGTTTCGTCCCTAAACCAAATTTCTCTGTATCCCTGTTTAACAATCAATTCGATTTCTTTGATAACATTTTCTGCACTCCTGAACCTTAAGCATTTACCATAGAAATCAGGAACATTGCAGTATGTGCAGACACTCGGACATCCTCGGGATGTCATAGTTGTTGTGTAGGGAAGTCTCTTTATTATTGGATTAAAGTAATCAATATCATCAGGAAGCATTGTCCTGTCAGGAAAAGGCATATCGTCAAGATCTTTTATGAATTCATGAGGCTTGTTTATCTTTATTTTTTCATCTTTGTAGCCTATCCCTTTTACTTTTGAGACATCTTTTCCTTTCTTTAATGCTAAGATAAGGTCTTTGATTACATATTCAGGTTCTCTTAAGGCAATGAAATCAACCGCCTCCTCTGAGAGACAGAATTTAGGCATAAAAGTAGGATGAGAACCAAAAACGACTGTTTTTATACATGGGTTCTCTTTTTTGAGTTTTTGCAGAAAACGTACATCACTCTTAAAACTCATTGTTGAAGTTGAGATAACAACAGCGTCATATCTTTTTGTTTCAGGGTGTTTCTGCTCAGCCATTGCATCATAGAAATCAACATCAATGCCACCATCTTTCAAGACAGTTGCAACATATAATAGATTCAGCGGAGGAGTAGATGTGCCTCCAATTCTCTTTCCCTTGCACCAACTGCCGTAGATCAAATCTCTTGTTATGTTTTTTGTTTCTTCAGTAAACGGATTAATAACCAGAACTCTCATTTTTCCTCCCTTACAATATATTCTCTTTTATTGTTTTGCCTTGCAAACATTTCTCCCAACAGCCCAAGTGAAAAAAACTGAACACCAATAACGATCAGAAGAACACTTAACATTAATATTGGCCTGTCACCAACATTCAACCCGATTAGCTTAAGGTAAACAATGTAGAGACCTGCAATAAAACCAAGTCCAAAACTCATAAATCCAAGAAGACCAAAAAAATGAAGGGGTCTCTTGTTGTAAACTGATAAGTATTTAACACTCATAAGATCAAAAAAACCTTTGAGTAATCTTGCCATACCATACTTGCTCTTGCCATGTTTTCTCTTGTGGTGTTTTACCGGGATTTCAGCAACACTAAATCCCTTCCAGTAAGCTAGAGCAGGAATATACCTATGAAGACTCCCATAAAGTTCAATATTTTCAACAACTTTTTTTCTATAACCCTTGAAACCACAGTTGTAGTCATGTAATTTTAGACCTACAAGTCTTGAAGTCAAAAAGTTAAAGATTTTTGAAGGTAGTGTCTTTGTTATAGGGTCTTTTCTGTTCTTTTTCCATCCAGAAACCAGGTCATAATTTTCTAAGGCTTCAACAAACCGTGGAATTTCTTTTGGGTCATCCTGGAGATCAGCATCCATTGTAATAATTATATCATTTGAAGCTTCCTTGAAACCAGCATCAAGTGCAGCAGCCTTTCCATAGTTTCTCTGGAAGCTGATGTATCTTACTTTTCTGTCTGAGAGTTTTTTTATCTCTTCCAGTGTTTTGTCAGTAGAACCATCATCAACAAAGATAATCTCATCTTTTGTAACTTCCCTTATCTTTTTGTAAATAAGAGAAATGTTCTCTTCTTCATTGTAAGCAGGAACAATAATTGAAACAGCCATATCAGAGTTAGATTAACAATAGTATAAATAGTTTATGTTGATTCTTTGTATGCCTTAAAAATCCCCCTGATTGTATCTCTTATGTCAACTTCAGGCTCCCATCCAAGAACTTTTTTTGCCTTTTGTTTTGATGCAACGAGAACAGCAGGATCCCCAGGCCTTCTGGGACCCATCTCTCTTGGGATTTTCTCTCCTGTTACCTCTTCTGTGAGCTCAACAAGTTCTTTTACACTCACACCTTTTGAAGTACCAAGGTTCACAATGTGGTTTTCATCTGAATCAAGGGCAAGAACATGTGCTCTTACCAGATCTTTTAAGTCAATGTAGTCTCTGATGCAAGTCCCATCTCTTGTAGGATAGTCATCACCAAAAATCACTAATTTTTCTCTTTGTCCAAAAATAACTTCCATTAGTATTGGAAGAATATTTTTTGCATTTGGGTCAATATAATTAAGACCAGCATCTCCAGCAACATTGAAGTATCTTAAAGAAACACACGAAAAATCATGTATCTGCGCAAACCACATCAGAATCTTTTCTCCAGTCAGCTTGGTGTACCCATAGTAGTTTATTGGGTCTGTTGGAGTATCCTCTGTTACAGGCATTTTCTCAGGGATGCCATAAACAGCAGCACTTGAAGAGTATACAACTTTTTTTACTTTAAATTCCTCTGCAAATTCTGCAAGATTACAAGTCCCAACAATATTGTCATTGTATTTTACTGGGTTTCTCATTGATTCTCCGACTGCCTTGTAAGCAGCAAAATGCAGTATGGCATCAAATTTATGATCCTCAAAGACCTTCTTGAGCTTTTCTTTTTGGGTAAGATCCATTTCATAGAAAACAGCTTGTTCTGGAACCAGATCTCTAACTCCATTTGAAAGATTATCAACAACAACAATCTTATGACCTTCATCAACTAATGCCTTTGCAGCTGCACTTCCAATATAACCTGCCCCGCCCGTGACTAGAATTTTCATTTTGAATTTCCAATGCATATTGGTTTAAATATCTTTTTACTGCATCACATAATATGCCAAAAAGACTTATGAATTTTATTGCCTCTCGGAAAATTGAAAAGACTTATATTATACTTTGTTTCACCAGATTTTGAAGTGAAAATGAGAAGAAAACTGATTCGGCTTGCCAGGCGTCTTGGGATAATGAATCTTGTAAATAAAACATATGCATTATTCTTGTCAGTAAAAAAAGCAATTTTTAGACTGCAGTCCCGTTCAGACATTGAAGCTGTTTACAACGATGATTTTTTTGAAGATATTGAAATGCAGACAGCTCCATCTGCAGAAGCTGTTGTTTCAATACTTATGTCAGAGTTTAAACCCGAAAGTGTTGTTGATGTTGGGTGTGGTATAGGAGTATATCTGTCGATTTTCAAGAAGAATGGAGCTAGTGTTTTTGGGATAGATGGAAGTAAATCTGCTAAAGATAACCTAAAAATATCAGAATCAGAGTTTATGCTTTTTGATTTGAGAAATCAGCACGATTCTAACTCCAAATATGATATCTGCATGTGTTTTGAAGTTGCAGAGCACATCCCTGAAAAATATTCTGAAAACTTGGTTGAAATCCTAACTTCTTATAGTGATCAAATTGTTTTTACTGCCGCACCTCCAGGACAGGGGGGTAAAGACCACATAAATGAAAAACCGCCAAGGTTTTGGATAGATTTGTTTGAGCATGGGAACTACAAATATGACTCAGATACCACAAAAAAGCTTAAAAGTATGATGTCAGAAAAAAAGGTAGTTTGGTATCTGCCAGAGAACTTACTAGTTTTTAGAAGAATATGAATAGGAAAAGAATTTTTCTTTGGATGGCAGTTATTGTATATGTGGTCACACATATTCTTGGCTTTTGCCAACCACTTTATGCTGACGAATATGTCTGGGTGCATTCAGCGATTGATCAGAGATATTTATCTTACCACTCACCCCATCCGCCATTGGCTTTCATTTTTCAGAATCTTTCTTATCTTGCCCTGGGCAGGAGCGCTTTGTCTTTGAGAATTTCTGTGGCAATAATTGGATTGGTTAATCTCTTTTTGGTATATTATTTGGCAAACAAGCATTTTAATTGGAAAGTTGCAAATATTTCAGTGTTAATTCTTGCAACAAGTAGCTGGTTGCTTGCAGGCACTTTGCAACTTGATAACGATGCTTTTTTTGTATCCCTCTTCTTTCTTCTTTCAACTTTGTTCTACTCAAGATATCTGGATAATAATAAATCAAAAAATATATACCTCACAGGTCTTTTTACTGGATTGGGGATACTTTCAAAATATACTTGTGTGTTAATAATTCCAATTATAATACTTCATAATCTAGTAAGAAATAAGGATTTAATTTCAACTGTTAAAATTGGTTTTGTCATTACATTAGTTGCTCTGCTTGTTTTTTCTCTGTTTCCTTTGGCTGCACATTTTGCAAACTCTGATAACTTTTTTACGTCATTAACTCATAGTAGGAAGCTAACTGTTTCTTATACCTCAAATCTATTTCCTCTGTTGATACAGTTATTGAATGCTATTGTTTGGATAGGACCTTTACTATCTGGTACATTCTTGTTGTATTTGATGGAGAAAAAAATCGATTCTGCATATAAAGCAAAATTCACAAATTATTTTTTTATCTGGACAGCTGTTGTCATTTTCTTTTTTCTATTTGTCAACTCTGATCCGTACAGGCCAATAGAAAGATATCTTCTTGCAATAGCACCACCTTTGTCAATACTTTCTGCACATTATTTATCTAAACAGAATCTTAGAAAAAAACATATTTTTGTTGGGATATTCATAGCAGTTGTCCTGGTTGTTTCTTTCATGTTTCTCACCAGACAGAGTTCAGAAACAGTTGATTTCTATCCAAAGTCAAATTTCATAAATAAGCTTTTTGGTCTGGATTTTTCTTTTCTTATACCCATCCAAATGAGCTCAGGTCCACAGGGATTTTATGTGAATTTCATTGTGATTCTCTTTTGTTTTTTGATTTCACTTCTTTCTCTCTCAACACACTTAATTATGAAATTTAAAAAGCAAAGAAAGCTTGCAGTTTTATCACTAACGCTATTCTTGGCAGTTTCATCAGGATATAGTCTTTTTATGATGGAAGAGTATCTTTTCTCCTTTGCTGGGCAGGATATTAATAAGGTAACTTTTGATATGATTGATTATGCCAAAGAAAATAAACTGCAGGAGCCAGTTTATATTTTCAGGAATAAGGCTATGGATTATTACCTTATAGATACTGGGAATTATACACAGACAGAAATTCTTGATTTTGAAGACGAATTCAATACCACACTTGCAAATTCAATTGTACTAGATTCCACAATTATTATTTTGGACTTCCCACAAATAAACAAACAAAGTCCTCTATGGATAACAATCACAAAAAACTGTAGAGAAACATTAACTTTTGAAGACAAGGGATATAAACTGGGATACATCTTTGAATGCAACTAACAGTCTCATAGAACCAGCCGATTTTTCGGACTTTAGAGTTTTTTGTATTCCTTTCCACAAGTGCTCTTTACATTATTTTGAATTGAAATGAGCCGAGGAAAAGAAATTAACAATCTTTATAAATGAAACCTTGTGAACTTTATTTTGATGGTCGAACTAAGATTTAAAACAAAGGAAGAATTCCTGGATACTTACGAAAAGGAAGCTCCAGATTACGATTTTAATAGGTTAAGTACTTTCGAACACAGAAAGATATTATCAGAGCAAATAAGGACACTTTCACATTTATTAAGTAAGTATAAACCTAAAAAAATTCTGGAAGCTGGTTGTGGTACAGGCAGAATTTTGATACCCCTATCAAAGAAAGGTTATGATATTCAGGGGTTTGATTTGTCCAAAAATATGCTGGCCCAATTAAAGAAAAAAGATGCCTCCGTCAAGACAAAGGTGGGAGATATTGAAAACATTCCCTATGAGAAAAATAGTTTCGATTTTGTTTATTCAGTAACTGTGTTGATGCACCTTCCCGACATTAAAAAGGCTTTCAAAGAACTATATAGAGTTACTGAAGAGAATGGGGTTTTGGTATTTGATGTTCCTAATAAGAATTGTTTATGGACTCGTTTATCGATACTTTTAAACCCAAAAAGAAAGAGGACAAAGCTCTACTCTTTATCCGAGCTGAAGACTTTTCTGAAAGGTTACGAATATAGAATAACAGGTATACTTTCTTATCCGAGAACATTATACAAAATACCAATAATAAAGCATTTCATCAGTTTTCTGGAAGACAATCTAAAATTACCTGTGAGGTTTAGAACCATTTTCTTTGTTGTTATAAATAAAAAATGATTCTTTTCTGTATAATTTTTCATATTTATCTATCATTTTCTCTTCACTGTAATACTTGATTATCCTTTGCCTTGCCTTTTTCCCAAGTTTTTTTCTTAATTCAGGCTTGTTTGCTAGTAGGTTTACCTTTTCAACTATTTCTTTTACACTATACGGTTTGACATACAAGACACTATCTCCACAGATTTCTTTTAAATGGGGGAGATCTGTAGTAATAACTGCACACTCACATGCCATTGCTTCCAGTAATACTAAGGGATTTGCAATAGCACCACCACTATGCCTGTAAGGAAGAACAACTATGTCTGAATTGTTGTATTCTTCAGGCATGTTGTCTATTTCTCCATGAATTTTTGTTTTTGGTGAATGTTTTTTTACAAATTGCATTAGCTGTGGACTCGTAATGGTTAAAAATAATTCTGTTTGATACTTTTTTTCTAGCTCTCCGAATGCTTTGATAACTTCAATCAGCCCCTTTGTAGGACTCATGTGTCCGAAAAATCTTATTTTCAGTAATATATTCTTTCGAGGCTTTTTCAATCTGAATTTTTCAATATTTATCCCATGTCTGATTATTTGGCTGTTTTCCAATTTTAATCTATCGTAAGTGATTTTGTTTGGAACTATTACATAGTCCATCTTGCTCAAGAAATACCTTTTTAAAAATATGGGTGTTAGATTGCTTAATATTATCATAGCTATTTTTTTTACTCTTTCCTTTCTATCTATAAAATCTTTTTTGGAGGAATAAAAATAACTTAGGAATTGAAAATAGCATTTAAGGGTTTTAAAGAAATCGTTATTAACATTTGAGTGTAGAGAGTATATTTTATTGTTTTTTATCCGGCCATATATTATTGATTCAAAAAAACCGTTTGAATGCAAGTTAACAATCTGAGTATCTTTGTCTATTTTATTTATCTTTAGCTCATACTTCCTGAAGTGATCCTTAAGTATATTCAGTATGGTTATCGAACCTTCAGACTTTTTCTCCTTTAAATTGCCTATGTAACTTATTTTCATTTAAATAATTAAATAGATGACATCTTTTAAAGTTTTTGAAAGGTTTCTCTTTTGATTTTGAAAAATGTGTTTTTTCATTCTGTAATTGTAGATACTTCTGATTTCCAGTATATTTAGCTTATTTGAGAATTATTTTTTTAATTCGAAGAATAAAACACTTCTTATCTTAGCAATAGATTTAAGAAATACATTATAGAATATTTTTCCCTTTATTGTTTTTATATCATCATACGATCCAAAATTTAGATACTCAAAATTTACTATCTCCAATTTGTGTCTATTTAAAAACTGCGTCATAGTCTGTTTTGATGTCCAGAACATGTGATCTGAATGCACATCTTCTTTTTTGGTAAAAATGTTAAAAATATTAAAGTAGCAATAAATATTTGGAACTGTTATGATTAGTTTTGTTTTATCGGTCATAATTTTCTTAACATTCTCGATGGCAAGACCTGGGTTGGATAAATGCTCAAATACATCCCCCATAATAATAATGTCAAAATTAGAAAACTCATCTGGGAATTTTTTTGTAATGTCATGCTTATATATATTTGTGATTCCATATCTCTGTAATTCTCTAATTGATCTCTGATCCAAGTCTATGCCTATCAGCTTTTCTGCTACTCTCTGGAGTTTTTGATGAAGTAACTCTCTGTTTTCCGCTTTCTCTATATGGTGGGGACTATCTGTAGCTCCCAAATGTAGAACTTTCTTGTTTGCACACAGGGTTAATATCTTTTTATCCTTGTCTAGACTTTTCATTTTGCATCCTTTTATATACCTTCATGTGTTCTTTAATTACTCTTCCTGGGTTTGCTCTGTTATTTATAATATTATTTGCTTTTAATCCTAGTTTTTCAGCAAGGTCTGGAGTGTGGATAAATTTCTCTATTGCATCTCTCATTTCATTAATATTTTGGGGTCCAACCAAAAATCCTGTTTCATTGTCTTTGACTAGTTCTGGGCTTCCTCCAGTTTTTGTTGCTATCACAGGTCTACCTACAGAAAAGCTTTCAAATATTATTCTACTTAATGGTTCTGGCCAAAGAGAAGGAACTACCACAACATCTGCCTTTTCGTATTCTCCTCTCATGTCTTCAGGCCTTATTCGGCCTATCAATTTGATGTTTTTTTGGTTTTTTGTGATTTTTTTCTTTACTGATTTTCTGTGGGATCCATCTCCAGCTATTCTTAATTCGATTTCGTCATTATCCTCCAAAGCTTTGATGAAGGATTCAATCAGGTAACCAAATCCTTTAGACTTTGTAAAGACTCCAGCTGCGAAAAATGTCATTTTATTCTTATTAATTGGTTTTTTATAATTCCAGTCTGGCTTTGGAACATTTATTGTTTGTATTTTTTCCCTGCAAATCCCACTTTTAATCAGTTCTTTTTTCACAAAGTCTGATACAGTTATTATTTTATCGACTAGTTTTACATTCTTGATGTTTTTTTCATTTGAAATTTTAAATATTGGATAGAATACTGGAGTCATAAAACCCAGACCTTTAGTTTCTTTTAGGGTTTTGTAAAGCCATTTATAATAGGTTTTGTTGGAATACTCTCTTTCTATTCGGTTCTGTTCTAGATCAATAGATAAGTTGCAATGGAATCTGTAGTCCCGGACAGTCAATACCGTTGGTATCTCGAGCTCTTTGGCTGCTCTTAAGCTTGGTTCCAGTATTGAAAAATCTTGTATATGCACTAAGTCTGGTTTTTCTCGTCTAAAAATTTTCAGTATTTTTTTATACATTAGGTAATCTGTTGGCCAAATTCCAATCATCAATACTATATTGGGAACAAAACCAAGTTTCAGACTAAAACATTTAAAGGGAAGCTTTTTATCCATTTTAGTTGTTATTGCAAAGACTTGGTTTTTTTGGCTTAGATTTTTGCAAAGATGATAAGTACTAATCTCTGCTCCCGAAGTTTTTTGTCCCAAAAAAGTAGATGTTATCGCAATTTTCATTTTTTGATTTCATAATATTTTTTGAACCACTCCACAAAATAGGATACACCTTCCTCAATGCTTACTTGGGGTTCATAATTCAGAAGACTTTTTGCTTTCTTTATATCTGCAAAAGTTTCATATACGTCTCCTTTCTGCATTGGTAGTAATCTTATCTTGGCTTTCTTATTGGTACTCTTTTCGATGCATTTCACAAAATATCTAAGTTCGACCGGTTCTCCACATCCCAGGTTAATTATCTCGAAACCTAAGTTTTTATCCAAGGCTGACAAAAGTCCTTCTCTTATATCTGATACAAATGTGAAATCTCTCTTTAGATCTCCATGATTAAAAAGATCTATGGGATGGCCATTCATGATTTTGTCCGTAAATAAATGCATTGCCATGTCTGGTCTTCCCCACGGTCCATATACAGTGAAAAGACGGAGCCCAACCACTTGAATATCGTGTATTCTGTGATATGTGTAAGCCATTGTTTCGTTACTTATTTTTGTAGCTGCATATATTGACTCAGGCTGGTTAACCTTTTGTTCTTCATTATACGGGGTTTGTGAGTGGTTACCGTAAACAGAACTACTTGAAGCAAAAACTACCTTATTTATGTCTAGTCTTCTGGCACATTCAAAAATATTTAGAGTTCCCCTAACATTTGTCTTTTCATATATAAAAGGGTTCTCTATGGAGTATCTTACTCCAGCTTGGGCTGCTAAGTGGCAGATTTTGTCTATTCTCTTATCTTTTATCTTTCGAAATAATGCGTCAAAATCACTTATGTCTTCTTTGATTACTTCCAGTTTATTAGTTTTCAATTGCTTAATCCTGTCTATCTTTAGTTTTTGATCATAATATTGATTAAAATTATCAATAATTGTTACTTCCTCACCTCTTTTTAGAAGCCCTTTTGACACATGAAAACCAATAAACCCTGCACCTCCAGTTACCAATGTCCTCATATTAAAACCATCTCTTGCTTTACCCTACACTATTTTATATTTCTTACCTATTGTAGTGAGGAGCTCCTTAAAAAACTTTAGTTCCTCTTTGCTTATTGCATCTAGAATCAGAAGAGCTACAAAGTAAAGTAAACCACCTACTATTACAGTCGATATTTTGGTTAGTAGTCTTTGTGGTTGGATAAGGTACACAACAATACTCATTATAGCAGTTGCACCCATGATACGCAATGGTCTAACAAACCTCCAGTCAACTTTCCAGCCCTTTGAAAGATAGAAGGTTGAACAAAATATGAGAAGATAGGAAACATTGATGGAAATGGCGGCACCTATTATGCCTATTTTGGGAACCATCAACATGTTGAGGAGAATATTTAATATCCCTGCAGAGAAGAAAATCATTCCTGCCTGTTTGGTCTTGTCTCTCACCATCAAATTCTGATAGAATACTTTTGAAAGACCGACTAAAAGTGGGTAGAGTGCCAGCCAGGGAATCACAGAAGCAGACTCCAGATATCGCGGACCGGAAACCATTGTGATGATGGCCTTTCCCATCACAGTTAAACCTGCAATTGCGGGAAGGAGTATCAAAAGTGTGTATTTGATTGCTACATTACTGAAAACTTTGTGTTTCTTCTTTTTGTTAAAGCTCTCAGAATAGTAAGGATATATTACACCACTTATTACATCGGAAAACATGACCAGAGCCGTTACTAGCGAGTCACCCAGGCTATAAATGCCAACTCTCTCTAGGGTCAGGTAATAAGAGAGAACATATCTGTCAGCCACTCTTATAAGCCAATAACCGATGTGGTATAACATAAGTGGAGAACCGAAAAGCAGAGCTTTTTTCGGAAATCGCTTGCAAAATCTGATATTTATTTTTGGCAAAGCAATAATTGTTGTCAGTATAACCATTAGTAGCCACATTCCTAAAACTATCTTCAAATTAATTGTAGTGAAAATCATAACTAAAAAAAGGCCGTAAACCCATCCAGAATTTCTCAAGAATTGAAGTATCGAAGTCAATTCCAGTAGTTTTTTTGATGTTAGGCGGCCGATTAATATACGTCTCAAGATCCCCACTATTATCAAAACTATTATGATGTTGTATTCTGATCCATAATTTATCAGATTAAATATTGATAGAAACTTATGTTTTATGAGTAGAAAAACAACAAATAATACAATGAAGTAGAAAACTAAGAATAGTGAAATACTTCCAGTCTCTTCAGCTCTCTCTTTATAAGAGAAACCTGAAAACTTAGTGATTATGTAACTATACAAGCCAAGAGATAGAAATACGGAGAGAAAATGTGTTGTAGAAGAGAAAATTGAATAAGCTCCATAAGATTCTGTGGAGAGATTTCGTGTCAAAATAAATAAAAGTAAGGGCCCTGTAAAGAAAGTTAAAACTTGAAAGAAAAATGTTATGCTGATTTGGTTTGCAATCCTCCGGTATACTTTCATGGGATCAGGTTAATCATATTTGTTAAATAATCTTTTGATTCTCCAACTTCGATAATGCTATGATGAATCTCTAAGTGGTAAGAGACTTGGTTCTGGTGATATTTTTCTCCAAATTGAGATGGTATTTGTATGGGGAGGGGCGATGAAGAATTGGTCTGCTTAACTCTTAAAGTAACAAAGTAGAGACAATATTGAAAAAGGCCATAGTCAAAAAATTAACCCGTTTTTATGAGTTGTCAATGCCCATGCTGTCCATGACTTTTCTTATCCTTGCAATAAACTTGTCCTCACTAAAATTGTCAGCCCACTCTTCACAATCCTTTCGCATGTTATTTACTTTTTCAGGTGTTATTTTTTGGACAGTCTCAATCAAACTCTTTTCATCAGGCTCAATCAACCAGCCAGTCTTATTGTGCTTTATGAGCTCTGTAGGACCACCCTCATTTGCACCTATGCATGGTTTTCCTGCTGAGTTGCTCTCAAGCGGAGTAAGACCCATATCCTCATTAACTGGGATGTATATTGTTGCAAGACACGTGCCGACAAGATTAAACAGCTTTTGGTCACTAACATAACCCAAAACCTCAATATTAGCATAATCTTTTGCCATCTCTTTTATGTTTTCAAGTTCTGGCCCCCCAGAAACAACAACCAGTTTTTTCTCAGGCATTTTCTGGAAAGCCCTGACAATAACATCAACTCTTTTGAGTTTGTCTAACCTGCCAAAAGAGAGGAAAAAATCTCCTGTTTTCTTGTAAGTGAACTTGCTCTGGTCAATCATTGAGTATACAACTTCATCTTTGTCATAAACATCTTTTCCATAGTATTTTAAGAGTCTCTGCTGGACATTTTTGGAATTGACCACAATCCTGTCAAACTGTCTCATGTAATGCTGGTCTTTTGGCTTCATATACATTGTCAAAAGCTCCAGAAAAACCCTCTGGAAAAAGTTGGAGTTTTTCATAAACCATTCACGTAAGTCATACATGAATCTTGGAGGTGTGTGGCAGTAAAGCAGACTTGGCTTGTTTTTCTCAACAGCAGAAATGCACATGTTTCCTGAAAAAATAAAAAAATCATAATCAAGCTCAAGCTTGGAAAACCTGTTCATAAGATGGATATTTCTAATCCCTCCAATCCCAATATCCCTGGCTATCTCTTTTACATTGTAATCTTTTATACTTTCATAAGTATTCTCATGGTTGACAAACCCAGTATATATATCAGCATCAAACGCTTTAGCCATCCCAAGAACAACCCTTTCCCCGCCGCCCATTTTATTGAAATAATCATGAAGAATTGCTACTCTCATATGTCACCACCAACTTTTTTGTATCTTTCAGGAGTACCCATGTCCTTGATAAATTCATCGGTATAATAACCAAAAACCCTCTCGCCTGACTCAAGCATGTTGGGTATTACCTCGTCCTCTAATGAAATCTTTCTTTCAGGTATATAATCAAAACACCTCTTGTTCATGATCTGTATTGAGGTTCTTGTAATACCAGTGATAGGATGGCCGTGTTTTGGTCTTCCAATACTAACAATCCTGCCATTATCAAGCTTGACATTGGAGCTGTCTTCAGGATGATCAGACTTGTGGACAGCAAAAGTGATTACAGCTTTGTTTTGTTTGTGAAATTCGATAAATTCTGAAAGGTCCATATCAATCATAATGTCTCCAAACAAGACAACAAAATCCTCTTCATCTTTGACAAATTCATAGCCGTTTCTTATTGCCCCACCAGTACCAAGAGGTTCTTTCTCCTCTGCATAGGAAACATTTACACCAAAAAGAGACCCATCACCAATAAACTCCACAATCTGGTCCCCGAGATGACCAATGCAAAAAACAATATCTTTGATCCCGTGCTCTCTTAAGAAATCTATCTGGTGCACACAAACAGGTTTTCCGTTTACAGGCAGAAGTGCCTTTGGGATTTCTTTGGAAACATCTTTCATCCGTGTTCCTTTTCCCCCAGCAATAATCAGTGATTTCATATCAAGAGTGCATTCTGTAGGTTATTTATATGTTTTGCATCAGATTGATGCATGGTCTTTGTAATCAGTCCTAATCTCTGTCCACCCAAACCATTTCTGAAGCAAGATATCACAATACCCTGGAATCAACATCTTTGTTCTTTTTCCTGTACTTGAATCAAAACCAATAACCTCAATATCGTGTCCCCACTTGCTATTCTGCAGACTGTGTAATTGATCAAATCCCAAAATAATAGGAAAACCTCCCCACTTTCTCCCTTCTGTTGCCCAGACAAGTGCATCTTGCGGCAGCTCCATATTCACTGGAATAAGAACATCTCCTGAATTTGATGGGTTGCTTGTAGCAAGAGCAACTCCTTCAAGAGTATTTTCTCCAATCTCAGGAAATACTATTTCCAGCTGGTCTTTTACTCCGGCTTCACCTTGGTAGAATGAAGTACTCAAATAACCGCCCATATTCTCAAATCCAAGACCACTTGCCTGCATGCTCTCCTGAACAATATCCTGAAGCTCTTTTTGGTCATATCTTTTATTTATACTTGAAAATGGCAGTCTGTGAAATCCAGGTGTAAGTATCTCCCCCTCTGGAGTGCATACCCCAAGTTCTTCTGCTGCCTCCCTTACAGCACAAAGTTCAGGGTTTAAGAGTTCTTCAGGATTCTCGGTTATGCCTGTGAAAGGAGACATATAAGCATCATCACCATAAACCTTGAGCTGCACAAGAACACTGTTTTCTGGAAAACTAGGCAGTATCACTGTTCCAGCTCCCCAGCATTTCATACTCTGGAAACCTAATGAAACATGATTACTTGTGTCAATCAAATCAAGATCATTTCTCTGGCTTTCAATATACTGTCTGCCTTCCTTGTCGACAGCAAAGCAATTCTCATATGGATGAGCAAGTACAACTTGATACCTGGAGCCCCACCAATCTTTTTTTGCCTCTATTCTTGCAGCCTGGCACATAAAGTAAGTTGTTCCTTTGCTGTGTTCTTCTAGTGCTTTTTCATAATTAATTAAATCCATATTACTCCCTCCTAATTATTTCGGAAGCATCTTTAAGGTTTTTGCAGGTGTAATCTGGTTTAAGTTCCAGATTAGCTTCTTGTTTTGCTCCAGATCCGCCCCCTTCTGTAACATAGATTGTTCTGACCCCTGCCCTGTTACCTGCAACAATATCGCTTATTGAATCTCCTACCATCCATGAATCACCAAGGTCAATACCATGCTCTTCTGCAGCTCTCAGCAAGAGACCTGGATTTGGTTTTCTGCACTCGCACTCTTTCTTGAGTTCAGGAACCTCACCCGGCCACCCCTTTTCCGGATGGTGCGGGCAAAAATAAATCTCATCAATCTCAGGAATCTTTTTTTTCAAATAATTGTGAACTTTTTCCAGATCCTCAAGACTAAAAAAACCCTTTGCAACTTCAGGCTGGTTAGTGACAACATACACACCAAAGCCTGCATCACTTAGTTTTTTTATGGCATCAGCAGAAAAATCAAAAATCTCAAGCTTTCCAGGTGAATCAATCCTTGATTTGTGCAAATTTATCACACCATCCCTGTCAAGAAAAACTGCCTTCATTGGAAAAGCTCCCTCTCGACCAGGCCGCAAATAATATGCCCGATAGTAATATGTGCTTCCTGTATTCTTGTAACCTTGTCAGAAGGAATATTAACTATTATATCAGGCAGTCCTTTCATCCTGCCGCCAGTTTTGCCGGTAAGACCAATTGTGAGTGCACCCCTCTCTTTTGCTTTTTTTAGACCTCTTATTACATTTTCGGAATTTCCGCTTGTGCTTATCCCCATGACAACATCTCTTTCATCAACAAGAAACTCAATCTGCCTGGAAAAAATATTATCATAACTTGAATCATTCCCAATAGCAGTAATAACAGATGTGTTTACATTGAGCGCGAGAGCATTTAGCATATCCCTGTCCATATGAAGTTTGTTCACAAGCTCTCCAACAATGTGCTGTGCATCTGCAGCACTCCCGCCATTTCCAAAAACAACAAGTTTTCCACCTTTTTTGTAAGATTTGACTATTGAGTCTGCTGCTTTTGCAATAATTGGTGACAGTCTTAAGGTCTGCTGTTTGACAAGAATGCTTTCTCTTATTTCCTGGGCAATATCCTGGGCATATCCTTCCATCTTAGTTCACTTCCCAGGTTTCAAGTCCCTCAAAATTAAAACTAAAGCTTACTGGTCTTGCACCCATTTTAGTTAGACTTTTCATAACATCTCTTTTCTTGTCTGAATCACAAAAAAAGATCATATGCCCTCCACCGCCAGCCCCTGTTATCTTGCCTCCCAATGCACCATTCTTTATTGCAGTGTTGTATAGTTTGTCAATCATAGGATTTGATATAAGACTGCTGAACTGTTTTTTTGTCTCCCATGCCTCATGTAAAAGCCCTCCAAAACATTGAAAATCTCCAGCATAAAGAGCATCTTTCATCTTGTATGCAATCTCCTTGTTTCTGTGCATGCTGCTCAGGCTCTTTCCTGTCTTCAGGTTTTTCTTCTGGTCTGCAAGTATGTCATCTGTTTTTTTTCTTGGAGGCACCCTGAACAAAAGAGTGTTCTCCTCTAACTCAAGCATGTAATCTCTCTTTAGGTTGAGTGGAGTGACTCTCACAAAATCATCTCCTTTGAATTCAATAAAATTAAGTCCGCCAAAAGAAGCAGCATACTGGTCTTGTCTACCACCAGGAATTCTCAGTTCTCTTCTCTCCAGTTTGTAGGCAAACTCTGCCAGTTCATAAGGTGTGAACTTGTTTGAATCCTTAAGATGATTAAACAATCCAAGTGCAGCAACAAAAGCTGTCGCACTCCCGCCAAGACCGCTTCTGGGAGGAACATCACTTGCAAGCTTCATCTTAAGCCCTTTCTTGCTCTTATGGCTGTGTTTGACAACAGCCTTGAGAAGGTCAAGTTCATTGTTATATTTGAGCTCATCACCATTATCAAGACAAATAGTCTTATTGTAGTCATAAGAATGTAGAATAATCCTGTTGTCTGGAGAGAGCTCCAGAGAACCAGAAACATATTTGTTGATTGTTACATTCAGTGCAACACCGCCGTGATCCTCTGTATACGGTGAAACATCTGTACCTCCACCACCATAACTAATTCTAACAGGTGCTCTGCTCTTTATTATCATAATGCATCATCTCCTCCAGTATGAAGTGTTCATACTCAAACCAAACTGATATATAAAATTTTCTAAAGTATGCATTGTTAATACCATATCAAAAAACTTATAATATACCTCTCTCACATTATACTCATGAACAAAAAAAAGATTGCAATCTCAGTTGATCCTTCTCTTCTGGCAATGGTTGATATGATGATTGACGGTTCTTCTATAAGAAGCAGGTCGCAGGCAATTGAAGAGCTCATATCAAAAGGACTTAAAAAACAGCCTCTCACTACAGCAGTGATTTTGGTACATGAAAATGACCAGGAACTGATGATAAGTGATTTTAAAGAGAAACCACTTATAGTATCACAGATTGAATTTCTTGAGAATTACGGTGTGGGTAGAATATATGTTGTCACCAAAAAAACACCAGCAATAAAAAAAGTCAGCGAGCTTCTGGAACAGTATGGATTAGATATTGAATGGGTATTTGAGAAAGAAAGCAGAGGTAATGCACAGGCATTAAGACTTCTGAAGGATAAGATATTCTCTTCATTTGTTGTGATAAACGGTGATACATTTAACCATTTTGATTTTTCAAAAATGAGAAAGATGCATATGCAGTCAGAGGCATGGGTGACAATGGGACTAAACACATCAAGTGAATTATCTCTTTATGGCTCTGTTGTAATGGAAGGTGACAAGATAATTGAATTTGATGAAAAGGCAGAAAAAGGATCCCACATAGTAAATGCAGGAATATACATAATGAGGCCAATTGTTTTTTCAGAAATTGACAACTCTTCACTTGAAAGACAATTTTTCCCGGCTATTGCAAAAAAAGGAGAAATAAACGGCTACATAATACCAACAAAACACAGGCATTTCCCAGAGAAAAACTAATCCTTGTAATACTCCTCAACTTTCTTTGCAATAATATTCCAGTCAAACTCAGAAACCCTTAATTTTTCTTCTTCTACACATGTCTTGTAAAACTTTTCATGCTCCAGAAGCCTTTTAATATTTTGTCTTAGCTCTTTATGGTCTTTTGGCTTGAAAAAAAGCCCGCCCCTTCCATCACTAACCTCCCTGAATGGAGCAATGTCTGAACACACAAAAGGAACATTGCAGGCCATTGCCTCAAGAAGAGTTATCCCAAAACCCTCTACAACACTTGGAGAACAGAAAACATGGGATTTTTTCAATGTCTTAATCACATCCATATATGAAGGCAGAAATCCAAGAAACTCTACATTACTACCAGCAATACTTTCAAGATATTCTTTCTCCTGACCTTTGCCAACAATCTTGCACTCCACATCAAGACCATCAACCGCTTTTATTAAGTCCTGAACTCTTTTGTGCTTTGTTAATCTTCCTACATAGCACACTGTTTTCTTATCAAACTTTTTTACCCTGACATTGTATTTTGAAAGATCAACACCATTATGAATCACTCTTACCTGTTTTTCAGAAACACCCGCATCCACAAGCTTATCTTTGGTAAAGTTTGAGACTGCAATTATATTTGTCCTGAAAAGTTTTGCTCCCAAAAGAACAGCTCTTTCCGCAATCTCCCCAATAAAACCAAGCTTGTTTGTGTTTTTCACCCATTCACCCAGCCACACTTCATGATAAGTGATAAACGACTCTGCAGGGTGAAGTATTGAAGAAAGGTAAGTGAAAAAACTGCAACCCTCAACAACATCTGCTTTGATTTTTCTTGAAAAAAACACAGAATTAAGACCAAACAACATTCTTTTGAAAAGATGACCTTTCTGGGTATAAGGATATGCAGGCCCAATCTGCACAACTCTTATATTTTCAATAGTGTACTTTTTTGGTTTTTTTCTGCATGATGTAAGAACAGTAACACTGTGTTTTTTGGCAAGTTCTTTTGCAACAAAAAAAGCTCTCGCCTCAACACCCCCTGTTATATCTCCAGGATCTTCAGGAAAATATTCTGTTATAAAGAGGATATTCATTTTTTCTTCATTATTGCAATTTCCCTGACAAGCTTTGTAACCTCCTTGTTTGTCTCATCAACCTTGACATACAGTCTGAAGAGCAGATAGAAGAGTACAATGATGCTTACTGCTAGCAAAAAATCCATACCTCTCCCAAAACCAGTCCTGTCAGACAGATATGATAAAATATCGGGGAAAAAAGATATTATTGCTGCCCCAAGCCATAGAAAAAACCAGAAAATAAACTCTCCAAGAGAAATTTTTGATTCTCTCATCCTAAGATAAGCCCTGCTCACTGCAAACAAACCAACAACCAAAATAATGATGTGTATAAGATCCATATTGTCACCTCATAAGCTTTTTTAATAGCATCCTGAAAAAAATCCTGAAAGCGTTTAACTTGAAATTCTGGCCGTGCTTTTGTGAATAATCAGTGTAATCTATGTGCACAGGAACCTCTTTAAATGAAATGTTCTTGTTTTTGACCTGCTCTGGAATCTCTGATGCATGCTCCATGCCGTCTGACCTGATATCAATCTGTTGTGCAGCTTTTCTTGAAAAAGCACGAAAACCGTTATGAGAATCTGTCATTGCAACACCGTACATAACAAACATCACTACAACACCTATCTTTAGATAGACTTTTCTTAAGAAAGGAATATCTGACTTTGTCAAAAACCTTGAACCAAAAGTAACATCAACCTCGCCGTTTTTTATTGGTTTTATCATTTTCTCAATCTCAGATGTCCTGTGCTGGCCGTCAGCATCAAACGTTACAATAATGTCTGCACTTTTTTGAAGAGAATAAGTAATACCTGTCTGTAAAGCTGCGCCCTGCCCCCTGTTAATAACATGTCTTAATGTGTCTGCATGTTTTGAAGCAGTCTTGAAAGTGTCATCAGAACTCCCGTCATCTACAACAACAATATTGTCATAGCCGTGTTTATGCAGATCATCTAGAACATTTTTTATCATCCCGCCTTCATTGTAGGCAGGAATAACAATAAAAACTTTCATTCCCAGTCAACCTTGTAGACATAAATATCAAGACCAGTAAGATCAGTTTCATGATGGAATGGCTCAAAATACTCAAGATGCTCTCCTTTGAAAAAGAACTGTCTTGTAAACATACTTGCAGTAAGCTCCGGTGCCATAATTATACTCTGGTAAGAGTCTCCTGCCGGGAAGAATGCAGCACCAATCTCCTGGTTGTTCTGCCCAACCCATATGTTTTCTTCAAAAACCTTGTGCCTGAATGTATCATTTTTTACAAAAGAAATCTCTTTTGGATACTGTCTGCCCTGTGGTGTCTCAACATAAGCTTCTTCACTGGTCAGGTTTAGTATTAGTCCATTGTTGCATCTCACTGTTTCATTTGTTCTTGAGCATGCAGCAGTCTGTGAAAAATAACTTGGCCATGGTGCAATCCAGTTGTTTGGATCCTGTGTTCGTATCTCATAATAATATGTTTCAGCATCCTGGGCAGATAGTCCATATTTCTCCTGAAGAATCTGTACTCCTTCTGTTCTGGATTTCTGCCTAACATCAAAGACCATTGATGCTCTTGTGAAGTTCCAGCTACCAAAGTGCGCCCACACACCTGATTTCCCGACCATATCCTCGCTTGCAATAAAGTAGTCTCTTGGTGCATCACAGTGAGTGTATTGTATGACCTCATCAGCAGTCTCTTCGCTTACATAGTCGGTAAGATAATCCCTGGCATCATCTTGTTCAAGCATGATTATGTGTTTTATCACCTGTACTGATTCAAGTGGATCCTGGTTTTCCTCATCAAGAGTTTCAAATGCATTGTTACCGCCGCAGTTAAGCATTCTTAGAAGAGAAACTGCCTGCTCTTCATCATCAGTTAAAAGAGTAAGTCCAATAAAATGCGCCCTGTCTCCAGTCTGTGATGTTCCATCAAAAGTAACACCCCTGTCAGCCCAGTACTTGAACCAGTGTCCAAAGTCCCACCAGCTGCTAATAATTGCATCTTCTGTGGAGTTGTCTTTGATTTTTGTAAGTGTATTAACCCATGCATCATTCATACTTGGAATCTCTCTTTTTGCAGTGTTTAGAGCCCCATTAAATGGCGAGATGAGTAAAAGCCCAATTATCAGTACCAGTGATGCTCTTGATATCATCTCACTAATCTTAAGTTCTTTTGACATCTGTTTGCCAATATACTTTACAGCAATTCCTGCAAAAACACCAAATGCAATTGCATACGCAGGAACAAGCAGAAGAACCCATCTTACTCCTTTTGTGCTTGCGTACAAAGTTGCACCAAACCAAACCGCAAGCAGGATTGAGTATTTAGGGTCAATATTCCCGTGCTTGTCTTTTTTCCTGAGCGTAAGTCCAATACCGATAACAGACAAGAGAAACATCAGAGTTCCGCCAATCTGGTTAATTGCCCCTCTTATTGATATCTCATTCTGTTCAGCAACAGTTGTATACACATTGGGCCAGATACTCTTTGTACCAACATCCTTTATCTGGGTGAAACTAATTGGAGACCTAACAATACTTTTGAAATTTCCAAAACTGCTAAATGCTGTTGTAAAGATGGCTGAAGAAACAAAAAACACAGCAATCAATATGAGGACATCTTTTATTTTTGTAAGAGTATTTCTGTTTTTCAGGTCATTTCTATGAATCACAAGATAATATACAGTATAAAGTCCAGCAACAGCAAGCAAAAAGTCAAGTATATACCACCAGCCGCCCCATGTAAAGCTGTATATGCCAACCAAGAGGCCAGCTCCAGCACTTAAGAGCATGGTGAATTTCTTTTTCCTTGCATCAAAAGCTTCCATAAATAGCCAGGCAATCATCAGAGGGAACAAGACATTATATGCATCAGTATCTGCAAAACCGCCTGCAGTCCTGGTCAAAAATGATGGGTGGATTGCAACAAGCATAGCCGCAAAAAACCCACCAATATTGCCGCTAATTTTCTTGGCAATAAAAAAAGCAGGAATAACACACAGTGCCGCGAGAATAATGGGCACATAAAAAGCTGCCTTCATAAGATACATATCACCATCAAAAATACTCAACAACTTATAGAAATAATATTCAAAATAAGGGTGGAAAATATCCTGTCCAACAAATCTTCCGACAGGTGCCAAAAATAATGTACTGTAGGGTCTTCCATCAACAAGAGTATCACCAGGATGGCCATTCTCATCAATATTTTCTGCATATCTTAGCCAGAAATAAGGATCAAGTGCAAGAAGATAAGTCTGTCCATTGTCATCCTGCATTCTCTCTTTGAACTGGTTTGATGTCTGCTGGACTTGCTGTTCTATCTGTCCTCCCTGCTGCTTCAGAAGTTCTTGGAAGTTTTCTTCAACCATTGCCTGCTTTCTGGAATCCGGCAGGTTGGGATAGTTCCTGTTTATCTCCTGGAGTATGTTGTTTCTGTAAAAACCATGCACACTGCTCTCTGCCCATTCATCAGTTATAGGAAGATATGCAGGCTGTGCTCTTAAAAAAACACCTGCAAGCATTGGAATTAATATTAGAAGAAGTATGTGATATTTTTGGAATTTCAGATTGCTGAAGAAATCTCCAATCTGTCCGAGATCAATTGCTATCTCATCATCTTTAGGTTTTTTATCTTTTTTCCCTTTAAAAAAGTCCTTTATCTTACTCAAATCAATAGCAATCTCATCGTCAGCCATGATATACCCCCTTGTTTGCATGAACTTTAGATAATTTATAAATATTGCGAAAAAAAGCTATTTAAAAATCTCCCTCGCAGAAATGGAGGCGTCAATACCCCACAGGCAGGGTGAGGATCCAAGATTTACTTTATTTCTGGAATCACCTTTGAACTCTTGACATCCGCACCCAATGCACAGATGTTAATGCTTTAGAAATCCTTCCGTCCCATGGCACAGACGGCCACTTGCGAGTGTCCTACTTCATTGCTCAAAACATCGCAATTACGTCTGGCCACGGAAGGATTTGTGGTCAATTCAGTTTTGTGATGGTGCACTATTGCGGAGCTTGCTCCTATCAGTGAAGAGCACTGAGCAAGCGACCCAAAAGAAATACTGCTGATTTTAGACCCTAAAACAAATATCTCAAGTAACCAAACATTCTCGGGTCCTTGATTGATAATAGAATTAACTCGGGGATAAAAGAGGAAATATTATCCCTGTTTTTTGTCTCAAGTATTCTTCTGCCTGAAGGACTATCAAAAATATCAATCAGGATTTCATAATCTCTTTTTGAGAACTTGTCCATTATTTTTCTCATCATCAAAGAAATATATTGGTCTTTTCCAATGCGTTTTCTCCATTCTCTCTCGTAATCTGTGTTTTTATCAATTGATTCTGCAAGCGCTTCTGCCCCTAAAAGTCCCTGCACAATTCCTCCCGCAGTTGTCGGCTTGACCATTCCTGCAGCATCACCAACAATGTATATATTGTCTTTTTTTGTCTGGATTTTTGGATTGTATATTGGTATTAACCCTGCGTTGTGCTCAAGAATCTTTCCAGGCTTAATGAGTTCTAGGAATTTATCAAATTCTCTTTTCGGATTTCTTGATACAATACCAATTCTTGCAGTCTTTTTTGATTCAGGAACAACCCAGCCAAAATCACCAGCACCAGGATAAAACTCAACAATGTTCTCATTAGGATATCTTGCTCTAACTTGCATCCCTAAAAAATAATCATGTTTGACACCGATATGCTTTGCAACAACACTGTTTGGACCATCAGCACCAATAATGATATCTGCTTTTTTCTTGTTTTTTCCAAAATAAAGCTCTTTATTGATTTTTGTGAGTTTGTGTTTGAGGTGTATTTGTGCACCTTCACTTTCTGCCATCTCAGCAAGATGCATATCAAAAAGTGTCCTGTCAATAACAAGATTTTTGGTATCAAGAAAAAGTTCTTTGCCGCAGGAGATTTTTGCCTTTGTTGTTGTGTTTATCACGAAATCCCCCTCAACAATTTTTCTTAACCTTGTGGAGACAATTCCTGTGCACTGAACAGGTTTTCCAATAACTGATGCCTGCTCAAAGATTTCAATATCATAGCCCATTTTCGCCAGAAGATAGCCAGTATAGCACCCAACAGGCCCTGCTCCAATTATTGCGATCATAAAAAAAGTATAATTGTCTTGGTATAAATAAATAACGTAAATATGCTTCTGATGCTCCCACACTGAATTGCAGGGTACTTCTTGGTTTTAGAAAGCGGATTTGCTGACTTGAAAATCCGAGGTGAAGCCCGGGCTGTCCCGTCACTATGTTCAGGAATTAAGAAAAGCATTTCTGAATTATCCACAGGTGGCATAATTACTGTCGTGCATCAAATGACTATTAGCTCGGGTTTCCAAGTAACCGAAACATTTATATAAGTGGTTTAGTACTCTAAAGTAATAAAGAAACAAGTTGTTTTGACTTTTAGAACATGTTCAATGGAGGTATGTAAAATGGAACAGTATGGTTTGGCTAATTTTGGTTATAGGGCAGGTAGAGTTATCAATAATATTAGAGAAAATCCTAAAAACGCGATATTACTTGCTTTGGCTGGAGCCTCTTTTGGTACTTTTGGATGTCTTGGAATGAGTGTAACTCCTACAAAGTATGAGGTGGAAGATGAGTCATCTCACCAGGCTGATGCTTCTGATATGAGTACTTCAAATTTAGAGACTGCTGTTTGGGGAACAGCTGAGGCTTCAATAGCAGAGGAGGCAACAAGAGCCTGGCAGAGCCTAACACCAGAGCCATCAGCAACATACGAGCCAACACAGGCAGTATCAGATACAGTTTCTTCAGATTATTGTTGTTCTGGAAACAATGCAATGACTGTTCTTTTTGGTTCAAATATTATGGGGAGAGAGGAGAAATTAGAGGCAATAATTGGAAAAAGCGGCAGTCCAAGTGAAGCCAGAGAGAGTATTTTCAGAGAGCTTGGAGATGCATCAAGAATAATAAACTCGTGTGCTGGTCTGGATCAGAAACTAAGTCTTTATTTGATAACAGACAAAGATGACTGGGTAGACTTTAAGATTTGCGGATACACAAAAACACCAATTGACAGCCAAACCTTCAAGTACAAGGAATGTGAAGAAGCAGAACCAGTTGATGTCAAGGATATTAATGGTATTAGAATGTATGTTTTTGAAGGAGGAATGCTTGATAGACTCAGAATGCAGGGTCTTACTTGTGGATTGTATGAATTTGCTGATTTCATAGGGATGTTTGAAAACCAGGAAGGCTGCCAGAGTGTATATGAACAATTTATGGTGTCTATCCCAAGAGGTCAAAGTCCAAGGGCTACAAATACTCCAGTCTATGTGCTCCCAACACCAACATCTCCAACTTATGTATTCCCGACAATCACACCTCAAAAAACAAGAGAGCAAAAAGAAAGGGATCCAAGCAGAGAAGGAACACCTATACCAACTGTAGTACCTGAACCCACAGAGGGTGCAATACAGACAAAACCGGCACCACAACCAGGACCAACACCAACAGGTGATATGGGTGATATCCCTGATACCCCTGTGCCGCCAGAGAATACACCTGATGATAGTGAACCAGCTCCAGGACCAACAAGAACTCCTGGCAGGGAAGGACAATAGAGGTCTTAATATGAAAAAACTTGTTTACTTATTTTGGATGCTGATTCTGGTTGCATCAGTTTCAGCTTATCCAGTGAGAATAATTGTAGAATCTGATTCAGACTTTCACACAAATGTGTGGAAATGCTGGGGTGATGACTGTTATTATCTGACAGAAGAGCTGGGTAATTACTACGGCAGTTCAAACGAGTATGTTCTGGATGGTTCTGGACAACAGTACTTTGGAGAGTACAACTACAAAGATTGCTACATGCCCCAGACATATATTGTTAGCACAGATGACCAGACAGGAGAAGGTCCATGGTCATATAATGTTGATTTTGAAAAAGCAACGGACTGTGCAGCTCCTGTAAGAGAAATTACAATGGAGCCGCAAAACCCTGAAATTGGTGACACAGTCACAATAACAGCAAAAGTTGAAGCATCACATGACTTTCCTGCTGAAACAGGTCCGCAGTCAGTACCATCAGATCTTGTTTATCCTCATTTTGCATCAACAGTAGATGTGCATTTCTATGCAGACGATGAACTTCAGGAAAGCGGGATGGCCCAGATTCCATTCGGAGTCAAAAAAGAATTCACTTATACTTATACAATCACAGAACCAGGAGAACATAACTTCTCTGTTCATACATGGCTGCCTAATGAATGCCAGTGTGAGTCCACAATATGGCAGGACAAATACCTGCATTTTGAAATAACAGAGCCAGTATGCGGAAACGGAATTATAGAAGAAGGAGAAGAGTGCGACCCTCCAAACCATGCACTCTCAACATGTGATCATGGAAACAGTTATCTTGGAGACTACTGTGATTCCAACTGCCAGCTGCAGGATGAACATTGTGAGGATGACTATCCTGGATGCAGCTCTCATCCTGATTGCGATGAATTAATCCCTGGAACAGGAGGTTGTGACCAAGAGTGCCAGCCACTTGCTTACTGTGGAGACGGTTTTGTTGATCCAGATGAAGAATGTGAGCTTCCGGAAACAGAAGATAATACTTATTGCGACCAATCCACAAAAAAATGTGTTGGCCTAAAAACAGCAACAAGAGATGAGTTTGGATATTGTGATTCATCATGCGGATGTGTAGATGACAACTGGAACACTGCCCTGTGTGTAGAGGACAGCTGCGAAGCACAGTGTGATTCAGATGGTGATTGTCCTGAAAACTCATGTGAAGAAACCTATGAAGATTATTGTAATGGAAACAAACTGGTTGAATATGATTCTGATAAAGTACTGGACTCAACAGTTGTAAGAGAGTCATGCGACAACAGCTGTTTTTCAGACTGCACTTGTGAAAACTGTTCTGTTGACTGCTTTGCAGAGCCGCAGAACGAGTACTGTGTCCAGAATGTTTGCGGAGCACAGTGTGATTCGGATGATGACTGTTTTGCAACAGAATGCGACCATCTTGATGGGTGTATTGGAAAAGATTATTATGACTATTCAGACAAGGTTAATGACTGCATGGGAAATTGTATGTGCGAGGATAACAGCTGTTCAAATCCAACTATTTATGAAGATGACCCAAGATGTACAGAATGCCAGGATGATTCAGATTGTAATTATTTAGATAATGATTACTGTGTGGGTGATTTAGTTAAGCATGACCAAGGAGTGTGTGTTGATTATGCATGTCAGGTGCAAACAACAACAGAGGATTGCAACCAGTATGATCAGGAATATTGTTCAGGAACCCAGGTTTGGGAAGATGACGGCATTTGTGATAATGCAGAATGTTCAGTAGCGACAAGTTTAGTTGAACAATGTGATGATGGCCTTGCATGCAATGGCCAGGAAACGTGTGAAGAAGACCTTGATACAGCATTCTGTGTACCAGGGGAACCAATAGACTGCTCAGATAATGATAAAGAAGAGATTTCAACCTGTAACAATATACCGGATGATAATCCATACACATGGGACTATAGAGAAAGCTTTGAATCAGAATGTATTGAACCAGGAGAATGTACAACATGGGGAGGAATAATTACACACGCATGCGATATCTCAAGATGTAATGCAGAATGCGAGAAAAACTCTGATTGTGACGATTCAAATCCTCTTACTGATGATATATGTGTAGAATGCGAATGTGAGCATATTAAGCAAGGCTACTGTGGTGACGGCATAGTTGATCCAGATGCAGGTGAAGAGTGTGAGCTTCCAAACACAGTCCTGGCATCATGTGATTATGGGGAAGATTATCTGCAGGATTACTGTGATGCAAACTGCAAACTGCAGGACAACCACTGTGAAGATGATTATCCAGGATGTACAGCTGATTCTCAATGTGATGAATTAATTCCTGGGACAGCTGGCTGTGACTTGACATGCCAGCCATACGAGTGCATGGATGACTCAGACTGTGATTATTTAGATGATGATTATTGTGAAGGTGACTTGGTCAAACATGACCAAGGGGTATGTATAGAAAACAAATGTGAAACAGAAACAACCACAAATGATTGTAATGAACTTGACAGCGGCTACTGTGTAGGAACAGAACACTGGGGAAGAGACGGGACATGTTCTAATGCAGAGTGTGTTGTTTCAGATACATTAAAACAGGACTGTGATGATGGCCTTGCATGCAATGGCCAGGAGTCATGTGAAGAAGACCTTGCTACAGCATTCTGTTTACCAGGAGAACCAATAGACTGTTCAGATAATGATAAAGAAGAGATTTCAACCTGTAACAATATACCAGATGATAATCCATACACATGGGACTATAGAGAAAGCTTTGAATCAGAATGTATTGAACCAGGAGAATGTACAACATGGGGAGGAATAATTACACACGCATGCGATATCTCAAGATGTAATGCAGAATGCGAGAAAAACTCTGATTGTGACGATTCAAATCCTCTTACTGATGATATATGTGTAGAATGCGAATGTGAGCATATTAAGCAAGGCTACTGTGGTGACGGCATAGTTGATCCAGATGCAGGTGAAGAGTGTGAGCTTCCAAACACAGTCCTGGCATCATGTGATTATGGGGAAGATTATCTGCAGGACTACTGCGATTCAAACTGTAAGCTCCAGGATGACCACTGTGAAGATGACTATCCAGGGTGTACAGCACATCCAGATTGTGATGAAGTGATCCCAGGGACAGCTGGCTGTGATTTGACCTGCCAGCCATACGAGTGTATGGATGATTCAGACTGTGATTATCTGGATGATGATTATTGTGAAGGTGACTTGGTCAAACATGACCATGGGGTATGTATAGAAAACAAATGTGAAACAGAAACAACCACAGAGGATTGTAATGAGCTTGACACAGAATACTGTTCAGGAACTTCCATTATAACAGAGGACCATACATGCAGCAATGCAGAATGTGTAATAGCAGGTTCAGGCAGTTATAATTGTGATGATGGCCTTGCATGTAATGGCCAGGAAACGTGTGAAGAAACACCAGGAGCTGATCACCAGGCAGAGTGTGTATCAGGAGAGCCAATCGACTGCTCAGAATATGATATAGAAGAAATATTAACTTGTAATAATATACCTGATGGCAACCCATACACATGGGACAAAAGAGAAGGTTTTGAATCAGAATGTGTAGAGCCAGGGGAGTGTACAACAGAAGATGATACACTTACTCACACATGTGACATATCAAGATGTAATGCAGAGTGCGAAACAGATTCAGACTGCGATAATTCAGACCCATTGACAGATGATATTTGTACAGACAGTTGTATATGTGAATACACCCACAATGGATATTGTGGTGACGGAATAGTTGACCCTGATGCTGGAGAGGAGTGTGAGCTGCCAAATACAGTTTTGGCTTCATGTGATGAGCATGGTTCACCATATCTGCAGGACTACTGTGATGCAAACTGCAAACTGCAGGACAACCACTGTGAAGATGACTATGCAGGATGTCTTTCAGCACCAGAATGTGATGAGTTTGCACCAGGAACAAATGGCTGTGATGAGATGTGCCAGCCATATGAGTGTATGGAAGACTCAGACTGTGACTATCTGGATGATGATTACTGTGATGGAGACTTTGTAAAACATGATAATGGAGTATGTATAGAAAACCAATGTGAAGTCGAGACCACAGCAGAAGATTGCAGCCAGTATGACGAAGAATCATGCCAGGGCACAGAGATTTGGGTATCAGAAGGAACCTGTTCAGATGCCCAGTGTATTGTTAACGATTATATGCAGGAAGAGTGTGATGACGGACTTGGCTGCAATGGCCAGGAGTCATGTGAAGAAGATAATGATTCAGCATTCTGTGTATCTGGAGAGCCAATAGACTGCTCAGAATATGATATAGAAGGAATTTCAACCTGTAATAATATACCTGATGATAACCCATACACATTTGACTATAGAGAAAGCTTTGAGTCAGAATGTGTGGAGCCAGGAGAATGTACAACAGAAGATGAAACAATAGAGCACACATGTGATATTTCAGAGTGTGATGCAGAGTGCGAAACAAACTCAGACTGCGATGATTCAGACCCATTAACAGATGAGGTCTGTAAAGACTGTGTATGTGAATACACCCACATTGGATACTGTGGTGATGGGATAGTTGATACAGCATCAGGTGAAGAGTGTGAACTACCTGGAACATCAGACAACAAAAACTGCTTTGCAAGAGAAGAAGAGTGTGTTGGAAACAAGTTGTCAGTAGCACAGGGCTACGGTGACTGCAGTTATCAGTGCAAGTGTACCTTTGGCGAGTTTGAATCAGAACTACAGTGTGTAGCTGGAAGATGCGGGGCAGAGTGTGCAACAGATGCAGACTGCTTTGATGACAACCCAACAACAATAGATATCTGCAGCGACTGCATGTGTGAGTATGAAAAAACAGAGTGCGACTACAACTATATAAAAGACCCAAAAGCCAAGATAAAAATTGACAGAATCGGCTTTGTGCATGATGAGATAGTAAGACCCGGCGAAGAGCTCCAGATAGTTGTCAATTTCAAAAACATGGGCTACTGCGAGATGAAGAGCCTTGAGATAGAGGCATTTGTCCAGGGACTTGGAATCAAGAGCAGAAGACTCGGTCCAATGAGTGTGAATGCTGACGGTGAGTTGACAAGAGACTTGTTGCTGGAAATACCTGATGATGCAAGGCCAGGGTTTTACATGGTCAAGCTTGAATTATACAATGAAGGCTTGAGAAGAGTAAGGCACAGGCCAATCATTGTAATTTGATTCTTTTTACTTCTTGGAATATTTTCTTTAACAACTATGTTGGAATCACACTTCCAGGGTACAGACTGTAGCTCCCCGCCCTATTTCGTTTCTAAACTCAAAACTCTATCTGGCAACAGAGAATTTGCTAATTTGATCTGTATTTCTCTTCTTTTACCAAAAGATTTAAATATTGGTTGTTACTACGTAGTAATGATAGTAGTCACTTAATGGTTATAACATTTGAGGTGGACAATAAAAATGGATAAAAAAACAAGATTTGTAATTTACTCAGTATTATTTCTAATAGCCTTACAGGCAGTAATAGGATACCCGAACCCGCCAATACCTCACCAGAGCCAGAGCGGTGCATGGGGAGAGATAGTAAATATCTGCGGTGCATATGAAAATGATCCAAACTGTATTGGATGTAATGAAGACACAATGTGCTGTACAGTACCTTACAGCGGCTGGAGAGTAGAAAGACACACCTGCCAGGGAGATACAGGCATAGAGTGCAGGGATTCAACACCTGAAGTCAAGACATCAGGGTCTTTTTGTATAAATGCAAATGGAGACCAGACACAGCAGATAGATATATTCAATGCTCCTGGATATGACAACACAGTTAATGACTTTATTGTGTGGGTGGGAGACGGCGGTGAAGTGCAGAGTTGCGACCCAGATGCACACGAAGAGATGCTCTTTGTTGACCAGTATGGAAACCAGGTAACACCTTCTTTAGACCAGAAATTCTACATAAGAATAAGATCATATGTTCCTTATACAAATGTAATTGTTAAAGTAAGAAATCCTTCAGGCACTATAGTGAGTCTTGGAGGACCAGATAGGATGGGTAACCATCACAAAGCAGGCCAGAAAGGCTACTGGGACTGGGAATACACACCAACCCAGACAGGAATATATTATGCAATGTTCTACAAAGACCACAACATTCCATGTGCAGACAGCAGCTTTACAATAGAACAGCAGTCTTACTGTGGTGACGGACATGTAGACTATACAGAGAGTTGTGAATATCCAGATACCTACAACAACCACTATTGTGTCCAGAGCACAGAAAGGTGTGAAGGAAACAAACTGGGAACAAGAGACTATTATGGAGACTGCGGCCACTACTGCGGATGTATATTTGACAGTTTTAATTTCCAGTGTGTTGAGGGCAGATGTGGTGCTGATTGTGACTCAAACTATGACTGTGACAATACAGAATGCGACCATCTTGACGGGTGTGTTGGAAATGATTATTATGATTATTCAGACAAAGTTAATGACTGCAGAAACTGTATGTGCGAGGAGAACAGTTGTTCAAACCCAACAGTAAGCTACAACGACCCAAGATGCACAGAATGCCAGTATGATTCAGACTGTAATTATTTAGATGATGATTACTGTACTGGTGACTTTGTAAAACATGATGAAGGAGTATGTATTAATTTTGAATGTGAAGTTGAAACAACAACTGAGGACTGCAACCAGTATGATCAGGAATATTGCTCAAATTCAAAAGTCTGGGAAGATGATGGAACATGCAGTAATGCACAGTGTTCAGTTTCAACAAGTTTAGTTGAACAATGTGATGATGGCCTTGCATGCAATGGCCAGGAGTCATGTGAAGAAGACCTTGATACAGCATTCTGTGTACCAGGAGAACCAATCGACTGTTCATATAATGATAAAGAAGAGATTTCAACCTGCAACAATATACCAGATGATAATCCATTTTCATGGGACTATAGAGAAAGCTTTGAATCAGAATGTATAGAGCCAGGCCAATGTACAACATGGGGAGGAATAATTACACACGCATGCGATATATCAAGGTGTAATGCAGAATGCGAGAAAAACTCTGATTGTGACGATTCAAATCCTCTTACTGATGATATATGTGTAGAATGCGAATGTGAGCATATTAAGCAAGGCTACTGTGGAGACGGCATAGTTGATCCTGATGCAGGCGAAGAATGTGAGAGGCCAAATACAGCTTTGGCATCATGTGATTATGGAAGCAGCTATCTTGGAGACTATTGTGATGCGAACTGCCAGCTTCAGGATGAGCACTGTGAAGATGATTATCCAGGATGTTCAGCTCACCCAGAGTGTGATGAAGTGATCCCTGGAACAGAAGGCTGTGACTTGACATGCCAGCCATACGAGTGTATGGATGATTCAGACTGTGATTATCTGGATGATGATTACTGTGCTGGAGATTTGATCAGGCACGACCAAGGAGTATGTATAGAAAATAAATGTGAAGTTGAGACCACAACAGAGGACTGCAGTGAGCTTGACACAGAATACTGTTCAGGAAATTCCATTGTAACAGAATTGTATTCATGTGACTCTGCAAAGTGTGTAATAATAGATTCAGACAGTTATAGTTGTGATGACGGGCTTGCTTGCAACGGCCAGGAGACATGTGAAGAAACACCAGGAGCTGATCACCAGGCAGAGTGTGTTTTAGGAGAGCCAATAGACTGCTCAGAATATGATATAGAAGAGATAATGACATGTAACAATATGCCTGACAGCAACCCATACACGTGGGACAAAAGAGAAGGTTTTGAATCAGAATGTGTAGAACCAGGAGAATGTACAACTGGAGACGAAATGATAACGCACAGCTGTGACATCTCAAGATGTAATGCAGAGTGCGAGAGAAACTCTGATTGTGATGATTCAAATCCTTTAACAGATGATATTTGTACAGACAGCTGTACATGTGAATACACCCATAATGGCTACTGTGGTGACGGAATAGTTGATCCTGATGCTGGAGAGGAGTGTGAGCTGCCAAATACAGTTTTGGCTTCATGTGATGAGCATGGTTCACCATATCTGCAGGACTACTGTGATGCAAACTGCAAACTGCAGGACAACCACTGTGAAGATGACTATGCAGGATGTCTTTCAGCACCAGAATGTGATGAGTTTGCACCAGGAACAAATGGCTGTGATGAGATGTGCCAGCCATATGAATGTATGGAAGACTCAGACTGTGATTATTTAGATGATGATTACTGTGATGGAGACTTTGTAAAACATGACCAAGGAGTATGTATAGAAAACCAATGTGAAACAGAAACAACCACAGAGGATTGCAATGAGCTTGACAGCGGCTACTGTGTAGGAACAGAACACTGGGGAAGAGATGGGACATGTTCTAATGCAGAGTGTGTTTTTTCAGATACACTAAAACAGGACTGTGATGACGGACTTGGCTGCAATGGCCAGGAGTCATGTGAAGAAGATAATGATTCAGCATTCTGTGTACCAGGAGAGCCAATAGACTGCTCAGAATATGATATAGAAGAGATAATGACATGTAACAATATACCTGATAGCAACCCATACACATGGGACAAAAGAGAAGGTTTTGAATCAGAATGTGTAGAGCCAGGTGAATGTACAACAGAAGATGATACACTTACTCATACATGTGACATGTCAAGATGTAATGCAGAGTGCGAGACAGATTCAGACTGTGATGATTCAGACCCATTAACAGATGATGTCTGTACAGACAGCTGTGTATGTGAATACACCCACAATGGATATTGTGGTGACGGGATGGTTGATTCATCAAGTGAAGAATGTGAGCTGCCTGATACACAGGACAACTCATATTGTGAACAAAGCACAGAAAAGTGCGAAGGCAAGAAAACAGCAACCAGGGATGAATTTGGTTACTGTGATCCAAACTGCGGCTGTCTGCAGGATGTATGGCCAGTAGCAGAATGTGTGCAGGGATCATGCGGTGCTGAGTGTGACTCAGATGATGACTGCAATGACCTGAACGAGCACACAATAGACACATGCAGCGGTTGTATGTGTGAGCACGAGTATGTTCCTTACTGCGGTGATGGAAACATTGATGCAGGAGAGGAATGTGAACTACCTGGAACTTCCGGGAATGAAAACTGCTTTGCAAAAGAAGAAGAGTGTGTTGGAAACAAGCTGTCAGTAGCACAGGGCTATGGTGACTGCAGTTCACAGTGTATGTGTGTTTTTGGTGAATTTGAGACAAAAACACAGTGTGTAGCTGGAAGATGCGGAGCAGAGTGTGCAACAGATGCAGACTGCTTTGATGACAACCCGACAACAATAGATATCTGCAGCGACTGCATGTGCGAGTATGAAAAAACAGAGTGCGACTACAACTACATAAACGAGCCAAAGGCAAAGATAAGAATCGACAGAATCGGGTTTGTGTATGATGAGGTTGTAGAGCCGGGAGAAGAGCTCCAGATAACAGTAAACTTCAGGAACATGGGTTATTGTGAGATGAAGAATCTAGAAATAGAGGCATTTGTCCAGGGACTTGGAATCAAGAGCAGAAGACTCGGTCCAATGAGTGTGAATGCTGACGGTGAGTTGACAAGAGACTTGTTGCTGGAAATACCTGATGATGCAAGGCCAGGGTTTTACATGGTCAAGCTTGAATTATACAATGAAGGCTTGAGAAGGGTAAGGCACAGGCCAATCATTGTTGTTTAATTTTTTTCTTACAGCTACGGCACAGAAGGCCATTTGCTCATGGCTTATTCCATTGCTTCGCAACTTCATCTGGCCGAGGCTGTATGTGATTTTAATTGGTGGAACCACACTTTTTCTCGAAAGTTTTTTGGATATTTTATGTTATGTTTTAATAATCTTTATATAGATGAGAAATGTAATATGCTTCAGATGTCAAAAGACAGGTTTTTGAGGGTTTATTCAAATCTTCCTGAAGATGTAAGAAATGAGATAATAGTAGTTGTTGATGACAAGCCGTATTCATGGAATGCAGCTTACATAGAAGTTGATAATGGGACTGAACTTGGGAGGAGAATACTTGAAAAACTCAAGGGGATGGATTTGATCTAAATGGATTATTCAGAAGATATTGTACAGCTTGTTGTAAAAAGACTAGAGTCAATGCCTAATAATATCAAGACTCATCTTGGCAATTACGGCAGTTTTGACAGAGATGAGCTTATAGCTGCTGTCAAGAGAAAGGATGAGTTTGGAAAGCTTGTGATTGAGATGCAGCTGAACTATTTGAGATCTTTTAAGAAAGGGATAGAATGAACAAAACCTTAGTAACCTTGCCTAATTCAGACCTGACTACTCAATACCTTGCATGCTGGGCTTCAGAGGTTATTTGTGAATTTGAACCGTCAATTTATCTTTTAGATGGAGAAAGGTCGGATAGGACTACTGTTGAAAGCTTTCTGAAAAAGAGGAACATTGATTTTGTCTGGTTTAATGGGCACGGGAGTAACTCTGTCATATGCGGATATGATAATATGAAGCTGATTGAGGAAAATGTGAATGACAAACTGCTCTCTGGTAAGATATGCTATTCTCTCTCATGCAACTCAGCAAAGAGTTTAGGTGTATCTGCTGTTAATAAGAAATGCAAGGCATTCATTGGTTACAAAGCACCTTTTGTTTTCCTGACTGATAAAAACAAAGAATGTACACCTGAGAAAGATGAAATTGGCTCAATTTTTATGACACCAAGTAATATTATTCCAAGATCAATTCTAAAGGGAAAAACAGTAAAACAGGCTTATGATAAGTCTCAGAGAGTGTATAGGAGCCTTATTAACAAATATTCTGCAAGTGATGCAATACCAGAGGCACCATATATTAGAGAGGCATTATTCTGGAATATGTTCTCCCAGAAGCTTATTGGAAACATAAAGGCCAAAATATAGGTGGATTTCACTTACTGGAGATTTTTTGTTTAATCCGACTTTATTCCGATTTTTCTTGGTTATGTCATAAAAAGAGCTATGGATTGATTAATCATATGAAACAGTTAGAAAGGTTTATATATGATAAAGATATTATAACGATTGATATAATAATGGTAACAATATTAAAAAACGGCTATATGGAAATAATGCAGTTATTCTATGATGATATGGGCAGGGAATTGCATCTAAGAGAAATTGCAAGAAGGGCAGATATGCATCTACCAAGCGTAACCAGATTTCTTGAAAGACTGGAAGAGGACCAAATACTAAAGTCAGACAGGAAAGGGAATCTAAAACTCTTTAGAGTTAAGAAGACAAGACAAGCGTATCTTGTGTTTACTTCTTTTGATGTTGAAAGGTATCAGAAACTGCCCAGAATAAGAAAAAAAGCGATAAAGGCATACATGGAAAAGCTTGACCAAGTACCTGTCTTTGCGGTTCTTTTTGGTTCAACTGCCAAAGGCACGCAAAAGAAAGAGTCTGATATGGATATACTGCTTGTCACAAACAAAAAGATTTCAACAAAAGATGCAGAAAATGAAGCAGATGCTCTTGCTGCAGTTAAGATTAATACTTTCCAGATTGAATACAATGATTTTGTTATTGAACTTAAACTTAAAGAGGATAAGGTAATACAGTCTGCAATAAACAGTGGTTATCCGATCGTCAATCACATCTCATATTATGAGGTCCTTGATGAGAGAATATGAGCTTCTTAGACTATTGGACAACCCTGAAATTGTGAGTGGGAGGATCAAAAAGTATAGAAATGAGGGGCTGCTGAATAAACAGGAGATTGACCATGCAGAAATAGAAGGGCATATTTCAAAAGCAGAGAACAACCTTAGGTTTATCAAACTGGCTTCTGAAAATAAATTCTATGATTGGGCAATTACTGGATGCTATTATGCCTGCTATCATGCAGCACTGGCATTGATACAGACAAAAGGTTATTCCTCCAAAAACCATGAAGCTACACTATTGGTTCTGATAGAAAAGTTCTATAAGAAGGGTCTGTCCAAAGAAGATCTGATAATTGTCTCAGGTTTTTTGGACTATGAGGATGTTCTGTTTTATGTTGAGTCAAAGAATAAAAGAGAGAATGCCACATATTCAACTAAGACGCTTTTTGATAGTATGGAAGTTGAGAATCTTAGGATAAAAGCTGTTTTGTTTGTGAATAAGCTAAGGGATATGGTTGATAATTCTAATTGATCACTTTTCTTACAGCTACGGCAAAGAAGGGCAGTTTGGCTATAAAGCAAAAACATTAAATACTATTGGTTCATTATTGGTACATATGGTTCAAAATAGAAACAATATTGAGCTGGAGATTGTGCATTACTTGGTTAAGAAGGAGATGCATGTCAGGGAGTTGGCAAGGATTTTAGATGAGCCACATTCCACTGTATCCAGAAGACTGAATTCTCTTTATTGTAAGCAGGTGGTTGATTTTGAAAAAAAGGGCAGAAACAAAGTCTATTTTGTAAAGAAAAATATGTTTTCAAAGGTCTACATGCTGACTTCAGAGCTCTACGTATTGGAAAAAACACTCACCAAGTATCCACATCTAAGGGTGATATTTGCTGATATCAAGACAGACAGCATGGTAATTCTTTTCGGCTCTTATGCAAAAGGTACTGCACGAAAGAATAGTGATATCGACCTTTATGTTGAAGAAAAAATCGAAAAAACACTTTCTGGGATTAATGTAAAATCCGGAAGATTCGATAAGAATTCGGCTCTTATTCAGGAGATCATAAAAAACCATGTCATTGTTAAGGGTTTTGAAGAGTACTATGACAAGATTTTTGGCGAGATTAAGACAGG
The DNA here is from genome assembly GCA_964444505.1 of uncultured Methanosarcinales archaeon. Classification (GTDB taxonomy): domain Archaea; phylum Nanobdellota; class Nanobdellia; order Woesearchaeales; family JAGVZT01; genus CAYUHF01. The sequence goes on along the minus strand of CAYUHF010000003.1, from coordinate 38,530 downwards.
AGGAAAAGTTAAGTCTTATTGATCCTTCAGAGAATATTTCAAATTCTTATGCTGAGAAATCGGCAAATTGCATGAAATCTGCCAGATTGTTGTATGAAAATTCTCTTTATGAGAACTCTGTGGCTATGTCATATTATACAATGTACAATATTTTAATCTCTCTTCTGTACAAGGTAGGTATTAAATCAGAAAATCATCTGGGTTCGATTCTGATTCTTAGGGGGTTGACAAGGAACTGGCTAGCACACTGGTGAAGGAAGAAAGAATCGAAAAACAGTACTATGTTTCTGAAGGTGAGGTCAGAAAAAAAGCAGAAGAACTAATGGAGATGGCAGAAGGGTTTGTTGTTAATATAAAATTGATTAAAGCTAACCTTACAAATGAAGTGGTCAAATCACTAAGAAAACAGTTCACAAAGCTCACCAGCTGATATTTCCCCCCTCTCGTATCTACATGGATAAAACACTCTGTTATTTTTTCTAGTGGTAATAGATTTTTGTTGTCATTTTCAAATAGTTTTATAAATCAACTGAGTTGTCACACTTTTGTGTTGAAAATACCAAAAAGTGCTTAAAAGCTTGTTTTTTAGTCTTAGAACAGTTCGTATCCAACTTGTGATAAACGATTTTTTCGGTGTTTTAGAATATAAATTGTCTTACAACAATATATTTATATGGAATACTACTCTACGATAGATATCACAAACAATCATCATTCTATGATGATAAAAAAATGTTAGTGTTGGTAGGGGGTGTACAAAGGTTTGAGGGGAGCCAAACAAGATTCTACGTTTAGCTAGTCTCAAAATTATTGTCATGAGTTTCATGACCCAACATTTCACCCGATTTGTTGGAGAGGGCCCTATCTAATAGGGGTGTGGTTGGTTTATGATCGGCCACAATATCCGGCGCAAGCTGGATAATGATTTGAATAGAATAGGAAGGAGGTTAAAAAACATGAAAAAACTAATAGCAGTTTTGATGGCTGTGGCAATGTTGCTACCAGCTGTTTTTGCAAATAGCATTGGCGGCAGTGTAGGCATTGACATACCAACAGAGGACTTTGAACCACGAATTTGGATGTGTGACAGTAGATTTGTGTCAGATGACAATGTTGAGTGGGGAAGAATTACCGCAGGCGCAGTAGGTGACGCTGAGGTAGGCGCAGAGCTTCTTGAGAGAAATAACAACTACGCTTTTGAAGGAGAACAGATTGCCTGGACAGTACTTGTCATGGACAAGAACGGAATCGAGAAGATCGAGGATGTTTATGTATCAGTTGGCAAAGTACAGGGAAGCGGAAACGAGATTGAAGTGAACTGTGACAAGACAAGTGCTCCATGTGATGATTCAAATGGACAAATTTGTGATTCTTGTAATGCAAGAATTGACGAAGAGCAGTTAGTAGACTTTGACGCAAACACAATGGACTACTACAGATGTACTCTAACTGTTGAAGGTCCACAGATGGTAGAAGGAGGAGACGACATCTTCCATGGTGAGTACTGGGTAACAGCAAATGTTGTTGACCTTGATGGTTTAATGGGATCAATGGACGAGAACGAATACTGGTTCTTCAATCCAGCAATCTCATTGACACTTGACGGATCTCAGCTTACATTTGGCGGAGAGAATGGCGTAAGACCTGGAACACAGGTTTACTCAAACACTCTGACAGTAGGTAACGGCGCAGAGGATGGTTCAGGAGTACTACTTGATATGTTTATATCAGGAACAGACTTTTATGACCCAGCACACTCAGGTGCTAAGTGTCCTACAACAAACAAGCTTGACTTGCACAACTTTGCTTACTTTGCAACAAACGGCGCTTATTCAAGTGCTGATGATGCAACAGATGATGACAACACTTACGATCCAGCAACAACAAGAACTTTGGATCAAGAGAATTATGTCAACATCCAGTACGGCGATCACTTTGCAAGAGCAATGTACAATGAAGCTGAAATCCTGCAGGCTAATCCAATTGATGGACCATTTGCAGGAGATGCAGATATGGGCTACGGGGCTAACTTGTTAGCACCAGGCGCAGAGATGTCTTTGACATTCAAGCTTGACTTGCCAGAGCCATGTAACGGCGACTTTTCACAAGGAAGTATTTTCTTCTGGGGAGAGGCTGTTTAAGGACAACTTTTTTAATTTTTTTTTTCTTTTTTAAAAACACTTAAATAACATCACGATTATTAAAGTCACAGGCTCTCCATGTGAGAACTAACATGATTATCGTTCTCCACCCCAAACCAATACGGGGGGCCTGTGACATCATGCTTCAAAATGAAAACAAAAAGAATGTTGATAGGATTAATTGCTTTCTTGGTGTTAGCTGCAAGTGTATCAGCTAACTACTGGGTATGCATGGATCAGGGCCAGATTCTTTCAGGCTATTATGTCTGTGAGAGCGAGTGCTGCTACATGTGTGTCAAGGACAATGGAATGTGGACTCTTCCACAGTACTGCAATGATGCTTATGGCTGCAGCTGCACAGAACATGATGAAGACCTGGACGGTTTTCCTGATTACCAGGACAACTGCCCGAACACATGGAACCGTGACCAGCAGGACTCAAACAACAACGGTGTAGGAGATGCATGCGAAACAGATTATGATGCAGACGGCTACACAGAAACAGACTGCGACAATTACGACCCAGAAGTCTATCCAGGCGCACCAGAGCTTTGCGACGGCAAAGACAACAACTGCAACGGCCAGGTAGACGAGACAAAAGCACACTTTTCAGACACAGACTGCAGCAGTTCAGTTGAGATGGATGAAGTTCTTGATTATATCAATGTCTGGAAGTCAGGCCAGGCAGACATGAATAATTTGCTTGACGCAATAACATTATGGAAAGGGGGATCAGTATGAAAAAAATTTATTATCTGATGTTTTTGATGATGATACCTGCAGTTTTTGCAGGAACAGTGTCAAGAACTTTTTCCACGCAGACACCCTGCATGGGAGAAGAGTTTGACGTGACTTTGAATGTGGATGTCAATACAGAATCTTCATATTTAATAGATGAAGTTGTTCCGGCAGGATTTACTGTCACGAACAGCGGGGGCGGAGATTCAACCACAAATCCACCACACATATTCTGGACAATCCTCTCAGGAGCAGAGGACACAACTCATACTTATACAGTCCAGGCACCAATGTCAACAGGCACATCCTCTTTTTCAGGAACCTATGGTTTTTCAGGAGGGAGTGAGACAGATGTTGGAGGATTGACAGATGTAACAGTTGCTGACTGCCAGCCGACAGGAGATGTTGAAGAAAGACTTGCAGCACTCGAAGACTGGAAAACAACAGCAGAACAGGACTTATCTTTACTGATGCAGTGGAAGACCACTGTTGATAACACAATCCAGGCAATAAAAGACTGGCTTGGTTTCTCATCACACTCAAACTTGTGTGATGCAGCAGGCTCATGCTCAGGAGTTGCCTGTGAATCAGATTCAGATTGTTTGTCAGACACCTATCTTGGCGAGTTCTGCCAGAACAATGATGTCTACAATACACAAAGAGATTATTATTGTTCAAATCCAGGAACACTCCAGTCATCATGCGAGTACACAGACACAGACGAACTAGTCGAAGACTGTGCAGAAGCATGCCTTGATGGAGAATGTGTTGCAGTGAGCTGCAACTCAGACTCAGACTGTCCTTCAGACAGGTATCTTGGAAGATACTGTGACGGGGCTGAAGTGCATGACACTTACAGGGATTATTCCTGCGAGAACGCAGGAACACCATCTGCTGCATGTGAATACACAGACACAGATGAAACAATAATGACCTGCAATGATGCATGTGTTGACGGTGAGTGCCAGTCATTCACCTGCACACAGGACTCAGACTGCGGAACAGATGAATGGGTCACAGAAAATTACTGTGACGGGAATGCCGTCTACAGAGACCAGAGAACATACACATGTTCAAATCCAGGAACACTGGATTCATCATGTTCAGACAGTGTAGATCCTGTCCTGGTAGAGACATGCGCTGGAGATTGTGTTGACGGACAATGCGACACATCACAGTCAGTCATCTTCAGGACAAACGGCCAGTCAGCAAATTATCCATTGTATTCAGGAACATGGCTGGCAATGGACGTAGATGGAAACGGAGAATTGGAAGGCTACCAGAAAAAATACAGCACTTCAATAAGCTTCTGTCCATCATGCAGGCTGACAGACCCGTACGGAAACTGTGTGATTGTGTGGAACGGAGACCCATGTGTTGTAACAAGCAGGATGGGATATTCATGCTCATGCTCAAGATTCACAGATTATTGGGGAGCAGAAACATCCAGCAGTCCAACAGAACCATACGCTTCCAACGGCCAGGAAGTCTATGGCTAGACTTTTCATCATTTGAAGAGTCGGCTGATTGGTATGCTGAGATATTTTTCTTTTCTTATTCAAATTTGTTGATGAGAATACGCAATCAGAGATTTCTTTTATTATCAGTAAATTTAGTGCCTTGTAAGGACTTGATTTATAAAAAAAGTCTATTTTCTAATTAACTAAATCACTCTTGAATCTGTCTTATTAGATCATCCATCTCAATGGGACAGAATTTAGTCAACTCTGTTGAAACATTGAATCTTCTATTTTCCCTATCAAAAAAAGGATATTCATCCATTTTGTTATTGTGATGATGCCCACAGATAGCCCATCCATCCCACTCTTCAGGAATGCTTTCGGGTTCATGAGTAAGAAAGAATTTGTACCCACGATATTCAAGAGTGTAATTGTCATGAAACTTTATCTTAGATGATTTATCATGGTTGCCTTTAAGGAAAACAATCTTACCATTCAACTTTTTCATCCAATAGTCTGTTGATCGGCTACCTCTGCCGAACGCTAAGTCCCCCAGAAAGTACACTGTGTCTTTTTTGCTTACTGTGTTGTTCCAGTTGTTTACAAGAGTACGATTCATATCCTCCACGGCTAAGAAAGGTCTAACACAGTATTTCATAATGTTCTTGTGATCCATATGCAGATCTGATGTAATAAATATCTTGGGTTTTCTGAACATATCAATTAACTTATCTATTGCTTTTTTCTTCTTTATCCTAAAGCTAAATCTACCAAAAAACTCATCTGGGTTAAATCTGCCAATGAAATATGCTTCCAATAGAGAAAAGGTTTTTGCCTTTACTCTTCTGTTTAATGCGAGCTTTCTCGTAAGAGGCCTTCTAAGGAAAAAATCGTATTCTCTCAATATCTTCTTGTTTTTAATTATTGTTGCCCTGATCAGGATATGACGAAAACCAACTTTGTGTTTTTCTTCTAGATATTTGGATATTTGTTCAAGCTTTCTATCTGGCAGTTTCATAGCAATTGTAGCATGGAAATCAAAATTTTTATCGTAATCGTATTTGCTCAACTCACAATATGACTGTAATTTTCTTGATAGTTTCCAGCGAAACTCCTTTAATTCTTCACTTGGCTTAATATCAAGGAATACAACACCAGTTTCCTTGAAAACACTGAAACCTTCAACCTGGAAACTCATAAGGGGAGATTTGCCGCATAGCCTATTTAATTCACCAATTAATCTTTTTTCATCATTAGTACTTAAAGGTCCTGCCAAGGTTATATGGGGAACTGCTCTCTTACCACGAAGATTGAATCTATTCCTTATATCATAGACTAATTCTCTGATTTCATGTTTAGCTTTTCCTTGGAATCTGAACTCAATCAGATAGTGTGTCATATCTTGAATCCACAAACAAGAGTATTTAAAATTTCTTGAATATCTGTGTTGTCCCTAATCAGATTGTGACAGGGAAAAAGATATATATTTTTTTATCATTAAAGATTTTGGGGGTGTTGATTATGAACAAAAGAGTTTTTTCTTTGGTAATTATGTTTCTTAGTGTGTTCTGTTTCTTTCCATCTACAATTATGGCCTCTCCTATGAGTGATGAGAGTATAGAAATGTATGACTGGAGCGATATTTCGACGGAGCAAGATGTTTTTTTTACGGGAGACTATATGAGTACTTGTTTTTCAACAGAATATTACGATTCAGAGACTGCAAGTATGCAAAATGCAGAGGTCTGTTTATCTACATCCTATTTTAATGAAAAAGAAGATGCCTTTGCAGGAGCAGTTAGTTTTACTCCAGAACAAAGTGGGTTCGTATACGAAGGTTATTTTACAGGTACACTTCACGTCGACAACATCGCATTTTCTTCAGATAAAAAAGTATATTTGACTGGTAGTTCCTATATGCATTGTACGAATTGTGTTGATGATAAATACTTAGATATGATACTAAATATCAAGTTATATCTTGACTATGTATCTGGTCATGCAATATACGACTTGGATGGTCCAGCATCATATATCGAAGGAAAGGGACAATATTCAGAAACTGATATCACTGACATATCTAGAAGGATTACCGATGTTGAAACGGAGAACACAGCCCAGGGGAACCAGCTAGCCTCTCTTCAAACGTGGAAATCAGATATCCAGGAGATAGTAAATGACATTGAGGATAGCATATCATCATTGGAAGGTTGGAGATCAGATATGGAATCTTCAGTTACTGGTCTAGTTACAGAGATAAATGCACTAAAACAATGGCTTTTCTTTTGGCAACATGATGACATTTGTGATTCAATACAATCTGAATGTGAAGAAGATACACCGCCTTGCATAGACGGGTGTTTTCCTGTAGGTGAGAGAGAATGTTCTGGTGATGGATATATCACTTGTGGTGATTATGACGATGACACATGTCTTGAATGGAGTACAGTTGTACCCTGTCCCCCAGGGAAGGAATGTGTTAATGGGGAGTGTGTTATTGAAGACGAGTGTAATGCTGGGGATAAAGGTTGTACTAATCCCAGTACAAGATGGAATTGTGAGATTCAGGGTGATGGTTATTATGACATAATAGAATATGACTGTCCAACAGATACCAAATGTAGCGATGGCCTATGCCTCCCTGTGGATTGTACTTCAGATTCAGACTGCCCTAAGGACACCTATACAGGCAGGTATTGTGTGGGAAATGCTGTTAACAATAATTATAGAGACTATTATTGTGATAAACCAGACACAGTTGAAGCCTCATGTCAATATACTGAAACTGTGGAAGAAGTTGAAACATGTGACTTTGAATGTGTTGATGGAGCGTGTGTAGGACATCCTCCGGATGAAGTAATCTTCAGGACAAACGGTCAGAGCAAGAATTACCCACTATACTCAAGCTCTTGGCTTGCCATGGATGTTGATGATGATGGAGATTTGGAGGGTTATGAGAAGAAGTACAGCACTTCAATAAGCTTCTGCCCTTCATGCAAATTAACAGACCCTTACGGGAATTGTGTGGTTGTCTGGAATAGAGATCCTTGTGTGGTGACAAGCAGATTTGGATATGGATGCACTTGCCAGAGGTTTGATTCATATGGGGGAGCAGAAACAAGTACAAGTCCAACAGAACCATACGCATCCAACGGCCAGGAAGTCTATGGCTAAATTTTTTTTTTGATATTACTACAAAATTATCATTATTCAGAGATTTTTGCCTCCTGGCCAGATGGAGTTGCGAAGCAATGGAATAGGCTATGCGCAAATGGCCGTCTGTGCCATGGAGGAGGTAAAAATCATATCTCATTTATTGTAAACTGCACAAAAGACCCAAATATAAATATTCTAAACCCAAAAAATATATAACATAGTAAATCAGTTCTAATTTGGGGGTCATATATTGAAAAAGAGAGTTTTTTTTATTGCAATGTTTCTAGTTATTCTTCCCTCTGCACTATCTAATGAGTGTGATTACAATTCAGATAACTCCATTACTATGCAGGAGGTTATTGAGTGTGTTGATGACTGGAAAAACAATATTGTCTCAATGCCAATTCTTCTTGAAGCAATAGAAATATGGAAACAACCTGAATGCAGTACAGATTCAGACTGTATTGAACCACAACAACCCTACTGCGCATCTGAAAGAGACTATCAATATATCTGCTTAAGACAAGGACAGACACTGCAGTTTTTCACATGCAGTTCTGAATGCTGCACAATCTGTGTTAATGAAGGTCTCTACAAAGTAGATGACTCCTATTGTTCACAAGCACCCATGTGTGAATGCAATAATGAGACATACTGTGCTGTTCAAAAACAGGTATTCCAGGACTTTTCAAACTACACATGCAGAAATCCGGGAACAGCAGAATCATACTGCGAAAAACAATCAGTAAAAAAAACAGTTGACTGCTGTGAGGGCTACTGCACAGACGGATCCTGCGAGGAATATGCATGCACAAACAACACACAGTGCGGGACAGATGAATGGGTGGGCGAAGCATACTGTGACCAAAACTCAATCTACAGGCAGAAAACAATCCACACCTGCATAAATCCCCGAACACTCAATGCAGAGTGCACACAGACTACACAACCAATATTAGTTGAGACATGCAGCTACAAGTGCAGTAATGGTGAATGCCAGGAAAAAACAGTTGTATTCAGGACAAACGGGGAATCGGAAAACTACCCATTGTACTCTTCATGGCTTGCAATGGACGTGGACCAGGATGGAGAGCTAGAAGGCTACCATAAACAATACACAACATCAATAAGCTTTTGTCCTTCATGCAGGCTGACAGACCCATATGGAAACTGTGTTGTTGTCTGGAACAGCAAGCCGTGTGTTGTCTCAAGCAGGATGGGAAACTCATGCACCTGTACAAGATTTGATGACTTTTCAGGAGCAGAAACATCAAGCCTGCCAACAGAACCATATGCCTCAAATGGCCAGGAAGTGTACAGCTGATTTACTACTTCCTTCAACCATTTTTGTAATGACTTGGTAGTCATCTACTGTCAGGATTATCTTAGAGTAGAAAAATTTATAAGTAAACTTATTAAATCAGCATACAAGTTATATTACCATTTAAAAAAGAGGTGGCTGATATGAGGTGGAGTAAGTTAGTTTTCTTATTAATAGTATTTGTATTTGCGGCTGGTTTTGTGTTTGCTCAAGTCCAGGAAAATTGTGCAAACTTTGTTGATGACGACGGAGATGGTGACATTGACTGTGCTGATTCTGATTGTACTGGTGAGACCTGTACCTATGACTGTCCTGACAGATGTGATATTGATGGAGACATGAATACCTGGGACTGGGCTCCTTTAGTACAGGGAACATGTACTGCAGAAGGAATCTGTGATGCAACATGCGTTTACCAGAGTGTTTGTTCAGATAATACTGACCCTTATTATGATGGTGCTCCTTCAACTTCAGATGCTGGAAGGTGTGAGGCACAGTGTGATGCAGATGATGACTGCGGGACAGAAAGCTGCAGCGAGACTTATGTTGATTATTGTGATGGTGCTTATCTTGTGGATTATGGTGTACAGGGAGATATGGGTTCAGAGACTGTTTCTGATACATGCAGCAACACTTGTGACATGGGTAGCTGTGAGTGCACCGACTGCACTCCTGACTGTTCTATTACTGAGCCCGATCCTGTATGTTCTGCACTCTGTGGCGCAGAACTTCCAAACGAAGTTACATGTGGTGACGGGGTTGATAATGACTGTGATGGTGATGTTGATTGTGCAGACGAGGACTGTCTTGGGGAACCAGGGCCAGGAGGAAATCTCTGTTGTACAGAAGATTCTGATTGTCCTGCAGACACTTGCTCTGATACCGGGACAAATTATGGAGGAGGATCCTGCTCAGCAACAGACAACTTCTGTGACCAGGGCCAGTGTGATTCAACAACAACAGGAGGAAGCGATGTCTGCACTGGAGATGATGACCTGACTGTTGATTATTACGTTTGCGAGGAAAATGACGGGAATGCTGATGGAGATGACACATGTACACAAATGCTTACTGAAAGAGGAGACTTGTGTACAAAGGCAGGTACCTCATGTACAGCTTACAACTGGGAGTGCAACATAAACTTGTTGCAGTCCTCCCAGACTTCAGGGACTGACTCATGTTCGGGAGATCAGATTGACCCGTATTATGTGTGCTCAAATACAGATGCCGGAACTACTGAAGATACCTGCGTATTGGAAACTTATGACTGTAATGACGAGGACGGCATTCATTTTGACGATTACGGATGCGGAATCTCAACAGGAAACATCTACTCTTTTTTTGATGATTACACCTGCGGTGGTGGTGTTTGCGTAGACTCAGGAGACAATGTGCAGGGTTCAGTTTATGAAGAGTGTACAGACAGCTGTTCTGACACTGATGCAGCTCAGTCAGACCCTTTCAAAATACAGGGAACCTGCACTGAAGAGGATCCGTGCTCATCTGAGTCGGAGACAAACTGCCCTCAGACAGTTCACCAGGACTCCTGTTCAGATAATATATTGACAGAATGGAGTTGTGACGGCAATGACTGCGTATCCTCAACAAAGGACTGCAATGACTATGACTGTAGCACGCCTGACCCTCTTGTCTGCCAGTTTGACGGAGATTCAGTTATACAAGAGGTTGGAGATGACTATGACTGCGGAACGGGAAGATGCGAGATTGTAGGAGGCACAATCTGCAGTGGACCTTGGACATGCAGTGAGAACAACGAGTGTAATGCGCAGTTATGCGCAGGAGATTCTTACATGTGTTACATGTCAGGAACAGGTTTTGTGTGGGGTACTGCTCCGGGAGCAGAATCAGTCTGTAATGACGGATATGACAACGACTGTGACACACATGTTGACTGTGATGACTCTGACTGTACAGACGGCCTTGAACCTGAAACAACAATACATTACTCGGAACCATTTGTGGGAAACACAGCCTATTATGTCTCTTCATCAACAGAAATAAGCTTTACAGCAGATGACGAAACAGATATAGCAGGATGCGAGGCAGGAGTTGACTCAATATATTACAGGTACACAACTGTACAGGATTCACATTGCCAGAACCACGAGTGCGACGCAGAAGCTGTTGGTGATTTCCAGGAATATACTTCACCTTTCAGCATAACGGGAGAGTCCTGCAACCTGATTGAGTATTACAGTGTGGACAACGAGGGTAATGTTGAGGACATAAAAAAAGAGTGCTTTTATGTTGACACCACAGCACCTTCAGGAACAAAAGATGTAGGAACTCCAAATTATCCTGACGATTCTGACTGGTTCGTAAGAAAAGACATAACTGACGTTACCCTTGACTGTCAGGAAACAGGACCTTATCCTGTGGGTGGGGAAGAGGTTTGCTATAAGGTAACTTACGAATCTGCAGATGTTACCGCAGACTACTGTTCAGTTTCTCTTGACAACGGCTGGTGCTGTGTCACGGGACCAGAAGTGATTAATTTTGATGAAGAGTGTACTCATGAGCTTGAGTATTTCTGCAGGGACGCCCTTGGAAACACGAACAACCATGATGCAGAGTATTTCTTTGTGGATGCGACAAGCCCTGAAATAACCTCTGTATCAAACTATCCTGAAAAACCCGCACCGGGAAACACTGTTACTGTAACAGTGGAAGCAGCTGATGCCAAGAGTGGAATTTCATGCGACCCGACAGGTGTGGAACTGCACTACAGAATAAACGGTGGCAACTGGAACCATGTAGACATGCCATGCACAGCCTCTTTTTCAGCCGAGATGGGCACTTTCAATGAAGGAGACCTTGTAGAATACTACATCACAGCAGAAGACAGGTTGGGGATTACTGCAACTGACAACAACCAGGGAACATACTACAGGTTCTATGTAGGTTTTGCATATGATATAAGTCTTTATGAGGACTGGAACCTGATTGGTTTTCCAGTGAATCCTGACAACCCTGATGTTGAATCTGTTTTCAGCGAAGTTGACCTTGATGTTGTCTGGACTTATGATGATGACGGATGGACCTCATACAGGCCAGATGCAGCACCAGAAACAAACAGTCTTTCAGAGATAAAAGCAGGTAATGCATACTGGGTAAACATGGATGCACCAGGTTCATTGATTGGAACCGGAAACCTGCTTTTGGCAGGAAACAACAACCCTCCTGAAAGAACACTGCAGCCAGGATGGATGCTCTTGGGTTATTATGGTGCAGAGATGTATGACAGTGAAGACAATTTCCAGAGCACACCAGTTGCATGCGCATTGTACTCTTTGATGAACAATGATGCAACACAGCCATACTGGACCAAAATACTGACATTCAACAACGAGCTCAAAGAGTTTGAGACAGTGTCAATGTCAGACGACATGAATCCATTTGCAGGCTACTGGACATTTATGAGCAATGACAGGGCTAGTTATGTGTATGGTCTGGGACTCTACGGAGACGAGTGCTATGACTATTACGGTGACTGGGTACCAACCCGACCAGAGTAAAATGAAGAAAATACTTCTTTTTTTTCTTCTTATTCCTTTTGTGGTAGCTGTACCAGGGATACCTCACCAGTTTTACGGCTCAGTGAATTTCACTGACGGCTCGACACCTGATGACCTGATGGTATCTGCAGTAGTAGACGGAGAAACAGTAGCTACAGGGTTCACAAAAGATGGAGGATATGGTTACAGCCCTTATTTTTTCTATGTGACTGATCCTGACAATGATATGCAAGGAAAGACAATAAGCTTTGAGGTTGCCGGAGTACAAGCAGAACAAGAAGCTGTTTTTGAAAACAATGGTTATACAGAGCTTGATTTTGTGGTTCCGGGAACTGTAAGAAACATTAACAAGCAAAATGACTCTATAGACATAAGAAATCTTGAGCTAACAGTGACTCCAGCAAATCCTGTTACAGTAACCTATGGCGAGGATCTTGTACTTGAGGTAAGCTCTGATGAGACAATGACTGTTGTTATAGAAAGACTCAACAGACTTGGAGACCAGCATTCCCGTGGAAAGGTCTTTCTTATAGGATATGAACTACAAGCCAGAACAGATGCAGAAGTTATGGCAACAATCTCCTACGATGTTCCGGGACTTGATGAAAACACTGTTGCCCCGTATTATTTTGACAGGAGATGGAGAACATTATCTCCATACACAATAGACAAGACCGCAAACAAAGTAACTTTTGAAGTTGATGGTACAAGATATGCATTATTTGCAGATGAGGCAAAACAAACAACCTCGAGCAGTTCAGGAAGTTCAGGTGATGTATCTGCAGACATATCTGATGATAATTCTAAAGAGTCTGAAGATCCAGAAGAGGAAATTCCAGAACAGGAAGATGTGCCGGAAACACCTGTTAACACAACTGAGCCAGAACAGACTGAAGAACCAAAAATTGAGGAAAATGTTTTTGAAAGAGTGACAGGCTCATCCACAAACCAGATAACAGGAAATGTTGCAAATCCCAACCCTGCAATTGGAACTGTCACACTGGTTGTTGGAATAGTTATGTTAGTCGGAGCTGCTATTTTTGGCGTATTTAGAATAAGAGGGATAAAATGAAAAAAGAGCTGATATTCATAACTTTATTTCTGCTGATTGCAGCAGCTGCCTATGCACAGACATGCACAACAGTTGAAGACTGTACTGAAACCACAAGATGCAGCAACGGAGTTCAGGAGTCAAGAGATGCTGACTGCGTTGAAGATGAGTGTGATTATGGTGCATGGTACGGTTCAGGCACGGACAGTGACGGCGACAGTTGGGATGCAGAATGCGGAGACTGCAATGATACTGATTCCACAATACACCCGGGACAGGCAGAATCTGACTGCAGTGACGGAAAGGACAATGACTGCGATGGTTCAATTGACTGTGTGGATTCTGACTGCAACAATGAAGTATGCGGTGAGGGTGAATGTGCCGGTACATGTTCAGGTGGTACATGCTCAACATCAGGAGATTCATGCTACGAAGACTGTGCTGACAGGTGTAGCATAGACTCTATTCTGGAAACATGGGATTACGCAGATACTGCTTATGGAAGCTGCACTCCGGAAGGAGTGTGTGATGCAACCTGCACATACGAGCACTACTGTTCAGATGACGACTTGTCTGATGGTTATCCTGCAACGCCAAGCGTTTCCGTGTGCGCAGCAGAGTGCGACCAGAATCAGGACTGTGAGAATTATTGTGATGGAGACATCTGGTACCACTCAGCAATATGTGATGATGGCAGCTGTTCATGCACTTACGAGACTGAGATATGCGGTCCTGACGGCTGGTACTGTGAAAACTCAAATAGGGAATACAGGACGTTTGAGTGTACTCCTGAAGAGTGTGCTTATGAAGTTGTAGAAACAGAAGAGTGTGATGATGGTATTGAGATTACTGATGACAGCTGTACAGGTGAAGGCGGAAGCGCTGTGTGCCAGCATGATATCGATATGCTGTTTGTTGATGATGACGGATATGCTTATGTTGATCAGGAGGGAGAGCTTGACTGTGATGATGATGAACATGAAGCTTACACTTTGATACAGGATGCGGTTGACGAAGCAGAACCAGGGCAGACGATTTACGTGTGTGATGGAACTTATTATGAGCAAATCCTTGTTGACCAGTCATTAGAGATTTACGGCACAAGGGGAGAAAGCTCCCATGTTGACTGCGGCGGAACAGGTAATGGATTTACTATAGCTGCAGATAATGTTTTGATAGATGGCTTTCATATTACAAACTGCGAGAAGGGAATATTCTCATCCGGAACACAGGATTCAACACTTTCCTACAACCAGATTTACCAAAATGACAGGCAGGGGATATACATTGGAGGGGATACAACATCTGAGTATAATCAGATAACAGAAAACGCAATATATGAGAATGGCCTGGAACAGGATGCCTTTGGAATTCACCTTTCAGAGTCAGACAATAACCTTGTTGATTATAATGAGATATACGGGCACACTTGGGATCAGTATGGTGACGGATCTGTCATGTTCGGACATGGAGTCTATATTTCAGATTCATACGGCAATGATGTTAGTTACAACCAGATATATGAAAACGACATAGCATTTGCCCAGTACTCCAGCTCAACAGGAGCAACAAACACGATGCTATGCAATGTTATATTCAGCAATCTTTGGGGAGCGAAGAATCTTTATTCTGACACATTAATGGCAGAGAACAACTGGTGGGGTCATGAGTCAGGACCTGAACATTCATCAAATCTTCTGGGACAGGGAGACCCAGTTTCTGACAATGTTGATTTTGACCCCTGGAACACAGATATTACATGCGATGTCCAGACTCAAGACACAGATGGGGACGGGATATATGACGATGAAGATAATTGTCCTGATGATGCCAATCCTGGTCAGGAGGATTCTGATGAGGACGGTATTGGGGATGTTTGTGACAGTGATAATGATGGTGACGGAGTGGATGATTCTACTGACAACTGTCCAGGAATAGCTAATCCGGACCAGGCAGATTCAGACTCAGATGGAGAAGGAGATATATGTGACAACTGTCCAGGGTTATACAATCCCTCACAGGGGGATGCAGATGGAGATGGAGTAGGGAACGGATGCGATAACTGCAGGAATATTGCAAATCCAGACCAACAGGATACGGATGGTGATGGTGTAGGAGATATGTGTGATAACTGTCCATCTACCACAAACCCAGACCAGACAGATGGAGATTCTGATGGTTACGGTGATGAGTGCGATAATTGTCCATCTATCCCAAATCCAGACCAGAATGATACAGATTCTGACGGGGTAGGGGATGAGTGTGATAACTGTGTTGATGTTCAAAATTTTAACCAGTCAAACCAGGATGAAGACATTTATGGTGATGCCTGTGACAACTGTCCTGATGTGAGCAATGACCAACAAAGCGATGCAGATGGAGATGGAGTAGGTAATGCGTGTGACAACTGCAGGAATATTGCAAATCCAGATCAGGCAGATTCTGACGATGACTTAATAGGTGATGCCTGCGACAATTGTCCTGAAGTCAATAATCCTTCACAGGGCGATTCAGACGGAGATGGAGTAGGGAACGGATGCGACAACTGTCGAAACGATCCTAACCCTGATCAATTGAATTCAGATGGTGATAGCCTGGGAGATGTATGTGACAATTGTCTATTTGTTGATAATGAGGACCAGTCAGATCTGGGAGATTCCGATGGAGTAGGAGATGCTTGCGACAACTGTATCAACACACCAAATCCTGACCAGAATAACTCAGATAATGACATCTTTGGAGATGCCTGCGATAATTGTGAAATGGTTTACAATCCAGATCAGGAAAACTTTGACAACGACAGCTGGGGAGATGCATGTGATAACTGCCCAGAATCGGATAACGAAGACCAGGATGATGGAGATGACGACGGCGTGGGAGATGCATGTGATAACTGTCAGTCCATGTTCAATCCGTCTCAAGCAAATTCGGATAATGATATGTTGGGAGATGCATGTGATAACTGTCCAGATATAAGTAATTCTCTGCAGGAAGATGAAGATTCGGATGGAGTAGGAGATGCTTGTGATAATTGTCTGTATACTTCAAATCCAGGTCAGGAAGATGATAATAGCAATGGAATAGGAAATGCATGTGATGTACCTGATTGTCCTTTAGGAACCTCAAAAAACACAACTCCTGTAGATACACTTTATGTTAACTCAAGTATAGATTCCCCTGTAAATTCTATTGGCCTGATTTCAGGGTCAACTTATGTTGTTGAATCAACAGGCACCTTTTATGCAAATGAACAAATCCTGGCAGATGCAGAATACTCAACAGACGGAGGACTATGGAGTGAGAGTGTATCTGGCTTTGAATCAAATGGTCCCAACTACATTGATTTACTGATTGATGACCAGGCTCAGAACTGGAATAATTTCAATATGCAGCATACATATGGTGTACTTGTAACAAGTACTGGGGGTCCAGTGAGTTTTTCAATCAATGATAGTTATTTTATGAATAATCTGGGGGGACTAAATGTAAATATATACATATGCCAGAAGGACACAGATGGGGACGGGGTTTTTGATACCGCTGATAACTGCATAGACGTTTACAACCCAGACCAAAACAACTCAGATGGAGATGCATGGGGAGATGCATGCGACAACTGTCCTTACAATCACACAACAGATCAAACTGACACTGATGGAGATGGCGCAGGAGATATATGCGACTGTGAGCCATCCAATGCAAATATCTATCCTGGAGCTCCTGAGATATGTGACGGAATAGACACAAACTGTGACGGGATAGATGAGCCTGATAATGATGGAGATGGTTACTATGGCTGCCCAGGCAGCACTGACCCTCTCAATGACTGTAATGATACTAACCCAGATATCTGGCCGGGGAATGCAGAAGCAGAAAGATATTGTGATGGTTTAGATAATGACTGTGATGGTCATGTGGATTACACAGCCAATCCACCAGAACCTCCTTCCGATCCTTCTGTTTTTGTACTCCCCCTTCATCTTATTTTGATGGGTGTAATGTTGTCTATAGTTGCAGTAGGATTTACAACAAAAAACAAGCACAAAGCAATGCTTCCTGTAACAGCAGTTTTGGCAATGATCATGATGCCGATTGCATTCAGCGCATACCAGACAGGGATAGGGGTGGTTATTTCAACTGAAACTTTCACGCCTATGGTCTGGCTTGACAACAATGCAAGACTGTTTGCAGACGACCCTTGGAATTATGGGAGGGTTTCTATGGGGGGAGAAAGGCTAATAGAAAGAGAAAAAAATTATGCTTTTGAAGGAGAACAGCTGTCATGGGATGCACTGGTCTTCGACAAGAACGGAGTTGAAGACATAAGAAGAGTCTATGTCTCTCTTGAGAACAATGCAACACATGAAGTTGACTGCAGTATTAATGAATTCAAGAACTGTGTTATTGAAGGTACACAAATCGGAGAAGAAGAAATTGTGCAGTTCCATGAAGACACAATGCAGTGGTACAAATGTGTTGCAACAATTGAAGGTCCTGAAAGCATGCATAAAGAGCATGGAGTTAAGATAAAAGTGGAGGATTCAGATAATCTGACAGCTGTAGATACAGGAGAGAACTGGTTCCTGAACCCAATTGTCACAATAACAAGGGACTCACTAAATCTCCAGTTTGGTGAAACAAGACCTGGTACAATCTCGTATTCCAACACAGTTCTGGTTGGAAACGGAGCTGAAACTGGGTCAGGTGTGATGATGGATATGTTTATCTCAGGCACTGATTTCTATGACTATGATCACAGTGGTGCAAAGTGCCCGACAAGCAATGTGCTAAGATTAAACAACTTCAGGTACTATGCTGTAAACGGTGCATACACAACTGCAGATGACCAGGAACAGGATGATGACACATATGACCCGCAGACTCAAAGAAACCTTGACCCAGAAGGATATGTGAATATCCAATACGGTGACCACTTTTTCAGGACAATGTATGATGAAGCAGAAATCCTTCAGGCACCAGCAAAAGTGGGAAGCAATTACTGGGCAGCAAACCTGTTGTCGCCAGGTTCAAAAATGGCAATAACCTTTAAACTCACACTGCCAGAACCATGCGAAGGAACATTTAGTCAGGGAGACATCTACTTCTGGGGAGAAGCGGTTTAATCACAGTGTGGTGTCGAACATTGTTTAATTCTTTTTTCTTTTAACTTCAGCTTTTTTGGGTGTTTCATATTACTCTGGTGGTAAACTATTTTTTCGGTGTTGCAGAATATAAATTGCCTTACAACAATCCTTTTATAGTGTATGTACCACTTTGAAATTATATATAATATTAAGTCCTTAAAAGTGGATAAAGGGTGATGGCTGTGAAAAAAATAGTTTTATTCTTAATGGTTTTACTGACATTTAGTTCTGTTCTGGCTGATGACAATGGAACAAGCACTGGCATAGATATGAGTACTGAAAACTTCAACCCCCTGGTCTGGATGTGCGATAACAGAATCATGTATGATGATTATGTTGAATGGGGACGCACTTCCATGGGTGGGGAGAATCTTATTGAAAGAAACAACAACTATGCATTTGAGGGCGAACAGATCGAATGGACTACACTTGTCATGGATAAGAATGGTATTGAAAAGATTGATGATGTTTTTGTTTCTCTTGGTGGGGAAAATGTCCAGGGTGATGATGGTTGTTTTGGAACTCCGCTTGAGAATGCATGTTCTGATTATGATTATCAGCAGTGTCGTGACATTACAGGTTGTCATCAGAACTGTGATATTGTTGTTGATCAGACTGGTGCAGATTTTTCATCTATACAGGCAGCAGTTCACAACCAGGAAGATGTTAACCAGGATGGCGAGATATTAATCTGTGTTGCACCAGGAGCATATTATGAAAGAGTCGTTGCTTACAGGAAAGACGCAGAGCCACTAATAATAAAATCAATTGAAGGACCTGAAAACACATTAATAGATGTACCAGGAAGTGATAACCCATCAGATCCTACTGATATGTTTGGTTTTTTCATCGCCTCAAGTGACATTACAATAGAGGGTTTCAAGATACTTGATGCAGATATTCCTAATCCTGAATCTGTTACCACCAGTCTTGCAAACCGCGGAAACGGTATAATTGTCGGGACAAAGGACAGGACTTTTTTTGGCTATGTACCTGAGAACAAAGACACCAACTGTCCGGGAGGCCCATATACAAAATACTCTGATGCATGGTACCAGGCACCTTACTGGGAATGCGGAAATATTCTGGGAGAAGGAAAACAGAGTGGATTTGATAATGTTGTGATCAGAAACAACATCATCGACGGAGCAAACAATGGTATTCTTGTGAGCGGAAGTGATGGTGCTGTTGTTGAGTACAATCATGTAATTAACTCAGAAAGGTATGGTACTGCATACAATGGGTTTGGAATAATAATTTATGACACAACCAATTCAGATTTCTCACACAACATCATTGAAGACAATGATTATTCAGGTATTATGGCAGAAAAGTGGCCATATGACGGCCCTGACGGGAATTGTTCGGGCACAACTGTCACATATAATCAACTGCAGGGTAATGGCAGGACAGTGTGGATCATCAATGTTGAGGGAATTACATTTACCCACAACAACTTTCTTGGAACAGGAGACACATTTGTAAACGAAGACAGTCCAGAGGTAGATGCAGAAGACAACTATTGGGGCTGTCCAAACGGACCCCTTGATCCAAACTGCGACAGTGTTTTTGGAGACGTTGACTATGCACCATGGACAAGCACACAGTACAGCATATCTTTAGGAGACTATTCTATGCAGGTGTGTGATGGAGAGCCAGAATCCTGTGAAGTAATCCAGGATTCAGTAAAGTGTGATCAAGAAACCCCGGGATGTTACTGGGTCAGTGATGGAACTGTGAAAGAGGCAAACTGCAACTTCATGGAAAACCCAGTTGAAAACAGCTGCATAGGAACACCAGAACCAAATGCATGTGCAGAGTATACTTATGAACAGTGTGAATCAATAACTGGATGCTCATCCTTATGTGATGCTGTTGTTGATGATGACGGAGGAAGAGATTTTGCAGATATACAGTCAGCAGTAGATGATGCAGATGCAGGAGATACTATTTGTGTTCTTGAAGGAACTTATTCTGGAACAATAGTTGTTGATAAGAGCCTGACTTTGTTGGGGACTGGAGAAGCAGCATCAGATGTAATAGTGAATGCACCAACTTCTGGAAATGATAGAGATGTCTTTCAAATAGTAGAAAATGATGTGACTATTCAAGGATTTACTATTCAGGGTGCGAAAGATGTTCCTGGAAGCCCACAAGGAAGAACAAATTCAGGTATTGCTGTAGGTGGAGATTGGTATATTCTAGGATCAAAGCCTACAGGTGCTACGGACTTTACTTTCGGTTGGTGGGGAAAAGCTGTTTCAGGTGTTACAATCAGGAATAACATCATAACAGATAACAGCTATGGTGTGTTCTTATTCCACTCACAAGATGTATTAATTGAAGGGAATCAAATCCATTCTAATACGTATGACGGAGATACAGCTGGAACTTGGTCAGGTAAAGGTATAGAAATATACAGCAGCCAGGATATGGCTGATGATGACTTGGCTGTAGGTGGAGATGCTTTGCAGGCTACCAATAATATCGAAATCAGAAACAATCTGATTTATGATAATGAATTGTTTGGAATTGAGCTAAATCACGCTGAGAGTTGGAATGGTGGAGATGCCGGACCATTTGATGTAGATGTGACAATTTCTAACAATGAGATTTACAACAATGGGGATATGGATAATTATCCTTGGGGTTCTGAAGTTCACTTTTACAGAGGAATCTCTGCTAATGGAAACGAGGAAAATGTCGTAATCACAAGCAATGAAATATATGGGCATAGTCCTGAAGGAGATTTTGCTGGTGATACATTGGTGTGCTCAGGTATAAGAGCATATGATACAATCAATTGGATAGTTTCAGAAAACCAGATTCATGACAACATGAGAGGCATAAGGGTGTATGGCGACTCGAATGGATTTGAGATAACCGGAAACACAATAGAGGACAATGCACAGGGAATCTATGTTGCAGGAGATGTTGGTTTTGCCAATAATAACAATATAGTGAACAACAATGTAGCAGACTATACTGGAGAAGGAATAGCTCCTTACGGTGTATTCAATGACCTAACAGAAGTATTTGATGCTACAAACAACTGGTGGGGTGATGTTGAAGGTCCTGAAGATACAACTGGAACTGAGGAAGTAGACTTAGGAGACTGTACAGGCCACACCTTGTCAGAAATGCTCAACACAGATACTAACGGAGATTCTGTAACTGAAAATGTAGTATACTGCCCATGGGAAGTTGAATCATTTGATGTGGGAGTTCCAACTATAACTCAGCAGGAACCTGATCCTGTATGCCAAGGTTCACCATTGTCATGCAACATAATAAACGACCCTTTCAAGTGCAACTTTGAGACACCAGGATGCCTTTGGTTTGATATGACCACTTGTAATGCAAGAATTGATGAAGAATATCTTGATACAATTGATCAAAACACAATGGGTGTATACAGGTGTATTTTCACAGTTGAAACACCACTCTCAATGCATGGAGAATACTGGGTCCAGCCAGAAGCAAGAGACCTTGACGGACTAAGAGACCTTTCAGATGAAAAAGAATACTGGTTCCTTAATCCAGTCATTGCACTGACACTAAGTAACTCAGATAAATTGAGTTTCCCAACAATCAGACCCGGAGCAACAGGTTATTCAGAAACCCTGCTTGTGGGAAATGGTGCAGAATCAGGTTCAGGTGTTCTCCTGGATATGTTTATTGCAGGAACAGACTTTTTTGATCCTGAACCAACAGGTGCAAAGTGCCCTACAAGCAATGTTCTTGAGCTTACAAACTTTGGCTACTATGCTGTAAATGGTGCATATTCAAGTGCAGATGACCAGCAGACAGATAACAATGAGTATGACCCACAGACAACAAGAACACTCGACGCTGAAAACTATCTCAACATCCAGTACGGCGATCATTTTGACAAGTCAATGTACAATGAGGCAGAAATACTCCAGGCCAATCCAATAAATGGGGGAGCACTTGGATACGGGGCAAATCTTTTGTCACCAGGAGCAAAAATGGCACTGACTTTCAGGCTTGATCTGCCTGAGCCGTGCACAGGAGATTTTTCACAGGGAAGCATATTCTTCTGGGGCGAAGCTGTCTAGATATATTTATATTTTTTATTTATTGTTACATTCTAGTGTTGACTATATGGTGAAGTTGGTTATTTTGATACTATACAGCCTCTAAATAGTTTATTCTATTATGGTAGTAACCTATTTTTTCGGTGTTTGAGTATATAATTTCCATGACAACAATGCTTTTATAGTGTGTGTACCACTCAGAAATAGTATTAGATTTGTGGGGGGTAAAATGAAGAAAAAAATATTAGCAGTAGGTATTCTATTCTTGTTACTGGTATCAGCGTTGGTTTCAGCTTATCCAGTGGTTATCAGATTGTTTGGAAACCATGGAGATTTTCACACCGATGTTTATCATTGTCATGCCTATCCGTGCAGTAGTCTGGACCAGAAAATTGCAACTGATTACGGCAATCCCAATGAGTATACCATATCAAGTTCTGATGCAGGGTCAGGTATGCAGTACTTTGCTGAGTACAACTATATGGACTGTTATATACCCCAAACATATATAGTTGATACTGATGAGCAGACTGGTGAAGGACCCTGGAGTTATGATGTGAATTTTGTCAAAGGCCAGGATTGTGCTGCTCCTGTGAGATCAATTTCTATGAACCCCTCAAATCCACAAGTTGGAGATACAGTCACAATAACAGCATCCATTGAAGCATCACATGATTACCCTGCAAGCAAAGGACCACAGACAGTTCCAAGCGAACTTGTTTTCCCACATTTTGCATCAACAGTAGATATTCATTTCTATGCTGATGATGAGGTCCAGAAAAGCGAGATGGCACAGATTCCATTTGGTGTTACAAAAGACTTTACCTATACATATACAATAACACAACCAGGAGAACACAATTTCTCTGTCCATACATGGCTTCCAAATGAATGCCAGTGTGAAAGCACAATATGGCAGGACAAATATCTTCATTTCGAGATAACAGAACCAGTATGTGGTAACGGAGAAATAGAAGAAGGAGAAGAGTGTGATCCTCCAAACCATGTATTATCAACATGTGACCAGTATGGTCATGATTTTCTTCAGGATTACTGTAATTCAGAATGCCAGCTTGAAGATGACCACTGCGAAGATGACTATCCAGGCTGTACATCAAGCCAGGAATGTGATGAATTTGCCCCAGGCACAAATGGCTGTGACAACACATGCCAGCCATTAGGTTTCTGCGGTGATGGAGAAGTTGATTCTGGTGAAGAATGTGAACTACCAGATACTAATAATAATGCATATTGCAACCAGACAACAGAACAATGTTCTGGTAATAAATTAGGCACAAGAGACTCACTTGGTGATTGTGATACAAACTGTGGCTGTGATTTTGATACTTTTAATTACCAATGTGTGGCAGGAGAGTGTGGAGCAGAGTGTGCAGTAGATGCAGACTGTAATGATGCAGACCCAAATACTGTAGACACATGCAACCTGCAGGATTGTACCTGTGAATATGAACAACTGCCCTATTGTGGAGACGGCAAACTAGATCCAGGCGAGGAGTGCGAGCCACCAAACACAGTATTATCAACCTGTGACCAGTATGGAGAAGATTATCTGCAGGATTATTGTGATTCCAATTGCCAGCTTCAGGATGATGACTGTGAAGATGATTATCCAGGCTGTACATCAAGCCAGGAATGTGACGAGTTTGCACCAGGCACAAATGGCTGTGACGAGACATGCCAGCCGCTTCCGGAATGTGGAGACGGCAATGTAGACCCTGGAGAAGAATGTGAACTGCCAAACACAGAGGATAACTCATACTGTACTCAATCAACAGAAGAGTGCTCAGGAAACAAACTTGGCACAAGAGACTCATTCGGAGACTGCGGAGGCAGTTGCGGGTGTGTTTTTGACGAATTTAATTACCAGTGTGTAGAGGGAAGATGCGGGGCAGAGTGTGCAGTAGATGCAGACTGTGAAGATTCAAACCCCTTGACAGAAGACACTTGTAACTTAGATACTTGTGCATGTGAGTATGAAAATATTGGATATTGTGGAGATGGTATAGTTGACCCAGATGCAGGCGAAGAGTGTGAACCTCCAAATACAGTACTTTCAACCTGTGATGAGTATGGAGAAGATTATCTGCAGGATTATTGTGACTCAAATTGCAAGTTACAGGACAATCACTGCGAAGATGACTATCCAGGCTGTACATCAAGCCCTGAGTGTGATGAGTTTGCACCAGGCACAAATGGCTGT
The DNA here is from genome assembly GCA_964444505.1 of uncultured Methanosarcinales archaeon. GTDB lineage: Archaea > Nanobdellota > Nanobdellia > Woesearchaeales > JAGVZT01 > CAYUHF01. The sequence continues at coordinate 13,704 of CAYUHF010000003.1, read as the reverse complement.
GATGCAACATGTCAGCCGCTTCCGTTTTGCGGAGATGGCAGTGTAGACGCAGGTGAAGAATGTGAACTTCCAAATACTAATGATAATTCATACTGTACTCAGTCTACAGAAACATGTTCAGGGAACAAATTAGGAACAAGAGATTCCTTTGGAAACTGTGATTCAGTATGTGACTGTGACCTTGACTCGTTTAATTACCAATGTGTAGAGGGAAGGTGTGGAGCAGAGTGTGCAGTGGATGCAGACTGTAATGATTCAGACCCAACAACAGCAGACACATGTAATATTGATACATGCACTTGTGAATATGAACAACTGCCATACTGTGGAGATGGGAAACTAGATCCAGGTGAGGAATGCGAGCCACCAAACACAGTGTTATCAACCTGTGACCAATATGGTCATGATTTTCTGCAGGATTATTGTGATGCAAATTGCCAGCTTCAGGATGATGATTGTGAAGATGACTATCCAGGCTGTACATCAAGCCAGGAATGTGACGAGTTTGCACCAGGAACAAATGGCTGTGATGAGATGTGCCAGCCACTTCCAGAATGTGGGGATGGCAACCTAGATCCAGGCGAGGAATGCGAGCCTCCAAACAGTGAAGACAACCAGTATTGTGAGCAGAGCACAGAAGAATGTTCAGGAAACAAGTTGGGTACAAGAGATGCTTTTGGAAATTGTAATGCTGGTTGTGGATGTGTGTTTGATTCTTTCAATTACCAATGTGTAGAAGGAAGATGCGGGGCAGAGTGTGCAGTAGACGCAGACTGTAATGATTCAGACCCAACAACAGCAGACACATGTAACTTACAAACCTGTCAATGTGAATATGAACAACTGCCATACTGTGGAGACGGCAAACTAGATCCAGGCGAGGAGTGCGAGCCACCAAATACAGTGTTATCAACCTGTGACCAGTATGGAGCAGACTATCTGCAGGACTATTGTGATGCAAATTGCCAGCTCCAGGATGATGACTGTGAAGATGATTATCCAGGCTGTACATCAAGCCAGGAATGTGACGAATTTGCCCCAGGAACAAATGGCTGTGATGAGACGTGCCAACCACTTCCAGAATGCGGGGATGGCAACCTAGATCCAGGCGAGGAATGCGAGCCTCCAAACAGTGAAGACAACCAGTATTGTGAGCAGAGCACAGAAGAATGTTCAGGAAACAAGTTGGGTACAAGAGACGCATTTGGGGACTGCGGTTCAGAATGCGGCTGTGATTTTGATTCTTTCAATTACCAATGTGTAGAGGGAAGATGCGGAGCAGAGTGTGCAGTAGATGCAGACTGTGAAGATTATGATCCACACACAGCAGACACATGTAATATTGATACCTGCCAATGTGAATATGAACAACTGCCATACTGTGGAGATGGGAAACTAGATCCAGGCGAGGAATGCGAGCCGCCAAACACAGTCTTGGCATCATGCGACCAGTACGGTGAGGATTACCTTCAGGACTATTGTGATTCCAACTGCCAGCTCCAGGATGATGACTGTGAAGATGACTATCCAGGCTGTACATCAAGCCAGGAATGTGATGAATTTGCACCAGGCACAAACGGCTGTGACAATGTATGCCAGCCATTACCATTCTGCGGCGATGGAACAGTTAATGCTGGAGAAGATTGCGAACTACCTAACACAGATGATAATTCATATTGTACACAATCAACAGAAGAGTGTTCAGGCAACAAGCTTGGAACAAGAGATTCCTTTGGTGATTGTGACTCAACCTGCGGTTGTGACTTTGATACATTCACCTATCAGTGTGTAGAGGGAAGATGTGGAGCAGAGTGTGCAGTGGATTCAGACTGTGATGATTATGATCCACACACAGCAGACACATGTAATATTGATTCATGCACATGTGAATATGAACAACTGCCTTATTGTGGAGACGGCAAACTAGATCCGGGCGAGGAATGCGAACCACCAAATACAGTCTTGGCATCATGCGACCAGTACGGAGCAGATTACCTGCAGGATTACTGTGATGCAAATTGCCAGCTTCAGGATGATGACTGTGAAGATGACTATCCAGGCTGTACATCAAGCCAGGAATGTGATGAATTTGCACCAGGCACAAACGGCTGTGACAATGTATGCCAGCCATTACCATTCTGTGGCGATGGAACAGTTGATCCAAAAGAAGAGTGTGAACTACCTAATACAAACAATAACAACAACTGCAACCAGACAACTGAGCAATGCTCAGGTAACAAACTAGGAACCAGAGACACATTTGGAGACTGCAACTCAGAGTGCGGGTGTGTTGAAGACCCATTCAATTACCAGTGTGTAGCAGGAGAATGCGGGGCAGAATGTGACACAGATGATGATTGTGATGACGGCATACCTACAACAGAAGATTCCTGTGATCTTGAAGATTGTACGTGTAAAAATATTGATGTTGGATTCTGTGGTGATGATTATATTGAAGGAAGTGAAGAATGTGAACCTCCAAGCACCCTGAACAACCCTTACTGTCCCCAGTCAACACAGGACTGCTATGGACACAAATTAGGAACCAGAGACCAGTATGGCAACTGTGACTCGACTTGCGGTTGTGACACTGATCCATTTACCTACAGGTGTGTTGAAGATGAATGTGGAGCAGAGTGTGATTCATACAGGGACTGTCCAGTAAACAACTGTACAGAAACCTATGAAGATTATTGTGAAGGACATGTTCTATATGAATATGACACTGACAAAACTCAGGATGATGTAACTGTAGTCGGAATTTGTTTGAGTTCATGTTCTGGAAACTGTCTTTGTTCAAACTGTACTCCAGACTGTTCAGCACCACCAGTACACAACTACTGTGTAGAGGGAGAGTGTGGAGCAGAGTGTGATTCAGATGATGACTGTGGTCCATACGGAACATGTACGGATGGATGTGTATGTGAATATGAACAATTCTGCGGAGATGGCAATGTAGATGCAACAGAAGAGTGCGAACTCCCAGACACACAGGACAACCAGTTCTGCGAGCAGAGCACAGAAGAGTGTGCAAGCAACAAACTAGGAACCAGAGACCAGTATGGAGACTGTGGCTCAGAATGCGGCTGTGTATTTGACGAATTTACTTATGAATGTGTGGCAGACAGGTGTGGAGCAGAATGTGCAGTTGATGCAGATTGTGATGATTATGATCCAAACACAGCAGACACATGTAATATTGATACCTGCCAATGTGAATATGAACAACTGCCATACTGTGGAGATGGGAAACTAGATCCAGGCGAGGAATGCGAGCCGCCAAACACAGTCTTGGCATCATGCGACCAGTACGGTGAGGATTACCTTCAGGACTATTGTGATTCCAACTGCCAGCTTCAGGATGATGACTGTGAAGATGACTATCCAGGCTGTACATCAAGCCAGGAATGTGATGAATTTGCACCAGGAACAAACGGCTGTGACTCAACATGTCAGCCACTTCCATTCTGTGGAGACGGAGATATTGATGCAGGTGAAGAATGTGAGCTGCCAAACACAGATGATAACACATATTGTACACAGTCAACAGAAGAGTGTTCAGGCAACAAGCTTGGTACAAGAGACTCATTTGGAGACTGCGGAGACAGTTGTGGATGTGTGTTTGATGACTTTGCATATGAATGTGTAGCAGACAGGTGTGGAGCAGAGTGTGCAGTAGATGCAGACTGTGATGATTATAATCCAAACACCGCAGACACATGTAACTTATCTACCTGCCAATGTGAGTATGAACAATTGCCATACTGTGGAGATGGAGATATTGATGCAGGCGAAGATTGTGAATTACCAAGTACATCAGACAACACATACTGTACACAATCAACAGAAGAGTGTTCCGGAAACAAACTGGGAACACGTGATTCCTTTGGAGACTGTAATGCAGGTTGCGGATGTGTATTTGATGACTTTGAATATGGATGTGTAGCAGACAGGTGCGGAGCAGAGTGTGCAGTAGATTCAGACTGTAATGATTCAGACCCAACAACAGCAGACACATGTAACCTTGATACCTGTCAGTGTGAATATGAACAATTATCTTATTGTGGAGACGGCAAACTAGATCCGGGCGAGGAATGCGAGCCACCAAATACAGTATTATCAACCTGTGACCAGTACGGAGCAGATTATCTGCAGGACTATTGTGATGCAAATTGCCAGCTCCAGGATGATGACTGTGAAGATGACTATCCAGGCTGTACATCAAGCCAGGAATGTGATGAGTTTGCACCAGGCACAAATGGCTGTGACTCAACATGTCAGCCGCTTCCATTCTGTGGAGACGGCACAGTAGATGCTGGAGAGAGCTGTGAACTTCCAAACACAGAAAACAACCCTTATTGTACACAGTCAACAGAGGAATGTTCAGGGAACAAGCTGGGTACAAGAGATGTATATGGTGACTGCACTAGCTCATGCGGCTGTGAAAACGATCCATTTGAATACCAGTGTGTAGCAGGAGAATGCGGGGCAGAATGTGCAGACTTTGGTGACTGTGAATTAAACAGCTGCTCAGAAACATATGATGATTATTGCGAAGATAACAGATTATTAGAATATGATAATGACAAGATGCTCGACTCACTAACAATCCAGAGCTCATGTGTGAATACATGCGGCAATGATTGTATGTGTTCAGACTGTGAACCAGACTGTTCAGCACCAACAATAAATGAGTATTGTGTGCAGGGAGTGTGCGGGGCAGAATGTGACTCAGATGATGACTGTGGTCCTTATGGAACATGCAGGGACAACTGTACATGTGAATACGAGCCCCATTGCGGAGATGGTTTTGTTGACACAGGCATGGGAGAAACATGCGAACTTCCAGATACACAAGACAACTCCAACTGTGAACAGACAACAGAACAATGCTCAGGCAATAAACTAGGCACAAGAGATGCATTTGGTGACTGCAACAGTACCTGCGGATGCTCATTTGATGATTTCACCTACCAATGTGTTCCAGACCAATGTGGTGCACAATGTGTGGCAGGAGAAACAGAGTCCAGGGAATGCGGCTCAGATGTAGGAGAATGTGAAAAAGGAACCCGGTGGAGAACATGCGGTGAAGACTGCCTATGGGGAGAATGGGGACCATGCAGAGGAGAAACACTTCCAGAAGATGAGGTCTGTGATAATCTTGATAACGACTGTGATGGTTTTACAGACGAGAATCTCACAATGGAATGTGGTGAAGGGGAATGCATTGGGAACAGGACATGTGAAGAAGGAGTATGGTCAGACTGTTCATCATATCTTGACGACTGCGGTGTATGCGCAGCATGTGATGTAGATGGCATCTGCAGTTATGATGACACTCAGGACACAGATTGTCCAGTAACAGAATGTGTTGATGACTGTACACTAAGTCCAGATGACAACCCATTTACATGGGACTTTGCTGAAGATGTGCCAAACGAGTGTGTTGATATATTTACCTGCTCAGAAAATGAGTGTACATACGACCATAGATGTAGTATGGAACTGTGTGATGCCCAATGTGAAACCAATGCAAACTGCACAGCAAACCAATGCAGTATAACATACAATGACACATGCTCAAACAAAAAGCTTGTTGAATATGATAATAACAAAATACAGGACTCAACAACAGTTGAAGACACCTGTGAGAACACATGTCTTGACAACTGCAGCTGCACTGACTGCAGTGTTGAATGTCCAGCACCAGAGATAAATGAATACTGTGTACCAGGTGTGTGCGGAGCAGAATGTGCAAATGACACTGACTGTTCAGACTCATTATGTGAAGTCCAGTATAATGACACCTGTGACGGGAGAAAACTAGTTGACTATAACAACAACCAGGTACAGGACTCATTGACTGTTTCAAACAGCACACCAAACACTTGTCTTGGAGATTGCCTTTGTACAGAAAATCCAGTTGCATGCGCAGAACCAGAAGCACAGACTCAGTGTGTAGCAGGGGTATGTAATGCAGAGTGTGCAGTGGATTCAGACTGTGATGACGGCAATATGTTTACAACAGATGTGTGTCTTGACAACTGCACATGTAGTAATGAGGGAATCCACACAGAAGGCTTTGAACCATTAATCTGGATGTGCGAGGACCGGATTGTCTATGATGACAACATTGACAGATGGAGGACATCTGATGGTGGAGAAAACCTTACTGAAAGAAACAACAACTATGCATTTGAAGGTGAACAGATTGAATGGACTGTACTTGTGATGGACAAAAACGGAGTAGAAAAAATAGAAGATGTCTTTGTCACAGTCGGACCTGAACAGGCAAATGGAGAATATATTGAAGCCAACTGCCAGAGAATCCCACCTCCTGAATGTGAAACTATTGGAGATGGAACTTTGTGCGCTTCATGTAATGCAAGGATTGGAGAGGAGCAGTTGTTGGACTTTAACACGGATACAATGGATTATTACAGATGTACGCTGACTGTTGAGGCCCAAAGCTCAATGCACGGAGAATACTGGGTAACAGCAAATGTGATGGATCTTTCAGGCCAGCTTGGAACAATGGATGAAAACGAGTACTGGTTCTTTAATCCCGACGTTGGAATCAGTGTGGAAGGCACAGTAAGATTTGACACAGTAAGACCAGGAACAGAATCATATTCAGAGACAGTTCTCATTGGAAACGCTGCAGAAGAAGGTTCAGGTGTGATAGTTGACATGTTCATCTCTGGAAAGGACTTTTATGATTCCTCATCATCAGGAGCAAAATGTCCGACAAGCAATGTCTTGAGATTGAATGGTCCTGGACCAGATGGAGTAAAGTGTATTGAACCAGGAGACGCATCATGCGATGATGACACAGGATTCAGGTACTTTGCATCAAACGGAGCTTATTCAACCATGGATGACAAGGAAGATGATGACAACACATATGATTCAACCACAACAAGATGGAAAGACTCTGAAGGATTTGTCAATATCCAGTATGGAGACAGCTTTGACAGGACAATGTATAATGAAGCAGAGATACTGCAGGCAAATCCTGTGAATGGAGGCTCACTTGGTTATGCAGCAAATCTATTGGCACCAGGAGCACAGATACCAGTCACATTCAAGCTTGTGATGCCTGAACCATGCAATGGAAACTTTGACCAGGGCCAGATATTCTTCTGGGCAGACACGGTCTAATTTTTTACCTTTTTTTCTTTACCTATTTGTGACGAAAAAGCTCTTTGTTGTACTATAGAATGAAAATGTTTAAATATAGTTAGTACTTTCTAATAGTCTATTGGTATAACTACTAAGAAATTAGTATTGGGGGTGGATTAATTGAAAACGATAAAAATAATGTTAGTAATGATTGTTCTTTTGATTAGCAGTGTGAATGCTTTGCAGTGGATTTGCCTGGACAGGGGAGAAACGCTTTGGGAAGGTACAAGCTGGGAAGTCAAATGTGAAAAAGAATGCTGTAAAGGTTATTGTGCCACAGATTCCGGTGGATGGGCCGCATACACTAAGTGTTTTTATGGAGATGCGACACCTTGTTCTTGTGATGGTGATACAAACACATATCCTGATGATCCTGTGGAAGCACCAACAATTACAATAAATTCTCCTGAAGAAGGGGCAGTATACACAGAAACAAGAGTGCTTCTGAGTTTTAGTATTGATATGCCTGTACAAAAGATTTCAAGAAAACTTAATGGCGGTTCTTATGTAACAATCTGCGAGGATAATTGCCAGCAGGACCAGAGTTTTATGTTTCCATCAGTAGATCTTCCTGAGGGAGATCATACACTAACTCTTTGGACAGTTACTTCTGAAGGAGGAAGTGATATGGAGAGTGTCAGCTTCACAGTAGACTATGGAGATGATTCTCAGAATAATGATGATGAGACCCAGCAGGATCCGCAGGAAACAGTTGGAAGTGATACAGGGTATAAATGGGTTTGTTTGACACACGGAGAAACAATCTGGGAAGGTACTTCATGGGAATTTACATGTAATAATGAGTGTTGCCAGAATATATGTGCAACAGAAAACGGTGACTATGCAGGATACACCAGATGCCAGCAGCCAGGTACTCCAACTTGTTCATGCGGTGACTCTATGGGTGGAGATGATTTTGATAATGATGGTGTTGACAATTCAAATGATAACTGTCAATATGTTTCAAATGCAGGACAGTCTGATGCAGATGGAGATAACATCGGAGATGCATGCGACAACTGTCCCAATGATTCAAACAATAACCAGCTTGATAGTGATGGGGATCTTATAGGAGATGTCTGTGATCAGTATCCAAATGATTTTGACAATGATGGTCATGATGATTCAACTGATAGTGTCATTGGAAGCCCTGATGATGCAGATACAGAAGGAGTAAATCTTGCAATGGAAATTCCTGGAGGAGATCTTTCTCATACAACAGGTATAAGAAACGTCACCTTAAAAGACGGTTCAAACACGATTGCAGAGTTCACATTTGATTTTGACAGCAAAAAAATTGACTTCAGAGATATTGTAATCAAAAAGGAAACCAGTGGAAAGGGAAAACTGCTGATTAAAGGTCTTGACCTTGGGTCAGACACAAAAACAGTATATCTTGACCGTGTAACCTCGGATAATCATGTCTGTATAAAGGATGCAGAAATCTCATCACTCACAGAGATAAGCACAGGCTGTAAAGGCACAAACGAGTATCTTGTAGAGTGTAATGGAGAATTACAATATGGCTACAAATGTACACTTGAATCAGGCAAGTACAAAATAGAAGGATTGCATCATTCAGGAGTTGTTGAGCATGATGGGCAAGATTGTACAGCTTCATGGTCATGTACCTGGCAGGCTTGCCAGGGAGGACTCCAGGATTACTTGTGTACAGATCTCAATGGTTGTGAAGATGACTATGTCCAAGACACCAGAAACTGCGGCGGTGGCGGCGGTGGAGGTGGGGGCGGCGGAGGCGGCGGTGGAGGCGGAAGCTTCAGAACACCAGACTCTCCATCATCAACAAAAGTCTGGACATCACTCTCAAAAGGATCAAAAGCAGAAATGGAAATTGACAAAGAAGAGATCCCAGTATACAGAGTAACATTCAAGGCAACAGAAACATTCAGAAACTCTGAACTTAAGGTGAGTTTTGAAGAAGACAAGCCAGAATCGACAGAAAAACCATCTGGTACAGTTTTCAAATACCTCAAGATTGAAAGAACCAATCTAGAAGATATTGAAGATATTCAGATTGACTTTAAGGTTGAAAGAGAGTGGTTTGAGGAAAACAACTTAGACCCTGAAACAGCTGTGATGCTAAGATATAAAAGCGAATGGAATGAACTTGAGACATACAGCAGGGGAGATGATGATGACTATTATTATTTCAGGGCAAGCACACCGGGTTTTAGCTACTTCTCGATAAAAGCTGAAGAAGTAGTGGAAGAAGAGCCTGAAGTAAATATGACAGAAAACAAAACACAACCAGAGACAAATATAACAGAAGTAAACACAACAGAGCCACAGACAAACACCACAAACACAACAGGAAACAAAGTGACAGGGTTTTCAATTGCAGACAACCCAACCTTTATGTGGGGTGCTGGAGCAGTTTTGGCAGTAATTGTTCTGGTTATCTTTTTGTTTGCAGTGAACAGAAAGTCAGCTGTTGAGATTCGGTAAAATTAGTCAACAACAGGTAACACTGCTTTTTTTCTTTAAATTTATCTGTATTTCTCCACAATAATACATATATACTGGGGTAATGTATTTAGTATTATGGAGTGGTAATATAGTGAACTGAGCAAAAAATCAAGAGGTGGATCGGTGGACTATGAACTTGATCCATATTGCTTCAGTTTTGGAATTTTTTCTTAGCTGTATTTGGACAGTTCAGAGTCTCCAATTTGGGAGAATAATCTCCCGGAGGCAAAATGAAAAAAATAATGAACAAGAAGCTTAGTCTTTTTGGGAAGCAGATACCAATTATTATTGTTCTGGCTCTGCTTTTAGTTGGTGCAGGAAGTGCAGCTCTCTTGAGCTATTTTGGAAGAATAACAACGACGGCAAATGTTGAGCAGTCTATTCTGCTTGATGATGGGCAGGAAGTATCTCATACCATCCCTGAAACTTCACCAGGAGGAGAGATATTCTGTTACAAGCACAAGCTTACAAACAGAATGTCTGTACCGGGCACGGTGACATTTGAGACTGAAATAACTGATGAAGCCTCAACATGCAATGGAATGGGAGAGAATATGTGCAACTCAAATTCTCTATGCAAATGGCAGGAAGGACAGTGCGCACTTGACACAGAAGGTGTTGATGTGACCTACTTCGATTTGAGAGAAAAATTGACCGACGGAGATAATGATGTGAGTGGTTGTAGTTACATCAATCAGAGAGGACAGATGGTCTTTGAAGGAAGTCTAACACAAGATGGTGAAGGGTATACAGGTACAATCCCTTCAATCTGTGCTTTTGATTTGTATGCCAAAGAAGGTGGATGTGCATATGTTGAAGGCTATTATGGTACAGGTGACTTTAACTGTAATGGCGAAGATACATTTACAATAGGACACTCTGGTTCTGAGTTAAAGGATGCTTACCCTTCATCACAGGAAGGAGGCCCTTGGGGAAGTTTCTGGGACCCTGATGTTGAAGACGCAGGATACAACCCAACCCACTACTATCTGAATCTCAATGCCGATGGAACATGGACAATAGAGTATAAGGAAACCGAACAGTATCCTCTGCAAGGTGAGCTGAATTGGGATACGATGCTAGCACTAGAGAACCAGATGGATTGGAAACAGCAATGGACGTGGGGATTTGATTACATACCTCTTGGACATCCGGCGTGGGACATATCTGTGACTGATTTGACCGGTGGAAATTATAGGATAGTTATGACTCCTGTCGGTACGCCAACAGATGGAATGCAGTTAATGTCTGGAGAAGCAGATGACTTTGCGGTATGCTATGAGTTTGACAAGGCAATAGCTCCTGCAGACTATGTCATGACAACAACCATTGTCTGATTTTTTCCTTTTTTTTTCTTTTTTAAAATGAAACCAGCAATATACTTTGTTATGGCTGTAATCCTGATGCACTCAGCTTTTGCACTGTTTGCAGGGAACAGGGAAGTAGTAATGAATTTTCCTGAGTGCAGTGAACTTATGGTTGAAGTAGAAGGCGAACTAGAAATAGAACAGGGAGAGTACTACTTTGAAAACTGCACAGAAATACAGGAGAACAAGTGGTTCTGTTCATGTTCTGACAATTATAATCTGACTGTTGTCTTGGATCCCAGGACAGTAAACAACTACAATATCTCTGCAGTATGCTATTATGAACAGGATTATTTTTTTAGAAGCGGGGGTTTTTCTGGTAAGATTGATAACTCAGAGGAAGATGAAACAAGAGGTAAAACAGAAGACAGCACATATGATACTGATGTTCAAAACCAGGAACACAATGTACAGAATCTGACAAATAGACAAACTGTAAAAGAATTCAACAACTCCAAAAATCAAATTCAAAACAATTCAAAAATAACTGGGTATTCAGTCCTGGATAATACCAGCAGCAGTATGCTGGGACTCTTTCTTATACTTGTGTTTATTGTTCTAATACTGCTTTACAAGACAACCAAAAAATTCGTCAACAAGTAGTAACAAACATCTTGTCTTTTAATATTTACTGTAATCTGATACAACAATATTTATATACTGAGTAGTAGTACTAATCACATAGTTACAGTAACAAATTCAATTAACGATTATTAAGTAAATAAACATTGGTTTGGGGTGGAGTTCAATGAAGAAATTATTAGTTATAGCAGTTATGTTGATCGTCTTTGTGAGCAGTGTGTATGCTCTTTCAGCCACAATAGGCAATGCAAAGATGATTCTAAGGGAGAATGTTACACCAGGACAGGAAATCCTGATTGACAGGTCAATTCTTGTAAGAAATGTGAACAATGTTTCTGTATCAGTGGAGTTGACACCATATGGAGATCTTAAAGACAGCCTTGTTATTGGTGAGCCAGAATTTGTTCTTGGACCTCATGAGTCAAGAGATGTTGATTTCAATATAACACTTGACCAGCCAGGTTATTATGACAACAAGATTGCTGTGGCTTTCAAACCTTATCCAAATGTAAATGAAAGTGCAGGAGTAGGTTTGATGTCAAATGTTATTGTGATTGCTTCTGATCCAAATGCTGAACCAAATACACCTGATAATACGACAAATGACAATAACAACCAAACATCAGGTAATGACAACCAAACAAGTGTACCAGGCGATGCACCTAATCCAGTGATAGGTATAGGACTTGTTGCTCTGATTGTTCTATTGGGGATAGTAGTCTTTGTCATGATGAGGCGAAAATGAAAAAAAGAATCATTTTCTTTTTGGTATTATTGATGTGTGTAGCTTTTGTGAAAGCTGATAAGGCAGTCTATATTGTTTCAAGCACATCAAGTTATGAGAGCGCATATGTAGATGCACTAAATGATATTAATCTTGAAGTTGACATTGTTGATAATGAAGATATTGGTACAGTTGACTGGTCAGAGTATGTGCTGATGATTGTCAATGATGACTATTTTTACAATGATGAAGATATACCTGTCAATGATTTTCCAGCAGTAGTTGTCAATTCAAACTACATGGATGAATGGGGCTGGGCAAGCTCAGTTTCTGTAACAAGCTCATCACAGCCATTAAGAGTAAGAATTATTGACACAGACCACTACATAGCCCAGAATTTACCATCGTATATTCAGGTCTACACATCATGCTGTTATCCAAATAATATGAATATTCCAATGTACTATTTGTCAAGATTTGACAGAGCATATGAAATTGATCTTATTGCATCTACAACAAGCAACAACCAGGATGCAGCAATAGCAATTGCAGAACCAGGAACACAGCTATTGAATGGAATCTCAAACACAAGAACTTGTTTTTATGGTCCTTTTGATTCAGAATACTGGACTTATGATGCAGAAACACTTTTCCAGAACTGTGCAGACTGGGCAGCCTATGGAGGAGACCATGATTTAGATGGACTGCAGGATGAGAACGATAATTGTCCTTACACAGCTAATCCTGGCCAGGAAGACCAGGACTCAGATGGTGTAGGAGATGTTTGTGACAATTGTCCAACAGATTCAAACTCAGATCAGCTTGATTCAGACGGAGATGGGATGGGAGATGTATGTGATACTTATCCTCATGATTATGATAATGATGGTTATAATAGTTCAGTGGACTGTGATGATACAGATCCCGATGTTAATCCAGGCCAGGAAGAAATATATTACAATGGTAAAGATGATGACTGCGACCCATCAACAATAGATGATGATCAGGATTCAGATGGTTATCCTTACACAAATGATTGTGATGACCTCGATGAAAACAGAAATCCAGGAATGGATGAAGTATGTAATAATATAGATGATGATTGTGACGGCACAGTAGACCAGATCACAGAATCATGCGGTGAAGGAGATTGTGCAGGCACAACAACATGCACTTCAGGACAGTGGAGTGACTGTTCCACCTCAGGAGATGATTGTGGTGTATGTGCTATTTGCGATGCAGATGGTTTTTGTAATATTTATGATGATACTCAGGATTCAGACTGTGCAGCTACAGTATGCAACGATGGCTGCGAAATATCAGACACAAATCCATTCACATTTGACTCTGCCAACAATGTAG
>CAYUHF010000002.1:0-144492 GCA_964444505.1 uncultured Methanosarcinales archaeon | reverse complement strand
TATACATTTTCAGTTACCTTTAACAATTGTTTAGCACTTTTTTCCCAACAGAATCTTTCCAAATTTTCAAATCCTTTCTTGATCAATTGATCCTTATATTCTTCATTCTTTAATATTTTTAACATCCATCTCTTTATATCTTTTATTGAATATGGATCGACTATATGAGCTCCTTCCCCAGCCACTTCAGGACAAGAAGCAACATTAGAGGTAAGAACAGGACATCCACAGGCCTGTGCTTCAAGTAATGGTAATCCAAATCCTTCATAAAGTGACGGATAAACATATAGCTCTGCCAAGTTGTATAGTCCAGACATATCCTCATCTTCAACAAATCCGATTTTTTTCACAAACTTGTTTTCATCAATTAGGTTTTGCTCTTTACTATCCTTCCATGATTTTGATCCGGTCAGAACAAGGTAAATTTCTTCTTCGTATTTTTGAGAAACTTTATTGAATGATTCTATTAGTCTAATTATGTTTTTCCTTGGAGATATTCCTCCAGTAAAAAGAATAAACTTATCTGGTAGGTCATACTTCTTTTTTATTGAATTAAGTTCAATTTTATCTTTTATTACCTTGAATTTTGAATCTGCAGCTTCATAGACAACAGATATCTTCCATTCAGGTATTTTTAGTATTGTGTTTAAATCCTTTTTTGTATTTTTGGAAACTGCTATGATATGATCAGCTCTATTGCATGAACTTTTGATCATTTTCTTCATGTATAAAGTGTCAATTATTGGATAGGCATTATATTCGGGAAGGTAATAAGCTAGATCGTGAATGGTAACAATCTTCTTACAGTTTATTCCATAGGGTATGACATTTTTTGGAAACAAGCAACAGTCTAGTTTTAAGGAATTGATCAATCTGGGTGCAAGAATGTAATCACAAATCATCTTATTTGAAGAATTAATCAATATTTCATTCGTATTTGTTTTTGAACAGTCGAATATTTTTTTATTCAAGTTATGCATAATGAAAAGTTCATGTTTATCAATTACTTGTATCATAGCTTTTGTAAGAGAGTAAATATACTGTTTGACTCCTCCTGATTTAGTTGACAGTCCTCTAGCATAAATTCCGATTTTCATTGTAAAATTATTATTTTCAATCCATTGATAAATTTATTGTTTTTAGTATTTCAGGTTAAATCCTTATTATGATCAAGATTTCATATGAAATGCCTTACCCACATAAAAGATACACATAATAGTTTACGTTGATTACTTTTGATATGTTTTGAAGTACTCTCCAGCTATCTTGTTCCAGCCCATCTTCTCAACAATCTCTCTTGACCTCTTGCCATGCATTTTTAGAAGTTTATTGTCGTATTTTTTGATGGCATCAGCAATTGCATTTGAGTTTTTCATGGGGACAAGAAATCCATTGTCCTTGACAAGAAGCCTTGTACCACCTGTATCAGTAGTAATAATTGGAAGCCCGCAAGCCATTGCTTCCAGAATTGTATTGCTCATACCCTCATTTAGAGAAGGAAGAACAAAAATATCAGCATCATGATAGTACTCAACAATCTTTTCATGCTCAACCTCACCAGTAAACTTGACTCTTTTATTGACTCCAAGCTCTTTTGCAAGATTCTTCAATTCATCCATGAGATTTCCATTTCCAACAATAACAAGTTCATTGTCGAATTCCTGCAAGGCTTCAATGAGATATTGAATTCCCTTTCTTTCAATTAGTCTTGAAACACATAGGATATTTCCATCTCCATATATTTCTTTAGGCTTGAATTCTTCAAGGTCAATCCCATTATGGATAACTTCAATTGGTTGATAAGGAGCTGTTTTTTTCGCAAGATCTTTCAGGTCATTGGAATTTGCAATAACCTTTTCCGAGTTTCGCCAAATACTTCTTATTATAGGTTTAAGGAACACATACTGAAAGGAAAACCTACTATTATATCCAGGAACATCACTCCCTCTTAATGCAGTAATATAGGGCAAACCTAATCTCTTTGCAATAAATCCACAGGGTATACCAAACCACGCATGAACTAGATCGTATTCTTTTTCCTGCATCAGCCCTTTCGAAAACCAGTAGGCTTTCCAGCTATATTTTAAGATTTCTGACTGCTTCCAATAATGGATATCATTTTTGCCAATATCCAACTTGTAAATTTTGATATTTTCTGCAAATTCTTCCTCTTCATACTTATCGGGAGAACTGGTTACCAAGTCAATTTCAATATCAGTATCAGCAAATTCTTTTAAGAGATAATAATTAGCATTGGCAGCACCCCCACCTAATGGAGGAAACTCATAGTTAAGCATTAATATTTTCATTTGAAATCTCCGTGGGCTTGAGCAAAGCGAAACCCACCTCTTTTGATCAAACTTTGGAAAAGTTTGGGAGGAAACTCATAATTCAACATTAATATTCTCACATTTGCACCTCGAGAATTTCGGTAGAATTACTTCTATTTTGATGTAAGGTATTAATTGAGATAATAAATCAACTCCAATCTGTACAGTTCAATACTAATCGGCAGATAATAGTTATGTTTGCTCATATTTTGTAGCCTCCACATATATGGTTGGTTTTAGATAATTTGGCAGCTTATCTAAATCAAAAATCCTTAAGAAAAATAATCCTGCTCTTCCGAAGTTTTCTTTAATTTTATTTCTAAGAAACTTAGACATCACTTTCTGATCATATATCTTACAATTATATCCGTTATTGTTGAGTCTTCTTCTTATTTCCCAGCTTGTATGTAATGAACAGTGCCATTTTTTATATTTCGAAAAACTTCTATGCTTATATATTGAAAAGGGTACATTAGTAAGCTTATTTGGAATTCCAAATAAATATTTTCCAGAAGGTTTTAGTAATCTCCAGACTTCTTGGAGATGAGCATCAGTGTCTGGAATATGCTCTAGAACATCAAAACTGATAACAGTATCAAATTCATTATCTCTATTATCAATTTTAACACCTTTAGTAAAGAATATTGGTAGATCATCACCATATATCTCCAAAGCCCTAGAAATGAAATTCTTATTGGAGTCACATCCAACAATATGGTAGTCATTTTTGTTAAGATAATTGAGTAGCTTTCCCTTACCTGATCCAATCTCTAGAATCTTTTGTTCCTTATCAATTAGATTGTTATCTATTAAAAAATTCAGATTCGCTTCATAGTTGCTACGACTAATCTTTTCCCCCATTTTATTTCTCAAATATTTTCTTTATACTATACTCCTTCATCCCATTACTATAATAACTCTTGATCATTATATCTGCCAAAATTCCTGAAAAGAAAAACTGCATACCCATTATTACCATGAAAACA
This sequence comes from uncultured Methanosarcinales archaeon, assembly GCA_964444505.1. GTDB lineage: Archaea > Nanobdellota > Nanobdellia > Woesearchaeales > JAGVZT01 > CAYUHF01. The sequence goes on along the minus strand of CAYUHF010000002.1, from coordinate 141,176 downwards.
CTAAGTAGTGGAAGTATTGAGTTGGCAAGTGCAATCCTTCTCATGATTTTCAAAGCAATGAGCATAATTAAAACAACACCACCAAGAAATGCACTTAACAATCCCAAGGCTCCGAATATGTGCAAAGGCCTTCCTGAGTATTTTCTGTAGAACCATATATTGAAAAGGTCGATTCCTCCCTTGAAGAGCCTATCAAAACTGTACTTAGTACTACCGTACTTTCTTTGCCTGTGTCTTACAACAATCTCGGTAATCTTGAATCCTCTCCACTTTATCATTGCAGGTATGTAGCGATGCATTTCACCTCTAAGATCAAGATCTTTAATGGCCTCTTTTTTGTACGCTCTTAATGTACAGCCAAAATCATGTATCTTATCCCCAATTAGTCTTCTTCTAACAAAACCTGCTAACAAAGAGAAAAATATCTTGGATATATTATCCTTTCGGTTCTTTCTCCAACCACAAACACAGTCATATCCCTGCTCTAATTTCACAAGCAGCCTCGGAACATCTCTTGGATCATTCTGCAAATCCCCATCCATGCTAACAACAACGTCTCCTTTAGCAACATCAAACCCGGCATGCAAAGCACTACTCTGCCCAAAATTCTTCCTCAACACAACTGTTGTGCAATCCAGACCTTTCAAAACCTCAAGAGTATTATCAGTACTCCCGTCATCAACAAACAATATCTCAACATCAGAATATTTTTCAGCAAGTTTTGGATACTTTAATTTCCTGAAATAAACATGAAAGTTATCAATAACTTCCTTTAGCTCATTGTAGAGCACTCTAACATTATCCTCTTCATTATACACAGGAATTACAATTGATAACATTCAAACCTCCAGACTCTTGAAATTAGTTCTGATAATGGTTGGTTGTCTATTGCGGAGCTTGCGGTTTTGGACAGGATGAGCCCCGTAAGCGACCCAAATAATTTAATATTTTCAAAAAACCCAAAAAACTCTAAAAAAACTAGAATCCTCCCTGTTGAATTTAATAGCATCATTCACACCTAACTGCTTTAATATCTGTCTTTACAACAATATCTTCACAGCTCTCCATATAATAATTTATGTCTTCATCAAGTCGTGTCGAACTCCAAGCATCAAACACTATCGTCGCGTTAGATATATTCTTGAGTTCTTCAAGTGTTGTAATAACCTTGGCACCAGTATAAAACTCAGTGCCGTTTATTGCTAAATACGTCTCATTCATAGGGGTACCAGGTACAGTAAAATGAAAATAAATCCAGTAATCAGGAGCCCTGTAATACCATTCAGCAGCAGGCGTATAAGTGGCAACAAGAGTATCAACCTCACCCAACTCCTCATACAATTCCCTGAAATTAGCCCTTGGCATAGTAGCATCAAAATGATCAACACCAGGAGTCAATAAGAACACATTAGTCTGATAAAACAAATTAGAAGCCCACAACAGATAAAACCCTGTTATCACATATGCCCACTTGATCTTTGAGATTGCAACAGATGCAAGAATCACAACAGGAAAAAATGCAATGTAAATATACCTGAAACCAAAATACTTGTAAAAAGCCATACCAAATAAAACACCCGCAAAAACAAAAACAAGAGTGTGGGTCATCTTCTTCTTATAATTCAAAACAGCACCAACACCACCAACAACCAAAAAAGGAACAAACCTCAAAAAGTACTTCAAATAAGTCTTGAGATAAAAATAGTTAAAATCATAGATTCTTGAATAATACCTGTACGTAAAAAAACCCAACACCAATACACCAGGAACAATCCACCACTTGCTTACTTTAGAATCCCATAAGTAATACACAAAAACAGGAGCAAGCAAAATCCCCACAAGATGAGTATTATAGGAAATCCACATACTAAAAATAGCACCAATAAACCACTTCTTATTCTTCTCAGTCAGATGCAATAAATAAACAGTAAAAAAAAAGAAAAACATCTCAAACTGGTACATCCTTGCCTGACGAGAATAAACAATGAAAATCTCCAAAAACACAGAAAACACAAACGCAATCCATCCAGCTTTCTTATTATACAAACGACCAACAAAAAAAGCAAGAACACAACTCAGAAGCCCAAAAACAACAGAAATCAGCCGTGCAAAAAACTCATTCTGCCCAAAGGCCAAAAAACCAGCAAGTACAGTATGAAAAAACCTTGCCCTGTTATACATATGACCACTTGACAATTCAGGCTTTCCAGACTCTAGAATCTTTCTTGCAGCAAGAGCAGAAGTTGCCTCATCAATCCAGAAACTCTTCTCCCCAAGTTTATATACTCTCAAAAACCCCCCAAACAGTAAAACCAGAGAAAATATTACAATGAGAAGAGTTTTTTTAGGAACCTTCATACCAGTCCACAAACCTCTTTATCCCTTCTTCAATTCTCACTTCAGGTTCATAACCAAGCATACCCTTTGATTTTGAAATATCTGCATAGGTAATCGGAACATCCCCTGGCTGCATTGGCATCCTCTTGATCTTTGCATCCTTGCCAACATGTCCTTTAATAACCTCAATTAACCTCCTCAACTCTACAGTCCTCGAGTTCCCGAGATTGAAAATCTCAAAATCATACTTCCTGTCAAGAGCCGCCATTACACCCTTAACAATATCAGCAACAAAAGTGTAATCCCTCCTGGAACTACCATCACCATACATAGGAATCTCTTTACCCTCAGAAATTAACTTGGTAAACTTATACACAGCCATATCAGGCCTGCCTCGTGGACCATAAACAGTAAAAAACCTAAGACAAGTAACAGGCAGTTCATAAAGATGAGAATAAGTCTGGCACAGACTCTCACCCGAAGCCTTTGAAGCAGCATAAGGTGATATTGGCTTTGTCTTTGAACTTTCCTTGAAAGGAACCTCAGAATCAACACCATAAACACTGGATGACGAACCAAAGATAAAATTCTCGACATCATTGTTGACAGAAAGCTCCAAAAGATTCAAAGTACCCCGAACATTAGTATCAACATACTCCATTGGATATTTGATAGAACTTCTAACCCCTGCCTTTGCAGCAAGATGAATAACATTTGAAATCCTGTTCTCATTAAACACCTTGGTCAAAGGACCATTGCTTCTTATATCACACTCAACAAACTTGTAATTATCATCCTCAAGATGCTTGGAAATATTTTTTTTCTTCCTCTCAACAGAATAATAAGGATCAAGATTATCAACACACACAACAGAATGACCCTCAGACAACAACCTGTCAACAACATGAGAACCAATAAAACCCGCACCACCAGTTACAAGTATCATTGTTCCAGCTTCTCCATGACTGCTTTTTGCACAAAAAACTTAATAGAAGGATACCTTATCTTGTCCTCGCTCACCATCTTTTTTACCTTGTCATACAGGCTTGTTTCAATATCAACATTTACCATCCTGCCACCCCTTTTTTATATGGATTCTCCATATTCTCTATATAAATCTTACGGGTCACTAAGTGGTAGGGAAAATAGAAAATTTAAGAAATCGCAACAGAAGATAAATCCACTTCAATATCTGTTTTTTCCATTCTTTTTTTCACATTGAAGAACTTGAATCCTGTAATTTTGTCTGTTTCTTCGTCCCGTCTTTCAAAAGTGACCAATAGTAGCTTTGCCGAATCTCCCGTCGGATTATAATTTTGTAATCTTACCATCCTTAATCCCATACTTTGACTTGACCATTACATTTTTGCCTTTGGAGTCTGTTTTTTTGTAGGTTTCTACAAGGTCAGCGTCCTTAAGCTTGTACACGTGGTTATGGACATGCTGATAAGAAATCCCTAATTCTTTCTTGAGATCAGTAATATTGTGCTCCCTTTCTGAACACAGCTTGATTATCTGAATCCTGTGATCATTACTCAGGGCTTTTCCAACCTTTTTTAGTCTTTCAATGTTTTCCATATTACCTTTAATACCAATATAAAACATAAAGTTTATATATAACTTATCTATCTTTAATACTATCAAAGGTGATACACATGAAATTAGCTGAATCATTATATGAAAGAAAAAAGATTGAGAGCAAGATCCTGAAACTAATGGATTACAGAAAGGCCATTTACAACAAAACCTTTCCTACTGTTGACGATGAATCCTTAGAAAGAACAGAAAAAAGATATGATGAATTTCTGTCAAACCTTAAGAAAAGAATAGATAAAATTAACAAAGAGATAGATGATCTCACAGAAAAATATGTGGAAATAGCACATAGTATAAACGAAAAGAATCTTGAACTTGAGCTTGACAAACAGTTACTTAGAATGAAGTTTGTAAGACTTGAACTATCATCTTTAAATAATATTAGGAAGTCAAGACTATTTGACTCCTTTGGTGACCTTGAAAGACTGGAAGGATTAAACATTGAATCAAGATTGGACAAGATTGAAGAGAAAAAAAGGAAACTTGATTCACACATCCAGAAACTAAATCAGGTTAACAATATCACACTCTAGAGACGGGCAGGCTAGGCAATACCAAATGGACATTTTTGAATTGAGGCCTTAAGGATCAAAGATCAAAAATTAAGTGTTTTCAATTAAGGATTAAAGATTTTATGGCCTGCCTTGTTTTCAAAAATGTACAGGCAAAAAATCTATGAAATATTTTGATCCAAGAAGGGCTTCAATAATCTATAACTCAAAGATCTTTTAGTCCCAAGTTAAAAATAGGCATGTACTCTACCTGAGTGTCCATATACTTTCTCTTTCCAGTAAAATCATATGACAACATGTAACCTTTTTTTGGCTTGTATTTTTTTAGATAACTGATAAAGGATTTTGTGAGCTTTGTCTTTGCAATGTTTGTTTTTACTTCGATTGGCATCTTTCTGAAAATAAAATCAACTTCTGCTTTTGATTTGCTTCTCCAATATCTGACCTTATCTCTCTTAATTAGTTCGGAGAACACAAAGTTTTCATAAAGCTCTCCAATATCCGCTCTCTCTGTACTGAAGTTGTCAATTACAGCGTTTCTAAAACCGTTGTCATAGAAGAAAACCTTGGGATTTTTTACAAGTTCTGTTCTTTTATTTGTGTAAAAAGGTCTTATTCTTTGTAGAACAAAAGTATCTTCCAGAATACTGAGGTGGTCTTTAAGTTCATCATATTGAAAACCAGAGATGTTTGATAATTCACTATATGTGATTAATCCAGCTATCTGGAGTGAAAGAGCCTTTATGAGTTTCTGCAATCTCTCACTATCTTTTATATTCAGAATCTCTTTTATTTCTCTTAGCATGTAGATGTTATAGATGTTTTGTAAAATCTTTTTCTTCTTCGTCCTCTCATCCTCAGTAACTACTCTTGGATATCCTCCGTAAATCACATATTCATCAAAAAATGGGAGGATCTGTGAAATAACTGGCTTTGAAAGATTTGAATCAAGCAATCTGGGGCTCTTATAGCTTAAGTATTCCTTGAATGAAAGAGGATATAATTTAAAGATTAATACTCTCCCGGTAAGATATTTTATTCCATTGAATGATAGTTCCACAGATGAAGAACCAGTAATTAGGATCTTTGTATCATACTTGTCATAGATGTACTTTAGCTTTTTTCCTTCTTTGCTGTACTGGAACTCGTCAATAAAAAGATAGTCAAATCCTTTTACGTGCTGCTCAATAAAACTCTCAATGTCAGATTCAAATAGGTTAAGAACCCTGATATCTTCAAAGCTCACAAAATTCACATTCGACAGATTTGAACTAATATGTTGGAAAAGAGTAGTTTTGCCACATTGTCTTGGTCCCAAAACAGCAATAATCTCAGGATCGTCAATGTACTTTATTATTTCTGACTCCAGATTTCTCCGTATGTAAATTTTAGGTCTGCTATTATTCATGATTTGTTAATTTTAGCAGGGTTATTATTTAAATCTTTCTTTTTTTAAGCAAGGTAAGAAAAAGCAACAGAAGAAAGGACAGCTTATGCAGGTGCTTTTCTCTTTGCTTCAATAAACTAAAAAGCCCACTTCGGGATTTTTGAAGTCTCTAGATCCGATGACGTACCTAACGCCCCCACTTCAGTGGATCTCATCAGCGGATTTTCTTTACATTAAAAATCTCATACCTGTTTTTTCATCTCTTCAAAGTTTCATCTCCGATATTTAGTATGAAGCCTTTCCAAATTACTTCAAAATCCCTGCATCATAATTGATTTTCATCATAATTTTACAATCCTTAATCACATACTTTGACTTTTACCTTTTGAGTCTGTTTTTCTGTAGGTTTCTACAAGGTCAGCGTCCTTAAGCTTGTACACGTGGTTATGGACATGCTGATAAGAAATCCCTAATTCTTTCTTGAGATCAGTAATATTGTGCTCCCTTTCTGAACACAGCTTGATTATCTGAATCCTGTGATCATTACTCAGGGCTTTTCCAACCTTTTTTAGTCTTTCAATGTTTTCCATATTACCTTTAATACCAATATAAAACATAAAAGGATTAACGATTTTATGGCCTGCCTTGTTTTCAAAATAAGCAAATTATATAAATCACCAAAAAAACAAAAAACTATGGAGTTTTACAAAGAAAAAATACTTTCAGAAAAAGAACTCTCAAAGCTTGATGAGTTTGCATTCAGTTTTATAGAACTGCTAAAAAAACATACAGATTATGTTGTGGTAAGCGGCTATATCTCTATTCTTTTAGGAAGGGCAAGGGTTAGTGAAGACATTGACATAATTATCCCTAAAATGAGTTATCCTGATTTCCAAAAACTGTTGAGTGACCTGAAGACTAGATTCTACTGCCTGAATGCAGAAAAAGACGAAGATATATATGACTATGTAACAAGCAAAGTAGCAGTAAGATTTGCAAAAAAAGACACAGTAATTCCAAATGTCGAATTAAGATTTACAAAAAACAAGTACGACAGAATAGCATTAAACAACAGCATACTCTACCAGGTCAATGACCACAAGATAAAAATATCACAGCTTGAGCTGCATATAGCATTCAAGGAAAAAGTCTTGAAATCACCCAAAGACATTGAAGATGCAAAACATGTAAGAGAAGTGGCAAAAGAACATCTGGATTTGAATCTTATAACAAGATACAAGGATATGCTATGAATAGGATAGAATTTGTAAAACTCTGGGCAAAATACGTAAGAGAGCATGATGATAAGGTGTGGTCTAGACAGCAAAACCTCATTATCAACTCAGCAATTGAAAGCTCTACAATCACAAAGGAACAATTTCTAGCAATGCAGTAGGCTTCTAAATTCTAATATGTAGTCACTAAACAAAAGTAAAATTGGAAAACTTTATATATGACAACTATTTGCAAAAAACAGGTGAGATAATGGAAGATGCAGCACAACCAATAGGATACAAACTTCTTGATCATATGTATAGATTAGGGCTTGAAAGCAAGATGCCAAAAGCAGGGATAATTGATTCACCAGAAGAGTCGGCAAAACAAGCCTACGAACAATTCAACAAAATCAATTTTTTCTATTTTGGACCTGACCTTGACACCCTTGACAGAACAGATACAGGCAACTCATACAGGGCAAACATAGAATTCAAAAGAGCAGGAGAAAAAATTGATGGACTTACATTAAAAGAAGGTTACTTTATACTTGAACTTCACAAAAACTCAACACTTGACACACTTGTCAGAACAAGAACAGAGCACCAGAGAGGCATAGTGGATGGACTTTCATACATTTTTGATAGTCTGGAAAGGGTGTTTAGTGGTGACCTTTGACTATAGACCTTAAAGTAGAGCACCAAGATAAGCCAGACAGATAATTGACTATTCTGTAATGATAAAAATTAAATACTTCTTATGTTTCTTTATGAACGGTGAACAAAATGGATGCATTAGACGCAATTGGGATACATATACACAGGGGAGTAGAACCAATGATACATTACACATCTGTTACTTTTAGATTTGCAAAAAGCATTCTTGAAGAAGCAGTCTATCAAAGATTGGACAGTGACCAAAGACAAGATCGATACAAGATGGCGAGTGATTCAGTACAAGAATTAGAAAAACAATGCACTTTCGCCAACATGGACTTTGGATGGCATCTTGAAAAGATAATTCTGCATGCAGAAAGACTAAAATATGCTGTTGCGAGAAACAGTAATGCACTGATGTATATGAATGAAATGAATGAATGGACAGAGCAGGTAATTGGTGCCTATGGGGAAGAACATGATATTGACATTGATAAAATAGATGAACAGGTGACAAGAGAGCTTATGGAAGGAGAGCTAGCCAAAATGAGATTTAATTATGCATTCGACTACGTAAGTTGAAAACAGCAGGGAAATATCTGTCCAGAATGTTTCACTGGAATCCCACATCCTCTTAGCCCAGAAATAAAATAATTCCTGTTACTGCAGTTTCAAGAGTCAAAAAGGGATCTGGTTTTATGACACCTCTAGATATACAAATTGATCAAGACTATCCAACAACAATTTTAATGGGTGATTTACAAGAAAATGCTGTTAGCAGATCACCAACAATTCAATATTTTTCCAGATTAGATCAATAAAATATATAACGCAAAACACTCCTAATCCTATATGGATGAATATCAAAGTGTTCAGGGCAATAGAGAAAGCTAAAACCTATGAGGGAAGAGAACTTCCAGGTAGACAATATGCTGGCCATGAATATGAATCCTTGAAAAGGAAAAACACTTCATTCAAGAACCCCTGAAACAAATCAGGATCTTGAGTCACGACTCTGATTATACAACTTCTCTAACTCTTCCAGTGTTGTGATATCATCAACACCCCTGTCAGTTCTAAGCTTTGAAACACTTGGAAACCTGAGTGCGTACCCAGAATCATAAGTAGGACTTTTCTGTATCTCCTGATACTTGACCTCAATTACAACCTCTGGCTTGACTCTTACTTCTTTGCCCTTGTCAATAATCAAAGGCTCCAAGATCTCAGTCATCTCAGCGTAACTCAGACCCTCTTCAGGCTTTTCCTTTAGACCAGTAGAAGACTTGCCAACCTCTTTTAACTCACCATCATCAGAAACCGCCAGTTTATAGCTTGTGAGCCATCCACTTCTCTTGCCTTCACCCCACTCAGCACCAACAATCACAGCATCAACACTCTCCATAGAAGGCTTTAACTTGACCATATACCCAACCCTTCTCCCTGGTTTGTAAGGGCTTTCAAGATTCTTCATCATCAGCCCCTCCTGCCCATCAGATAAAGCCTCATTCAAAAACTTCTCAACCTCTTCTTCGTCATCAGCAATCCTTTTTTTTGCAAGAACTACTGAGTATTTCTTTTCCTTTACAATCTTTTCAATAATCTCTCTCCTTTTTTTAAGAGGCATATCCATAATTGACTTTCCGTTAAAATAAACAATATCAAAAACATTCAGTTCAACAGGAAGCTCTTTTGCAACCTCACTGATATTATACTTTCTTTTGATTCTCTGGCTGATCTTCTGGAAAGGTTCATAACCATTTTCTGAATAACCAACAGCCTCGCAGTCAATAATAAAACTTTCAGCATCAACCAGCTCGGAAACACTCTCAGCAATCCCTGGAAACTGCTGTGTCACATCCTCAAGTCTTCTGGTAAAAATCCTAACCTCATCTTTCTTGTGGATCTGCATCCTGAAACCATCATACTTGTACTCAAGCTGGCATGGTTTACCAACACTCTCAAAACCATCCTCAATATTTTCGGCCTTTATCGCAAGCATGACATTTATGGGCTGCCCCAATTTAATTGAAACATCAGAAAGCGCTTCAAAATCACGTGATGCAATTTCAGCAACCTGCCCCATATCATTAAGCATATCATAGGCATTCTGCACAAGTCCAGAATACTCATCATATTTTTCTCTTTGCTCAACAACAATATCATCACCAAAACTAACCTCGACATCAGAAAACGCCCATACAATAGCATCCCTCAAAACACCAGTTCCAACACCAACCCTTAAATCCTCAAGAACAGTTCTTACAATGTACCTTGCTTCAAGAGGAGAAGCACTTGTCAAAAGCTCAGAAATATGCGCAACCTTAGAATCAACAGAACCAGCACCCTCCTGAAAAGGAAGTTTTCTCAATGTGTTGTAAACCTTTTCTACAGATAGTTCTTTGGAAAACAGGGTGTTTTGTTTTTTACCAAGCATGACTTTTTCGGCAACATCACCCAAATCACCCTTCTCTTGCCAAAGCCCCTCAACTTCAGAGCTCTTCCAGCCAGAAGAGACAACAATGGCCTTTAACACAAGCCGTGATGCAACACCAAGATTAGTAGAATCATAAGCAGGAAAAACCCTTCCCTGCAGAAGTCGTACAATAAGCTTGACAGAAGAACCCGTCAAAAGCTCAGAAATTATCTTGGTTTTTTCAAGTCTTTTTGAAGTGTTTTCAAGCTCCTGGTAGGTTTTGGCAAGATTTATGTACTGCATACAATCCTGTTCTCCAGACATCTTAAAAAAACTTTTCATTATTAAATATTATTTAGTAGTAGTAAAATATTTATACCTGATCTTATTTTTGAATAATATGAAACTGGACTGGAACCACAGCAGAGACCTCATCGCAGAAATTACTAGGACAGTTGACGCAAGAAGACAATATTCCAACCACCTGGCCAAGCTGCTTAGTATTGGCACAGCATGGTGGGGTGATTTAAAGGAAATTGAATTAGGTCTTGAACTAGTGTGTATTGATAAAGCCAGAGAACAATATAAGGCACACACAACAGTTTCCATATTTTTAGAAGACATTGCAGATCAATTTGACGAGTACAGTCGGCAGTTAGATCCCCGCCATCCCACAGTAGACTTGACAAGACGCACAATAGATGCCTTAAGAGCACTATCAGAAACAGACCTTGAGATTGAATTGGGGTTCAACAGACCACTTACGGAAGGATACAGTCTGTGTGATTACAGAATCAGAATGCCCTAAGCATCAATAAGAAATGTAATCATCTATTCAATGAACTAGCATGAAAGTGAAGCCATATTTGCAGAACATCTATTAGGGTGCGCATCACCACCGGTCCAAAAAAAAGCCATATTACTGCATCCTACTTTCCAAAAAATATTTATACTACGCAAAGATTGCTCTACTATCTGATTTTTAAAAAAAGAGAATGACCAGAATAAACAAACTGACAGCACAGGGATTTAAGTCTTTTGCAAAAAAAACAGAAATTGTCTTTGGTGATGATTTCAATGTTGTACTTGGACCTAACGGTTCTGGCAAATCAAATGTACTCGATGCCATCTGCTTTGTTCTTGGAAGACTATCCACAAAGAGCCTAAGAGTTGAAAAGTCATCAAATCTTATCTACAACGGCGGAAAAAAGAAAAAACCTGCAAGCAAGGCAGAAGTATCAATATTTTTTGACAACAAGAACAAGATATTTCCGGTTGAAGAGGAAGAAATTAAAATCTCAAGAGTTCTTCACAAGGATGGCCATTCTGATTATCTTATTGATGACAAAGTTGAGACAAGACAGGCAATACTAGACCTTTTGTCAGCAGCAAAAATAGACCCGGATGGCTATAACATAATTCTGCAGGGAGATATAACACGGTTTGTTGAGATGTCCACAAACCAGAGAAGAGAAGTACTTGAAGAAATCTCTGGAATATCTATATACAAGGACAAAAAAGACAAGGCAGACCGTGAACTTGACAAAGTTGAAGAAAAACTAAAAGAAGCAGACATAATTTTAACAGAGCGAAAAACCTATCTAAAGGAATTGAAAAAGGAAAGAGACCAGGCCCTGAAATACAAAGAGATGAAAGACAGGATTGACTCAAGCAAGGCAACAGTTCTGCATTACCAGATAAAAGAAAGAGAAGAAAAACTTGAAGCACTAGAAGAAAAAACAGCAAAAAAACAGGAAAAACTCGACAAACTAAACAATGAGATTGCAGAGATAAAAAAACAAATCCAGCAGAAAAAAGAGCGTATTGAAAAAATCAACAAGGAGATAGAAGAAAAAGGCGAAAAAGACCAGGTTGACATTATGAAAAAAATAGAGGAGCTTAAAGTCAACCACGCAACAGATAAATCAAAAGTTCAGAATCTTGAACAGGAACTTGAAAAAATCGAGAACAGGAGAGCACAATTAAAAGATGACAGCAAGGAGATAGAAGGGAAAAAGAAAGAGTTTGAAAAACTGTTAAATGAGCTTGAAAAGAAAAAGAAGCAGATTGAAAAAGAGAAAAATCAGGTAGAAAAATCAATTGAGGATTTTAAAAAAGACAAGAACCTTGGGGAAATACCAGAGATAGAAAAAGAAATCCAGGAAATTGACAAAAAATCAGACGAGATTCAGGAAATTGTACAAAACTTAAGACAGGAGCAGCAGAACCTGTTAAGAGAAAAAGACCGGCTCGAGTACCAGATAGAAAACATTGACCAGAGAATAGAAAAAGTTGAAGAAGTTGAAAACGAGCACCAGAAAGAACTAAAAAAACTAAAAGAAAAAAGAAAAGATTTCAAAGAAAAAACACTTGAATTAAACAAACGCCTTGCAGAAGATTCAAGCCTTGCAGCACAGCTCTCCAAAAAACAGGATGAGCTCGAAGAAAAAAGACAAAAGCTATCAAAACTAAGAGCCAGGTCAGCAGGCATCCAGGAAAAAATATCAGCAAATATTGCAGTCAAAAAAATACTTGAGCAAAAAAAGATTAAAGGAATATACGGAACAGTTGGCGAGCTTGGAAATGTCAAGTCAAAATATGCAACAGCACTTGAAATTGCAGCAGGCTCGCGAATAAACAATCTGGTAGTGCAGGATGACAAGGTTGCATCAGAGTGCATCAAATACCTGAAAACAAACAGACTTGGTTCTGCCACTTTTCTCCCGCTAAACAAACTGAGAAGTGTTGACACCCACAGCCAGGTAAAAAAGCTTGCGAAAAGCAAAGGATCACATGGACTTGCAGTTGACCTTGTGGACTTTGATAGAAAGTACAGTAAAGTCTTCAAATACCTTTTTGCAAACACACTTGTTATTGACAATATTGATGTTGCGAGAAGAATAGGGATAGGAAACTGCAGGATGGTCACCCTTGATGGTGATATTGCAGAAACATCAGGTGCTATGAGAGGCGGTTACAGAAGGCAGAAGAAAAAAGGGCTTGGCTTCAGGCAAAAAGAGACAACCAAGGGAATTGATGAACTTGAAAAACAAGTGAACGAGCTTGAAGAAGTAATATCAGTACTTAGAAAAAGAAGAGATGAAAACGAACAGACAATAGATGCATTAAGAAAAGAAAAAGCAACATTGGAAGGAGAAATAATCAAGATAGAAAAAGGCCTTCACCTGGAAGAAGGAGATATTGATGTCAACAAAAAACAAAAAAGAGATCTGAAAAGAAGACTAAAGATTGCCGACAAAAAGGTTGGCGAGACAAACAAGGAACTTTCAAAATACAACAGTGAATTTGCAAAATTAAAAGAACAAAAACAAAAACTGCGAGACCAGATAAATGAGCTTCAGAGCCCAACACTTCTTGCTGAACTAAACACACTGGAAGAGAAAAAAGAAGAGCTAAGAGAAGAAATGGTTGATGTTGACCAGGAAATAAGCTCAACCAAGTTAAGACTTGAAGACATGCTGGGCCCAGAACTCAAAAAAGTAGACAAAATACTAAAGCAGCTTGACAAAGAAGAAAAACAGTTTGAAAAAGACAAACAAAAAACAGAAAAACAAATCAAAGAGCAGGAAGAAAAACTTGAAGAAATGGAAGCCAAGCAGCAGGAATTTTTGGCAAAATTTAAGGGTCTATTTAACCAGAGAGATGAGTTTAATGAACAGGTAAGAGAACTTGAAAGAGAAGAGATCAAAAAAGAAGAAAGGTCAAGAAATATTGAAGTAAAAATAAATGACTACGGCCTTGATAAGGCATCACTCAAGGCAGAACTCTCTGGAATGCAAAGAGAGTTTGAGCAGTACCAGGGAGTAGAGCTTACAACAGGAAGGTCAGAACAGGCACTAAAAGCAGAAATCACCAGATTCAAAAACCTGGTTGAAGATATGGGCAATGTTAATCTTAAGGCACTTGAGATATATGAAACAGTTGAAGAAGAATTCCACAACCTGCATGAGAAAAAAGATAAACTTCAGGAAGAAAAACAGGATGTTTTGGAATTGATGGAACAAATTGAAGGCAAGAAAAAAGTCCAGTTTATGGAAACTTTCAATGAAGTAAATGAAAACTTTGTTAGAATCTTTGGCACACTATCTGGAAAAGGCAAGGCATTTTTGAAACTTGAAGAAGAGGAAGACCCCTTTGCAGGCGGTGTCAGGATAAAGGTAAGAATAAAAGGAAGAAGATTCATGGATATAATGAGTCTTTCAGGCGGAGAAAAGACATTGACAGCACTTGCATTCATCTTTGCAATCCAGGAATACGAGCCAGCATCATTCTATGTATTAGATGAAGTAGATGCAGCACTTGACAAAAAGAACTCTGAAAAGTTTGCAAAACTAGTCGCTAAATACTCAAGAACAGCACAATATGTAGTAATAACCCACAACGACTTTGTCATCTCAGAAGCAGACAAGCTCTACGGAGTATCAATGAACGAGCACAATGTCAGCAAAGTAGTTAGTCTTAAGATTTGAATTTCCTATAACTCTCTTCTAATGCAGCAACACCAGGAAGCTTGTTACCGCACACATACTGCAGGCTTGCACCACCACCAGTAGAAACATGAGTCATCTTGTCAGAAACACCGAACTTCTTGACAGAAGCAGCACTCTCACCACCACCAATTATCCTTATTGAATCAAGCCCGGCCAAAAACTCTGCAATCTGTTTTGTACCATTTGCAAATTCTGGTTTTTCAAAAACACCAATCGGCCCGCCCCACATAATTGTTTTGGCCTGTTTTAATTTTTGTTTGTAGAGCTCAATTGTTTTTGGACCAACATCAAGAATCATAGAATCACACGGGACATCATCAACATCAGCAACCTCTCCCTTTGAATCAAAATCCTTTGCAACAACACAGTCAACAGGAACAACAATCTTGTCAAACAACTCAGTTGCCTTTTCAACCCCATCAGGATCAAACTTTGAAGCACCAATATTATGACCCCTTGCTCTTAAAAAAGTGTTTGCAATAATACCACCTAACAATATATGATCAGCTTTTTCACCCATGGCTTCAATCGCCTCAATCTTGTCAAACTTTGCACCCCCTATAATTACACAAAACGGGTGCTCAGGGTCTCTTGCCTTTTCCAGATTCTCAAGCTCCTTTTTCAATAAAAGCCCGGCACAGCCAGGAATATATCTCTGCACACCACATATACTTGCATACTCCCTGTGTGACTGCCCAAAAGCATCAAGCACAAAAAGGTCAGCCAAATCAGCCAATTCTTTAGCATAAACAAGAGAATTCTTTCTCTCACCAGGGTGAAACTGAACATTCTCAATCATGTATACACCCTTATCCATCTCTTCAGTGTGAGTTGTTTTTTCAATCTTTATACCAAGCATTTCTGATAACCTCTGCGCAACAGGATCAAGCATCAATTCAGGCACAAACTCACCCTTAGGTCTTCCAAGATGACTGCTCAAAATCAAAAGCCGGGGATTTTTCTCAAGAATATACCTTATTGTCGGGAGTGCAGCATTTAGCCTTGTCTCATCAACAATCCTGCCATCCTTTATTGCAACATTGAAATCAAAACGGGCAAGAACCCGCTTGTTTTCAAAGTCAAAATCTTCCAGCTGGAAAATCATAGTAGCTTCAGGACATCAACCATCCTGTTTGAGTAGCCCCACTCATTATCATACCAGGCAAGCACCTTGACAAGCCTGTTGTCAATAACCCTTGTCATCTGGCCGTCAAAAATTGCAGAGTGAGGATTGTGTATAATATCACTTACAACAATCGGCTCCTCAGTGTACTCAACAACATTGTTGAGATGATGATTGCTAACATTCCTGAAAAGCTCATTAATCTCTTCTCTTGTTGTGTTTTTGTTAAGTTCACACACAAGGTCAGTAACACTCCCGTCAGGAATAGGAACCCTCATTGCAATACCATCAAGCTTTCCCTTTAACTCAGGAATAACCTTTGTAACTGCAATAGCAGCACCAGTGGTAGTAGGCAGGATATTTACAGCTGCAGACCTTCCTCTTCTCAAGTCCTTATGAGGTCCATCAACAATATTCTGGCTTGAAGTGTATGCATGAGTAGTGGTCATAAAACCATGCTTGACACCAAAGTTGTCATTCAGAACCTTGACAACCGGTGCAAGGCAGTTTGTGGTGCAGCTTGCATTAGATATAATATGGTGCTCATCAGGATTGTAATCCTTTTCATTAACACCAAGAACTACAGTCATGTCAGGCTCTTTTGCAGGAGCAGAAATCAAAACCTTTCTTGCACCAGCATCAAGATGTTTTTGTGCACCCTCCCTGTGCCTGAAAAAACCAGTACTCTCAACAACAGCATCAACATTCATATCAGCCCATGGAAGATTAGCAGGGTCTCTTTCAGAAAAAACCTTGATGAACTTGCCGTTTACAACAAGACCATCTTCCCTGTGCTCAACAGTGCCTGGGAACCTTCCGTGTACAGTATCATATCTTAACAAATGCGCAAGTGTCTTTGTATCAGTAAGATCATTAAGCGCAACAAAATCAGTATTCTCAAAACCAGCCCTGAAAACAAGCCTACCTATTCGACCAAAACCATTAATTGCAACTCTCATTAAATCCACCTCTTTTAATGAAAATCTGTTATGTTTTATTTAAATAATTTTCTATTAGGGTGCTTTCAACTATTCTGGGTTTAAGAATCACTTTTTTTGGGTCGCTTGCGGTGTTTGAGCTATGCACGATTGCTTGTGCACACAAACACTGTATATTAAATCTAGCGATCTAAAGAATTGAAAATCAAGAACTGCACAACATCCACAGGCCAGTTCTGCAGAAATGAGAAATTCCCACAGACGGCCTTTTACGCATGGTCTATTCCTTTTGACTCGTTAAACTCCAACAGGGAAGGAATTTCCAACAGACATTTTGCTAAAAAAATCCAACCCTGAAACTTGATAGCATAATCAATTCCAAACCTTAATAAATCACTTTCCCTTCTTAACAACCATGGTTCCGTGGACTGTAAAATACTGCCCAAAAACACTTGAAGATGTACAGGGACATAACAAACTAGTTCAAGAACTAAAAGACTTTGTAACAAACTACAAAACACAAAAAAAGAAAGCACTACTTCTTCACGGACCACCCGGAATAGGAAAAACATGCCTTATCCATGCACTGGCAAACGATCTTGATTATGACATAGTAGAAGTAAATGCATCAGACTTTAGAAACAAGGATGCAATAAACTCAATAGTTGGCTCAGCAGCAAAACAGCAGTCATTGTTCAACAGAGGCAAAATAATTCTGGTAGATGAAATAGATGGTCTTTCCGGAACAAAAGACAGGGGTGGAGTATCAGCACTCACAGCACTTCTTAAAGACTCAGGCCATCCAATCATAATGACAGCAAATGACCCATATGACAGCAAGCTAAAATCATTAAGAAAAAAAACAAAGATTGTGAACATTAGAACACCAAGTTACAGGTCAATAAACAGTGTGCTTAAAAAGATCTCATCAGAAGAACAGCTTAAAGTGGAACCAACCCAGTTAAAAACAATAGCAAGAAGAGCAGGAGGAGATTACAGGGCAGCTATAAACGACCTCCAAAGATTGGGGGCAGGCTCAGTAAAAGACATTGACAACAGAAACAAATCAGATTCAATATTTGATGCACTAAAACTAATATTTAAGACAACAGATTTTGATATTGCACAAAAAGCACTCTGGAGAGTAGATGAAGACCTTGATGAATGCTTTATGTGGATAGATGAAAACATTCCAAAAGAGTACACAAAACCCCAGGACCTTTACAGGGCCTACGACGCAATGTCAATGGCAGATGTTTTTAAGGGCAGGATATACCGCTGGCAGTACTGGAGGTTCCTGGCTTATGTAAATATATTGATAAGCTCAGGAGTTGCAGTTGCAAAAGACGAAAAATACAGAGGATTCACCAGATACAAGCCAAGCTCAAGAATCTTCACTTATTGGAGAAACTCAAGCTCAAGAAAAAAACGAGAGGCAATAGCATCAAAAATAGCAAACATGACACACACAAGCTCAGACTATGTAATACAAAACATGCTGCCCTACCTGAGAAAAGCACTTAAAACAAAAAAAGGAAAACAATGGGCAA
This sequence comes from uncultured Methanosarcinales archaeon, assembly GCA_964444505.1. Lineage (GTDB taxonomy): Archaea > Nanobdellota > Nanobdellia > Woesearchaeales > JAGVZT01 > CAYUHF01. The sequence continues at coordinate 122,938 of CAYUHF010000002.1, read as the reverse complement.
AAACACTTGAGCTCGATGATGATGAGATCGAGTGGCTTAAACCTTAGACCCAATGTATTCAAATTCTACAGGCCCTTCATATGCAGCAGTTTCTACCATCACAAATGGTCTGACCTGTGCAGGAAGAGCTGTTTTCATTGGTCCATACTCACCAATAATTGCTGTCAATGTATCATCTTCCTGAACAATCCTGTCTACTGATGTTGTATGGCCTCCAAGACTGTATTGGCCAGAAAAATGAGCAATAACCATTCTTTTTTCAAAATCAACCTCAGGCAAATCATTGGTATCAAGTCGTGCCATTTCCCAAACTTCTCTAAGTCCTTCCTTGTCTCTCACAACAGCACTATATTTATCCGGCATTGAACAGTGTATTCCACTAGCCAAAGTATCAAATCTTTGTTTCATTATACCACCTGAAAAAAGGTAACCCGAATTACTTTTTAAGGCTTTCTACTGATGGGTTACTACATAGTAAGTGCCTCTTTTTTGTTATATTGTCACCGATGTGTAGTAAAATATGGAAAAGTTTAAATATGACGTTAAAACTCAATATTGATATGAAAAAAACTGCATATTACATATCAATGTCTTTTGTAGCTATAGCAGCTCTAATTGGGGGGTGTACTCCCACAGAAGAAACAGTAAAGACTGCAGACGGTTCGTACGAAATAAGTGCAGAACAAATACTCCAGACCAAGAGTACCTTTCTTGAAGATGATAAGATCGATGTTGGGTTTGTGAGCGATATTGAAGGAGCAATAGATAATGCACATAAATCTGCACTAAATCTTGGGTCTAAGGGAATTGATGCAGTTGTAATTGCAGGAGACTGCTATGAAAATGAGAATATAGGAACTAATCCTGTTTACCCAGACTCTACCGATAACCTTGAAGAGATGGTCAGAGGAATAGAGCCATTTGCAGAATTAGGGGTACCTGTTTTTGTCATACCTGGAAATCATGAATCAAGAAAAATCTATGAACAGGCATTGAAGCAGCTGCAAGAAACGCACCCAAATGTATTTGATATTAACAGCAGAACAGCAGATTTGCAGGGTCTTAATATTGTGGGGATGGGTGGCTATCATGACCCAAGATTTACAGTTTCAGATGGTTTTATTCTCAAAAAATCAGACTATGAAAAAGCAATCACTAGCATGGCAGAGCTTCAAGAACAAGGAGAACCAACAGTATTTGTGACACACGGCCCGCCACTATCCAATTCAGCAATTGATTATGTGCCAGGGTTAGGACATGTTGGTGATAAAAATATAAAATTGATGATGTCAACAGAACTTGAAGGCATAATTAATATCCATGGGCATATCCATGAAGGCGGAGGATCAGGAGCTGAGTATGCAGCAGGCATTGCAATCAATGTTGCAGCTGTAACAGACCACAATAATCTAAATGGATATCATTCAGGACTTCTGACAATTGCTCCTGAAGGAATAGATTATGCACCACTCGAATAACCTATTATTACATTTTTCAAACACTAACCAAAAAATATATATTCTCGAGTAGGAAAAATTACATTATGGATGTATTTGAGGCAGTCAAAACAAGGCGTTCTATAAGAAAATACAAGGATGCACCAGTTGAATGGGACAAAGTCGCCCAAATCCTTGAAGCAGGAAGACTTTCACCATCAGCAGGCAATGTCCAGGAATGGAGATTTATTGTTGTAACAGATGACGGCCTTAGAAAGAAGCTTGCAGAAGCCTCACTAAAACAATGGTGGATGGCAGAAGCACCAGTCCATATTGTGGTAATCTCACAGGTTGACCAGATAAAAAGATTATACGGGCTGAGAGGAGAAAGACTCTATTCTATACAGAACTGTGCTGTTGCAGCAACACAGATGATGCTTACCGCACACTCAATTGGGCTTGGGACATGCTGGGTCGGGGCATTTGAAGAAGGCATGGTCCAGAGAGCACTTGGAATACCAGACAATATACGTGTCCAGGCAATACTCACAATAGGATATGCAGACGAAGACCCTGACATGCCAAGCAGGTTCCCAATGGAGCATGTAGTACTATTAAACGGCTACGGCGGAAACGTAAAAAAGATAGCAGATGTGGGAAAGGTTTTATGGGACCACAATATTGTGGGAAAAACAATAGACACAACAAAACAGGCAGCCGATGACCTGGAGTTCGGTAAATTCTTCAAAGACCTCAAACAAAAGCTGGAAAACCTGTTCAAAAAATAATCTTATTCCAATTTATAAGCTCCCTCCCTTACAAGTCTTTATTGGAAATCCCGCCAGCGTAAATTCAGAACGAATTTACTGGCGTTCAAGTTTCCTTGAACACACAATGGCACAGACGGTCGCTTGCATGCGCCCTACTTCGTTTCTCAAAACATCGAAACTATGTCTGGCCAAGCATGGATTTCATCTTGCCAGAGAGAAACCCAGAAAATTGGGTTTGTCCAAATACATATAAAAAAATCTACCATCTTTTCCCAAGATTTAAATAAACTTTTCAATTATTCTTCCTAATGAATTTATCTAAGTATCTTTTCCCTTATGAAAAAATTAGAGATGTCCAGAAAGACCTTATTCTAAAAGTTGACAGTGCATTTCAAGACAAAAAGAACCTGATTGTTCATGCACCAACAGGACTCGGTAAAACAGCAGCAACACTCTGCCCAGCACTAAAACATGCACTTGAAAAAGACCTGACAGTATTCTTTTTGACATCAAGACACACACAGCACCTTATTGCAATAGAAACACTAAAAGAAATCAGACACAAATACGGAACAAAAATTGTAACAACTGACATCATAGGAAAAAAATGGATGTGCCCTGTTCCTGGAACAGACAAGTTATTCAGCAATGAATTCTCTGACTATTGCAAATCAGTAAGAGAATCAGGATCATGCGAGTTCTATTCAAAAACAAAAAACGGAATCAAACTCACACCACATGCAAAAGAGATTCTTCAGGAGGCAAAAGACATAAGTCCGTGCCACTCAGAAAAAATGATTGAACTGTGCGCTGATGAAAGACTCTGCCCATATGAAATAACATCAGCCCTCTCAAAACACTCAAAAGTTGTGATAGGAGACTATTACTATATATTCAACCCGCACATACGAGAGCTTTTCTTTGGCAAGTCAAACAAGAAACTTGAAAACAGCATAATTATAGTTGACGAAGCACACAATTTACCATCAAGACTAAGAGACCTGATGACCCACAGGCTGTCAAACTACATGCTCAACAGAGCAATATCAGAAGCCAAAAAATTCGGCTACTCAGAAACAAAATCAAACATTGAAAACATCAAACAAATACTTGAAGACATGGCAGACACAGAAGAAAAGGTTGTTACTAAAAGGGATTTTTCAAGACAACTCCCGGATTACACAGACCTTGTAGCTGATTTTGAGTTCATAGGAGACTCAGTAAGAGAATCAGAAAAACAAAGCTACATAGGCTCAATTGCAAACTTTCTTGAGCAGTGGACAGGAAAAAACAATGGTTTTGTCAGAATAATAACAAAAAAAATGCTCAAAACACCACTCATAACACTAAGCTACAGGTGCCTTGACCCAGGTATGCTAAGCAATGAAGTGGCAGAAAAAGCATACTCAACAGTACTTATGAGCGGGACACTGCAGCCACTCTCGATGTACCAGGACATCCTGGGTTTTAAGAATGCACAGACACAAAGCTTTGAAAGCCCGTTTCCAACAGACAACAGACTGGATATTGTCATACCAAGAACAACCACAAAATACACAGAGAGAAACGAGAGCCAGTACAGGGAAATAGCAGAGATCTGCTCAGAAGTAGTTGACACAATACCCGGAAACTCAATAATCTTTTTTCCAAGCTATCGTCTGAGAGATTCAGTATACAGGTATTTTGAAACAAGAAAAAAAATAATGCTTGAAACAAGAAACTTGAGCAAAAAACAAAAAAGAGCTGTTCTGTCAAAATTCAAGGAGAACCAGCTTGAAGGCTCAGTACTTCTTGGAGTAGTTTCCGGATCATTTGGAGAAGGAATTGATCTCCCGGGAAATCTTTTGAAAGGAGTTGTTGTAGTCGGACTACCTCTGCACTATCCCGACCTTGAAACAAAAGCACTCATCAAGCACTATGACACCAAATTCTCAAAAGGATGGGATTACGGCTATCTGTTCCCTGCAATGAACAGGGTTCTGCAAAACGCAGGCAGAGTAATAAGGTCATCAAATGACAAAGGAGTAGTTGTTTTTCTTGACAAAAGATACACCTGGCATAATTATTACAGGTGTTTTTCCCATGATCAGAACATAAAAGTAACATTAAACTATCAAAAAGAGCTTGAAAATTTCTTTAACACATAGTAGTAAAATCATTCTTAAACTCTTAAAAGCCATTATTTATTGCGTAGATGATTTTTCAGGATTTTTAAAAACACTTCAAAAATACCCACTCTGTAATTCTTGAAACCTCAAATTTCTATGCCTACAGCTATTCTAATTGGTATTTTAATATACACTTGTGTATACTGATATAAGGAATAGAAATATTTATATACTGGTTGTATTTCTGTATACTTATGGTAATATTGTTCGATCAGTTCAACTTACCTGAAAGCATTTACGAGGTGATATTTTCAACAGACCAACAAAAGATCGTTGCCGAGTTATTGATCAGGTATATCAAGGACAAGGGTGGAAGTGTTGACAAATCCGAAATGTCGGCGTTTGCAACAAAACTCCACGAGGGTAATATGATGTATCAGGGCGAGGAAATCTCGTACAACAAACGGCAATTTTACGATCGCATACTGACACCGATGAAGGGTATGGGCCTTATCAGGTACGACATGTACAAGAGGATCTATACACTCTCAAAAAAGTTTTGCAATGCTTTGCAGAATCTGTCAGAAATGTGGTTGGAGGAATACAAATCATAATCAAAAAGGCTCCCGATAATTCTAAACCACCCCTCATATCCCCATTGGGAGCCTTTCATAATCACAGACAAAAAAAAGAGGTGAAAACATGAAGGTAAGACATTTAGTATGGGCATTGGCAGTCTTTGCATTCGCAATATTTGCAATCAATGCATCAGCAGTTGACCCTGGTGGTGCCACAGTTGTTAGTGAAGAAAACTTAGGAGCTATGCCTGAAATTGCGCCGGGCAATGTTACAGCTATTGCAGGTAACGTAACGCGGGCAAATCTTAACGCAAATGTTTCAACGTACCGATGGGCAGCTGTAATTGGTAATGTCACAGGTAACATCATTCTTGGTGACCAGGATAATTACCACATGTACACTTGGACAGGAACTGGAAGAGTTGTATACTGCTCAGAGTCTGATGATCCTGATTGGTCCAATCTGGCAGAGGCTACTGAAGCTAATGTGACAGATTATTACACACATTTGGCTGATGCTTCCGATGCAGACTCATACAGTAACACTTTTGGAGGTACAGACACACTAGATTCAGGAATATTTGATAGTCTTGGAGCTGGTGATTTTGTTGATACCCTGAATAGTACTGGGGGAGCAGTCTGGAGGACATTCAGTTTGTATGACGACAGTAATGTTGTTTTTGCAAGCGAAGTCCAGGAAGACACAGAAAGCTACAGATTGAACGAGACAGTAGATTATCAAATGCTAGTACCTGAAGATGGAAGTGGAGGAGATACAAGTACCACGACATATTATCTTTGGGTGGAGCTGAATTAAATATTTTTTTTTAAATTTACGGGAGGTGAGGAAATGAGAAAAAATGTATTGTTAACTGTTTTGGCGGTTGTGCTGCTTTTAAGCACGTATGCAGTTGCTGAGCCAACATCAGCAGGAGTTGATGAGGGTTCACAGGAAACTGCAGCGGCAGCAGGTGCAGCAGGCCAGGTAGTGACAGAGGGAGGAAACATAACCGAACTCAACATCACAGGTGAACAGATAACAACAAGGTGGACAGGTTTTTACGGAGAGATAAGTGGTAATGTAAGTCTAGAAGATGCAAGCAACAATGTGTTTTATCATTGGGCAGTAACTGATGTGACAAACTCGACAGTCTATGCTAGTAACGAGACAATCTCAAGTTGGTCATTAAGTGCAGCTGCAGCAGGAGACATGCCATCAAATCTTCAGGAAGAAGCACCAGACAATTTTGCAAGTACATTTGACCAGACAGAGGAGTTTAGCACAAACAGTTTTACTGTGCCAGCTACTCCGTATGCAAAAACATGGTCTGATGGTTCTGAAGGAAACCTGAAAACATATGCTCTCAAATCAGGAAATGCAGTGGTATTTGCTGGTATGGCAATAGCAGACGAAGCATCATTTAATGGCGGAACTGTTGACTACCAGATACTTGCAGCAGGATTTGATTCAGGAGTAACATACAACTTCTATCTGGAGTTGGCATAAATATTTCTTTTTTTTTAACTTTTTGATTTTGGAGTATGTCTAAATTAATATCAATAAGAACTTCTTATATCCTGTTTGAATCCCCCGTTTCTATTGTGCTTTATTAAAAACAGTTTTAAATTATCTCATTATACAACACTAAATGGAAGTATTTGCAGACCTTCATATCCATGGAAAATACTCAAGAGCTACATCCAAGTATCTGTCAATACCAAAGCTGGAAAAATACGCAAAAATCAAAGGACTTCATGCTCTGGGTACAGGTGACTTTACACACCCAAAATGGTATAACCACCTAAAAGAGAATCTTGACAATGAACTCAGAACAAAAACAGGGTTCCAGTTCATTCTCCAGACAGAAATATCACTAATCTACAAGCAGGAAAAAACAAGAAAGGTCCACTTAGTCATCCTTGTTCCAGACTTTGGTTGCGCAGAACAGCTCACAAGTGAACTCCTGAAAAAAGGTAGAGTTGATTATGACGGTAGACCAATATTTAAGATTCCCTGTCCAGAGTTTGTTGAGATCTCAAAGAGCATAAGTGAAGAAATTGAAATAATTCCTGCACATATATGGACACCATGGTTTAGTCTGTTTGGATCAAAATCTGGATTTGATTCAATAGAAGAGTGTTTTCAGGATCAGCTAAGACACATCAATGCGCTCGAAACAGGCCTCTCATCTGACCCTGAGATGAACCGGATGTGGTCAGCACTGGACAAATACACACTTGTGAGTAACTCGGATGCACATAGCTACTGGCCGTGGAGACTTGGAAGAGAGTGCAACATCATAAAAACCAAAAAAATAACATACAAATCAATTATTGATTCTATAAGAAAAAACAAAATAACAACAATTGAGATGTGGCCGGATCAAGGAAAATACCATTATGACGGACACAGGAAGTGTGGAATTGTATTCTCACCAGAACAGACCAAAAAACACAATGGAATTTGTCCTGTTTGCAATAAAAAACTAACAATAGGTGTCATGAACAGAGTAAAACAACTATCAGATAAAAACACGAACACAAAATCACTGCACTGCATCCCATTATCAGAACTGATATCAAAAACAATCGGATGTGGAGTGAATACAAAAACAGTTTGGAATATTTACAACAAGCTGATTAAAACTTTTGATAATGAATACAATGTTTTGTTGAACGTGAAAGCAAAAGAATTATACAAAAATACAAGCAAATCAATAGCAAAAACAGTAATTAAGAACAGAAAACAGCAAATTAAAGTCAAACCAGGTTATGATGGCAAATATGGAGAGCCTATAATACATCAAGATCAACAATCTTGTAATGACGCTTGAGCTTGCAGTCATCATATCCTTCAGGAATGCATTCGTATTCCCTGCATACTTTTGGTCTATGATCATATATTGTGCAGGTTGCAATCCCTTCTTCGATCTTTAGAAAAATACAGTAACCATTTACTCTTTTCAGAATCTTCTCATCTTTTCTAATCTCGGTAAAATCATCATATCCTAATTCTTTGATCCTTTCAATATCCTTAGAATTAAGACGAACAAGGAGACTGCAGCATAAGCCGCATCTCCCTGTATCTAATTTTCCCATAAAAAAAATTATTTCTTCTTAGCCTTTTTCTTTCGGCCAACAGTAACAGTGTAGTTGCCTCGCTTACCGCCTGGATAAGCAAGTCTGTTCTCTTCATCTCTGATTTTTTTGAGAATCTTTTCCTGTTCTTTCTTGTTTGGTATGTCCTTTATTTTTTGTCCTTTTCTATAACTGATTGTAAATCACCTCATTTGTCATCTTTTCCGGGTATTATTCATATATATATTTTTCTTTTATTGCATTGAATAACAGAAAAAAACAAGCAATAATTATTTGTCGTATCACAATCAAAACAACAAACCTGACAAAAAACTCCTGGGGAAACATTTGTATTATGGTGCTTTCTACAGGAAATGACCAGTTTCCCTGCGGGAAAAACACAATATGAAACAAAACAAAAAAGATTTCAAAAAAAAGCAAACCAAGAATACCAAAGAGAACAGTTGCAAACAAACCAAATGTAATCCAGTCAGTCCGGGGTTTAAATGTCAGCAGCAAAAGAGATACAATAGTTGAAAACAAACAAATGATACACTTCTTATCAGTACCCTGACATCCCTAAGATGACTTTTCTCAGACTCATTAAATACATCAGGTAATTTACCTTGGCCTTTAAGATAATCAAAAACATCAGACCTCTGGGCAGAAGACTCTGAAAAAGTCAGGTGCAGAATATTTGCAAGAGTTAATGAAACTAGAACACTCAAGAGAAACAGCCAGTTTATGACCTGTAAAACTCTGCTGCTGATTCTGGTGCAACTTTGTTTACAATTATTCCTGTTGATAATTCAAAACCACCCCATGTTGCAATTCTGGGTTTGATCTCAATATGAAAATGAAGATCTTCATTTTTAGGTGAATAGTGGATCACCATGTTGTAGGATGCATGAATACTCCCGAGTTTTACAAGGATTTTTTTAAGTATCTCTGCAAGAGCCCTCAGCTCGTAATCATCCATGTTGTTAATATCTCCCATGTGTTCTTTTGTAAATACCCATACTTCATAATTATATCTTGAGGCATAAGGGCAGAAAGCAACAAAAAATTCATTTTCAAATACAGCTCGTGTGCTGTTTTTTTCCTTTGCAATTATATCGCAATACCTGCAGCTTTCACCAGTACTTGCAGCAACTTCTTCACGAACACTTGGGGGGACAACTTTCAGAGCAGTCACCTGTGTGTGGCTGTGCAGAAGAGATGTGCCTCCCTTGACACCATGGTTTTTGAAAACAACAACATATTCATAATCCTTAGACAAATCTTCAATTCTCCAGTTGTAAACCTTCAACAGCTCAACAATATGCGACACTGATAACTCGTGCAGCTGTTTGTTGTGGTCTCTTGTCTCAACAATAACCTCATGAGAACCCTGGGCAGGACCAAAAGTGTAGAAATTATTATGCGTTTTAATATCAAAAGAACCATGTGGATGAAGTATTGCAAACTTGTTTGGAAACCATCTAACTATCCATTCACTGTTGGATTCAATTCTTCCGATCTCAGTTGGAGTTTCTGATTCAGAACCAGGACAAAAAGGGCAGTGTCCGGAAGTCTGTTCTGTTTTTACCTGGAAATCATGAGGTCTTTTTCCACGGTGGGGGGCAACAATGACCCACCTGTCCAGAATATAGTCTTTTCTTAATTCCATTTTTCAAGTGCAAGATTATGCGCTTTTATGTAATTTTCAACAAGTATTTTCCAGTCAGCAAGAGATGCAAGTCGTTTTGCCCTTATCTTATGTTCAATTCTCTCATGTTTTGTTATAGTTGAATAATCATACAAAATATTTGTGAGCTCATCAGTAACCTTGTCATCTGACTCGTTTAGTCTTTTCAAAACATGAATGCCCGGGTACCTTGTTACTGCTGCTTTTTCAAGAAGATATCTTCCAAAACCAGCGCAATCTGTTGTAACAGAAGCAACACCCAAAGCACCAGCCTCGAGCGGAGTGTAACCCCAAGGTTCATAATATGAGGGGAAAACACCCAGATGAGATCCTGTCATGCTCTCATAATAAGTCAGATCCAAAAGTCTATCAGCCCCGTTAAGATAAAGTGGATAAAAAACAACTTTTACCTTGTCCTCTTTCTTATTGGTGAGACCAAATTTTTTAAAACTTTGCATTATAGCATCCTGGTCTTCATTATTAAGATAATGAGTTGATAAAGGAGGAGTTTTTCCAGTGTACTTATTCAATCTAATAATCCCCTTATTTATCTCCTGTACAGTTTCTTCCCCAAGCAAGAATCTTGGAGTAAGTGATTTCTGTGAAATAAGTCCATACAGCAGTCTTTCAATAATCTCTTTTTTAGAATCATCAGTGTAATCTTTGATATCCTTGAAAATGGTTTTGTTTTCAAGTATCTCATGCCTTATGCCTCTAAAGCCAGCAGGTATCCAAAAAAAGCTTACAATTGTTTTGTTACTGTTCTCTTTTTTCAATCTTTCATTAAGATTAGCCAGAGCTTTTATGAAAATATCTATGCCTTTGTCGTGAAACTCATATCTTCCTGCAATAAAGAAAATCAATGTTTTCTCAAGATCAAATTTGTAATAGGGAAAAAAGTAATACATTATAAACTGCCTGATTTTTTCTCTAAAAATTCTGTGTCGTAATGTCGCTTTTTCGAGTGTAGGAAACTTTTCCATATCAAGCCCGTTTGGTAGAAGTACCTCTGGTTTTCTGTCAAGAAGAGCCTCTGCTTCAATTGCAGTAATCTCACTTACTGTTGTAAAAACATCTGCATTCTGGGCACATGCACTTTCCATCTGATGCTTTGAACCAATACCCAGCTCATAAGCTTTCTTTTTGGGGTCCATGTCATTAATCTCACTGTAGAGATCACCATTTCTCCCGCTTAAAGTCCTTCCAAGTATTGTGGCGTGAGTTGTAAATACCTTTGCAATCTTTGAGTTCTGCATCTTAAGGTGCAGTAGAGCTCCTCCGCTCAGCCATTCATGAAATTGAGCAACTAAGCTGCCATCACCAAGAGCAGCAATCTCTTCAAGAAGCCTTCCAACGGCAAATGACCATACAACAGGTTCATCAAAGTCATGGTACTCTGTGTTTAGTGAATCAATCTTGTACTCTTCCCATAGTTTTTTCTTGATGTCATTTGTGTTTTTTGAAAACTCAGAATAATCAATTAGAATTGTCTTGGGATCACCTGGCACAAGCCATGTTCCAAAGTGGCAGTATATGCCTTCTGATTTTAGCTTTTCAAAAATATTCTTAAGCTGGGTTGGTGGCAGTAACTCTTGGAACTGTCCTGCTGCTTTGTCCATAAAATAAGGTCCTATCGCAAAATACTTGTCTCCATAAAATTTCTTCATAGGAAGTATCTTGGACTTGACAACAGTGTATATACCACCAACCTTGTTGCAAACCTCCCAGGAAACCTCAAAGAAAAACTCTGCTTTAGCTTCAATCATAAATTAAAGTTCGTTGGATTGCCTTTAAAAATTTTTTATACCACTTTAAAGTATATAAATACCATGATATACCAAAAAGTATTTAAATACAAGACACAAATTTAGATGATATGAGCAGTGAAACACCAGAAGAAGATGTCCTTGTACTTGGAGGACAGATTGAACTTTCTGGTTTCTCCGGACTGGATGGAGGAACCATGGTAGTTTTGAAAAAAATTGTCGGCAATTACACAAGAAAGATTTCTGAAAGATTTGATGATTTTGAGAAACTTAGTCTTAAGATGAAAAAAGTGCATGAAAAGGAAAAGTCTGAAAAATATGAACTTCATGGTATGATTGTAATTAATGGAAAACAGTACAACACAGAGATAACAGACAGAAACTTGTTCTTTGCCGTTGACAAGGCATTCAAAAAACTAGATTCAATGCTTGAGAAGATATAATATCAGACCTCTTTGTATATATTCTTAACCATCTCTTTTAGAGAATAAGCAGGCTCCCAGCCCCAGTCCTTTCTTGCGCGTGAGTCATCAAGAGATTCTGGCCATGAGTCAGCAATATTCTGCTTCATCTCATCCGGCTGGTAATCAACCTCAAAATCAGAATTGAACTCCCTTACAACTTCTGCTAATTGTTCAGGTGAGAAACTGAAAGCAGAAATATTATAGGTTTTTCCAACCTTTTCTGCAGACATTAGCATCATTATAGCTCTGACTGCATCTCTCATATCCATCATAGGCATCTTTGTATCTTTTCTTAAAGGAACAATGTAGTGATCACCTTTTGCAGCAGCCTGGATCATCTCAATAGCATATTCAGTTGTGCCAGGACCAGGCTCTCCAGGACCATTCAAACCAGGAAACCTGATAACTCGCATGTTTTTGCCGGATTCTGCAATAGCAATTTCTCCTTTAACCTTACCTTTACCATAAACAGTGATAGGATTGAAAGTAACATCTTCAGAAACATCTCTTTTGGGAATACCTGGACCATAGACTGCAATTGAACTTGCCCAGAACCCAGTCATATCATCAGTCATAATATCAAGAACATTCATGAGACCGCCCATATTCACTCTTTCTGCCAACTCAGGATTCTTTTCAGCAGCAACAGATAGCAGGGCCGCAAGATTATAGATACTAACAACATCATGACTGTCAACAATCTTTCTTAACATTGATTTATCAGTCACATCAATCTGTACAATAGGTCCTTCTGCAAGCTCACCCTGTGGAACTCTCCTGTTGTAGCCAGCAATAACATTCTCATTACCATACTTTTCCCGAAGAGCAGGAACCAGATTCCTTCCAATAGCACCAGTTGCACCAATGACAAGAATTTTATTGTCCATGTCACAAGAATAAACACACCAATTTATTAATTGTTTGGAATTTCAAAAGAAATTTAAACAACATGTATCTACAAAACAACATGCAGCCATACACAACAGCACTCTTAAACGCACACAAAAGAATTATTGAACTAGGAAAAAAAGGACAAAAGGAAGCTGAAAAAAACCAGTATGGAGAGACAGCTCTTATTGGTGATGTTGAAGCAGAAGAAGTAGTTATTCAGACTTTAAGAGATTTTGATATTCCCATAAGGGTTGTGTCTGAGGAACATGGGACATTTGACATTGGAAACCCCGAATACCTTTGTGTCCTGGATGGTCTTGACGGCTCATCAGCATACAAAGATAACATCCATTCAAAATACGGAACAATGTTTTCTGTTTTTTCTAATCTTGACCCAAAATACTCTGACTATATTTTCTGCGGTATTATGCAGCACGCAACAGGAGAGCTATTCTATACTATTAGAGATGGGGTAAAAGTTTGGGGAAATAAAATCTCCTTGAAATGCTCAAATAATATCTCCCTAAACAACAACACAAAAATTCACATTGACGAAAACTGGATTATTAACAGGAAAATATTCTCACAAAAACTCAAAGGTTGCAACACTCATCCTCTTAAATCAGCAGCTGCTGCACATGTTGAACTCTTTACAGGTCAGGCTGATCTTGTTCTGGAATGCACAAGAAAAGGCAACCTAGAGATAGCAGTATCGTACGGCCTGATAACACAGGCAGGAGGAGTCATGGTTGATCTGCAGGGGAACTTACTAGGAGAGAAAAAATACCTGGAATTCGGCCAAAAAGAACACATTCCCATAGTATCAGCATCAACATTAGAACTTGCAAAAGAACTTATGGGCCTAGTAACTTCTGATGGCCGTTTTTAATCTCATAAGCGTTTATTATCTTTTCTTTTCCGCCTGGCTGTTCTGAAAGTCTTTTTATGAACTTCCTTGACTTTTCGAACTGTGCATTAATGAATTTAGTATGGATCTTCTTCCATTTGTCAGGATTATCTTTCATATACTCAATCCACCTGTCAATTTCTTTGCTCATAGTCTGTACCTTTGTATCATCTCAGATATTTTGCTAATCTCTCTTTCATCAACTCTTTCTGGATATACTTTTCTTAGGTGTTCTGCATCTTTAAAGTCTTTTTCAGACTTGAGTAATTTCTCTTTAAATGCAATATTCATATTAACACTGCTAAACCATACATCAAGACCAGTCAGTGGCAGTTTTACTCTTGTTTTTATCTGGTACTTGTCGAGTTGATCTTTGGCAAATTTCATCTCTATCTCCGGGAGAATTTGATTCTCCAGTACATATCTTACAGGTATATTTTCGCTTAGATATTGAAAAATCTCATTGGGATCGCTCGACTGAATACACACAAATCCGCTATCTAATAGATCTTGATGTAGTTTGACAAATGAATGATATTCCAATCTTTCAATAATCATATCAATATCCTCAGTAGCTCTTACTCTCCCAGAGCTAATAGCAACAAACCCAGATACTACTACATATTTGCAATACTTCTCAACAATAGATGAAAATCTGATACAAAAATCATCCAAAATGTTTCTATCTCTCATATTCTGTGATATACCTTGAACATTTAAATATTTTGTGCGGGAATGTCTAGTGCAGGGTATGCTCATAAGCCTGAAAAAAACACGAGTGAACCAAAAAAATATTATACCAAAACACAAAAACAACATCTATGAAAAAACTACTACTCCTGATTCTACTAATCTCCTGCACTCAGGCAGAAACAGTAAGACTCTGCTTTGAAACAAAATGTATCAATGCAGAAGTCGCTGACACATTTAATGAGAGAAGAATTGGATTGATGCACAGAAAACACCTGCCAAAAAACAGAGGCATGCTATTTATTTTCGAACAACCAGAAAAACACTCATTCTGGATGAAAAACACACTCATCCCTCTTGATATCATGTGGATAGATGAAAACCAGAAAATCGTGCACATAGAAAAGGCAGAACCATGCAAACAAGAACCATGCACATCATACAAACCACCAGTAAATGCAAAATATGTTGTCGAAGTAAATAAGGGTTTTGCAGAAAAACATAATATAGAAGTAGGACAAAAAATAAAACAATCATGAAGAGAATGTTAGTGTTGTGAGGGGATGAAGAAATAACACTCTCTTCACGACTGTGATTATGATACGGCCACTAGATACATTGCTAGTGCCCAGCCTAATGGTGAATTCTCATTGTGCGTATTTGTACTTGCAAAATATAACTCAGGTATTTCCAGCTTTGAGTTCATCACTGAGTGAGTCTTTTTCATGTAATGGTCATACTTCTCTTTGTTTCCAAGCTCTTTGTATATTTTTGCAAGCCATGGAAAACCAAAACACCACTCAGCTTCACGCCCATTACTGTAGTACCTGTCTCCAAGATACCTGATAACACCGTTCTCACGGACAAGTTTCTTTTCAACATTCCAGAGAATTTCAGCTCTCTGTTTTTCTGTTACAATATTAAAAGGATAAATAAGACTCAATAAGGCAAGGTCTACTTCCTTTGTTACAGATTCCCTTGGAAGAAGCTTGTTTAAGGTCTCCTGCCCACGCCTGATCATCTCTTCAGGAACATGCACAAGGTCAATGACTTCTCTTAGCCCAGCAACACAAGCCCCAACAGAACTTGCATGCACTTCTTCATTCTCCTCCCAGACACCATTGTCCTTATCCTGCCAGTACTCAACACTGCCAAGATAATACACTATTTTCTGGAGTATCCTCAAGTCATTATGATCTCTGAAAACAACAATACCTTTCTTGTACAAGTCACCAACCTTGAACAAAAATGCACCAACAGCATCATTCTGCTTGTTTCCCCAAGGTTCATGATACTCTGATAAATCTTCAGGGTTGTATCTTGCATGAATATACTCAAAATCCCAAACAGGCTTGGACTTAATTGCCTCGTCAATCTTTGCCTCGTGCTTTAGAAAAATATCAAATAGAGCAGCATAGGTCTTTTTTACCTGGGCAATATTTTTTACTTTTTCAAGCCCCAAGGCCTCGTAAATATTGTCTCTTATCCATGCAGCATTGTACCCGGTGGATACCTGTTTATGTGAAGCTGCAAATAATCCATTCTTGTACTGTAGATTCCTTAGCTTTTGTGCTGAAATCAACTTAAAGATTGGTTTTATGATAATAACCACCCCCCAAAGTGTGTGTTACTACATAGTAGGTATAACACATATATAAATCTTTCGTTAATTTGTTACTAATTAGTGGTGTATTTTTAAGATTGTATATAGAAAAAGCTTAATCAAAATCCATAAAGTCCGCTGAAAACCTGGTTGCAAGCTTTCTGTAATGATCTCCAAATCTTTTGAAAAGCTCCCTTTTGTCACCACTGCAGTAAATCAAACCAATATTACCACGCTTCTTTTGCATCATTATCCAGTCAATATACTCTGGTTTGGCAAGCTCAGCATGTCTCACTAGCAATAGAGGAATTTCTCCATGTTCCTGCAGAATATCTGATAAGGTCATATAGTAATCATGGTCTTGAAGTTCAATAGTCCTTAGTTTAAGAGCTCTGGCAGCATCAGAAAGCACATCACCCACCTTATCAACTAATCTATTTCCTAGTCTTTGGTTCCCAGGAATACCAAAGTACTCGGCCACCTCTTGACAGAGCTCTGCAAAAGGATTCTCCTGGGCAAAATTTAGTAAAAAGTATTGCTTTTTCCCACTTCCAATACTCTCTAGTCTAGCTATGGTTTGTGTTAGGTATTCATCAGATAACCATACAGGTCTTTTTATTTCATTGTAGTGAGTTGTTTCCCAGACCTGATCATCAATTGTCATATTAATGTATAGGCAAAGATGATTTATAAACCTTTCATATTTTAGTAACTTGACAGTAGCATACATAGCAAACTATATATAATAGAAGCTTTTTATTGTGCCTATGAGACTATCAAGACTCGTGAGAGATTTAAACAGTTTTTTATTGGTGGGAAGCCTGATAGCGTGCCTGAAGACAGACCCCAGAGCAAATTTTAACAATGACGGCTGGCAGGATGTTCTAATTCTCAGAGGAGACTCAGTTGAGATTGTTTATGGGGGATCTGGTGTACGTCAGGAGCTTGGAGAATTTCCTGAAATCCAGTATATAGAAACAGAGGACTGCAACCAAGACGGCAGTCCAGATGTAAAAGTAGTTCTCCCTGATTGTGAAGTTCTTTTTTACAACACAGGGGTAGATGAATACAAAGTACAATTTGAATCCGAAACCCTTTTATATTAAACAAGATTTTTTATCCCTGATGGGGCGATAGCTCAGCCAGGGAGAGCACACGGCTGAAGACCGTGGTGTCCCGAGTTCAAAATCACTTATGTGAATGAAAGTCTCGGTCGCCCCACCTTCTTTTAATTTCTAATTACCTGTTTGTTCACAATTAATCTTTCACAAAGTTTGAAATTCCTCCCTGGCCAGGCGTAGGTTCGGTGTTTTGAGGACCGCAGTAGGGCGCATGCAAGCGACCGTCTGTGCCAAGGAGGGAGGAATTTTCTTAATTGAATGTGCCTGGTTGGATTTTTAAGTAAGATAATTATTTGAAAATCTCACCTCAAAGAGATTTTCAACTGGGATGTTGAATACCCCGCCCTTTAGGGCGAGATTTTCAAGTCTGTAAATCCGCTTTCAAAAGTGGAGGCGTAAATGCCCCACAGGCAGGGTAAGCCTCCACAGCGGATTTACTTTATTTGCCTGTGCTGTGGGATACAAAACGGGAGTCAAGAATATAGCTTGAAATACTTTTCAAAACATTAATTAACACAAACAAAAACACTTAACCCATGACACATGAACATATTCTTGTAGTATGCGCTCATCCTGACGATGCTGTGTTTGGATGCGGAGGGACAATTGCCAAATATGTTGAGCAAAGCAAGGTAGTCCATGTAATAAGATTCTCATACGGTGAAAAAAGCCACACCTGGATGAAGGAAGAGGTCACTCAGGAAATGCGGAAAAATGAGGCAGAAGAGGCAAAAAGTGTTTTAGGATTTCACTCTTCACAATATCTTGGATTTGAAGAAATGAAATTTATGCAGAACAAGGAAAAGGCAAGAGAAGTACTCTTGAAATTCATCGATGACTTTCGTCCCATAAAAATCTTCACACACAATATCCATGACCCTCACAAAGACCACAAAGAAGTTGGAAAAATGGTATTAGATGTTGTAGAGGATATGGATATCAAGACAAATGTATACATGTTTGATGTCTGGAATGTAATAAATCTTAGAAGAATGGAATATCCACTTTTGTATGTTGATATAACCGAAACATTTAGTAAAAAACTCCAGGCACTAAACACATTCAAAAGCCAGTTTTTAGCAAAACTTTTATTACTCTGGTCTGTATATTCAAGTGCAATTGTCAATGGGATATCACATAATGTCAGGTTTGCAGAAAAATTTTACAAGATAAAATGAAGCTGTTGTATGTAATGGAAACATTCCCGCCAAATATTGACGGAGTGGTAAGATTCTCAGGAAATATAGTACCTGAACTGACAAAAGAATTTGATGTGGAAGTACTTGCTCCTAATTACGGAACGCAGGTCAAAGAATACTGGGGAGCACCAGTTACACTTTTTCCAGTTTTTAAGTTAATAAAAATTGAAGCAGGTTTTCCATACTATCCTGTTCTTCCAACACCAAGACTCTACAGAAAAATACGAAAAAGCGATGTTGTTTTTATACAGAGCCTTCCATATCTTGGAGCAGGCTCAGTCATCATCTCAAAAATCTTAAGAAAACCAATAGTTATGTACTTTCACCAGATAGGCTGGGAACAGCTGGCAGGAATTTCAGGCGGCCCAAAATGGTTCCAGGACCTCTTGATGAGATTTGTTAAAATACAGATGAGATTCTTCTGCAACTTTCTTGATTTGATAATGGTTCCTAATGAAGCAATGATTGATGTACTTAACGAGGCAGGGATAAGGACAAAAAAAGAAACAGTAAGGTTAGGAGTTGACCATGAAAAATTCAAACCAGGAAAAAGCAAGAAAGAGAAAATTGGAATAGACAAAGAACAGATTGTCATAGGATTTACCGGAAGAATAAGCGGTGAGAAAAATGTTGCAACACTGGTAGATGCTTTTGAAAAGCTTGACGTAGACAATTGTAAACTACTTCTTGTTGGAGACGGGGAAGAAGCGCACAAGTACTCCCAGCAAAAAAATGTCATAGTAACAGGTTTTGTAGATAATATTGTACCCTATTACCAGTCAATGGACATCTTTGTTATGCCATCACTTACAGAAACAACAGGACTTAGCACAATTGAGGCAATGTCCTGCGGGCTTCCTGTTATAACAACACCAGTCGGAATCGCACTGACAGCAATTAGTGACGGTTATAATGCACTCCTCTTCAGCAAGCATGATGTTGATGTTCTTGCAGATCATATCAAAGATTTAATAGATGACAAGAAAAAAAGAAAAGAGCTTGGAAAAAACGCAAGAGACACAATAGTTGAAGGATACACCTGGAGCCACACAGTCGAAAAAATCAAAAAAATCCTAAATGATCTTCAGTGAATGGGAAAAAAAGCTGTCAGAATTCTGTATAAATAAATGTCCCTCTGTATGCTGTGAAAATTTTGAGAAGATAATAATGACGCAAGAGCAGCATCGAAAAATCAGCAAATATTCCAAAGTTAGTTATACAAAAATGGGGAGTCTCTTCAAAGTTGATGCACAGCCAAAATGCCCTGCATATATCAACAGAAAATGTGCAATTCACAAAGACAAACCAGAAGGGTGCACGAGATTTCCATTAATCAAAGGAGAAAAAACAATTAAGTTAGACAACAGGTGCAGCATGTCTATTGAATTAAAAGAAGAATTAAAGAATATATGCGAAGATAATGGTTATTTGTTTTTGGAGTAAGGGATAATCTTGCCAAATGGGGAGTGTTTGAAACCAGCACACAAAAGGGTTCATAACCGCCTCTGGTGATGGTGGGGTTCCCAATGTAAATACAATTTCAATTTTGCTAATACAAAAACACCAACCAAACCATATATATATAGGTGGAAAACCATCTCAAAATATTTACATAAATTCCTAGTGACATTTTTCGAAATATTTATAAATCTGCCTTTATACCCCATTTAGTATAAACTTTCAAAGGAGGGGTTATTAAAATGGCTAAGAAAGAGCATATGAACCTTGTCTTTATAGGACATGTCGATCACGGTAAATCAACAACATTAGGTAGATTGTTGTATGATTCAAAGAACCTGTCTGACCAGGAACTTAGAAAACTTAAGGACTTGGCAGCAGAACTAGGAAAACCAGGCATGGAATTTGCCTATGTAATGGATAAGCTGAAAGAAGAAAGAGAACGTGGAGTTACAATTGATCTGGCTCACAAGAAATTCGAGACAGAGACATACACATTCACGATTATTGACGCACCTGGACACAGAGACTTTGTCAAGAACATGATTACAGGAGCATCACAGGCAGACGCAGCTGTATTGGTTGTTGCTGCAGATGACGGAGTCATGGCACAGACAAAAGAACACGTGTTCCTTGCAAGGACTTTGGGTGTCACACAGTTGGTTGTTATCATCAACAAGATGGATAAGGTCAACTATGAAGAAGCAAAGTACAAAGCAGCAAAGGATGGCGTCTCAAAATTACTAAAGACAGTTGGTTACAATCCAGAGAAGATGACATTTATACCAACATCTGGTCTTATGGGTGACATGGTCTACAACAGAGACGAAAACATGTCATGGTACGAAGGACCAACCCTATACGAGGCACTTGATGAACTTGAACTGCCAGACAAACCTGTGGAACTACCACTGAGATTACCAATCCAGGATATATACAATATCAAGGGTATTGGAGTTGTTTCAGTCGGAAGAGTTGAAACAGGAGTAATGAAAGTAGGCGACAAGGTTACAGCTGTACCAGGAAGAGAAGGAAAAGGAATAACAGGAGAAGTAAAAACAATAGAGATGCACCACGAAACAATTCCAGAGGCAGTGCCGGGAGACAATGTTGGTTTCAACGTGAGAGGATTTGGAAAAAAGGATATTGCAAGAGGAGATGTTATTGGTTCAGCTGATAATATTCCATCTGTTGCAACAGAATTTACAGCACAAATCATTGTGTTGAATCATCCAACCGTTATTACAGTTGGATACACACCAGTGTTCCACATCCACACAGCACAGGTAGCATGCCAGGTAACAGAGATTGTAAGAAAGATGGACCCAAGAACAGGCGAGACACTTGAGGAGAATCCTGACTTTATCAAAAGAGGAAACTCAGCAATTGTCAAGGTCAAGCCGGTCCAGCCAGTAGTGATTGAAAGGCAGAAAGAGATCCCGCAAATGTCAAAGTTTGCTATCAGGGACTCAGGAACAACGGTTGCTGCAGGAATGTGCATCGACCTTGTGAAAAAAGAATAAGTTTCATGGTAAAATAGGTTTTATCATGTAGGAATATGCAAAAAGCAAGAATAAAGTTAGCGAGCGCAGACATTGACAAGGTGAACGAAACTTGTCAGAGAATCAAAGAGATTGTAGAGAAGACCGGAGTAGAGATGAGTGGACCTATTCCTTTACCAACCAAGAAACTCAAGGTCACAACCAGAAAAGGACCAAGCGGAGACGGAACTGCCACTTTTGACAGGTGGGAGATGCGTATTCACAAGCGGCTTATCGACATTGCAACTGATGAGCGGACCCTGAGACTGGTTATGCGAGTTCCAATACCTAAAGGCCTCAACATCGAAATTGAGATGGTTGAGGACTGATTATTTTTTCTATCTTTTCTATATTATCGATTAGATAGGTATGATTAGATTTTTCTAAAAATTTAGTATTTATGAGTGACCACAATTTTTTTAAGCATTCCCAGGTTAACCTCTCATATGGACATCAAGATAGATGAAAGGGAATTTACTCTTACAAAATACCATCCAGAAATAAGAGGACAGACCCGCACATGGATTATGTGTCCTGAAGAGTCAGCATTATTTGATATATCTATTGATTCAGTTGATGACATTATGCAAAAGGGAGTGTCAGGACAAATGTACAGGGTAGATCCGAATGATGGAAGACTTTACTACATCTCAAACGGCCTTGTATTAAAAACAGGCTATGAATTTGATTTGGTTAGAGTGATTGCAGGAAGTCTGCAGCCATTTAATTTGCAGGATATATACAAAAGTCTACTGGATAAGATAGAAGAAAAGAATCCTAAACTTGGAGAGATTGTTGAGACCATACCTGCATTTGTACGCGTTGATGAACCATTAATCAGGAAGATATTTTCGCATGCCTTTTTCTCATGTATAGACCCTGAAAACCAGTACCAGGGAGAAGTCAAAGAGAACCTGCTTGCCTATTTTGCAGCAGACGCATTTCCAGAAGATATCCACACAATAGACAGGGATGTAAGGGCAATAATGAAAGCAGCATATCAAACCTGGCTGTTTGAATAGAATTTTTTATGGTTAGTACTAATTAGTGAGTAATATACGAAATATTTATTAACCAAATTAAATACTCTGGCATTATGGATTTGATGTACACAAGACACGAACTCGAAAAACTTGCTTCTCAAATGTATAACGAGATAGCAGGAAGACCAAGAACAGTATCCAGATTTACTCATGGAGGTTATGATAGTGTTAGATACAGAGCGGGGAAATCTCAAGTATTCTGTAATACCCAGTCAAATTTTAACTTAGAGGATATGCATCTAGGGATGTATAGTCAGACAGGTGTTCATTTTCCTGTAAGTTTGGATTATGAAAAACTAATTGTTGCAAGAGATATCATGACCAAACGATTCAGATTTAGCTTGAAAAGTGTGGCTTTGCCTGATGATGAGAGATGCCTTTGGATAGAATCTCCTGAAAAAATAAACTATTTTGACCGCGAAATGCGTGCGTTTACAGAGTCGCATCCAGACACTTCAATAAGAAGATCACTAGAGGTTCAGCAAAGAGTAATTGTTAATTCCGGCGGGGGAGTAGTAATACAGTCCACGCCTTTTTTTGAAATCATGTATGAGCACGGACTAAAACCAATACCAACGCACAGAAGTGTCAATGCAGTAGTTAGGCATAATTTGGATATTCGTAATTTTACTGATTTGATTAAATATATGGCAGATCCAACCCCCGACAAAAAGATAAAAAGCGCATCTAATTTTACTGATGCCTTTCATGAATTGTTTTCCTTATCAAACCTAAGAATGGCAACTATTCACGGGCAAGAACCTATCAGGTCAAGATATGATGTGGTTGTGCTCACAGGAACAGCAGCACATGAGATATTTGGACATCATTTTGAAGAACCAATAAGGTTTTTGCACTTTGGTGATTCAGCTACATTTAAGTTTGGACAGATTGTTGAGAATGAAGATCTGATGTTAGTTGATGACCCAACCTTTGAAATAGAGGGTTATAATGTCTGGAGTTTTTCTCCTTTTGATGCGTACGGCAGGGAAAGAAAACCAGTCGTCAATATTGACAAAGGAAGAGTTGTGGGTTTTTTAGGAGGAGAATATGTAGACCAGGATGGTCTTGAAAGCTTTGTTAATATGAAAAAAAGTGAGTCTGTTGGTTGTTCAGCACAGTATCTTGATGGATCCTTTCCTCAGCCAAGAATGACATGCACTGTAATTGACGGGAAAACAGAGGATGTTGATCTTGAGGGAAAGCTTGTAGTTGTTCCTTCAAAAGGCAGAACTGACTCTTCAGATAAGACATACAATGTCCAGGCTTCTGAGTGTTACATTATTAAGGGAGGTGTGCCACTGAGAATAATACCTCTGCAGTTGAGCGGAGGTATAAATGATGCCATTGCAGAAATGGTTCTATTGGATGATGAGACATACAACACAGGGCTGTGCCAGGTAGATGATCCAATAAGTGGAGGGGGTTCAAAAGTACCAGTTGCTCAATTTGCAAAAAGCCAGCTCTGGCAGAAAGTGCAGGTATATCCACTTCCATTAAGAGACAGGCATGTACAAATTCTAACAAAGTGATTTCAAAAGTTTTTTATACAGCGCAATAGTTCTTTTTATTGCCGCCGTGGCATACTCGAAAAACCAAAAACCTTTTTCGGTCGCCACGTTAGAGCATACTTACATTAATGCCGCCGTGGCATACACCTAAACCTAAAAACAGTTTATGGTCGCCACGTCAGGGCACACTTACATTAATGCCGCCGTGGCACAATCTGGTACTGCGCAGGACTGGAAAACTTTCCAGCTATCCTGTTTCCGCAAGGATTTCTGGGTTCAAATCCCAGCGGCGGCGTTTATATTGCAATAATAACATTTTTATAAGATTAATATTAGTCATTTTTTATGAAGAAATATACCTTGATTTTCTTACTTCTTATTTCTGGATGTTATAGATGTGACTTGCCTCGTTCAGGAGTTGATCCAGATTCATATATTGGTGGGGTTGAAGGAATCTATGCACAAATTCTGGACGATAACACAATTTTCCTTAGCAATCATGGAGAATACAACTTTTCAGATGAAGTAGTTATTACATCTGATGGCCAAGAGGAAATTATAAGCTTGGATTTGGATAATGTTCATGGAGAGTTAAATTGGTTTTATGACGAGTGTGGGAGAATAAGCTATAACTGGACAGTTTTTCCTGGATCAAACACCACTGTGGAATTTTCAGCTTCTGGGAACCTACAGATGTCTTATCCATACAAGACATATTCAAAATTTCGCATTTGCATAGAAAATTATGTTGGACAAGAGGAAAACCTTTGTGTTGAAAATGAGGTAGTTCAAGAGTATTACAACTCAGGAGCACCTGTACATGTAGTTGATATTGAACAGTACCCTATTGACAAACAAATTACGGGGTTTTCATTTAAGATAAATAATGTGGGTTCTGGTCGTTTGAAACAAGATAGAATTTGGATAGATATAAATGTTTCACACCAAGAAGGTACAAAGTGTTACGGATCATTACAAGGAGAAACCACTGGCTTTGTTAATCTGAGTGAGAAAATTACTTGTACACATCCAAAAATTGGCACTTCGGATTACCAACATGAAGTCAGTATAGTTATGGAATATGACTATGTAGAGATAGTTTATGAATAAACCAATTTGAACAGAAAATAATTTTTATCATATTCTCATTTAAATTAGGATTATTCCCAGTCCCGGCGTTTTTTCCCAGTTTCAGTCCGTTATTAGCTGTTGTTTCTACTTCCTCGCCAGGACTCTTACATGATTTTAAGGTCCGTTAGTAAATGTTATTTAATTGCTAGCAATATAATGTGTGTTCTTATAAGTGAGAAAAAACTAATAAATGTCGCAATTAAGTTCTGGTGCTGATTTTCATACTATCGTAGCAAAAAGTGATTTTGTAACTTCCATTTGGTCCCATTTGCCATTCATCTGGAAGCTTGTGCTGTGAAAAGTGCTCCTCTACTCTTTTTGCTAAGTCTGGATTATGTTCTCTTACAAAGCTACAATACTTTTCACCAACTTCTCTGCTTGATTGAGAAGTATCACCTGTGACAATATCTAGTTGGTCAGGAACAAAACTAATGTAGGCTAACCAGGCAGGAAGCTCCAGACCTGCTTGAACAGCTTTTGCTTTTTGGACTTGGGCATATTTACCATCTCTGTAAACTCCGTCAATAATCTGATTAAATGCTCTTACAGCCTCTATAGGAAAACCAAGAGCCAACCCAATTTCTTCATGAGACTCTGCAGTCAGTAATCTTTCAAGAGCAACTTGGTCTGAGCCAATACAAGCTTCCTGAAGCATTTTTCTCCAAACCTTATTTACTCTTCCATCTGAATCATAACCAGTTTGGTCATTGGATTCAGTCCAATGCTCACTAGCAATTCCATTATTGCCAAGAATTTCCTCAAACTCAGCTATAGCATCTGGTCTTGCACGATAAAGGTACATAGGAACTCCAAGTTCTGGTTCTTCAGTAAGCTCTGGTTCTTGTCCTATTCTTTGGTCTATGGGATCAAGTCCTATCATTGCAGCAGGTTTTAGTCCATTAACTACAAGATATAGACTAAGCTCGTCTCCCATAGTTAGAATATCTTTGGCTGCCATGTAAGCTACTGAGTATTTAGTGTTTATAAATCTTTTGATAATTAACTACTGCTTGGTTAATACTTTTTGGAAAGTGTATAAACATATTAAGTATGCTTCCGAGTTTGGTTAATCGCTCCTTGAAAGCATTGTAATCTGTGATTGAGTTCTTTGGACATATCAAGAATAATCTCAATCTCTTTAAGGCTACCAAAGCTCATATAAAAGAACCTCAAAAAGTCCTTGTCTGATTGCATTCCGCAACCTTCACTAATATTCAAAGCAAATAACTAACAGCGTGAAGGACTGAAAGTCCTGAAATCGTCCCAGTCCCAGCGTTTGTATTTGAGGTTAGTAGCCTCAATTCTTTCTCTTTTCAAGCTTGGATTTAGTGTCATTATGTCTGTGAATTCTCATCTACTCTCTGTCTCCTAGTTGGATAAGGAGAGGACTTAACCCAAAAGCGGCAAGAAGTCCAAGGAGAATCCAATAGGGTTGAAAAAGCGAGGATCTCGAAAATGAATAAAGAGTCAATAACTTAATTCAACAGTAAATTTTTCTTTAGAAAATATGGAATTACAAGAGTGACTAAGCAGCCAGTTAAGAAGTATTGGTTCCTGGGTTGACAACCAACTTGATAAAAGTAAACATAGATAATATGTTAAGAGATATGTATGGGATGCTCATTAGGGTTTTAAAACAATTACCATGATTGCCAGCATATTCTTAACTAACAAGTGTGGTAATTAATTACTTATTGGTGACAATAAAACAAACATTTATAAATGGAAAAGGTTTGCCATATACATATGGATAGCAAAACTACATCAGAACCAATTTACAAGCGTTGGTGGTTTATTGCCATCATTGTAGTTTTTGGACTCATTCTCTATGGTAATTATTTAATTAAGCAGAGCTATTATGCACAAGCGGAAGAAGAGCATGTCGCAATAATATCTGGAATTAATGAAGTATCTAGTAAAATAGGTCAAATTGAGAATAGATATGTAAAAGATGGGCTTGTAAATTATTATGATTTCAGTGATTCGGATTTGGAATCTTACAAGTATTGGATTAATCAGCAGGAACTAAACTATGATGAGTATATCAACTGGATAATTGCTAACCATGATTATATGAAACACACGGGTAAAAGTGATTTCGCAATATCAGAGATGCTTGTCGAGTTAAGATCTGCAAGAGACCAGTTAGGTGAAGCAAAACTCCAGATAGGACAGCTACAGAATATAAGAAATTCTTTCTCTTAAATCCACTTAATTGAAGAAAAGTTTATTAATCTGAAAAATTGGATGTCCGTTATTATGATTGATAAAATTGTGATGTTATTTGAAGGTTATACATTTATTGATTGGGTAACATTAATTGGATCTTTAGTTGGATTGGTAGTTGGATTCCTAAAGATATTTGAATATATAAAGAACAGACCTTCTTTAATAATATGTATAAAACAGGAGACTTTCATATGTAATAAGGGAAATTCAATGATTGCCTCCTTAACAAAAGTGGGAATTCAAGCAGATATTTGGAATAAAGGCAAGGTACCATGCACAATAACTGAAGTTAAGTTTTATAGTGATTATGAAGAATTTAGTGAAATGACTCTTTACGGAAAAAATGCAGAAGCGATAAGAATAGATGCGCCTGATAGAAAGAAGCACTCATTTTATGGTGCAAAGGAGGTAGCATTACCTGAGGAGGTAAAAGAATTAAATGCAAAATTAGTTTTTATTACATCTGATAAACCAGTAGTAAAGAAGATCATTCTAAAAAGAGAATAGAAGCTATAGTTGAATATTTTTTAGACATAACATCTTAATATAAACTCTTTACTCTCCAAAGGTTCTAGATCCATTTTGATTGCAATTATGGACTTATTCTCAAAGAAGTCATACCTAAAAGGATACGGGTTCTCTTCATATATTAATTTTATTTGTTTGCAACGACTAAATTCTCTCATAGTTAAAGATTTATTTTCAACCAGTAGATATTCATTATAATCAAAAGTAAGAATGTAATCTTTTATTTGTTGATTGTGCTTATTATGTACACCTACACCAGTTGCTTCGTAAAGACCATCACTATCTGAGTCAATTCTGTAACTTGTCTCATAAAATGTATCAGCAAGATCACTTTTTTTGTGAATTTTAAGGTATCTGATTTTGACTAAGCATTCATGGAATTCAAAATAAGATGCTTTAGTTACTACAATTTGCTTTTCTTCTGGACCTACCTATAACCATTTAACACATTCATCCTCAAACTTTGGTGTTATAGAAACAACACCATACCCATCAGGTTTAGATATCTGTAATCTGTTGTTATTTGTAAATGGAATTTTAATAAGTGGTGGACTTAAACTATATTCTACATCCTTATATTCAGCATAAGTTGTATTGTCTGTAGCAAATTCATAATGGGCGATTATATCTGCTTTCTCGATATGAGACTCTGTTTGAATATTTGCACTTAAAGTAGGGTTTAATACGATTGCTGTTAGGCAAGCAATAATTAATCCTGATATTATCCCTTTGTAAAAACCTTTATCTTCAGAATTTTGCCTACTCCACCACCTTCTTAAGTTAGGGTAGAAAACTAACAAGAAAAAGAAAAGAATTGTATATATTAGAGCTTGGTTAAAACTATTTCCAATTAAGATCATTAGCAATAAGAAAATGATTAGATAGAGTATTATTCTTTTAGTTTTGTCTTCCATCTTGCTGTATTGTACTTAATTAAAAGGGTTTATAAATTTATAAATGTTTGTTACAGATAATGTGGTTAGTTCATTCTTACAGTATTTTCTCCGAAATCTTTATAGAATCCAAGAGTATATAGACTAATAACGAATCTATACAAGAAGGAGGTTTGGAAAGAACAGATTGGTACTTGCTCTTGCAGCTAAGTCCCGGCGTTTAACAATTACATAGCTTTATAATCTCTCTTGAATATCTTAATTACATGCCAAACTATTGGAGAACAGTAAATAAAGTGATAAGAGAAGCAGATGTAATACTCCTGGTGCTGGATTCCAGAATGCCAGAACTCACAAGAAACAGGGAGATTGAAACAAAAATCAGAAGTAAGAAAAAACTCATATATGTTCTAAATAAATGCGATCTCATATCAAAAAAACAAATGGAAAAGCTAAGTGCAGAATATGATTCTTGTATCTTTGTGTCCAGTAAGAAAAAAGTTGGCGGCACATTGCTTTTCAGGAAAATACTTGAGCTGTCTTTGGGCAAAAGGTGTAAAGTAGGAGTGCTAGGTTATCCAAATGTGGGCAAGAGCTCAGTAATAAATCTACTTAAGGGGAAAAAAGCTGCGAGTGTCAGTAGTGAGTCGGGGCACACAAAGGGAGCACAGTTTGTCAATGTCAAGAACAAGTTTATGATAATTGATACTCCTGGTGTTCTTGCTTACAGGGAGAAAGATATTGAAAAAATGGTAATGATTGGCTCAATCAACCCTTCCGAGCTTGAAGACCCTGATATTTACGCAGCAAAGCTAATTGAACGCTACCCCGAGCTTTTTGAGCAGTATTTTGACCATGAGTATACAGGAGATCCTTATGTTTTCATGCAGGAATTAAACAAATCCATGCTCCTAAAGGGAGGTAAACCCGACATGAAAAGGTTTGCCAGAAAACTGCTCCGTGACTGGCAGCGTGGAAAGCTTCATAATCAAAAGCAAAGAGATATAAACTAATTCATGTAACCATCATTACAATGGAAAAATACAAGGGAAAAAGAACCCGCAAAAAATATGATTCTGGCTCACAACGTTCACGCAAATCTGGACGTCCCAAGATGCATGTTGTGAACTGCGACAAATGTGGTAAGAAGTGTGAGGTTCCATTCAAGCCAACTAAAGGAAAGCCAGTTTATTGCAGTGAATGCTTTAAGTCAAAATCTGGTAACCAGGGATTAGAACAGATCAATAAGAAGCTGGACAAGATAATGAAGGCTTTAGATATTGATTAGGCAGTTCTTAGACTAGGAAAAAAATTTATATGGGTTAGTTACCCAATAAGTAACTATGTCCAGTGGGTAAAACAGGAAATTTCCGGAAGAGTTGACCTTGCAGACAGGCATTCTAAAGTAAAACAAAAAATTGAATCAAAACAATTCAGGGATGGTTTGCAGGGAGTAAGAATTGACAGTGAACTCTTCCAGAAGCATGGAAAGGCTCTTCTTTCTATAAAACAATGAAAAAATTATTATACTGTTTTTACCTAAAAGATCCAATAGCAAAATAGCATTAGGTGTATTGTTAGCTGATGACACAAAATATTCAGGCCGGTGTTGCTGTAGTTAGAAATCATAAGGGCTTGTACTTACTTATTCAGCAGGACAGTGGAGACATCCCGGAGGCTGGTTCAAAGACGGAGAATCTCCTGCAGAAGCAATGCAGAGAGAAATTCTGGAGGAGACAGGTCTTGAAATCAGAGTTTTGTCCGAGAAACCTTTAATGGTGATGCCAAGCTCTTATGCTCCGGTGGATTTTGGATTTTATCCTGCAGAACTGATTGCTGGAGATATTATCCCGGACAAGTCAGAAGTAGAAGATTATGGGTGGTTCAGCCTGGAGCAGGCACTGGCAATTGACTTAATGGAAGCAACTCGTATATTCTATGAACAAGGTTTCCACATCTGGTGAAGAACTTCAATTCAATTTTGGAAGTATTTCCTTATACCGCTTGATTTTTTCTTGTTTTTTCAGTGTGTACCTTGGAGAAGGCGACGGTAAGGTCACTTGCTCAACATTGACATCTTTGAAAACTCTCCCAAATCTTTTTTCCACAAAACGGCTGGTAAAAAAAACCTTCCTGATCTGGTTTTCCTCAATAATCCTTTTGATCTCCAGGTTGTATTCAATACTCTTAAGATTTATATCCAGGTTGCTGTTGTTCTTCCTTTCACATCTCAGGATGATGTCAGCCATAGCCATTTTCAGCTTTTTAAAAAGCTTCTGTTTACTCTTTTTATTGTCAAGCTTAACTCCATATACTCTTTCAATAATGGGCCAGAACTGGTTTCGGTTATTTGAGTAAAACCAATCATAACTCTCATTATAAGATTCTCCTCTTACCGCCTGTTTTGCTGTAAAGCTTCCCAGAATTAGATATTTCGCTTCCTTGGGAACAAAATTGCCAAATGCGTGTTTTTCCATAAAAGGATATTATTTGTGCAGTTTAAATATATTGTTACCAGAGCTCCCTGCTCATTAGTTTCAGGAAGAAACTTCACCTAATAACCGATTTTCATAGTATAGGCAAAAACACTTCTTTCAGATCACCTACCCTACTTATCTCAACAAAAGAAGCACCCTTTCTGGGACCAAAGCTCCCTGCAAGAATAACAACAACATCCTCATCATCCAGTTTATCTCCCATAACCTCAAGAGATTTTGATATGAACTGGTCAGAGGAGTTTCTCGGCTCCATAAAATAGGCATAAACACTGTATGATATTGCAAGCGCCCTCATAACCTTCTTGTCATAGCACATGCAAAATACAGGATCCTTACCCCTGCAGGCAGCCAGAAACCTTCCAGTCCTTCCAGTAACAGTGTCAGCAATAATCGCCCTTGTGTCAAGACAAAAAGATGCACGAACAGCAGAATCTGCAAGAAAATCAGCAATATCATCATCAATTGGCTCAATCCTCTCAATAAATAGTTCACTGTTTTTCTCTACTTCTTCAGCAATTCTGGCCATAGTCTGGACAGCTTTTACAGGATACTTTCCAATTGCAGTCTCACCGCTGAGCATCACTGCATCAGTGCCGTCATAAATAGAATTTGCAACATCACTAACCTCAGCCCTTGTAGCTCGTGGATTATCAATCATAGAGTGAAGCATCTGCGTTGCCACAATCACAGGCTTCTTATTCTCAATGCACTTTCTTATTATTGTCTTTTGTATTCCGGGTATCTTCTCCTCGGCAACCTCAATACCAAGGTCACCTCGTGCAATCATCACCCCATAAACAGAATCAATAATTGCATCAATATTATTCACACCCTCCTGGTTTTCAATTTTTGCAATAAGTTTTGGACCATCAATAATCTTTTTCACAGCTTGAATATCCTCAATATTTCTGACAAAAGAATGAGCAATAAAGTCAATCCCCTTATCATTTGCAAACTTAATGTACTTTTTATCCATCTCCTGTAGTGCCGGCAAATTCCTCCTAACACCAGGAACATTCACATTCATCCTGCCCTTGATGGTTCCCCCACTCTTAACCTCGCAGACAAGCTCGCTGTTTTTTTCCACAACAATCATCTCAACAGAACCATCATTGATCATAATTGAACTGCCAACATCCAAATCCTTTACAATTTCACCATAAGTCACATAAATACAGCCATCTTCCAGCTCTTTATCTTCGCCCCTGACTAATATCCTGTCACCTTCATTTACTCTTATCTCGCCTGAGGTTGTCCTTATCTCAGGACCTTTCGTGTCAAGAATAATCGCAATCTTGTCAGAAACCTTTCTGGTATTCTCCACAATCTGCAGCGCACCTTCAAAGGTAGAATGAGCAGTATTTATACGCACTGCATTCATGCCAGCATCAAATAACTCTTTTAAAAAATCAACATCACACTTAAAGTCAGAAATTGTCGCGATAATTTTGGTTTTTTTCATGAGAATCAGATAAACTCACACGTATATAAATCTTATACTTTTATCCTTTCAGCATTTTTCCACAAAATCCAGAAATACTTTCTGTAAGCTTCTGCCATATCCTTATCATGTATTTCAATCATCTTCAGATAGGGATGGAAAAGAACAAAAACAAGATCATCCCCGCATATAAGAGTTGCAACATTAGAATCATAAAGCTTAGGAAGACACCTTGTAGGAGTGTGCTTCATCTCGTACAGCTTTTTTACTCTTTCATGCGCTTCAAAATTATATATGTGATACATCCTGATACCCATTCTTATCCTTTCTTTGTGAAAACCAGAAATCCATGGTCTTACAAACTGGAATGCAACCTTGGGAACACCATAGGTTAAGATAGGTTCTTTGTACTCTAAAAAACTGTAAAAAATATCCTTGAGAACATCATTTCCCTTTGAGATTCTTACATGACTCTCTGTGGCAGATGATTTTTGTATAAGCTTAATTGTCGGAACAATCTTGGCAAGTCTATTTTTTTTTTCATCAATTAATTCTAGAAGAACAGTAGGGTCAGCAGCTTCATAAAGCTCCCTGTTGTCAACAGTAAGTTTTGTGACAAGTCCTTTCTGCTCCAGGTTGTGCAGAGCATCATAAGTGTTAGACTTGTAAAGTTTTGCCTTTTTTGAAACCTTGTAAGCAGTGGCAATACCAATTTCACTTAGAGTAAGATATGCTTTAGCTTCAGTAGATGAAAGCCCAAGATCAGTTAGTATCTCTTCCATAAACTTAATTCAGCATTCATCTATAAATATTTTTCCAAATAGTAGTAATGATTACTACTAATATCATTTATATTTATGGCAAGTAATTTAGTACTAGGAGGTAGGTAATCATGGAATCAAAAAATTTATTCGGAGAGGGAGTTGAAATGAAGGAAAAATCTTTAGACGTAATGTTGGTGGAAGAATTTGTATCTTGGCATAGCACGCGTAGTTTGGTAACAGACTTTTATGAGGATCAGTGGAACTTGGTAAGAGAAGAAAGTGATAGAAAATTACAGGAAAGGGTGTATGATGCAATATACGACCATTGTATCGAAGGTATGGTGGAGTGTGGAGAATACCTTGATAGAATCAAAAAGCAAGTTGAAATCAGTATCTCCGGCAATAATGAGCCTGTTCCTGACATGTTGATGTTAGGACTAATAAGAAAAAATCATAACTATCTCCAAAGGTTAAAAGAGCTGACAGAAACTGTATATCAAGATATAGTATATTCCGGTAGATTAAGTAGGGAATCTGATTATAGCACTATGAGTTCATCAGTTCCAGACAGCCAAGACACCAAAAAGGCTAAGATTGGATTTCTGACCTGATTCCTTTTTTTTATGTTGTAGGAATTAACTATGTATAAATATTTAAAGAGCAACGCTTCATTGTAAAAACATGAAAACATCACTCCAAAAAATCCAGGACTCTTACATTAACCTAGGTTACAAAGGTGAAAAACTAAGAAAGGCTCTTGAAAATGACAAGGAATACCAGAAAATACTTGAAAAACGCAGAGAAAAACTAGGAAAAATCAACAGCAAATACGTGTTGTCAACTGAACAGGATATTGAAATCTTCAAAAAGACAGAAAAACTGGAAAAACTAAACCTTTCAGAAGATGACAGAAAAACTGTGGAATTGATTAAATCTCAGCTTGAACAGGAATGGCGAAAACACCTGATTAAAGAGCTGGAAAATCTTATTCAAAAAAATCTTTGATCAATTGAATAAGAACACTCATAAATAAGCAATCATTGTTTTAGAACTATTATTACTACATAATGGTAATATTTATATAGTGCCTGTGGCTTACTTATCTCATGACATCAAAAACAGTTATTGTTCAGGTAGAAGAAGATAATATGCAGAGGGATATTAGTTGCGGAATTGCTGACAGACATGTTTATATTCTTGAAGCAGTCCAAGATGTATATGAGGGCAAAACAGCTACAGAAATTCTTTTGCAAGATGTAAATGAGGATGATATTGCAGCAGTTGTTTTTGATCCATGCATGGCCTGGTTTGAAGGTTATCCACGGACGGGAGAACCACTGGAAGATTCAATCAGGGCATATATCTCAGAACTGGACAAATCTATTGGTGACAGGCAAGTAGAGGTTTTTGCAGTTTCTGGAATACCGGAAGACAAAGAAGGTTATGGAATTATCCAGCAAAAATATCAAGATCATTTCTTACCTACCAATCTATACGGAGCAAGTGATATTGCAAGTATAGTAAGACAATCAATTGGAGAAAATTAAGATCTAGTAGCAGGAGACAGGATAAGAATCCACGGCACTATGTCTCTTATCTCTTCATATGAATACTGTTCACTTAGTCCAGACCTTCCGTGCTGAATAAGATAGGGCGGTATATCTTGCATCATCCAGAGTTCCATATGAGGTTCAGCAATAAACCACCCAACACTATCCTGGTATTCTCCCCTGAACCAGTAAAACTCATTATGATAAGCAATACCAGAAACAGTTACACTTGATCCTGGTTCAAGAACAGCAAGACTCTTGTTATCCAGATCAGGAAGCTTTCTCGTATGTTCTCTTGTTCCTTTATATGCATAAGAATCTAGTGCAGGATACTTTCTTAAAACAAGGCCGTCAATACTATCAGGAATGCGAATGATAATTTCTCTTTTATCTTGTTTCTGTGTTTCAATCATATTTGAAGCTGGTTCAGTGGAATCAGAACTAACGGGAAACTCCTTTGGAGGCCAGCCAGTCACTTTCCACCACCTTCCCTGCCATCTATAATCTCCCTCTAAGTATAATTCGTCTGCTTTTACTAAAGGATCCTGAAAAGCTGAATACCACGCATTACCAGGACTAATGTACTCTGAAACATGCTTTCCGTCTTCTTCTTTTCCATGATACAGATGCCAGACACCATCAAAATTTACTGCAGCTGCACAATGAGCAAGAGTGCATCTTATCTGGGACTCATACCCAGCATTATGGGCAATCCACTCGATAATTGCTGCCTCTTCACTGCAATCACTCTCACCATATTTTCTTGGAAACTCAAAAGTTTGAAAGAATAGAGTGCAGATCTCTCCCGTCAAGAAAACTCTCAACATAATTCTTTGAAAACCCGCCATAGTAATTGTCTTCAATCGGAGGCCAAAAATTGTTAGCAACAAATGGGAGAAACTCCTGGTCAACTGGTTCAAAGCATGGCTGGTAATCAGAGAAAGGTGGCTTTGGAAAAACCCACTCCTTGATTGGAGATGTTCCAATAAGTGACACAGCAATAGCCCCAATTATCAAAGGTCTTTTCATGACAAGATTAATTATCTCTACTTTTTCAAACTTTCCAAAATAGTAACTAATTAGTAGTCATTTTATTAAATACAATAAATGTGAGCAACAAAAACCTAATAATATGATTTATTTGAAGCTATAGGATTTTCTCTAAAATAATCTCATGCAATCTTATGAGCAAATAATATAAGACTGAAATAACTTCAAGTAGTCCAACAACATATATATATGACCTCTTGATTACCTCAATCTACAGTGGAAGAAATAAAATCAATCACACCCAATCTAAGAGAAAACAAAGTATTTGGAGCAAAAACCTATAATGTAATTCTAACAGACAAGAGACTTGTTTTTGCACAGGTTACAAGTCAGATGATAAAACAAGAGACACAAAAAGCAAGACAAGACGCAAAAAACCAGGGCAAAGGTTTTTTTGGCAAGTGGGCATCACAGATTGGAGCAGCAATGAGCTTTTCAGAAAGATACAAAGATATGCCAGTTGATGATATCCTGGATGAGAACCCAGGCAACTTTTACATAGACAGAAATCAGATCAGAAAAGTAAAGGTCAGAAGTGTGGATGATACAAACAATTACAGGGTAATAATAAAGACAACAGGCGGCAAATACAAATTCAATTCCAAAACATATCCAAAAGAGCTAAAGAGTGTGCAGTAATGCTGAGAATGAAAAAGATATGTTTTTTATTTATGATTGTCTTTGTAGCACATTTCTGTCATGCAGAAGATTTAGTCTGGATTGAGGCACCAGATTCTGTTGAAAGCAGAATGCCTTTTGAGCTTACGCTGCATATTGATGATCCAAACATCCAAAACTATGCCAACATAATCTACATCAGACCTAAGGGAGGATCAGTCCAGTATCTTGCTGATGGTTATGACATTGCCCAGACTTTTGATTCTGATTATGGTGGACAAAAAGAGATAAATTTTACAGTCTGGGGAGATTATTCGGAAACATATGATAATACAATAAATTTTACTTTTGATTTTTTTTCAGATAGAAAAATACTAGCTGATAATTTTGATCCAAATGAATTTGTTGAAAACAATTATAAGGTTGGGACTGTTGCAAAACAAATCGAAGTTCTTCCTGTAAAATGCACTGGTTCTTTTCCTTCTTATTCTGATTGCAAAAGAGAAGAGTTTTTTGAGCCAAAAGGTGTTGCACGGTATTCGTGCAGGTATGATGGAGAAGACGATTATCCAAGGGTCAGGTCAGCAAGAAGAAGCGTAGTAAGATATCCTTGCGTTCCAGACAAATACCGCATTGAAAATGATCTTGTTGGTTGCTCATATATGGAAAGGTCAGAGCTTGGAAAAACCACAGAAAGTGGCAATACTGTGACAGAGATAAAAAGTTACAGCTGGGGAGTGCCAAGCGCAGGAAAAGGTTCAAGTGAGGGATATATCAGGATAAGCAGAGATTACAGCGAGTACAGAAAACACACCCCAGATGATGAGGAAGAAGAGACTTTATACGAGGTATCTTTCAGTGTTGATTTTTACCAGAAAGCAGGATGGATATCCTATGATGGTGATGTAAGTAAATCAATGTGGATTGAAAAGGATGAGATTGATGGGGAGATGGATAAGCTTGTCACAGAGGCAAAAGATTTTGTTGGGAGCATTGCCTGCAATGCATATGGAAATATTGATCCAAACAAAGATTACAAATCAAGGTATGTATCCTATTTTCCCGGACAAACAAAAACATCAGATATCTTTGTGTATGGTTATGTAACTGATATTGACAAGGATCCTCTCCCATACATGAAAACAGTTGTTAAGGTAAACAACAAAGAGTATGAGGGATACACTGACCTAAACGGCAATTATGAAATAGAACTTGAGAATTTAAAAGATACAGTTAATGGGACAATCATCTTTGATCTCGACTATACACGTGAGAATACAAATTATTACAGGGTTTATCTTTTCAAACCAAGCAGCCAAGAATATAAATCAGGTTATTTTGGAAAAAATATTGAAATATCTCCTGACAGCCATACTGAACTAAACTTTGTACTGGACGGAACTCCAGGTCAAATAGATATCAGCAACCTAGGTACGAATGCTAATATCAGAGATTGTGCAGTTATATACTTTAGGATGCATGAAGCTGTAGAGTTTGCTCTTGAAAGACTTCACCTTAAGCTTGACCACAAACTGCCTGTTGAAGTACTTGTAGGACAAAATGATCAGGAAACACTCTACTCTCCCGATCAATCAATGATTAAAATAGCAAAATCAGACCAGTCATATCTGTCAAGCAACAACCCAAGAAACAGAGAATATCATGAATTTGCCCACCATGTGATGTTTGATATATATGGTGACTGGCCAAAAGGGGCATATGAAAGAACCTCTGTGAACCACGATGGTTTTCTTAATCCCAATACTGCAGACTCATATATTGAAGGCTTTGCAGAGTTTATGGCTCTTGCCAATGCAAAATACCTTGGCTACAAGGACGCTGATGAGTATGCTGGTTTTGGAAGTATGGAGGATAATTACAAGCCATGGGATGATCATGGCTATAACGAGGAATTCGCTGTTGCCTCTCTCCTGTGGGACATGCATGATACTGAGAACGAACCAGGAGATACATTAACAATGAATATGGATGATATCTGGAGAGTGCTTGCCGTCAAAAGACCAGATTTCTACGAGTATTATAAAGCTTTTAAGCAAAGATATCCGGAAAAATCAGATGATTTTGATGAATTATTTAAACTCCACGGGTTTTTCTACGATACCAGAGAAGGAAATAAAAAATATGATGATGATGAACCTATCAGAGATAAAAACAATAATGATCAACATGACAGCGGAGAATTTTTTGTTGACTTGAGCGGCAATCCCAAAAATATCACGTATCAAAAAGGATTTGAAATCGGAAAGGCAGCAAATTATGAAAGAAAAGACAGAAGCCAGGCAGTTAGGCTTGAGGATTCATTTTTGAAAGTGGATCCTAAAGGGCCAAGGTTTTACAGGGTCACAGTTTCACAGTCAGACAGAGAGTACTCATATGTTGTTGAAAGAAGGCAGGATAAAGTATATCTTCACCCTAGGCCATCAGACCACCAGGCTAAAATAACTGTTGAACCTGATACAAAAGACTTCACATTCAGTAAGAAATTTGAAATCACCAATGCAGAACTAAAGGAAAAGAATATTGAAAACAGGGGACAAGGCTATTTTCAAGAGCATGATTTTGGATTAAATAGTCTTGGTACAAACAATGATCCTGAATATGCTGAAGATTTTGAGCCAGTCTTTACAAATGATGATAGATTCTATGAGAATATTAAGGAAAATATTGAAGGAGAAAAAAGAAATTCAGGGTTTTTTAGATATATTATTTTGTTTCTGGGTATTGGGGCAATTGGAGTTTTGGCCTTTTCAAATAGGACTGCAAATTTCCGGAGTAGTAAGAAAAAGTATTTAGTTGGTTTAAGAGAACAAGTTTCAGGATTTAAAGGAGAAGCAAGTACTAAATATATTCCTGTTATTAAAAAGAAGATTAAAGAATTCAGTCATGATATTCAAAATGAGTACTGGCCAGCATTAAAATTAATGATAAGCAAATTTGTTTCAAATATTGAGCACAAATATTGGCCAAAAATACAAAAATGGCTTGAAAAATCAAAGAGTAAATTTGAAAATCAATATTTACCTAGAATAAAAAGTTTGGTAGACAAATTAATTCAAAACATAAAAAACAAGATAAGGAAAAACTAATCCCAACCTGTATTTCTGTCATAAGCCTGGAATTCGGGTGGTGTAACACAAATCCCTGCCCTGCAGGAAAGGTCCCCTTCACACCACTGATCCATCCTGATTTGGCCCCATTCATCCTGGTATAAGTCCCCTTTACAGCACGGTTCATCAAGATAACCGCATAGCTCATCAACAGAACGACCAGACATTCCATCATCACAACCAAGCGCAATCAGCATAATTGCCAAAATAAGATACCATTTCATAAAACCACCTTCTAATCTTAGGTGCCGAACTTCTATTTATATTTATTTGAAAATCTCCCCTCAAATTTTCAACTGGGATGATGAATACATAGGTCGAGATTTTCAATTCAACAAAATGTTTACATTTTGTGACCTGTAAATGCGTGGCATTTACACGTTCTGTAATGCTCATAAATCGAAGATTTATGGCACTTGAAAATGTTCCATTTTCAATGATCCGCTTTCAAAAGTGGAGGCGTAAATACCCCACAGGCAGGGTGAGCCTCCACAGCGGATTTACTTTATCTTAAAAATACATTCATAAGGCCAAATTCTTACAAAAACGATCAATTTGTATCTACTATATAGTTGCTAAATTCAGAAAAATTTATATACCAAAGCTCGCTACTTTATGTCATGAACTTATATGATGAACAAAGGTTAGTTGACCAACAAATTCATGAAGCTGACGCCATATTTGCTGCAATGTCACCAGAAGAAAAACTTGAACTCCTTGGGGGTTTTGAGCTGGTAGATAGACAGGATGGGGGGGCTCAGGTCTATGTTTTAAATGACCCTGAGTTTGGCGAATGGACAGCTGTTTCTCACAGCAGTATAGCAAACAATATAATAACATATGGGGATCTGCCGGTTGCATACAAGGGGATGGCAATACCCGTGGCATCAAGAGAGTTTAGTGATGATATTCTTGAGAAAAGGGTAATGCAGGCAGTCAAAAAGATGGGTGAGAATCTGGATTTAGTTGAAGTAGAGAATTATCTAAAAGAACAACTTGGAACCAAAGCTGAAGTCGGAGAACCATTATACCCTGTTAAATAGTAATAGTTTGTAATTTATTTCGACTTCTTTGTATTACACTAACACTTGGTCCATAATATAAAAAACAAGAGAGAAAAAAATAATTTCTGCTAACTGGTTTAGATTTAAATATTGATTATTTATAACCAAGAAATTGGATAAAAAAACATTTTTTCAGTAAATCAGGCAGAACTGGAA
The DNA here is from genome assembly GCA_964444505.1 of uncultured Methanosarcinales archaeon. Lineage (GTDB taxonomy): Archaea > Nanobdellota > Nanobdellia > Woesearchaeales > JAGVZT01 > CAYUHF01. Next base: position 82,037 of record CAYUHF010000002.1, on the reverse strand, counting down.
GCTTGCATAATGCCGCAATTGATCAGATCATTTTTGTTTTCCTTGAGATGTCTAATCTCCTGTTCAATATCTCTTAGAAGCTCTTGTTTTTCGAGACGGACTTTCTCATCGGTAATTATTTCCAAATCCCACAACAAAACATTGTATGTACACCTTAATTCATAATACCTCTCCAATTCCACCACCTCATACAAAATGAATTTTTTTCCTGAAAATTGGACTTTTTCTACTCTTTGGATTCGGAATCTCTATAGCCTTCCATTCTGCATTTCTGCTTTTCATGTAGTCCTTCAAACTACTTAAGCTACTGAAGACAACTATCTTGCTTTGCTCTCTCAATGTCTTGTAAAGAGGATTCCTAATTTTTAAATAGTAATAGTTTTTAACCATTTTTCCTATAATCTCTCAAAACTAGCTACACGAAAAAACAATAATCGTACCTACTTTTCCTTCCATATGAAGAGCATTTTTTCATGTAAAAAAGGCCAGAAAAAATCTGGCCTACCAGTCATCCTCTTCATCATAGTCATCATCGTATGTTTCATGTTTTAGTTGCTTTTTTTTCCTTTTCATTTTTTTTACCTCACTAAATAGTCATCAGGATCATAAATGTCTTCTAATGTTCTAATGATTTCAAACTTCTTTTTTGCTTTCTGGTACTTTATCATAAGAACCACCCTTTTTGCAGAAGTATCTGGAGTTGATTAGGTAGAAAAACATTTGGTAGAAAAAATAAATCAAAACTATAAAACTGGTTGAGAAACTAGGTTTTAAAAAACTCCATTATTGAGTATTCCTTTTTATCCATAATCTCATACAATAGCCCTGCTTGGCTTTGGGTAATTATTCTGTCTGAAGAAAATGAATATACAGACTTAAGCTCAATTTCTTTTGAGAATTTTGTTTGAATTCTTGAAATTACCCTGTCCTTTTGTTCATGATCTCTAAAACCCATTATTAAAATGTGAGTGGCATCAGAGTCGCTCACTCTAAATGCGTTAATTATATATGGGATCTCCCTTATCCTTTCAGACATCTGTTCATCACTAAACTTTTCCCAGACCACTGGTGTGATCCTTAAAACAATCAGAGACAAAACCCTTATTCCAATTTTTTTGAAATCAATAACTGGCTGGTAACCCTTGATTATACCCACCCTCTCAAGCTTGTTTCTTATCTTGAATACAGCCTGAGGAGAAACACCAATTTTTTTTGCAATCTCTGAATCAGGTATCTTAGCCTGTTCAATAATACTCTTCAAAACTTCCTGATCATTTTTTGTTAGTTTTGGGTTATCGGGATCAGCTTTTTTCATAGTATATGGTTGCTTCTTACATATTAATAGCTTTCCATTACAGGACATTTACAGAACGGACAGATAACAGAAAGCCCAACTATCTTTGTCTTATTATTAATTGGTTTTTTGCAGTGAGGACAAATTATCTCTTGCTTCATTATAGAAATTGTGCTTGACAAGTTAATATACTTTTGGTTAATAATATAAACCACTAGTTTGGACTTATATACATTGACCATTAATGTGTAACATTCACATTATTCTTACTTATTATGTGCAAATTAACTCCAATATGTATTTATTCTTAATATATATCTATTATCCCATAGTTAAAATGTCACTTATAGTGGAAGGGGAGGAATTGTTAGCAGAAGAAGCAGATATTGATGTTTCTCAAGAAAGTGTACAAGAAAATAATCTGCTGGCTGAGGAAGCAGATAGGTTGATGGGACAATACTTCAGGGGATATGCACAGGCAATGTTTAACATGTCACTTGCTGAAGAGACACTTGAAGCAATTTCACACTTTGGACCAAGAGGTTTAACAGCAGTAGTAGGTTCAACCCAAAAGAGCACCCACGCCTGCACTTACTACCCTACTATAAGGTATCATACATCAGACAGACTAGACCCAGTAAATTGTCAGAACTTGTTGGTTAGAATTTGTGGACCATATGTGAAAAACCTAGACATTTTTTCAGAAACAGAAAGACTAAGTGATCCAGAGGAATTTGCAGACATTTTTCCAAATATTCAACCCCTGTTTGAATATCTGAATGAACAACAAGAAGTTGCCCATAATCTGCTGGTTGTAATGGGTATGGAGCCTGAACTAAGAGATATCCCAGCAGTAGCTCTACTTGAGAATGTAGAACCATACTTAGAACAGCCAGTCTATACAAATTCCTTGCAGAATTATGTTAGAGCAAACTGCATCCCTTCACTGGCAGATATGGTAGCAGTTGCCGAACAATACAGAGTTACCAAGATAGCACGTGTACTTGAAGATATGGACAGAGTAGTTGATCATATAATGGAGTTATCATCATGAATCACACACTAGATACATTAGTACAGGAAATGCAGGGAAGCCATGAACAAAAAGAAAGACAGATACACGCTGCAATGCTTATGGCATTCTACAGTGCAGCTCATCATGTTATGAGCACAGGTATACTGACAACACCACTGTTTGAAATCAAGTATGATCACCATAAACATCATGTTGGATTTGAAGATATTACTGGAGTTGGAAGAGCACTTGAACAGGGAGAATACTATATCTCAACCTTTGATTTGATCTTTGCCTGCAATGCAAGAGATGTGCCAATAATATTTGAAGGTGATACAGGAGCAGGAAAAACAATCACAACAGAAACCTATCTCTCAACAATACTTCCACCAGAAAACTCTGTGATGATGAGTCTTTCGCACCAGAGTTTTACTGACTCACCAAAAGCTCCTTTTGAAATGCAGGAAATGCGAAATGGAATGCCTGTAACCCGTATAGACAAAGATGCGCTCAGAAGAATTGCAGCAATGTATATTGATGAGCTCAATCTTGGAAACACCAATGACCTCTTGCAGTTAAGCAAAGGAAGAGTTCTGCTATCAAGAGAAAGAGGTATTGCAGGAATCAGCATACCTGTTATAACACAATACGGAGTCCAGTATGATGGTCTTAAGAAAATGTGGATGTCGGGAGCACAGAACCCCCCGAAATCCAGAGATGCCCAGTTCTCCGGGCTAGAGCTTACTGCATCAATGAAAAATAGATTTTTAATAATCCAGTGGCCACATATGGTTGGCAGTGTAGGTTCAACAATGTGGCTTGTTGATGAAGGTTATGAACTGCATGACATGTTTTTAGAAGAGTTTGTGCAAAACTATTCTGGACTTACAGGACATGAACTGGATTTAGAATCAGTTGGAAACGACTGGCTGGATTTATACGCATTTATTACAGATCCCAGAAAAACAGACAAGGCAATAATAAGGTCAGCACTTGAATTTGGCGACCTTTTGGTAAAAGTCCTGAGTGGTGATCTTCAATCCAGCTATAAAACTGAAAAAAAGGTTATTGAAACATGCATGGATTATCTGCCCTTAGGGATGAGGGATCTATTTTTTATTGGGGATGAGATCCAGGGAACAGAAGAGGTTGCAAAACTTGAAGAAATCCTGCAGACATTTGGAAAACCATTAACAGAAAGAGATAGTGACACCATAAAAAACATGGCAGATCTCTTTGCTACAATAAGCAGGTTGAAATCAGCATTTGAATTAGACAGCATGAGTCAAAGCTATCAGGAATTTCTGGATTCTCCAGGCTACATCACAATAGAAGATGTTGCAAATGCAGCAACTCTTATCACTAGAAATAAGCAGGTCAAAGAAGGAAGAGACCCACTTGCAGTAATTAATTCTGTGTTAAATGAGTATGTTGGTCTAATGGATGATTTAGCAGGTAGAATGAATATTGCAAAGTATCGTGGCTTTGAGGTTGACAATCCAAGTCTGGGAATAAAACAGATACTATATCTTACAAGCATACAGGATGCTGATGATAGCATGGAAGTGGTATCCAGGCTTGGCCATTACTCTGGCCTTCTAAGAAGTCTTAATACTAACTCTGAGATTAGGAGGTTGATGATTGGAAGAATCTGCGGAGATTTAGGTGCAGTAGCAGCTTTTTTTTCAGAATATGAAGAGGAAGCTGGTGCTCTTGTTCAGAATCAAGATTCAAAGCGAGTGAGGGAGGATATAAGAAACCTTTATAGGAGAAAATCAAGAAGCCCAAGCTTTGATCCTGTTTATCCTCACAGGCTTCCTAGAGTAATATGATAGAGACTTTAGAGGATGCAATAAGAAGTTTTGAAGATGTAGTAAAAGTAGAACATCCACTGTTTGAAATGCCAGTAGTTACAGCACAGCCAGATCCAAATGCATCATCTCCGTGGATGTTTGCAACAGACCACGATATAATACAGGCGCACATATACAAACCCGATGAAATACAGAGCAGGTTTGAGAAAGTTGTCTCAAGATTGTATGCTTCAGCCTATGATGCATCAAATACAGGATTTTTATCCAGTGTACTTGGAAAAACAGATGATGAGCTTGTAGAACTACTTAGTTTTCACAATGCAGTTTCTCTTCTTATCCATGAACTGTTTCACTCTTTATACATGCCCAACAGCAAAGAAGACAAAGAGAAAATCTACCAGGCAATTTCTGCCGGAATCAAGAGAGCAGAACCCAGTATAAGTGCACAGGATCTTGTAACAAAAACAAAAAATGTTGAAAACGCAGTATGGGATTTTGCAATAGATACATTCCAGTATTTTTTTATTTCTCAAAACAAAGATATCAGCAAAGCACTTTCCCAGGAACTTGCGGCCTCTGGCTACGAGCTTGATGGAATAGTTATAGACAGTTTTCCAGAAGGAGTTATCCCGATTTTTGATGTAGTATCATACTCAGACAAACGAGAGCTACCATCATCAGTTCTGAGTCTTACACGCTATACTTACTCCCTTCTGTTTTGTTCAGACACAGAAACAAGAAGGAATCTTCTGGACTATTTTAGAAAGAAAATCAGGAGGGGTGGAATTACCAACATTGAACCGCTTATCAAAGACTCACTAGTAGGACTAACAGATAAGGTGGATTCAGGGCTGCTTGCAAAACTAGGTATCTCAAGAACAAAATTCCATTACAATGTTGATGAGCTATGGACAAACAGAGAAGCAGATGCATACAATAACTCTGAATTAATCCGGCAGATGTCAAAACTACTGATGGATAAAAGGACTAGATATTCTGCTATTGAAGGATTTATAAGACCACTAGCTCACCTAATTGATTTGGATAATTATGAGCAGCGTGGTGAAAAGGGGGAAGAACAAGGCGATATATCAGAAGTAGTTGATTCCATAACCCAGGAGATGTCAGAAGGGGAAACACAGCAATTTCTGCAGGACCTGGCCGAAGAACACAACCCATCAAATCCCAGATCACAGGCACTAAGCATTCTTGGAAGAGATGAATATTACAAGAGAAACGCACCAGAAATACCAGTAAAGAGCACTGACCAGCAAGCATGTGTATTTGATTCTGGTGAAATAAAGCTGTGGGTCAGGGATACATCAGTACGTATACCCGTTGATGAGCTGCACAAACACATGTCTTGGATAAGATTTGGACTAAGCCAAAACCTGCCCGTTTTATTTGAAGTAGTTCCAGGTTTCTACCAGGTCAATTACTTTAAGCAGGAAGAACAGCCCCTTCAATCGTATGATTTTCACCAAAGGGGGATAGATGTTGCAGAGAATTGGATACTTGTGAATGACTCATCAGGTTCAATGACAGGTGGTGCTCCTGGTTCAGGTACAAAATGGGATGGATTAATGCACATAAATTATGGTATGATCAAGAGTCTTTATAATGCATGCACCAGAACAAGTCAAGACACAAACTTGTGGGTGGTTAATTTTTCAGAAAGAACCCAGGTCGCAGGTCCATTTGATCTTGTGGGCTATCACAGACAAAGAAAGGGAAAAGAAAAGCTTCTTTTGCCTCAACTAGGAGAAACTGTACTTGATACAAGGTTCCTGGAAGATATTGCAGCTCAGCTAGGAAATGGAAGAACAGTCTGGAGTTTTACGTCAGATGGACATATCTCGAACTATGACCATGTCTATTCATTTATAGAGAATATTTCAAGAGGGCAGGGCAATAGTGTTCTTTATTTTGAGATGTTTGCAAGCAGTGCACTTGGTAGTGCACTTGCAACTTTGATGCAGCAGAGACCAAATGTATTGTACAGAAGTGTAAGGGATATGAACCAGATTCTGCAGGAAAACATGGATGTTCTAGTAAGATACGAGTAAGAACCATTATTAGTAGTTTTATGCCTTTAATTACCCATAATATGTAAGATTATAAATAATTTTACATGTATCATGGCAAATTAGAACATATAATTTATATTTTAATAATGAGTACTAGTCACTACAAGGTGATAAAAATGAATATGAGAAAGCAAAGTTGTCCGGGTTGTGGAGCTCCATTGGCTTCAGGTAGCTGTCAGTATTGCGGAAGCATTTTACAGACAAGAGACAGTGGAAATCGAGCAACAAGGTCTATTAGAAGAGAGAAGAGTATTGACAGTCTTGTACCTGGGCAAACTGGATACATATCTCCATGGCAACTGAAGTTTGATGTCTACGGAAGACCAAGTATTAAGACACAGTCGCCAGTATCTCCTGATTTTATTCCGAATGGAGTGGAAGTAGAATGTATTGGACAGAGAAAGTATATGGTACATGTGGATGAAACAACACATAAATGGCACAGGTCAGATTCTACTCCCAGAGATAACCTGGAGAATATTGTGCTGGTAGGCCAACCAAGATTCCATAGAATTGTCTCTGAAATGGAGATAGGAGAAGAAGGGTATATTATTCCATGGATGTGGGATAAGCTTCCTGGAGATCTTTCAGTATATGAGGAAGAATGGGGTACTTCTGATCTCAGGATTAGAAAAACAATAGCAGGCAAGTTCAAGATTGTTTAATTTTTCAATTGTTTAAAAATCTGGCTTCAGATTTTCCACTGGGATGATGAATACATAGGGTGAGATTTTCAAGTCAGTAAATAAGATTGCAGTGGAGCAGGAAATAACCTGTAGCTTAGGGGATGCTTGAGTATTTTGAGCAAGCTTGGAAAGAAGTGATATTGAGCCTCCACATCGGGTTTACGTTATAGGTGAATCACTCTGTACAGGAACCTGCATATAAGTACCGCACTCATTGCATTGGACAGTAATAATAGTGGTTATTGCAGTTAAAACTTTACAACCACTGCTTCTTACCTTTCCTGCCATCTGCACTTTTATTTCATTACCGCATTTGCATTTCATGGTTTTATTGCCTCTGCAAAAGACTTTGCAGCATTGTATAATGCCTTTCTTATTTCATTCCCCACATCTTCCCATTCAACATCAGAACTCTTGTGTTTCCCTGTTTTCTTTGGTTTGGGGATGATAATTTTTACATAACCCACAATCAGAACAGTGAAAAAAACAAAGGTTAGAAAAAATGGTTCAATTGCCCTCATAAATTCAAAAGGATTGCCTTCAATACTCCCACCAATAAAATAGAAAATCCTAAAGATAAAAAAAGTAAGAGTTGAACCTCCGAATGCATTGCTTACTGGAGCAATTAAACTAAAAGGAAATTTCAGAACATAAAACAGCTCTCCGAGGTAAAACAGAAGAGAAAACAGAAAAATAACCCATATGTTTCTGTTAAGAAAAGTTACAAATTTCATTCCAATAAGCTGGTCTATATTAATGAAATTCAAAAACCCAAGTATAACTAAAAAGAATACAAATCCAAGGAAGCTTGATAAAGTAACTCCCAAAACTGACTTTTTCATAACAAAGAAAAACAAACTAAGATTTAAGTAGTTTTCGGATACTCTTCGAATTCTTCAAAACCAAAAAGATATTGAACTTGATCATTTTCAAGAGCACTTAGTTTGTTTTTAGCAACACAATATAAGGTCCTTTTTACGAGAACTGGAGATTCTTTTATCTCCATTGAAGAATAATTTTCGCTCTCTTCATTCATTGTTACTTCTGGGTAACTTACTCTTTTAGTAAATATGCCCCAGGTAAAAATATCTAATATACTTGTGAGATTTGAATATTGGTCTGCCAGATGTTCTAGCTGGATAGCAGCTACTGGGTTTAGTTCTTCCTGGTCTTTCTGTCCAATGTAGGTCTCTGCAAACTCTCTTCTTGTCATAGATTCCAAACCACTGACAGGCCCATCTAGTTTCAAAATATCTAGAACATGTCTTCTGTAGTCGTTTGGGTCATCCCAAAGTGCAATTAGTGTGTTGTTTCCTCTTTCCATAGTTACTACAAAATAATGACAACTTATATATAAGCTTTTTGTTTTTTTACAAATTAATATAGGACAAATACTGTTAATGCATTAATAATTTTTACCTTGGCCTTACTACCCAGTCAGTTTCCCTGATCCCGCAAAAGTAACATGGATCATAGACCTTCTCTTACACAATGGACACTTGTACAGATCCAATTAAACTCTATGAATTGTATAACTAAGAAATGACTACAATTTATGATAATATGTGAATAAATAGTTTTCTAGTAAGTGCAAAATTAGAGTGTATAGATTACAGTGATTTGAACAGATTCTGAAATAGAATAAGCCTAGTTCTACCTTTCAGCAATCATAGAACTTACTTTTTCTGTGATCTTCTTTGTCTCGCTCTCATCCAAAAACTGATCCAACCTGGGGTAGAGTGTGTTATCCTCATAATACTTATGATGCTCAAGAGCTTTTTTGAATCTTGCAATATCTTCAGCAACAGAGATGTCAATAAGCTTAGCATCCTTTAAAAGCTTCTCGTGTTCATCAAGAACCCTGCTGAACTGTTCTCTAATCTCAGGATCCTTTACATCTGTTGAGAACACAGCCCGTTCTTCAGTTATCATATGTCTTTCCAGGTGCCAGAGAAATTTTTTATAGTTCTCCAGGGTCTGCTCTTCAAGAAACTGGTCAAGAAGTCTCTGTATTCTCTTGTGGTCATCATCCATAACAGAAGTTATTGTTTGCATGATTATAATACACCTCTCAAGATTTAAAAATCTATTGTTTAATTGGAGCAAAAAGATAGAAAACCTGGTCAACAGCATAGAAGAGCAGTTTTAGGATTAGTCTGAGAATTATTGTTAAAACAAAAAAACCCAGCACTAAAGAGTACCATCTTGAAACTACTGTGATTTTTGTAATTAGTAAAGGATTCAGAACATATGCAAAGTAGAGAGCTGCAACAATAACCAAAAACTTTCCATAGCCGTATTTGAAAAAGTCTCTTATTGTTATCCAGATACCCATCAAAAATTTGTAGAACCAATTGTTCTCCAGAAAAAAGTAATATCTCATATTAATCATCCGGATGATATCAGGATCCTTAAACATTCTTGAAAGTTTCTTAAATTTGGTTTTTGGCAGATGTCCTCTGCATTTGTATATGTATGCTATGATTTGTTTTTTTGTTAAGCTTTTGTAAACTCCCTTGAAGAAAACATACCTGAAAACCTCAATATCAATCTTCTGAAATTTTAAGATAAACTTGTGGACATCATGATCAATACCATATTTAGAACAGAAAACCTCTCTTAAATCATTTGGCTTTAAAGAATACTTTCTTAAAAACTTCAGCAATTCTCCCTTGTTTTTTGACTTGATACCTTCAAGAAAATCATATATTCTCTCCTTTTCTCTTGGTATAAGATGTCGTCTTAAAGTATTGCTGTTATCAGCCAGAAAAACCAGAAATGCACCAATAAAAAAACTAATTGGCATCCAAAAAGATAGACCCGTGAAAAAAATGACAAGGGTAAAAATTCCAAGCGTTGTAAAATACCAGAACTCAAGACTCAACACCAGGTTATATTTATCAGCAATCTTGTCAAAAGTAAGCCCATAAATATATTCAAGATAATGGGATATGATGCCTGTAAGCTTCTCTCTTTCAGCCATTTAATTTTCTACAGATACAGACCTTATAAATATTTTCATAATCAAAAGATTTAATAACAACCATAATAAGCTCAATAGTATGAAAAAGGTGATAAAGTCTGTTGACCAGATAGATGACAAAGTAATTGATGAACTGGGCAATATCTACTCAAAAAAAATCAAAAAAACAAAGAAAAACCTCAAAAAACTAAATCAGGACACCAGAAAAAGAATTGCAATGTCCATATCAGCAGCATTCTCTTTTGTTATTGCACTTTTCTGGAGAGATGCAATCCAGCAGCTTATTGATAAAGTGCTGCAGAGTCTTGGATTGACCGGGAGCACCTACATTGCAAAAATTATTGCAGCAATCTTTGTCACTATACTTGGTGTAATTGCAATAAACCAGCTAAGCCAGTGGGGAGCAGAAGAGGAAAATTAGCCAGAATCATTGAAGTCCTTTCTTGATTCGTTCCATGTGGCAGATATAGCGATCCAAAATTAATCAATAACTAAAACAGTCAAATATAAATACAAGATTAACAAAATAATTCTTAATGAAAAAACCTGACCCAGAAAAACCAAAACTAACACAAAACGAACAAAAAGTTCTTAAAAAAATAATTTCAGAAGGCAGAGTACCTGATACAGTTGTTGCTAGAGATATGAGACTCTCACAGCAGGCAATATACAGAATAAGAAACAGGCTTGAAAGCCTGGGAATAATCAAGGGTTATACACCAGTAATTGATTTTAAGAAAATCGGTATACATTTAATCCAGATAGTGGGAATAAAACTGAGCTCCAAAGTCTGGAATGAATTCTCAGAGTCAGAAATAAATGAAAAGTTCGGCAACATACCATACATATTCCAGATCTACAGACTGCCAGGTGCAAATGTTTCGTATATACTAGTTATGGGTTTTAGAGATATTGAGCAGAGAGATAATCTCATAAAAAAACTGGAGACAAAATACTCAGAAGAGTTCGACATTAACTGGATGTATGAATGTGCAGTTGACAATATGGTACTTATGGATCCAACAAGCCTTCTGTATTCCATTCTTGACAAAAAAGAATACAAGCTAACAAAGCTTTTTTAATAGAAATAACAATTAATTTTCCGTATAAGCGAATTATCTACTACATCAATAATTAATACTTATAGATTACATAATATAACATGAAAACTTGCAGGCATTGTGGAAAGAAGTATTCAAAATTCAAGTTGAAGGGACTGCACATAATCTGTCCGCACTGCAAGAAACCACAATAAGGAGGGATGCATATGGCTAAAAAGAAAGCTACAAAGAAAAAATCAACAAAGAAGAAATAATTACACTTACGGACCGGGTGTACCGGTCCAAACCTTTTTATACTTTTTTATAAATTTGTTTTATTATGGCTAATGTGCTTGTAACAGGATATGGTAATGTTGGCAAAAGTACTCTTGATTTTCTTGCGGAAATTCACAATGTTAAACTTTTTGACTTAATAAAACACTCAATTCCTTCAGTAGAGTGTATTAAAGGTGATGTGAGAAGTTACAAACAGGTACTGGAAGCTATTGAAGGTTGTGATGTGGTAATTCATACAGCAGCTTTGCTCCCCACTCATACAGATGCAGAAAAATGGGGATACCATGTGAATGTAAACGGAACAAAAAATATCATTCATGCATGTGAAAAAAACAGCGCAAGTCTAATCTACACATCATCAATTGCAGTCTACGGAGACAGGAGAGGAACAGAGCCCATACTGGAGACAGATCCTTTATCTCCAAATGAACCATATAGTGAAGAGAAAGCAGAAGCAGAACAACTGATTTTGGGATCAGGAATAGAACATGCAATATTTAGGCTGAGTTATGTTGTTGACCCTGTAAGCATGGTTATGAATCCAACCATGTTTGAGATGCCTCTTGATACATGGCTGGAGCTTGTCCACACACAGGATGTAGGGTTAGCACTGGCAAGAGCAGTTGAGGAGGATGTTTGGGGAGAGATCTACAATATTGCGGGGGGTGAAACCTGCAGAATCCAGTATGGTGAGTATCTTCACCTGGTGATGCAAAGTTTTGGTTTGCCAGGAAATATCTTTGAAGAAAACCTTTTTTCAGAGGAGGACTATCACTGTGGAATGATGGATACCCAGAAGAGCAGATTTCTAATATATCAAAACCATGATCTCTCAGATATAATTGAAGAAATAGATACAAACCACAGACGGCATAAAAATCTGGTTAATTTTATGTGGACACTGTTTCCCAAACTAACCAGGCAAATTATAGAGAAAAAATTATATACTTGATTTACTTACTCTTTAGTGGGGGAACATGATATTTGTTGATCAATTGTACTCAGATTGTGGAGCAGGTTACTATGATATTAGAGGGTATTTGGAAACAATGGTCGACCAGGAAGAATTAAAACCCTTTGTTTTAAGTCCTGATCCAGAGTCTGTTCTTAATAATGGACATACTAAGGTCAGATTTAAGCTTACTGAAGTTGATAGACTTCCAGAGCAATTGCCTGTATTGCTGCTGTCCAGGGATGCTCTTTATAATTTTGGTCTTTGGACTACTAGTTGGTCTGTTCACAATTTGTGTAATGGCCCAGACAGAGTTTTGACTGGACATTATCTCAGAGTTGAGAAGCTAAAGAAAATCTGTAAAGATATTGATATGGAAATCCTTGATGAGAAGGGGTTTTTTTCTGTAAGACCTTTGGATGTTGAAAGCTGTCTTTATATGGAGTATACTGAGGAGATAGCTCCTGGAAGACAGGTAAGCACATCTACAGTGATAAGAGCGCCAGAAAAAACCATACTTGAGAAAATTATAGCAGGACATAAGGGAATTGAGAGAGTGGCTTCCCGAATATTCGGAATAGTTGTTGCAGAACCAACCGAGGATCAACTCTATAATCAGTTAATTAAATATTGGAGGAGGAATCATTATGAAACAATTTGAAGAAAATGTAAGTTTAAGAGTACAGTCAATTGCAGATTTTTTTAACAACAGAATAAGTGAAGGACTTGAGGCATATGCACTTGAACACAGTCCACAAGAAGTGCAAAAAGAACACCCAGGAGTTGAACACAGATTATTTTATCTGGAGCAAATCCATGAGATTCCTGTACAACTTGGGGGGCACAAAAATTTTGTTGTTATTGACCAGGGGGCTGCATACAATCTTGATTTGTTTTCTGGAAAGGATGATGAAGGTTGTCTGGTTCAGGGATGCAATCTTGAAAGAATGGTTGATACAGATACAAAGGCAGTTTTGTTTTCATTTGCCAATTCAATGTTTGGAACAAGATTAGAACTACTCCCTGAAGATTTAATGTATGCAATTAGTATGATAAGAAAAAGCCATTGTCAGGAAAATGATTGGCTGGTAGATGAAGAAAAGCTCTCTGTTCAAACCACAGAAGCGTACAATCCAGAGACAGCTGGCATACCTGCAGAAAAGATCCATGAACAAGACCCGTTGTACAAATCCTTCATAGAGTACTGCAGAAACCATAGCTGAATAAGAAATTATAAATACCTAAGTTTTGTACATCTTGTCATGGAGATAATTGCACCTGTTGGAAACTGGGAAATGCTTTCAGCAGCAATTAATGCAGGAGCAGATTCTGTTTATCTTGGAGTTTCCAAGCTTAATATGCGGGCAACAGCAAGAAACTTCGAGCTGGATGAACTTGACAAAGTAGTAAAGTGTGCCCATGAGTCAAAAGTAGAAGTATACCTTACGGTAAACACAATAGTTTTTGAAGATGAACTTGAAAACATAGAAAAGATTCTAAAAAAAGCAAAAAACGCAGGAGTTGATGCTGTAATTGCATGGGATCTGGCTGTCCTTAAGATGGCAAGGGAACTGGACATACCAGTCCATCTCTCAACACAGGCATCAGCTTCAAATTCTGTTGCTATAGAAGAATACAGGAGCTTCGGGGTAGAAAAAGTTGTTCTGGCAAGAGAATGCAAACTTGAAGAAATCAAAAAAATATCTAAAAAAACAGATGTCACAATAGAAGCTTTTGCACACGGTGCTATGTGCGTGTCAGAATCAGGAAGATGTTTTATGTCACAATTCCTCTACGGAAAATCAGCAAACAGGGGCGACTGCATCCAGCCCTGCAGAAGAAACTATATCATAAAAGACCCTGAGACCGGAAAAGAGCTCATACTTGAAAACCGCCATGTCATGTCAGCAAAAGATCTCTGCACAATTAAATTTCTTGACAAACTCCAGGAAGCAGGAGTAGGAGCCATAAAAATCGAAGGAAGGGCAAGAACACCAGAATATGTTGATGTGACTGTAAGAACCTACAAAAAAGCTCTTGAAATGTTAGAAAAAGGCATATATGAAAAACACAAAGACCAATTAGAAAAAAAACTCAGGCAAGTATACAACCGAGATTTTTCAGACGGGTTTTACATGGGAAGACCTATAACAGAATTCTGGGATAGATACGGGGGAGAATCAGAGTATTCAAAAAAATATCTTGGTGATGTTTTAAACTACTACAAAGAAGCCAAAGCAGTACATGGGAAACTTAATGCAGGAAATCTCAAAGTAGGTGACACAATATGGATTATCGGACCAACAACAGGCATTAAAAGACAAAAGATTACATCCTTGAGAAACAAGAAAGAACAGTATACAGAAGAAGTCAAGAAAGGAGAAGAATTTACCGCACTTTTTGAGCATCTAGTCAGACCAGGGGATAAGATATACAAAAGAGTAAAAAATATAAAAAGATAATGTTTTTCATCAAATATGTACCGAACTATCATTAGGCAATATGAAACCCTTTACCAATCACCAATCCCTCCACCAAGAAAAAGAGAATTTCCTGAGGTTGACCGTAGAAAACCAGGTAAAGACTTGGAATTTCCGGAATTTGACCCTGAAAAACCAGGTAAAGACCTAGAGTTTCCAGAATTTGAGGATACAAAACCCGACAAAAGAAAACCTACAACTTTTAATTGCAGTATTGATGATATTCTTCATTAAAACTTATAAACAAACAAGTTTTACCAGTCTGCATGACAATAACTATTGACTATGAAAAATGCTGCTGGAAGGATGGAAAGTGCACTAGCTGCTGTTGTGAATTATGCAGTGGGTGCATAGAAGTTTGTCCAGTTGATGCAATAGCACGGGAAAAAAAGGTAATAATCGATCAGGAAAAATGCATAAACTGTGGAGCATGCATACCCTCATGTAAACATAATGCATTAAGCATGACTTAAGTTTTTATTCTTATCCTATCAATATAAGGCCTGTCAATACTTTCTATCTCAACAGAAAAGTCCCTGAATATTCTCCTGAAATTAGGATGGTCGTCTTCAGCAAGTAAAGTTATTGCTTTGCCCTTTTCTCCTGCTCTAGCAGTCCTTCCTATCCTGTGGATGTACTTTTTGCTGTGGTTTGGAACATCATAATTGTAAACATGACTTACATTCTCAATATGAAGTCCTCTTGCTGCAACATCTGTGCACACAAGAACTTTCTTTTTGTTGTTCTTAAACATCTGCAGCTTTCTGTTTCTCTGCGCCTGTGAATAACCACCATGAATACCTTCAGCCTGTATTCCCTGTGCCTTTAGATTCTTGGCAACAAAGTCAACAGTTCTTCTTGTGTTGCAGAAAACCATTATAAGATCTGCATCCTCTTCTTTTAGAAGATGCACCAAAAGACTAAGCTTTAAATTACCAGGTACATCATAATATACCTGTCTTAGCTTTGAGGCATCTACAAAAGCCTCAGCACTAATACTTACCTGATTGTGCATGTATTTTTTTGAAAGATGCTCAAGTTTTGGCGTGATTGTAGCCGAAAACAGCAAAGTCTGCTTATCCTTGGGACACTGTCCCATGATTCTCTCGACATCATCAATAAAGCCCATGTCAAGCATTCTGTCAGCCTCATCCAGAACAAGAACCTTGATTTTACTTAAATCAAGCTCTCCCCTGCTCATAAGGTCAAGAGTTCTTCCCGGTGTACCAACAACAATATCTGTCTTAGGAAGCTTATGGATCTGAGGTCCAATAGCAACACCACCATAGACAGCAAGCACATTAAATGGCTTGTACTCAGAATATGTCTCTATATCTTCTGCTACCTGCTTTGCAAGCTCTCTTGTGGGAGTCAAAACAATTGCCTGTAAACCTTCTCCTGGCTCGCAGTTTGATATGATTGCAGAACCAAAAGCCAGAGTCTTTCCTGACCCTGTTGCTGCTCCCGCGATAACATCTTTTCCCTCAATAACATGAGGAATCGCCTTCTCCTGAATAGGAGTAGGTTCTTCATAACCTTCCTTTCTAATTGATTGTAATAGTTTTTTACTTAATCCTAATTGTTTGAAATTCATAATTTGCACCTCTAGAAAAAATTAATCAAAAATAATTCTCTCTTAATTACTGGGTAGTGAATACAGGTATATAAACCTTACGGGTTTATCTTGACAACTTTGATTTCAAAGTTTAATGTCTTACCTGCAAGAGGATGATTCATATCAATGGTGAGTTTTTCATCACCAACCTCTTTCACTGTTGCAAGAGCCCTCTTGCCATTAGGAAGTCCCATAGCAAGAGTCATTCCAGGCTGAACTTTCTGTTCACCCAGAGCATCTCTTGGTATCTCTTTTGTAAGCTGAGGATTGTATTCTCCATACGCATCTTCTGGTTCAATGGTGAAGCTTTTCTCATCACCCTCTTCCATTCCGACAACCTCTTCTTCAAAGGTTGGTAAAACCTGCTTCTCTCCTACCTGAAACTCAAGCGGGTGAGAATGGTCCTCATGCGTTGTGGAGTCAAAAACTGTACCGTCATTTAGTTTACCTGTGTACTCTATCTGGACAGTATCTCCCTTCTTAATACTCATTCTTCGAGTACCTTGACTTCAACAGCCTTTTTTCCTCTGTCGTCTTCTGTAACTTCAAAAGTTACTCTGTCGTCTTCTTTTAAGAAAACTCCTTCTTGTAGACCTGACTTGTGGACAAAATAATCCTCTCCATCGTCGCCTGTAATAAAGCCATATCTCTTCATCTCATTAAAAAATTTAACAGTTCCTTCCATGTTGTATTCCTCCAAATTGTTTTATTCAGAAAAAGAATTTAACTTGTTCTGACGTTCTTATGAAATAAGCATTCCTTTTTAAATCTTGGGGTTTTTTGGTGGTATATGAGTCTAATTACTGTTTTTTGAAGTATCATGGGAGTAAATTTACTGTGGGTAAAATAAGCTTATGAAAAGGTTATTTGGAACCTTGAACGATAGCACAGACAAAGCATTTTATTCTTGGTCAGCCTATATTGGCACAGACGTTCAGACCTAGAAGCCGGCTGCCCCATTTCGTTTAACTCACTCGCCAGTTAAACTTCAAGACTCTCTTTAATCTGGGAATATGCTTTTTCCTGCGGTTCAAAATAGTACTTTTCTGCAATCCAAAATCCTTGTCTTTTGAGCAGAGTTGTGGCTGGTCCTTTCAAAGCAGGAAACCTGTTTAATAATTTTACAAGGGCTGATGCTCTTGGTTTTCTGTGTTTTAGATCTCTTTGTTTAATACTTCCGACATTGTCAATATAAAACTGCATATCGTGCATGGCACGCTCATAAGTTAGTCCTGTTTCTACAACAACTGAGTTACCTTGAAGTACGTTTTCCCAAAACTCCTCAATACTATCTCCATGTGCAAGCGTTAGCATCTCAGCCGTGCCAGCATGACTGTCAGAACCAGCAATAACAGGTATGGAATTTGCTCTGCAGTAATCCAGAACAAGCCAGTTATTTTGAAAGGTACTTATGCCGTTAAAAGCCTCCACAGCCGGAAAAAGATCAATAAGTTGGGGAAGATAGGAATAATCAATTGTTTCGCCGTGAACAGGTCTGGACGGGTGGGCTAATGCAGTAAAAATATCATTGGAATCACAGTATTCAAGAAAACCAAATAAATCTCCGTAAGCTGAAAACTCCATGAGATCAGTAAACTGATCCACCTCTGGATAAGCAAGAATATGCAGAGTGTGAGGATTTTCATAATCCCATAGTTCATCTGGCTGAAAAGTGATCTCCACACCTTTAACAAACCTGTCATCATCCACAGTAACATCTAATCTATTATGATCTGTAAACGTAACAAACCCAAAGCCAGAATCAGCCATCTGTCCAAACTGATATCTGGGAGTTAACTTTTCGATTGGAAGATTGTCAATTGAAGAAGAAGAATGCAGATGACAGTCTATTGCCTTGTATCCTCTATCAGTATACTCCTTGACCTGTGATCGCTTTATTACTTCCATGTGAAACAATAATTTACAAAAGAATAAAAAAATTTCGGCTAAAAAGTATATATATACCCTTTAATAGAGTTTTTAGATGGCTCAATTAAAGAAACATTTGCTTCATACTTTTTGCCCTTTGAAGAAAGCACAAAAGTTACTGATGGATTCTTTTTGTCAATTTTATCAAAATCTCCATTGGAAACAAGTTTAGTCATCTTCATGTTTTTGATTTGCAGTTCACTCACATAGCCAAGCTTTTTTACAGCAGCAGGATTTATGTGATTGATATTGTGGTCGTTATCTGTTAATATAATTCCCATAGTTATATTGTCCATAATGCTGTGAAAGCAGCTCTGCATTCTTCTTAGTCTTCTTCTCAACTCAACCTGTTTAGTTACATTCTCAATCATTAACACGGTACATGTGCCAATTGCAGGATTTTTAATTCTTGATGCAGTTATCCATAATTTATTTCCGTATTTATCTTTTGTTGTGAATTTAGTAGAATCAACCTTTCCGGATCCAATCTTCTTTAGACTTTTCAGACCATTCATATTTTTTCGTCCAAGTACTTGTTCGAAGAATTTTTTTCCAGAGCTTTCAGGATACAACCTCTCCATATAATTATTCGTAAAAAGGATTTCATATTTTTCATCGATCATAGTTAGACCCAAGGGGATTTTTGTAAGAACAGATCTTAAGATTGCTTCAGAGAAAGTGGAATTCTCTTTATCTTCATCAAATACTACCTTCCAGGGAGCCCTATTGATAAACCATACCTTTGCTTTGCCTATTGCTGCATATTCCAGATAACCATCTTTCATCAAAATATGCAGATACTTTGAAAGTGCATGCCTTTCCAAAGGAACTTTCTTCTCAATTTGCTTTATGGTTGCCCTTCCTTCACCAATCTCCTGGATAGCATCAAAAATCTGTCTTCTAAGTTTCTTGTCTACAGCCATACTGTCCAAAACAAACTCATAATATATAAAAGTTTTTTGCAATGGATTCCGTTAATGGTACTTACCCCCCAAAGCATATTTAAGTTGGAATCCCCTATTGGTAACCAAATGACAATAAAAAAGATTATACACAAAAAATTTGATTCTGTAGATTCAGAAACACCAGTAAGTAAAGTAAAACCAATGTTTAAAGCTGGTACACATGCCGTTATTGTAGAAAAAGACGGCGAATACATTGGTGTCTTAACAGAGAGACTGGTAAAAAGAGCAATGCTCAATCCTGACCAGGTCAATTCAGGTAGTCTGGTTAGAAATGTGCCAAAGTTATCAGAAGACAGCACAATACCCGAAACAGCCAGACTAATGATAGAAAACAGGATAAGACAGCTCCCTGTGTTAGAAGAGGGAAATGTCATCGGCATCGTTAGTGCAAAAGACATACTAAAAAAGATAACTGAAGATACAGGAAAAACACCTGTCAGCCAATATCTAACCGAGAAGATACACACCACAAGCTCAGAAGCAACAATAGCAGAAATCATGAACGAGTTCAGGGAGAATGATATCTCAAGAATGCCAGTGGTGGAAGAAAATTCTCTTGTTGGTGTAATCACAATGCACGATATTGTAGAAAGAGCACTGCAGCCAGTAAAAAGACCTGATCTGGGCCATGTCATGGATGAGGAGAGTGGCTTTATGGAGCTTAAGATAGAAAGCATGATCTCAAGACCAGCTGTTACTGCAGATGAGGATGACCCAATAAGTTCAGTCATACAGAAAATGATTGACAAAAATATTGGAAGTGTAGTAATTACAAGAGACTTTCCGAAAAGTCCAAGCACACTAATGGGAATAGTCACAATACGAGATTTACTCGAAGCAGCAGCCCAACAGCTGCCTGCTAAAAAAGAGCCATTAATCCAAGTTAGCAGCAAGCATGACCTTGACAGAAGAGCAGTAGCTGACCTGATCAGAGAATATGTAAAAGAGCGACCTGAACTTCTTGACAGGAGCACTTTTAATGTTTATCTTGACAAGCACAAAGAGACCTTTAGGGGCAAACACAAGATATTTGCAAGTGTCAGAGTGTACACGCCAGCAGGAAGATACATTGCAAGAGAAGACGGATGGGGTGAAGAAAACGCAGTAAAAAGCGCACTATACCAGATTAGAAGACAGATAGACAAACGTTTGGATCTCAAGAATATGTTTAGAGAAAAGAGATTCTGGCAAAAAGACATAATAGATATGTGAGGTGGTAAGATGCAAGAATTAAAAGTTACAAGTGCTGCATTTGAGGAAGGGGAAATGATCCCTAAAAGATATACATGCGATGGCAAGGACATAAACCCCCCTATTACAATCAAAGGAGTACCAGAAGAGGCTGAAACTTTGTTATTGATTGTAGATGACCCTGATGCACCAATGGGCACATGGACACATTGGGTTGTTTGGAATATTCCAGCTGAACCTGAAGTGTTTATACCAGAAGATACCATACCCGGAATAAGAGGAGAAAACGATTTTGACAGGGTTGGTTATGGAGGACCATGTCCCCCAGACGGCATACACAGGTATTTTTTCAGGGCTTATGCAGTATCAAAACAGATACCCTTTCCTGAAGGAAAGCCAAGGCAGGACATTGAAGAATGGATGAGAGATTATCTTGTTGCTAAAGGTGAGCTCATGGGCAAGTACAAGAAGAGGTTATGATGGGAAACCAGATGAAAGACAGGGAGAAGAAAGGCACTTACAATAAACCGTCAGAAGTAAAACAGGAGCAAAGACCTCATGAAGAAAAGGCAGAAAAAAAGTTAAAGCAGGAGAAAAAAGGCTCTCTTCAGAAAAAGCCACGTCACCAGAAGAAAAGAATAAAAAGTCATCTGGAAGACGCTGAAAAACATGAATGAGGCAATATTGTGGCAGCAGAAAGAAAACAAAGTGCGATGTTTTCTCTGCCCGCATTACTGCCTGATAGAATCAGGAGGGCGCGGAAAGTGCGGAGTGAGGGAAAACAAAGAGGGCAGACTATATACACTTGTGTATGGAAAAGCAGTATCAAAGGCAGTAGACCCAATCGAAAAAAAGCCACTCTATCACTTTATGCCGGGTACAAAAACCTTCAGCATAGCAACAGAGGGCTGCAACCTCTCCTGTGAATTTTGCCAGAACTGGCAGATATCACAGCATCCAAAAACAAAAAAACAAATCAGAGGCTTTGACCTTTCGCCAGAACAAATTGTAGAGGAGGCAATACAAAAAGACTGCGAATCAATAGCATACACCTATACAGAACCAACAATCTTTTTGGAGTATGCATTGGACACGGCAAAGCTGGCAAAACAGGAAGGACTAAAAAACGTCTTTGTCACAAACGGTTTTATCACAAAAAAGGCTATAAACAAGATCAGCCCGTACCTTGATGCAGCAAATATTGATCTTAAGGGATTTTCAGAAGAATACTACCAGAATGTTTGCGGGGGAAAACTGGCACCCATACTCGAGGCCATAAAATACTATCATCAAAAAGGTATTCACATTGAAATCACCACACTCGTTGTACCAGGGCATAATGACACCCGTGAGATGCTCGAAAAAATTGCAGACTTTATTGCATCTGTAGGAAAAAACATACCCTGGCATATATCAAGATTTCACCCACATTACAGGATGAGAAGCACACCTGCTACAACTGCAGAAACAATAAGAATGGCAGCACAAATAGGAAAACAAAAAGGAATAAAGCATATTTACGGCGGCAACATAGATGAGCTCCAGGATACAATATGCCCTAATTGCGATAAAAAAGTGATTCACCGCCATGGATATCTTGTAGAAGATTTGAACCTAAAAAACAATTCGTGTGGTTTTTGTGGAAAGGAGTTGAATATAAAATGAAAACATCAAAAAAAGAGATAACTGATCTTTTTAAAGCCTGGGTAGCAATATCAATAGCATTCACTATAGCAATGCGTGGAACATTTCTTGTGGGCTTCTGGTCAGGTCTGGCAAGAGCAGCATTTACTGTGGGGTTAGGGTTTCTTGTACATGAACTCGCCCATAAACTAGTTGCACAAAGATACGGATTTCTTGCAGAATTCAGATCATATGACATGATGCTTGGATTTTCAGTTCTGATGTCATTTGCAGGGTTTGTTTTTATTGCACCCGGCGCAGTCATGATAAGAGGTTATCCTTCACTGAAACAGAATGCAAAAATATCTTCTGCAGGCATACTCGCTAACATAGCTGCAGCATTAGCATTTACAGCACTATACTTTACAACACCATTCATAAGAATAGCGTCATATGGAGTTTATATCAACAGCTGGCTTGCAGTTTTTAATCTCATACCCTTTGGTATGTTTGACGGAAAAAAGATTCTCAGATGGAACAAATATGCCTATGCAGCAATGGCAGTAGTCTCATTAATACTTATTGTGGGAGCGCAGTTTTTATGAAAATCAAGACATACAGTTTCGGGAAAATGACAATAAACAACAAGACATACACCAATGACCTGAAAATAATCAACGGACAAATCAAATCAAACTGGTGGAGAAACAAAGGCCATGAACTTTCAGTTGATGATATTGATGACATAATGGAACAAAAACCAGAAAAACTTGTCATAGGAACAGGTAATTCAGGCCAGATGAGTGTACCAAATGATGTCAGAGAAGAAATCAAAAACAAAGGAATAGAGCTGATAATAAAGAAAACACCGAAAGCAGTAGAAGAATTCAACAGAATAGAAAACACTGCTGGTGCATTTCACCTTACATGCTGAAAATGAAATCACTACTAAGAGAATTAAAAAGGATGGGTATTGATGAGCATGTACTTGAAGCCATGAAAAAAGTTGACAGAAAAAACTTCATCAGGCAACAACACCAGGATTCAGCATATGCTAACCACCCTCTGCCAATAGGAAAAGGACAGACAATATCACAGCCCTACACAGTTGCTTATATGATACAGCTGCTTGAGATAGAAAACAAAAGCAAGATACTTGAGATTGGTGCTGGCTCGGGATACAATGCAGCAATAATGGCAAAGCTTGCGCCGGATGGAAAAGTATATTCAATTGAAATTATAAAAGAGCTTGCTGAATTTGCACAAAGTAATCTAAAAAAAGCAGGAATAAAAAATGTAGAAGTTATTCATGGCAATGGATATGAAGGATATGAAAAAGAGGCGCCATATGACAGAATAATTGCAACAGCAGCCTCTAAACAAATACCTCCTGCATTAAAAAACCAGCTTAAAGATGATGGGATTATGGTGATTCCAATCAATAGAGGGGTTTCCGATGTTATGACAAAAGTGAAAGCAGGAAAAAAAACAACACATGGAAGGTTCAGGTTTGTTCCTTTTAAAAAATAATGGATACCATTAACGGTAACATAGACTGGCAACACTTATAAAGCACTGAAACAGAATATTTCACAGGTGGTAGAAATGGGGAAATTCAATACAGATAAGGAGTTTGATAATCCTACAATCATATGCGGCTACAAAGGAGCAGGTATGGTAGGAGCTCTTGTAGCAGATCACTTGATGAAAGAACTTGATTTTGAAGAAATTGGAAGTATCTGTCTCAGAGAAGTTCCACCAATTATTGCAGTAAGAGATGACAGGGTACTCAAACCAGTTGAGATACTTTACAACAAGAAAAATAATATCCTGCTGGTTTTTATACTGGCTCCTACAAAAGGTATGGAGTGGGAAATCTCAGATATAGTAGAAGAAGTGTATCAAAAAACAGGGGCAAAGCAAATAGTTGTGCCGGAAGGAGTTCTTACTGGACTTGATGAAAATCTCTTTTATTTTGCAAATTTTGAAACAGAGAGGGAAAATCCGGCAAAGCCGCTTAAAAATTCAGTTATATCAGGAATAGCTTCAGCTCTTACACTCAAGGAAAACATGAATGTGTTAATTTTGTTTGGAAACATGGGTGGAAAGACTCAGGCACAGATGAAAGCTGCAGGCAAAATACCCTCCAACAAGGCAGCAGCTTATGTTGTTGAAGGGATAAATAAATATCTGGGTACAGAAATCGGAACAGAAGCGCTAAAAGAAAGAGGCGAGGATATTGAAGAGCAGCTTAATGATTACATGGCAAAGATAGAAGAGATGAGAAAGTCAGGAAAAGAAGGAAAGTTAGGTTATATAGGATGAGGTGATCTAAGTTGAGAAAGTTAATGATGTTGTTTTTGGTTTTGACAGTTATAGTGGCTGGATGCACGCAGGACACTGCTCCATTGAGTCCGCAGGATAAATGTGTACAGGAAGGCGGAACATGGAGAGAATTTCCAAATGCATGTGCTGACAGTTGTGAATTTAACAGAGGAGAAGTAACAATGTGTGCACAGGTTCTCACCATGGGATGTGATTGTGGAGAAGGACAGTGTTGGGACGGCAACAGCTGCATTCAGATCTGACTTAAGTTTAGGAGGTGCTTTAAATGGTAAATACAGGTTTAGCTAGTTTTGACAGTACAGTGCAGAAAAGTATTGAATGGCTTAACGGGATTCAGGAAGAGCTGGGCTGGGAAGACAGAAATATGGTTTACACAGCAACAAAGGCAGTGCTGCAGACACTGCGGGACAGACTTCCGGTATACGAGGCAGCACACCTTGGAGCACAATTTCCAGCACTCATGAGGGGCTACTATTATGAAGGGTATAATCCTTCAGACAAGCCCGACAAGACAATAGATGACAACGAAGACTTCTACATGTCAGTACAGAAAAAAACAGTGAACGAACCAATTGATCCGGCAGAAGCAACGCATGCAGTCTTCATGTTTCTAAAATCGCATATGTCAGGCGGAGAGATTGAAGACATAATTGCGAACATGCCTAACGGGTTAAAGAATCTGTGGGATTAAGATGAAGAAACATGAAGTTTTGGTTATTGGAACAGGAGTAGCAGGATCATCAGTTGCAAAGACCTGCAGAAAAGCAGGAATGGATGTTGCGGTTGTTGACAAAGAACCGCTCGGAGGAACCTGTGCCAGAAAAGGATGCAACCCGAAAAAGGTGCTTCAGGGAGCTGCTAAAGCAAAACACTATACACGAATCCCTGGAGTATCAGAATCCACAATATAATGGTTTTCTCTTATGGCCTTCAAGAACAAATTTACAAAACCAGTCCCTCAAAATACAGAACAGCAATTCATAGAGCAGGACATAAAAATCTACAGGGGAAAGGCTTTTTTCTACGATGAGAAAACAGTGGTTGTTGGGGAAGAAAAAATTCAAGCAGATATTTTTGTTGTTGCAGCAGGGGCAAAACCAGTCGAACTCCCAATAGAAGGCAGTGAACTTCTTAAGACAAGTGCAGAGTTCTTAGAATTAGAAGAGCTACCCAAAAGAATCGTTTTTGTGGGAGGAGGATACATTGCATTTGAATTTGCCCATATTGCAAATGCAGCTGGCTCAGAAGTAACAATAATCCAGAGGTCACAGCCCCTAAAAAATTTTGATGAAGACATGGTGAATGTACTTGTGGATGCAACACGGGCAAGAGGAATAGAAGTGGTCACAGGCAGTGAAGTAAAATCAGTCAAAAAGCAGCAAAATTTTGTAGTGTCAACAGATAAACAAGCATATGTGGCAGACCTCGTGGTTCATGCAGCAGGCAGAGTACCTGATACAGATGAACTAGAACTCAAAAGAGGCAATGTTGAAACAGAAAAAAAGGGAATATTGGTTGAACCAACTATGCGCTCATCCTCAAACAATAGGGTCTATGCAGTAGGTGACTGCAATTCAAACTATCCACTTACACCTGTTGCAGAAAAAGAGGCAGATGTTGCAGCCTACAATATAATTAATAATGGTGACCTGGAAGCTGACTACACAGGAGTACCAAGTGTAGTTTTCACCATACCAGAACTTGCAGGAGTTGGAGTAAGATCCAAATCCTCAGACGAAGAGGAAGTAATCTTCAGGGATAGGAGTCAGTGGTTCACTTCTGCACAATCAAACGAAGAATATGCAGCGTCAAAAGTAATAATTGATAAGCATGGTCATATACTTGGCGCTCACATACTTGGGAAAAATGCAGAAGAAGTAATAAATATTTTTGCGCTTGCAATTAGGTTTGGACTCACAAGAGACCAACTAAGAGAAGCTCTATACACCTATCCATCTGTTTCCCACGATATCAGGTACATGTTATAGGAGGGATTATCATGGAAAAAATTAACATACAGGACAGTGCAATGCCAAAACTAGGACTAGGTACATGGCAGAACAAAGGAACGAGTTGTGTAAAGTCAGTAAAATATGCACTGGAAATAGGGTATCGCCACATTGATACTGCACAAATCTACGGGAACGAGGCAGAAGTTGGCGAGGGAATTAAAGAATCTGATGTCCCAAGAGAAGATATCTTTTTAACAACAAAAGTCTGGAGGACAAACCTGACTCCAGAGAAAGTGATTGAATCAACTCAGGAAAGTCTGGACAAATTCCAGACTGATTATGTTGACCTTCTTTTAGTGCACTGGCCAAACAAAAAAATCCACATAAAAGATACAATGAAAGCAATGAAAAAGCTTAAGTCAGAGGGAAAGACAAAACTTGTAGGAGTAAGCAATTTTACAGTTCAACTGTTAAGACAGGCTCAGAAAAACTCAGACATTGCAGTGAACCAGGTGGAGTATCATCCATTCCTGTCAGTAGAAGAACTTCTGGGGTATATGAGAGAACAGGGAATTGTATTGACAGCATACAGTCCGCTTGCAAGAGGACAGGTTTTGAAAAATTCCACCATACAACAAATCGCCAAAAAACACAACAAAACTCCAGTCCAGGTTACACTCAGGTGGCTGATGCAGCAGGATAATGTAACAGCAATACCAAAATCACAAACAAAAGAGCATATAGAAGAGAATTTTGATGTTTTTGATTTTAGTCTGGAGAAAGATGAAATGCAGAAAATATATGAGCTGGCACAGGGAAAAAAGCTCGTAGACCCTGGCTTTGCACCAGACTGGAAGTGGTAAAATGAAACATTCTGATATGATGAGTGAGTTCAGGAAAAAGTTCATAGTTTCAGTTATTGCAACAATACCTGTACTCATTCTCTCACCAACAGTCCAGGGACTATTTGGGTACGCTATCACTTTCATAGGCTATAGAATTGCACTGTTTCTCCTATCTTCTTTTGTTTTTCTCTATGGTGGTTTTCCCTTTCTAAAAGGACTTTTTAGGGAATTAAAAAACAAAAATCCAGGAATGATGACACTTATAGGACTTGCAATATCTGTTGCATATCTTTACAGTACATCAGTGGTTTTTGGACTTCAGGGAAAGCTGTTTTTCTGGGAACTTGTTACTTTAATTGATGTAATGCTTCTTGGACATTGGATAGAAATGAAGTCTGTGATGTCAGCATCCCATGCCCTCCACAAACTAGCCGGGCTAATACCTGAAAAAGCACACAAAAAAGAAGGGGATGTCCTTGTAAGTGAGCTAATAAAAGGAGATATTATTATTGTAAAACCCGGTGAGAGAATACCTACAGACGGCATAATCCTGGAAGGTAAAAGCTATGTAGATGAATCAATGCTCACAGGAGAATCAATTCCTGTTGAGAAAACACAAGGAAATAAAGTAATCGGAGGCTCTCTTAACCAGCATGGAGCACTTAAAGTTGAAGTGCAAAAAACAAAAGAGGAAAACTATCTTTCAGGTGTAATCAAGATGGTTAAAGAAGCTCAGAAATCAAAATCCAAAACACAGAAGTTTGCTGACCGGGCTGCAAAGTGGCTAACAATAGCAGCAATAACTGCAGGTCTTGCAACATTTGCGTACTGGTGGACAGCAAGAGAGTTTGTTTTTGCCCTTGAGAGAATGGCAACAGTAATGGTAATAACATGTCCGCACGCTTTGGGACTTGCAATACCACTTGTAGCTGCCGTCTCAACATCAAAGTCAGCCCAGCAGGGAATACTCATAAGAAACAGGACACAGTTTGAAAACGCAGGAAAGATCAGTGCAATCCTTTTTGACAAAACTGGAACACTAACAAAAGGAAATTTTGCAGTCACAAATATTAAAGTTATTGACAAAAGGTATAACAAAAAAACAATTCTACAGCTTGCCTATTCACTGGAAAAGTTGTCAGAACATCCAATTGCTGCTGGAATTTTACGCGAAACAGGAGTAAAGCCGCTTGGAGTAAAGAACTTCAGGGCAATTGAAGGTGTTGGTGTGGAAGGATATATTGGTGGATATCATATTGAAGTTGTGAGTTCTGAACAAGTGAAGAGCAACCATGATGGGTCAAAGGGAACTACTGTTTATGTCCTAAAAAACAGCATACCTATTGGTTCAATCACTCTTTCAGACGAGATACGCCAAGAATCTTATGAAGCAGTAAAAAGACTCAAAGAAAAAGGAATCAAATGCTGGATGATAACAGGAGATAATGAAAAGGTTGCCAGAAATGTTTCAAAAAGATTAGACTTGGATGGTTATTATGCAAATGTACTACCTGATCAAAAAAGAGATAAGGTAAAGATGCTTCAGGAAACAGAAACAGTAGCAATGGTTGGAGACGGAATAAATGATGCCCCGGCACTTGCTCAGTCAGACATTGGAATAGCATTTGGGTCAGGAACAGATATTGCAGCAGAAACTGCTGATATTATTCTTGTAGATGATGATCCGAGAGATGTAAGTAGATTAATTGAGCTCGGGAAAAAAACAAAGAAAAAAATGATCCAGAATCTTTTTTACGCTTCTGGATACAATATAATTGCCATTCCGCTTGCAGCAGGAGTGCTGTATGAATTTGGAATACTCATATCACCAGCTGCAGGGGCTGTGCTCATGTCTCTTAGCACAGTGGTTGTGGCAATAAATGCGAGGACATTATGAACAACCTGAAAATTGCAGAAATCTTTGAACAAATTGCTGATATGCTGGAAATAAAAGGTGTGGCATATAAACCAAGAGCATATAGGAATGCGGCAAGGTCAATAAGAAGCGAGTCCAGGGATCTATCTGAACTAAGTGAAGAACAAATCAAGAACATCCCAGGCATAGGGAAGGCAATATATGAAAAGATCAAAGAGCTTAATGAAACTGGCTCTTTGCAGTATTATGAGGATATGAAAAAAGATTTTCCACTTGATTTTGAAGCACTTCTTTCTATTGAAGGTATAGGGCCTAAGACCGTAAAAAAGCTATATGAAAAACTTGAAATTAGAGATCTGGATGACCTGGAAAAAGCAGCAAAAAACAAAAAAATAAGAGATCTTGAAGGATTTGGACAAAAAACAGAACAAAAAATACTTGACAATATTGAGTTTGCAAGAAAACAAACTGGAAGAAGTCTTCTGGGGTACACACTACCAATTGCAGAAGAGCTAAAGAAAAAACTAAAACAGAACAAGAATGTCAAAAGAATAGAGATTGCAGGCTCTCTCAGGAGAAGAAAACCAACAATCGGCGACATAGATATTCTTGTTACAACAGATAAACCTGATAAAGTAATGGAATACTTTGTGAATCTAGACAAGATCTCAGAAGTAATTGCAAAGGGCAAAACAAAATCAACTGTCCGACTCAAGTCAGGACTACCTGTTGATATTCGGGTAGTTAAGAAAGATTCATTCGGTTCAGCACTGATGTACTTCACAGGAAGCAAAGAACATAACATTGAGATGAGAAAGATTGCTCAGGAGAAAGGGTGGAAGCTTAGCGAATACGGAGTGTTTAAAGGAGAAAAACAATTAGCTGGTAAAACAGAAGAAAAGGTTTTTCAAAGGCTGGGCCTAGAGTACATTCCTCCGGAACTTAGAGAAAACAGAGGAGAACTAAAAGCAGCAAAAAAAAGTAAACTTCCAAAACTAATCAATTATAGGGATATCAGGGGCGATCTTCAGATGCACACCAAGAACAGTGACGGTTCGCACACTATTGAAGAGATGGCACAAGCTGCCAAGGAACTTGGACACGAATATATTGCAATAACAGATCATGTAGGATCACTAAAAATTGCAGGCGGTTTAAGTGAAGAAGAGTTCAAAGAATATGCAGAGAAAATAAGAAAACTTGACGAGAAAATAGATGACATAAAGATACTTGTTGGAATGGAATCAAATATTGATTCCGATGGAAAACTGGACATGCCAAACTCATTAATGAAAGATGCAGATATTGTTGTTGCGAGTATTCACTCAGGCTTTCGGCAGTCAAAAGAGCAGATAACAAAAAGAATTATCTCTGCCATGGAAAATGAACATGTGAATATCATTGCACATCCAACAGGTAGAGTTCTGAATAAGAGAAAAGCATGCGAATTTGACTTTGATAAGATAATCGAAAAATCAAAGGAGACAAAAACATATCTTGAGATAAACTCTTATGTTGACCGTCTTGACTTGAATGATATAATGATAAAACATGCAATAGAAAATGGCGCAAAACTCGTAATCAACACAGACAGCCATGATACAAATCATCTGAAATACATCAAACTTGGAATTGCAACAGCAAGAAGAGGCTGGGCCACCAAAAAAGACATCATAAACACGCGCTCCTGGAAGGAACTCAAAAAATTATTATGAAATTCAAAACAGTAGCCGAAGAATTCGAGAAGATTGAAACTGCATCAGGCCGGATCGAAATGACAAGAATGATGGCAGATCTTCTTAAAGATGCAGGAGAAGATATCAGGACTATTTCATACTACCTTGTTGGACAGGTGTATCCTTTATACTCGCAGAAAAATATTGGTCTGGGTGACAGGATGATTATGTCCTCACTAGCAGAGGCATCAGAGAAATCAGAAGAAAATGTCAGGAAAATGTTACAGGATTCAGGAGACCTTGGAACAGTTGCTGAGAAAATAGATATTGGAAATGAAAAAGGACTTAGAGTAAAAGAAGTTGACAAGGCCTTAAAAAAGATTGCAGAAGCCTCGGGAGAGGGTTCAGAAAAAACCAAAAAAAACACCCTGGCAAATGTTCTTAAGAAAGCATCTCCAAAAGAGAGAAAATACATAACCAGACTTACAAAAGGGACAATGAGGCTTGGCGCAGGAGACAAGACAGTGCTTGACGCCCTTTCACTTGCATACCTCTCAAGGAAAAAAAGGGAGCCCCTGGAACACGCCTATAACATGTGTTCAGATATTGGCCATGTTGCGGAAACTTTGAGAAAAAGCGGACTTGAAGGAGTCAAAAAAATCAGAATAGCAATAAACAGGCCATTAAGACCAATGCTTGCCCAGAGAATATCAAAACTCTCAGAGATTCCTGAAAAGATCAGGCAAATTGCAGTGGAAGAAAAATATGATGGAGAAAGAATACAGGCCCACAAGTCAGGCAACAAGGTGCAGCTTTTTTCAAGAAGACTAACAAATATTACAAGCCAGTTTCCTGATGTAGTAGAACAGGTAAAACAAAATATCAAAGGAGACGCTGTAATTGACGGAGAAGTTGTCGCCTACAACAACAAGGAAAACACTTACTATTCATTCCAGAAACTCACGCACAGGAGAAGAAAATACAATGTAGAAGAATATGCAGAAAAAATACCTGTAAAGTACATGGTTTTTGACCTCATCTATCTGGATGGAAAATCCTTGCTGAAACAACCTCTAAAGAAAAGATGGAAAAAACTCAAAAGAATAATTAAGGAGACCGACAACATTGCACTGACAGGCAGAGTGATAACCAATAAGGTTGACGAGATTGAGGACTTTTTTAATGACTGCATTGAAAGAGAACTCGAGGGAGTTGTGTGCAAAGGCAGGGAAAGCAGATATGAAGCAGGTGCAAGAGGATGGTCATGGATTAAATGGAAAAAAGAGTATGCAGAGGAGCTTTCAGACACATTTGATCTTACAGTAGTCGGTGCTTATGCAGGTAAGGGGAAAAGAGCAGGATTATACGGCTCACTGCTTTGCGCAACATACAATAAAAACAAGGATATATTTGAAACAGCAACAAAACTAGGAGCAGGGTTTTCAGACACAGAGCTTGAAAATCTTCCGGAAAAACTTGAAAGTTTTAAAACCGAAAAAAAACCAGCACGAGTCGTCACCACTGGTGATATTGAACCTGATTTCTGGGTTGAGCCAGGAATTGTACTGGAAGTTGTTGCCTCTGAAATCACACAAAGCCCTGTACACACCTGTTCACAAAACGGAAAAGGCCTGGCGCTCAGATTTCCAAGATTCAAGAGATGGAGAGATGACAAAAGCCCCGAGCAGTCAACAACATCAAAAGCAGTAAGGGAGATGTATGAAAAATGAAAAAAGTCTATGTCATGATTGGGATCTTGATATTGGGAAATCTTGCTGGTCTGTACTATATTGTCCAGCAGAACCAGATAATAAACGAGTTGGAAAATAGAGTAAGTTCACAGGAAGTCAGAGAAGTGCAGATGCAGGAGTGTGAATTTGAACTGCCCCTGGAAAGAAGCATGCCAATTGTAGCAGTTGCCCAGGAGGGTGAAGGTGCGCTTGGGAATGTCACAATCCAGTTAATCCAAGGTGAGGGAGATGTCCTGATAAACACAAACCCTTTTGTTGAAGCTGATTTGCAGTATTCACTCAACAAAGCAGTGTTTGTTGCAAAAAACCTGACAGGAATAAACTATGCTGTTGATTACATTGTTGAATACAATGCAGATTCTGTGCTGATCGGGGGAGGTTCTGCTGGTGCAGCAACAACAATTCTTGTCATGAGCTCACTTGAGGCCAGAGAGCTGAAAAAAGACGCAGTAATTACAGGCTCAATAGAGCCAAACGGCAAGATTGGACAAGTCAGAGGACTTATTGAAAAAGCCAGAGCAGTATCAGATGCAGGTTATAGGTACTTTCTAATACCAGAAGGACAGGCAACATTTACCTATTACGAGAGGGTTGTCACCCAGGACACATTTTTTCCAGGACTTACAATAAACAATGTGGAATATGTACCAAGACAGGTAAACCTCACAGAGTTTGCACAACAGGAATTGGATCTTCAGGTAGTTGAAGTAGGACATGTCAATGAGGCGCTCCCTTATTTTTTTGAAGATGCATAAAAGACTTCAGTTTCTAAATTGGATATGACAGGTTCCGTTAATGGAACCCATTGCTCCCAATACTTATAAGTTGGAACTCATTAATGGATACCACAAAGCAGAGGTGGTTTTGATGGCTATTAAGAAAGATATTGAATATGAGATAAAACCCGGGAAAGTGGATCCAGGAGAGAGATGGATCACAGTAACAGTAACAAATGTGGGGGACAATGCAGTAAGACAAGTTAATGTCAGGCTAAACAGTCTTGACACATACGGTCTTAATGTGGTAGATGACAGCAAATACATCCCAATTCTGGCACCTGATGAAAAGCAGGAAGTCTATTTTAAAGTGAATGCTAAACTCACAACAGGCTGCTATGTGACTCTAGATGGCTATAAAGACAGTGAGCTTTACTACTGGGAGAGCCCAACCGTGTTTTTGAGAGTAGGTACCCCAAAAGCAGAGCTCACCAATGCCTGGGCAATGAGACAAGAGCATATACTTGTAGGTGACACAATAAAAGTTGAGGCCACTGTCAAGTCAAACATGATTACAGAAGATCTTTCTCTTGAATTCTGGTCAGAAGGACCTGAAGGAGAAATTGAAGAAATGGATACACTTGACACAGGAGAACTTGAAGCAGGCCAGTCAAAAGTGTTTGAAACTGAGCTTGTTCCAAGCAAGCAAGGACTGTACACAGTTGACATCTATCTTTATGATGGAAACAAGAGACTTGGACACAAGGCAGAATATGCCATTGTGGAGGAAGCATAATATGGCCAAATCGGACGAATCCATTAAAAGAGATGTAGTTAACCAGCTAACCTGGGACAGCAGAGTAGATGCAAGTGATATGGTGGTGAAGGTTGATGCCGGAACAGTATCACTAAGCGGTTCTGTGCCAAGCTATTATGCAAGAACATCAGCAGAAGAGATTGCAGAAAAAGTTGTCGGAGTAATAACTGTTGACAATAACCTGGATGTGGCATTTCCGCCAGCATTTGAAAGACCAACTGATTCTGAATTACAAAACTCCGTTGAAAAAGTACTGATATGGAACAGCGATATCAATGAAAGTAAAATTGATGTTGCAGTTGAGAATGGCATAGTAGATATCAAGGGAACAGTGCCATCATTCTGGCAGAAAGTAATGGCTGAACAAGTTGTTAAGTCAGTTAAAGGAGTAATTGACATCAGAAGCAAACTTGCAGTAGTTCCGACAGACAAAGTGGCTGACGAGGTTGTTGCAGAAAGAGTTGTGGAACGAATAGAAAAAAATTCTGTTGCCAACCCCGAAGAAGTTGATGTCAAAGTCAGAAATGGAGAAGTAACACTTTCCGGCCAGGTACCAAGCTGGGCAGTGTGGAACTCTGTATATGATGCAGCCAAGTTCACATTTGGTGTAACTGACATCAATGACGAGCTGGTAATCAGCTATTAATTTTTTATTTTTTTTGATAACTCGTCAATTCTATTCATAATATCATGCTCTTCAGCAAGCTGCTGGTAATCAAATAATCTATGATAATTAAAGCAAAACATTCTAGAGGGATACACAGAAAGTTCATCAAAAAATGCTGCCTGCCAGCAGTCCTTTTCTGTTATACCTGAAACCCCAACATTATAAATTGCACCTCTAACAAGAGAAAAACCCTGCTGTGCCCTAATATTCTGGCTGGCAAGCATAGTCCTCTCACCAGCTAATTTTAGATAACCAACAGGGATATCTTTGACCACAATTATCACTCCCTGACCAAAAGGGAATGAATTTTGATTTTCATCTATCACAAAAGTGTCAGGAAAAAGCGTTGCCTGAAAATAAATCTCAGCCTGAGAACAGGTGTTTGGTCTGTCCAGGCTTTTATCTAGAGTAATACCAGGACATTCAATGGAGTCGTGTATTTGAGATATGATCCTATTATACCCAAGCGGTCTGTCATCACAACCCAAGGCAATACACTCAAGCGCAGATTGTGTATTTTTGCAGTCTTGCATGGACAAATAGTGTTGCATGAACTGCATTACTATTCTTGGTTATTTAAGTTTTGTTATTGCCAAGTGGTGTAATATATTCTACCAGAGCTCTGTAAAAAACATAAAAACTAAAGAATCAACAAAATTACTAATACAATCAAGATAACAGCACCAATAACTCCGAGTGTTCTCCACCTGTTCTGTGCAGCATCTACTAGTGGAGGAGTTCTCGAAGCAATAAAATTCTTTGGGAATACCTTGAGATCATCTGGTTCCATCTCAACCTCAGGAAAAATCGGGCTGTGATAACCACATGTGAGGCAGACAAAAGTGTTGCTGTAAGCTTCTTCTGAAATCATTCCTCTATGCTTTACCTCATGGCTACCGCATCTTGGACAAATCCTAATCCACTTCTTCACCATATTTAATTCCACCCACAAAATAATAAATCTTTCTATTGAATTGTATAATCTGCAGGATCAATTTCAGATACGATCATAGGATGAATATGGAACTCTTCTATGGCGAAATAGTGTTCATTTGCATAATCAAAAGCCTCTTGTATTGATACTATATCATCACCATTTGCATCACCCTTATTTTCATCAAATGAACTGTAGAATATTTTGCCAAAGATTTCGCCGTCTTCATTATAATATGCAAGCTGATTTTCTTGGGAAGCAGATACTGCGATGAATCTATCATGTCCGAGCTGTTGAGCAAGACCTCCACCGTAACAGATATCAGTACTTACAAGGCCAAAATACGGATTAATTCCCTGTAAGAATAACTCAATATCCACTGCCGTAATATCTTGACCAGGAAGTTCTACACTAGTCACAAAAAATTTTTTGGAATTGTCATATGTAAAACCATCCCTTTTGCCATGATCAGTTATGTGAATAACCAAAGTGTCATACTGATCAACAAAATTTTCAAGATACCCGAAGACACTTTCAATATTTTTCCTTGAAGCTTTTCCATCAACATACTTTCCTTGACCATCCTCATCCAGAACAAAAATATCCTCCTCTAAGAACCCAAGATTGTTTAGAATCCTCTCTATATGAACTAAACTCTCTGAAAATATCTTTTCATCCATACCACTGATAAGCAATGCGTATTTGTCTTGAGAGCTATTTGGCATTCTTCTGGATAACCTATCTTCTAATGAGGGCTTTCCCATCAATGGTGGAAAATGGCCTCCCAAAGACAGAGCTGTAACAAGGCCAAGAGTACTTAATCTTCTCATAAATCTTTCAAACATAGAATCTGCCAATCTTGTGCACTTAATATTTTTTGCTATCTTTACCACTCTAAGATAAAAATAATTATATGTAAAACCATCATACGAAACCTTTTTATACCACTTGAAAATAGCTATAGGCATGAGGGGAATTAATATTTATTCTGTTCCCAGACCTACAAGAGCATACTCTGAAGGTGAAAATATCTTTTCCAGTATCAAAACTCAGATTGGTAAAAAATACGAATTCAACTGTGTACCAGGAACATATGCTTTTGCTGCAATTTACTCAGTATTAGAAGAAAAACTATTCCAGTACAGAGTTCTTGACTTGGGCTGCGGTTCAAGAGTACCCATAAATGAAAATTACAGCAGGATGTTTGAACCATGGATGTGCAGAGTTATGCATAAACTGGGAATAGATGTTGTGGGTGTTGATATAAGACCACAGCAGGATGAAGAATTTGAGCACTATGTTGCAGACCTTTTTTCTGAAAACAGCATGCCGTTTATTGGAAATGACACCATAGATGCGATTGTGGCAACAAACCTATACTTTGACCCACTATTCAAGGCGGGAGTTTCATATTCTGGTATGCATGCATTAATGGGTGAAGCAGAAAGAGTATGCAGGCCAGAAGGTCTTTTTTTTGTTAATGATCAAAGAATATTGGAGGCGATAGAATGAGAACTACATTAAGTTTAATTAAAGCAGATGTCGGAGCAATAGCTGGGCATGTAAAGCCAAGCAAGGAAATGATGAACGCTGTCATAGGCAGGATGAATAAGTCAAAACTAGTAACAGACTTTAGGGTGTGGCACACCGGAGATGATATCGATATATTAATGGCACACCAGAGAGGAAAAGACGATGAAAAAATCCATGAGCTTGCGTGGGATGCTTTTATTGAAGCAACAGAAATTGCAAAATCACAGGGCTTGTATGGAGCAGGCCAGGACCTTCTAAAAGACACCTTTTCAGGCAATGTCAAGGGAATGGGACCAGGGGTTGCAGAAATTGAATTCGACGAAAGACCAGCAGAACCCTTTGTGTGTTTTGCAGCAGACAAAACAGACCCGGGGGCATTCAATCTTCCGCTGTATCTTTCATTTGCAGACCCAATGCATACTGCAGGACTGCTTTTGAGCCCTGAACTAAGTAAAGGATTCAAATACACCATAATGGATGTAGAACACACAGGAAAAGACAAAGTAATTGAATTAAAAGCACCAGAAGACCTGTACAGGATTGCAGCACTCTTGAGAGACCCGGAAAGATACGTTGTAGAGAAAATTCACAGCGCAGATGGAGAACACTGTGTTTCAGTCAGCACAACAAGACTTCATAATATTGCAGGAAAATACACAGGAAAAGATGACCCAGTATGCCTTGTAAGAACACAGAAGATGTTTCCTGCAGCAGGAGAAGTATTATCACCATATGCACTTTGCCCATATGTTGCAGGATTCATGAGAGGATCTCACACAGGACCATTTATGCCAGTCAAAAAGGACTCAACAATATCATTCTTTGACGGACCACCTGTTGTAACAGCACTAGGGTTCTGCGTGCATCATGGTAAAATAACAGGACCTGTTGACCTGTTTGAACATCCTTTCTGGGACAATGTCAGGAACAAATGCTCTGAAAAAGCAATAGAAATAAGAAAACAGGGCTTTTTTGGGAATGCAATGCTTCCAATGTCAGAACTAGAATACGGTGGTATTACAAAGATGCTTGAAGAACTCGAATCAAAATTCAAGCTTAGAGAATAATATACTGGTATACATAACACTATATCATTATAGATATTATTTGAAAATCTCGCTTAAGATTTTCAGAGGGTATGAATCCATTTATGACGAGATTTACGAGTATGTAAACCCAGTTTTTAAGGTGTGTGATAGCTTAAACTGCTGATAGAGTTTATCTGGCTGACTTCTTAACCCTTGCAGTAGTTTCGACTTTCTGCAACCATTGGAGAAGTCTCCTGAGAATTGGCAGATAAACAGCCACCTTTTTTTTGAAATTTGTGTGTTCACTATTTTCCATAGAATCCCTGAAACGAGTAAACTCTATAGAGAGATCTTCTCGCTCTCTTTCCAAATTACTAAACGCAGAATCCTGTGAAAGCTTGTGGAGGTTTTTTCTAATTTTACCTAGCTCTCTTTTTACCCTTCCGGTATCCTTTCTGAGTTCATGCCCTGTTTTTGTGTCAATTTTTTCTCTGCTGGAATTTCTGTTAACGGTATTAATCACTGAGTTTAAATGTTCTATTGCTATTTTCGCATTATTTTCAAGTTTTTCTAATTTCACCATGCTCTACCAATAAAAGTATCAATATTTAAGTTTTTTTAAATTTGCTTTCACAAATCAGCATTAATTCAGAATCAATGATCAGATTTTCTTGACAACAGAACCATCAGAAGTGTCCTCAACATGAAAACCCTTTCCTCTTATCTCCTCTCTTAGCTTGTCTGCAAGCCCCCAGTTCTTATCCTCACGGGCTTTTTCCCTTTTTTCAACAAGTAGTTTTATCTCTTCAGGGATCTCTTCTCTTTCCCATTCTGCAAATCCAAAACCAAAAACCTTGTCCCACTGAAGAATTGTCTCATACTTCTGAGTGTTGCTGACATCAGGATCCTTTACAAGCTGCCATAGCAGAGAAAGAGCCCCAGGCATGTCAAGGTCATCATAAATTCTCTCTTCAAACCTTTTTTGATAGTCATTTTCAACAATATCACCTTTCTGGTTTTCCTTGATTTCCATAAACCTGTTTTCAAGTTTCTTAAAAGAATTCTTTGCACCATCCATTGCCTCAAAACTAAAGGTCAGTGGACTTCTGTAGTGAGCATTAAAACAAAAATACCTGTAGACCAGAGGATCATAACCCTTTTCCATTAAGTTAGTCAAAGTGTAAATAGTACCTTCAGATTTTGACATCTTGCCATGCTGCAAAACAAGCCATTCAGCATGCAGCCAGTATTTTACCCATGGCTTTTTTCCTGTAGCAGCCTCAGCCTGCGCAATCTCATTTGTGTGATGCACAGGAATGTGCTCCTTTCCACCACAGTGTATGTCAAACTGTTCACCCAAATACTTCATGCTCATGGCACTACATTCAATATGCCATCCTGGAAAACCCCTCCCCCAAGGAGAATCCCACTGCATGATATGGTTTGGCTGGTTTGTTAACCACAGGGCAAAATCACTGGGATTTCTTCGTTCTGAATCACCCTTGCCCCGTGCTCCTTCTTCCTGGTCTTCAAGCTTTAAATTTGCAAAGTCAGCATAATCTTCAAACTTTCCAGTATCAAAAATCAGTCCAACACTTGTCTTGTAAGTGTAAGTGTTTTCTTGAATTCTTTCTATCTGGTGTATCATATCAGTGATATGGTCAGTAGCTTTGCACCAAACATCAGGCATCTTAATATTGAGTTTTTCAAGATCATCTTTGAACTCAGAAAAATACATGTCAGCAATCTTGTGCATGGACTCTTCTGTCATTGGAAGACCTTCTCTTTTTATTGCCTTCATCAGTTTATCCTCACCCTCATCAGCATCGGAAGTAAGGTGACCAACATCAGTTACATTAACAACATGCTCTACTTCATAACCCTTGTATTCAAGAACTCTTCTCAAGACATCCTCAAAAACATACGTCCTGAGATTTCCTATGTGCTGGTGCCAGTAAACAGTAGGTCCACAGCAGTACATACCAACTTTTCCCTTTTCAATTGGCACAAACTCTTCTTTTTTCCTGGTCCTTGTGTTATAGAGTTTCATTGTCTCACCAATACAGCCCAGTGCTTATATATTTTTCCCCGCCATCAGGAAGCACTGTAACAACATTTTCTAAGCCAAGCTTTCTTGCAGCATAAACATTTGCACCCGAGCTGATACCAACAAAAAAACCCCTTTTGGCAAGCTCTTTTGCAGTGCGTTTTGCAGATTCAGAAGAAACACTGATTACCTGGTCAACCATGTGAAGATTCTCCCTTAGAATTTTTGGAACAAAACCCTCACCAATACCCTGGATATCGTGCAGCCCTGCTGAGTTCCCGGCAAGCACAGCAGACTCCTCTGGTTCAATACCAATGATATGAATATCAGGATTGAACTTTTTTAGAGCCTTGGCTACACCAATAAGAGTGCCCCCAGTACCCATTCCTGCAATAAAAACCCCAATATCTGGCTTTGCAGAAATAATCTCCTGACCCAATCCCCTTTCATGAGCCTCAATGTTATGCGGATTCTCAAACTGCTTTGGGAGCCATGCCTCGGGATACTCTTCAACAAGTTCTCTGTATTTTTTCAGAGCACCCTTCATGTCATCTTCAGCAGGAGTTATCACAACTGTAGCACCCATAGATTCCATAATACGTCTCCTTTCAACACTCATAGAACCAGGTATCACAGCAGTAAAATCATAACCTCTGAGAGCAGAGATCATGGCAAGAGAAATTCCAGTATTGCCTGAAGTTACCTCAATTATCTTTGAGCCATGTTTTAGGGCTCCAGACTCTTCAGCTTTATGAACCATGTACCAGACCATACGGTCTTTTATAGAACCACTAGGGTTTCTTGATTCCTGCTTTGCCCAAACATTATCGATATTAATTAACGGTGTCCTACCTACTTGAATCCCGTAGACACGGGTACTCACCTTTATAGAGTTTATTCATGTTGCATCAACCTCGCAAATATTTTAAGAACGATGCAGCTACCTTAACAACAACATCCTGTTGATAGGTTCTGCTTCATGTGTAATTAAGAAGTAGTAGTTATATATAAGGTTTTCTATTTTATTTGAAAATCTCTTTTAGGCGCGATTTACTTTATATTGAAGTACATTTGGGTCATGGGTGTATTGTCAGGCCATAGTGGTTTTCCAAATGTCCAGGAATTTCTTAATAAAAAAAGAATTGCAATATTGGATCCAAATACTTCACTTCAGACTACTAAAACCAAGTTCAATAGTATTTGAATCATATCCGCTTTCCCTGAGCACAGTTGTAATCTGAGCTTTGGAATATCCGTTGGCAATCTGGTCATTTATGTATTTGGTAAGCTTTGGGTTGACTTCTGGAGTCTGCACCTTTTTCATCTTTTTTGCGGTTTTCTTTTTACCCAAAAAGTGGTATAATGCAACACCGACAAGACTTAGAAAAAAACATATTAGAATCCATTTAACTTTCCAGCCGCTTTCTTTATCACTTTTTAAGATATCGATAAATGCCAAAATAAAAAGCACAAAAGATGCAATAGATATCAAAACAAGAAATCCAACAACAATCAGGATGCCCACTCCCATGGCAGGAATTGAAGGAGCCATCTGCGGCTGGGCAAAAACACTAGGGACCAATAAAATAACTAGCAAAACCATCTCTTTTTTCATTAATTTCAGTTTTTAAAGTTTGTATTTAAATAATTTTTGTGTTCATATGCAAACCCTTTATAAATGACTTGTTCAAAGCAGGGTCGATGGGTAGGATAACTCCCATCTTATTTGAAAATCCTGCTTAAGCTTGGATGCTAACTTTTAGGGCCTTTCAAGTCAGTCTGCTTTTAGAAGATTTTAACAACATACAGGAAGCTAGTTCATATAGCCCAGTGCCTTGAGCCTTCCAGCCATAGCAGTGCTGTCAGAATTAATTACATCAATATCTGAAGTATGTTTAGTCTTCAAAGTGCTATATTCATTTGTGAGCTCACTGAAAAGCTCAAATCCAATTTTATCCTTAATATTCTCATATTCATTGTGAGAAATATCATATACAGCCTCAACTTCATTCTCAACCAATTTTACCTTGTGTCTTCCAGAATAAAGGGCATCTCTGTTAGATAGAAGATTGAAATGTTTTATTACTGAATCATTATCTGAAGTTGCAAGGGCCATGTTAATTGGCGGAGCATTTACCATAACAGAGTCAGATTTATCATTTTCAGACTCGTAACCTGCAAATCCCAGTATCATACTAAGTATATCCTTAATAGAAGTGTTCTTATTCACTTTTTTACTTGCCCTGTTTACTATCAGGGGCACCCACGAGACCTGGTGATTAGGATCAAAAGCATGTCCCATGTGTCCATGAAACCGTTTTTCAATAAAACTGTCATAACCTTCTGCAATCTCTCCAATAGAATCAAATTCGTCCCAAAGATTTCCTGAATAACCATCACTATGTCCATGATCAGAAGTAACAATAATAACAGCATCTTTGTCAAATCTCTTAATTATTCTAAGGATTCTCTTGACCTGAAGATCAAGATAGTTAACCTCAGCATCATAAAGGTCACTTAATGCAAGTGCTTCATACCATTTCATAGGTTTTTCATAAGGAAGCATCCAGCTGTATCCTTTCTTCCTGTTAAAATCTAAAATGAACTCTTTAGCCGGAACATCATCAAGATAAGGAAGCCATCGCCTTACAAATCTCTTCGGGGGTCTGTAAGGAAGATGAGTATCCATCAGATTTATGAAAACAAAATTAGGACCTTGAGCTTTTCTCAAATATCTTCTCAAATCCCTCTTAGTTTTTCTTGTGTTCCCCTTAAAACCATCTCCCCACATATCAACAAAAAACGGCTTGTTGAGAAACTTTGCAAGAGCTTTGGATTCAGCCATTATCTTGTTAACAGCCTTGCCCATAAAACCAGGCATACCACTGTAGGTATAGCGATTTTCAAAACCTCTGAGAACATCATTATCAAGCGAAACAAGAGGATTGTTGCAGAAAGAAGCCGTTTTGTAGCCTTTTTCTTTTAAAATCTCTGCTGCTGTTTTAATATTAGGGTTAAGCTTAATGTTTTCCTGAGTAACTTTATGGGAAATTGGATAAAGTCCGGTAAAAATTGAAGTATGAGCTGGAACAGTCCAGGTAGCAGTAGAAAAAGCATTTGTGTATACTGTAGAATCTTGTGCAAACCTATCAATATTTGGAGTAGTCTCTTTACTGTAGCCATATAAAGACATTCTGTCGGCTCTTAACGTATCAAGGACAATAAGAAAGATATTTGGACCCATACCCATGTTAAGTTAGTCTGGATTTTTAAATAGTTTGGTGCCTGTTTAACTTTGCCTGTATCAAGTTTGGATAAATATTTATATTTTGAGCTTTAATAAAAATATCAAAATGAAAGGTAGAATATTAATCGCAATTGTGATAGTTGGTGTTTTTTCCATATTAGTTGCATATATGTATTTCACCAGAGATCTAATACCA
Source organism: uncultured Methanosarcinales archaeon (assembly GCA_964444505.1). Taxonomy (GTDB): domain Archaea; phylum Nanobdellota; class Nanobdellia; order Woesearchaeales; family JAGVZT01; genus CAYUHF01. The sequence continues at coordinate 38,435 of CAYUHF010000002.1, read as the reverse complement.
AATGCACCAGTTCCAAATAAATGCACACTCCCCCATGGCGTGGAGTGTGAGGATTTCGCATTTTCCAGTCAATCTGACATAGTAACAATGTCAATAAGAAATGAACTGGGTAACACCATGAATGTCCAAAGGATAAGTTTAATTCCTGAAAGTCCTGGGATTCCAAGCTGCAGCAAGCAATTTGGAATTGAGATTGAGAATTCAACACTTCACGATTTTGTAATTGTATGTAAAGGACTAAATAAATCAGAAGCAAGGAAGAGATATAAACTATCAGTTGAATGGTTTTATGTGAATCAAGGACAATCATATAACCGGACATGGTATGGAGAGATACTAAGCCCTATTAACTAAATCTTAAATAGTAGCATTCTCATAAACACAATGCTTTTATACTAGCCTTGCTTTTTTCTTCTTGTGAAAATGTTGATGTAGCATTTTTGGTGTTGGTAATCCACATAATGATTACCAGGCGGTTGGTTTTTCGCAAGACCAACTGCTTTTTTTATTCTATTATGAGTATTTGTGACTTTCGCAGATTCAAACTATAAGTAAAACGCCAGCACGCTGATTATGAACCAGCACAACCTTTTAATAAAGCTTGAACAAAACAGAGCCAACATCAACCTAAAGGTTGAGTTGACTTAGAAAAAAACGCCAGCAGCCGGATTCGAACCGGCAGGTCCGAGAGGACAGCTGCTTTCGAGGCAGCCGCAATACCGGATTATGCGATGCTGGCATTAACGATAGGAATGCCCAAGCATAGCGACCATAAATTGTTTTCGGATTTATGAGTATGCGATGCTGGCATTAACGATAGGAATGCCCAAGCATAGCGACCATAAATTGTTTTCGGATTTATGAGTATGCGATGCTGGCATTAACGATAGGAATGCCCAAGCATAGCGACCATAAATATTCTTTTATTTATGTCGATGCGATGCACGAAGTATTCTAAGCATTCTGTAAAACAGCTAGAATTAAAAACCTTTTGGAGGCCTAATCTTGTCAAGATCAATATTTGCATAACTCATTCGTGCTGATTCCCTGAGAATAACCTGAGAAGCAAAATAATTTCCAATCATCAATGCTTTTTCCAAATCCCCAGTCTGCCTGAAACCATCAATAAAACCTACCAGAAAACCGTCACCAGCCCCATTGGTGTTCTCTACATTTTCAACAAAATAAGCAGGAACATAAACTCTTTGATTTTCTGATATTGCCATGGCACCTCTGGGACCAAGTTTCTGCACAAAGATATCAGCATAAGGTCTAAACTGTTCAAGTACACCTTCATACATATTTTGAGGGCTTCCTGCTGGAATATCAGTTCCTTCTGCCATCATCCAAGCCTCTGTTTCTTCCTCATTTGCAACCAGAAGATCAATTGGACCATATTTAGCAACATCAAGAGCTTTGATTATCAGGTGCTTTCCTTCTTCAACATGCTTACCGCAAGCCTCATCTACTACAATGCCAGCTCCAGACTCTCTCCCAATTCTCATAACCTCTTTGCTAGTTTCAAAACTGTCAACAATCTTGTAACCTGTGACAATTACATTCTCTGCATCAATAATATCTTGTTCAACAATATCAGATTTGTGAATATCACGGGCAGCTCCGAGATATGCAGCATAAGTTCTGTTATCATCAGTTACAAAAGTGAATATCTTTGCAGAATGCTTGCCCTTTTCAACAAGATGAGTCTCCACACCAAATTCCTCAAAGTCCTTGGCAATTTCATCTCCATTATAATCACTTCCCACTCCACCAAAAAAATGAGTGTCATAACCCCTGCTGGCAAGGCCAGCAATAATATTAGAACATGAGCCGCCAATATATGGTCTTGAAATGTAACCCTCACTTATCAACAGTGCCTTAATAAGATCATAATCTTCAATTTTAATAAGGTTTGATTTATTCCTCTTAAGTCCAAGAATAGATACTCTCTCTAACCAGTAATCACCATCTCTAATGACCCTTTCAGTCATTGCATTACCAATACCAAAGTAATCTGTCATAAACCCAGAAAATGAACAGCTATTCATAAATATTTCTATTGTGTAGTGATAAAAGAATGCCCCGTCCGGGAAATTCGTCTCAGGACGAATTCGACTTCGTCTCTCAGTATTCGAACCCAGGTCTTCGGCTCGAGAGGCCGAAATGATTAGTTGTCCGAAATTTTTCATATGTGACTTTATGCCACATCTCCTTTGATTGAACTTTGAAAAAGTTCACCGGACTACACCAACGGGGCGCAGTAAAAGTTAATTTCAGCACATATTAAAATCTATCGTTTATCAAAATCTAAACCCTTAAATATCCACCACACCTAATAAAAAACATGCAATACGACATAATCATAGTTACAGGAGAATACCATGTAGACCATCCATCCTCATCAACAGGTATTCTTGTAAAAGTACTTGAAGACAAAGGATACACAGTCGGAATAATTGAAAAACCAGACTGGACAAAAAAACATGATTTTGTAAAATTGGGAAAACCCAGACTCTTTTTTGGTGTAACATCAGGCTCTATGGACTCAATGCTTGTAAACTACACACCACTAAAAAAGAAAAGATCAGAAGACCCATACAATCCCTATGAGTCCAATATACCAGACCGTGCAATAATTGTATACTGCAACAAATTAAGAAGATACCATAAAAACATACCTATAGTTATAGGTGGAGTTGAAGCATCACTTAGAAGATTCACACACTATGACTACTGGGACAATGACCTGCGAAAAGGAATTCTGTTTGATTCAAGAGCAGATATACTTGTATATGGTCCTGGAGTCTATCAGATGATTGAAATAGCAGAGAGATTAAAAAATAACAAAGATCTAAAACAAATAAAAGGAACCTGTATTGTGGAAAAAAAAGCACCAGGTGAATTTGAGTTGCTGCCTTCTCACAAAAAAGCAAAAAACAAAGAACAGTTCTGCAAAATGCAGCTCATGTTTTCAAACCAGAAAAACCTGGCCCAAAAAACAGACACAAGGTACACAAGGCAGTACAGAATGCACAACTATACCACAAAAGAGCTTGATTACTACTACAGCCTTGATTACTCAAGAAATATTCCTGAAAAATTTCCAGAATTTAAACCAATACAGTTTTCTGTTGTCACACACTGGGGCTGCTTTGGCAACTGCAGCTTTTGTTCCATTGCACTGCATCAGGGAAAACAAATTATCTCAAGATCAGAACAAAACATACTTGACGAGATAAGAAGAATAACAAAACACCCAGACTTTAAGGGAAATATTGATGACCTTGGGGGGCCAACAGCAAACATGTACGGCATGGACTGCAAAAAAAACTGCATTACACACACAAGAATAACACAACTCCTCAAAAAAGCAAGAAAAATTCCAGGAGTAAAAAACGTATTTGTAAGATCAGGAATCAGATATGATCTGGCCATAAAATCACCAGAATACCTGGAAGAACTAAAGCACCACATAAGCGGCTCTTTGAAAATTGCCCCGGAACACACTTCAGAACATGTACTGAAACTCATGAACAAGAACCATGGCAGCCTGGATAAATTCATAGAAGCATTCAACAAACATAAGAAACCCAACCAATATCTCAAATACTATTTTATGACAGCACACCCAGGAAGCAGGATTAGAGATGCAAGAGAACTTGCTGAAAAAATGAAACAACTGGAAAACACAGAATCAGTCCAGATATTCACCCCCACACCAATGAGTATGTCAACATGCATGTATTACACAGGACTAAACCCCCACAACCTTGAACAAGTCTACATACCCTATACATACAGTGAGAAAAAAGCACAGAAAAGAATCTTGTTCTAAGTTACTACCTTTGTATGTCACCCAAAGCTTTTTAATGAACAACAATTCCCAAATCGCAGGTGGTCAAGAGGCTTAAAAACACATTCATACACATACCACAAGTAGGAGAAAAAACAGAAAAAAAGATTTGGAAGTCAAATATTCTGGACTGGCATCAGTTTCTTGAAAAAAGGTCTAATCTTCCTGCATCAACACACAGGAGAATCTCGAGCCACATAGAAAGATCAATAAGCGCATATGAAAAACAAGACCACACGCATTTTTTTGGACTGCCTGAATCAGAACACTGGAGAGCATATGATGACTTCAAGAACAACTGCGCATTTCTTGATATAGAGACAACAGGATTAAGCAAATATTACAGCAAAATTACAACCATAGGAATCTACAACGGGAACAAGAGCAAAATCTTCATAAGAGGCCAGAACCTTGAACACTTTCCTGAAGAAATAAAAAAATACAACATGCTAGTAACCTTTAACGGCAAATGTTTTGATTTACCGTTTATTGAACACAGTTTCCCATCAATAAACTTCAACCAGTTCCATATAGACCTAAGATACATCATGGCAAGACTGGGATACTCAGGAGGACTAAAACTAATAGAAACCCAGCTTGGAATAGACAGAAAAGACCTCAGGGATGTTGACGGCAGAGAAGCAGTAAGACTCTGGAACAGGTACCAAAGAGGAGATAGACAAGCCCTTGAACTTTTGGTAAGATACAACATAGCAGATGTGGAAAACCTCAAAATCCTCATGGATTATGCCTACGGCAACCTTAAAGAGAAAAAGTTTCTCTCAGTAGTGAAACCAACAGACTTTTAAAACATCCTGCAATATCTCTTTCTATGAAATACAAAGGATTTACACTTGACCAATTCCAGGTAGACTCAATAAACTCAATAAATAACAATCATTCAGTTGTTGTATCTGCCCCAACAGGGTCAGGAAAAACACTAATTGCAGATTACATTATTGACAAGTATCTTGAGAAGGGAGTAAAAGTAATCTATACTGCTCCAATCAAGGCACTGTCAAACCAGAAATACAAAGAGTTCACAGAAGCATTCGGAGAAGACAAAATAGGTATTCTCACAGGAGACGTTGTCATAAACAGCTCAGCACCAATTCTTATCATGACAACAGAAATCTACAGAAACATGGCACTTACAAATGACCCTATGATAGATGAGGTCAGCTATGTCATATTTGACGAGATTCACTTTATAAATGATGTTGAAAGAGGTTATGTCTGGGAAGAGTCAATAATATTTTCCAAGTCACATGTCAGGTTTTTGTGCCTTTCAGCAACAATACCAAATGCAGAAGAATTTGCAAACTGGATAAAATCAATAAAAAAGCACCCTGTTGATGTCATAAGACAGACACACAGGCACGTGCCACTTGAACGAAAACTATTCACACCAGCAGGTATATGCACACTGGATGAGGCCAGAGACTATTACAGAAAACGAAGAAAAATGGGCGGGGCAATGCACATACAGCTTGTAAATGACATAAGACACCAGACACCAGCACTGTTTTTCTGCTTTTCCAGAAAAAGAACAATGCAGTATGCAGAAGAACTATCAAGAACAAAAATCTTTAACAGCTCAAAATTCATAGAAGACTATGTAAACAAGAGACTCAAGGAAGCACCGCCGGAAGTAAGAGAACTTGAGAGCACTAAAGTACAAAGACAAACACTAAGAAAAGGAATAGCATTTCACCACGCAGGACTTCTTCCAATAATAAAAAACATAATAGAAGAGCTATTTACAAAAGGACTGATACATGTACTATATGCAACAGAAACATTTGCAGTAGGAATAAACATGCCGGCAAAGACAGTATGCTTTGCATCACTAAGGAAGTTTGACGGGATAAGATTCAGGTTCCTTAACTCAAAAGAATACTTCCAGATGGCAGGCAGAGCAGGCAGAAGAGGAATCGATGATAAAGGCTTTGTCTATGCAATAGTTGACAGAAGAGACTTTGATTACAGCAAGATCGGAAAAATTATCTCAAAAGACATGAAGCCACTGGAATCACAATTCAAGCTTTCAGTAAACACAGTCTTAAACCTTCTAAGCAGACACTCAAAAGACGAGATAGATGATATCCTGAGCATGAACTTTCACATGTACCAGAAATACGGTAAAGACTACAAGAGAAGAAAAGGCGTAACATACATGAACTTTACAAATATCAAGAAAAAGCTTGCAAAACAGGGTTTTTTGGAAGGAGAAGAGTTAACAAAAAAAGGTATTTTTGCATCAAAAATCTATGCAGATGAGATACTTATAGGAAACATATTTGCAACAGACTTCTTCAGACAACTAAACACATACCAGGTATTATTATTGATCGCATGCATTGTGTATGAGCCAAGAGAAAAAACCGAATTCTACAAAAAATTCAAGACCGGCGATGTTCATAAACTCAGAAACCTTGTAAAAAAATTCAGGAGCAAGAAATTCAGGTCAATTTATGACATCACAGCATTGGTCAACCCATGCTACAATGGCCAGAGCATATTTGAAATAATGGAGAACACCAATCTTCAGGAAGGAGACCTAATAAGGTTTTTCAGGCAGATGCTTGACAGGATGGGCCAGATACAGAATGCAACAGATGACCGTGACCTTGATGAAGTGATGAGGCACTGCCAGCACATAATCCATGAGTGTATGGAAGATATTGATGTGATGTAAATGGCAAAATTCACAACCAAGACAGGCGGATCAAAAGAATTTAGATACGACAAAAAAGATATCAAGAGAATCGAGAGCACAGACACAGAGTTCACCAGAGCATTCAAAGAAGAGTTAAGATTCAAAAGAGAGCATCCATTCAAGTTCTGGTGGAAGTATAACAAGAAAAAAGTCTTTTATGGGACAATAATACTAGCAGTTATTTTAGTAATAGCTTTGGTCTTACTATTCTAGGAACAAAGTCAGAACTTTTTCTAAGAACATCCACCACATCATCAAGACTTATGACTGTGTGAAAGGCAAGAGATTGAGCCTCACCATCAATAAGTTCCTTCATGTTTGCACAAGTAGATTGTGTCCAGTCTTCTAATACTTGACTATCTGGTCCACGAAGATAAATACCTGCCCTGGCCAGTCCCATATGCAGAGCAAAGTTTACAACCCTGTAGCCTCTTTCTTTTTTGTAGTGATACAGCACAGCAAGGTTGTATGGTTCCTTTTTTTGCAAATTTGCAGTAATATTCATTTCTTTGTGCTCAAAAGAACTCAACTCTCTATCAAGTGATTGATACTCTTGAAATGTATACGGAAGACCTTGACTCTGAAGAATATAATCCCATGTTTCCCTGCTAATTGATGGGAAATACACTTTGTGACCTCGGTCATAACTATTCATGCATAGTGATAATGTACACTATTATTTATTTTTTACCAGAAACCTTTTTAAACTAATACCAATAATTGAGATTTATGGAACCTAAAGTAGGTGTTGGCGTAGCAATAGTAAATAACGGCAAAGTACTTCTTGGAAAAAGAAAATCAGAACACGGTAAAGGAGAATGGTGTTTTCCAGGGGGCCATCTTGAGTATGGTGAAGAGTTTGTAGAGTGCGCCAAAAGAGAAACAAAAGAAGAAACAGGATTAGATATTGCAAATGTCCAGTTCTGCACAGCTACAAATGATGTTTTTGATGAAAAGCACTATGTAACAATCATCATGATAGCAGACTATGACGGCGGAGAGCCAGAACTAGAAGAGCCAGAAAAGTTTGAGAAATGGCGATGGTTTGAGTGGACAGAGCTTCCAGAACCTTTATTCCTGCCCATAAGAAATCTAATAAAAAAAGGCCTTGTTCCGGGATACAAAGCTGCATTCTTTAATTAAACTGCTATACGTTTAACACAATCCAATTAATCACATCATCATATTAGTATACTATTATGCATACTAGCATACGTTATTGTTTACCAGATATGACTAAATCTTGTCTTCAAGCTTGTTGTAGAGCCATGCAATCATAAACCCGCCAACAAACAGATCCACAAAACCATATGCAAATCCGACAACACTACCGAAAAGAGAGATTGTGTAGCCTGGGTAAAGTTCAACAAAAGCCTCCAAAAGCTTCTGTCCATAGCCTGTAAAAAGATTAAGTATCGTTGTCAACAACATCATCAGGCCCCAAAAACAGCCTGCTGCAATTCCAAATGCTTTAGGATTCATTCTATCACCTATTTTTCTAAAAGAACCGCGTCCTTAATAAACATTTCTGCTGTGTTTTTTCCCCCCACAACTTCAAAATCAACAATTTTAATCCTTTTTGAAAAAATCGGACCATCAAGGACAAGACTCTCAAACTCACCACCTTCTCCAGCAACATTAAACCCAACCTTTTCATTTAGTTTCTTTAATCTTTCAAGTTGTTCATATCCAATCTTTTTATTTAGCCAGCTCTTGTCAAGACCATAGGCAGCAACTTTAGTGAAAACAAACTCAAAACCAGCATCAATAACCGCTTTAACCTCTTTGGCCTGTTCCATATGCCAGAGTGGATTAACCACTTCAACTCCAAGCTCTTTACAGATTCTTTCGATTCGTGACTTCTGGTATTCAGAAAAAAGAGCTCCGGTAACAACCCCTTCAATACTATACTTTTTCCTGGCTTTCTCCAGAACTTTCTTCAGAGCCTTAAGTTCTTTTTCCTTTTCACCCATTGTAGTCTCTTTAATCAAGGGAATCCCAAGAGCCGCGCTCTGAAGTTCAACCATATGAATGTTTGGAGTGTGATACATGTAAGAATCAGGGTTCTGGCTCTCAATAGAGATTAAACACTCTATATCATGCTCTTTTTGTGCAAGATAGAGTGCATAAACACTATCCTTGCCAGAACTTAATAGTGCTCCTAGTTTCATGAAAATAAAAAAGAGTGCACATTAATAAAATGTTGCACTATTCTATCCACTTCAGAATCTTTGCCTTTCTCTCAGGAGTGGCAGGATTTTCATCTGGGTAGCCAAAAACCAATGGAGCAACAATCTGCAAATCCTGAATACCAAGCTCATCTTTAATCTCAGGATCCTCTTCCAAGACCTTAGCCCTCCCAATCCAGCAGCTTCCAATACCAAGAGAGTGAGCAGCCAAAAACATGTTTTCAACACAAAGATTGACATCATCCTTTAGATAACTATGTTCTGGGTCACCAGATACAACAATAAGACAGGGAGCATTGTAAAAAATGCACTCTTCCTCTGTTGCCATCCTCTGGGGGGAAACACTTCTGCCTCTCTCATGAAACATCTCCACAACTCTTTTTCCAATTTCAAGAATCCTGTCTTTGCCAACAACAACAGAAAACCTGCAGGGCTGCACATTTCTTGCAGAAGGAGCCATTACCCCGGCATGAATAATCTTCTCGATAATCTCTTTTGGAATCTCTTTTTTCTTGTACTTTCTTATTGAACGCCTGTTATAAATACACTCTATTACGTTTTCCATATTGTTTCAATAATCCGGTTGTTTTTAAAGCTTATGAAAACATTTTTATATAAATGAGATAATTTCAATTGCATGAAGGCCTATAAACAATCCACTGAGTTCACAGGAGCCGCTTCTGCACTATTGATGGTTCTGAATCATTTCAAAGACATAGAACTAACCAAAGAAAAGGAATTCAGAATCTGGATGAAAACTGTAAACCTTCCGACACGGGCATGCTCTATATACGGGCTTGCAGCATATGCATGTGAACTGGGAATTAATTTAAGAATACTTGTGGGAAAAGAAGAATACTCCTATCCAGACTACCGCTTCAAGGGCTATAAAAAGCATGAGATAGAAGCAGCAAAATTCTCAGAACAGCTTCATCTAAAAGATCTTGTGGCATGTAATATTGAAGTTGAAGAAAGAGACTTTTCTTTAGCTGAAGTAAAAAAGTTTCTCCAGGACAAAATCTTGATGCTCAGACTTGATGCAGGCATATTCAGGGACATCAGCCCTTCATCAAGCTATGTGGTTGTGTCCAACTACAATGGTGAATACAAAATATATGACCCATACCAGGGACAAATAAGCTTATCAGAAGAAGATATGCGAAGATCATTTGATGACCTTGTGACCAAGAGGAAGCGTGACCACAGAGTCATCATTTTTGGATAAATATGTAAACAAACCTTCTATATGCGCAATGTTTCGTCCAAACAAAAACTCCCTGTACTTTCTGTCAACTGAAACTCCCTTTTTACACAAATCCTTTTTTAGTCTTCCGTAAAGTTTTCTTCCCTCCTTATCAAGATCTGTGAGAATAATAACCTCTTTTGCCTTTTTGGCAATAATCTCGGTCTCTTTATATAAAGCGTAATTAAGGTCATGGACATTATGGATACCAAGCTTTTCAAGGGCTATTTTGTCATTCTTGCCCTCAACAATCACAAGCTTATTTGATTCTTTTATGCCGTTAATCCACTCTGAGAAATTTTCCATAACACAAATACCAAATCAAAACTTAAAAATATTGTGCTTTAAAATACTGCAATTGTAATACATTAATTGAGTAATCTGACCAGTCTGGAGATCTACAATTTGAATTCTTTTTATTGTGTCTGGGAGTATTTTTGTATCTTCTGAGTTTAGCAGACAAAAACGAGAAAACATAAAAAACAAAACAATATTAAATTAAGCTAGCATAATAAACTGTATGCTACTTCGAAGTATTGCGCTCAAACACTACAAAAAACGAGAGATTCAGGAAGCAATAGTAAAACACGCAAAACAAAAAGAAATTGCCATAAGATATGGTGATAAAGGTTTTGGTGCAAGACCAGACACACTTTCTTATCCAAATGATGTCATGATAGCAGCCAAAAACGGGGCAACTTCATTTCATTCCTCAGAAGAATTATGGATAACACCTACCCAGATAGATACATCGATGTCAAACCAGAGACTGAATAAACTAAGAAACGGCTGGGATCTTGTACTTGATATTGACTGCCCGGTATTTGAATATTCAAGACAGGGAACAGACCTTCTGGTAAAAGCACTGCAGTTCTACAATGTCCAGCCAAGTGTAAAATTCTCAGGCAACAAAGGATTTCACATAGGTGTGCCATTTGAAGCATTTCCTGAAACAATCACAGGGACACCAACAAAAGAGCTCTTTCCCGAAGGACCAAGGGCAATTGCACTCTATCTTAGAGATATGATTGAAGAGGGACTATCAAAAAGACTATTGTCAAAGCACAAATTAGAACAGATTGCAAAAAACATTGGCAAAAAACCCTCTGAAATAATAAAAAGGGAAAAAACCAAAAGCGGATTCTACAAGCAAAAGCTCAGAGTTGAGTCAATACTTGTAATAGACACAATTCTTATAGCAAGCAGGCATCTATACAGGATGCCATATTCATTACATGAAAAATCACACCTGGTTTCGATCCCAATAGACCCTGAAAAAACACTTGAATTCAAAAAAGATGCAGCAAAACCTGAAAAAGTAAAAATTTCTGATTTTGTTTTCATGGACAGAAAAGCAGGCAATGCAAGGCAGCTTTTGACAGAATCACTAGATTATAGAGCAAAAGTCTACGAAGCACCAAAGATAAATAAGCACATAGAAGTACCTGAAGAGGCAATACCAGAAAAATTCTTTCCGCCTTGTATGATGATTGGATTGGATGGACTAAAAGATGGCAGAAAAAGATTCCTGTTTTGCCTTATGAACTTTCTTCAGTCAGCAGGCTGGAGCTATGAACAGATAGAAACAAAGGTCAGAGAGTGGAACAAGAAGAACCCAGAGCCATTAAAAGAGAACACAATAAAAACACAGCTTAGCTACAGAAAAAGAAGAAAACAGGCAATACCACCACCAAACTGCCAGCATCTTTTATACTATGTTGATATAGGCATATGCAAGCCAGACAATTTCTGCAAAAGAATCAAAAATCCATTACAGTATGCAAAGAGAAAGACAAACCAGTGATGTCATATCGAAAACAATAAAAAGAGTACCCGAACCAATAATAACTATAGTGATTCAAATGCTTAAATTGTCCCAAAAAGAAAAAGGTTTTTTTGTAATTCTAATCAGTAGTTTCATCGTAACAGAGATTATTGATGATCTACTTGACCATATACTTGGGAATTCAATACTGCATTCATTTTTGCAGTTCCTTTTGTTTGTAATGCTTTTTTTGGCAGTTACAACAATATTTGTAGTCTTCTACAGGAGAAGGATGCAGGAATTGATACCGCCAAAACTTATGAAAGTACTAAAAGTAATAAAGACTGAACAGGAAAAAGGCATAATGGTAAATCAAGTTAGGTTGATGAAGCTTTTGGACGTAACAAAACCCACGATCAGAAAGAGACTTGAACAATTGGAAGAGCTAGAATACATCTTTTTTGAAAAAGAAGGTAACAATAAATATATCAAGCTGACCAAGATTGGTGACCGGTTAGTCAACTGATTTACCCTTGTTTTGCCCTATTTTTTCCGTCTTTTTAATCCCTGATTTATAAATACCTTTTATTTTTTGTTCAGCATGAAAAAAGAGGAAATGCAAAGGTATTCTCTGTGGTATAGAATAAATAAGATTATCTCAGGACCTTTCTATAAAGTGTCAGGTTTGTACGTGATTCTCTATATTGTCTTAATGGTATCTACACTGATAATTAATCCAAGCAAGGTTATATTGAACTATTATCTGATAGGTTTCCCAGTATTCCTAATCACAGGTTATATCTTTTTCACAGGCCTATTATTAAGATCATTGGGTGAATAAATGTCAGAGTATCATAGCATTACAACATCTGAAACATTTAACTTGCTGAAAACAGATGAGAACGGGTTAAATGAAGAAGAAGCTAAAGAGAGACTGCAGGAGCATGGATATAATGAGTTACCAAAGGAGAATAAGTTTACTGCAATAATTATTCTTTTGGACCAGTTCAAGGATCCACTTATATTAATGCTGATATTTGCTGGTTTACTGTCGCTTTTACTTCATGAACATATAGAATCCATTGCAATATTCTCTATTATATTGTTAAACGCGATTCTTGGATTCATACAGGAATACAAAGCTGAGAAAGCAATAGAATCTTTACAGGAAATATCCGCCCCTACAGCCAGAGTTGTGCGAAACGGGAATGATATCAAGATACCAGCAAGAGAGGTAGTACCAGGAGACATTCTATTTCTTGAAGCAGGAGATATTGTTCCTGCAGACTCAAGATTGTTTGAGGTAGCTAAGCTACAGATAGATGAAGCTGCATTAACAGGGGAATCAATTCCTTCCACCAAAATTACAGAGAGGTTTAGTGCAGACATATCAGTTGCTGATCAGGAAAATATGGCTTTCCAGGGAACTGTTGTAACCTACGGGCAAGGAAAAAGCATAGTGACAGAGACAGGCACTAAAACAGAATTCGGTAAGGTTGCAAAGGCTCTACAGGATACAAAAAAGACAGAAACACCTCTTCAGAAAAAATTTGGTCGACTTGCTAGACAGATAGGAATAATTTGTGTTTTTCTTGTGATAATTGTATTTACTACCGGTCTTCTAAGAGATTTACCTTTTGCAAGACTAGTCCTTTTATGTCTGACTCTGACTGTATCTACAATTCCAAATTCACTTCCTTTAGTTGTTACTGTAGGATTGTCTAGAGGTGATAAGGAATTAGCAGAGAAAAACATGCTTGTGAAAAAGTTACCTGCAGTAGAAGGATTGGGATCAGCAACTTTCATTTGCACAGATAAAACAGGAACACTCACAAAGAACCAGATGACAGTAACCAGAATATATCATAATCATGAGAAAATATCTGTAACTGGTTCAGGATACAAACCTAGTGGAGAATTTTTAAAGGACGGAAAAGTTACAGATCCTAAAGAACTTGAACTTCTTCTCCGCATTGGATATTTATGCAATAACTCAAAACTTGAAGAGAATGAAAAATTCAAGATAATAGGTGACCCCACTGAGGGTTCTCTACTTGTGCTTGCAAGAAAAGCAGGATTTGAAAAAGATCACTTCCTAAAAGGATATTCTCTGATAAATAAGTTCCCATTTGATTCTGAAAGAAAGAGAATGTCAGCAGTATGCATACATCAAAACAAAACCGAATCTTTTGTCAAGGGAGCACCTGATTTGCTTTTACAAAAATGCAATAGTATTCTTGAAAATGGAAAAATTAGAAATCTTACAGAAAAAGATAAAGATAAGATTCTTAGTGCAAACAAATCTTTTGCAGAAAAAGCCTTACGAGTCTTGGCATTAGCACACAAGAAATTACCGCATAAAAAAAATTACTCAATTGATGAGGCCGAGAGTGAACTGGTATTTGTCGGCCTTGTTGGAATGATTGACCCTGCAAGAGAAGAAGTAAAAGATGCCATAAAAAAGTGCAGGAAAGCAGGAATTCAGGTCATGGTAATTACAGGAGACCACGCCATAACAACAAAAGCAATCGCTGATAATATTGGTTTGCTAAAACCTGGTGACCTTGTTCTGACAGGCGAAGAACTGGAAAAAATGAACGACAAGGAACTTGTAGGCAAAGTCCAAAACATCAGAATAATTGCCAGAGCAATGCCTCTGCAAAAGGTAAGAATAGTTGAAGCACTTCAGAAAAAGGGACATATTGTCGCAATGACAGGAGATGGTGTTAATGACGCACCAGCACTAAAGAAAGCAGACATTGGTATAGCCATGGGCATAACTGGTACAGATGTAACAAAGGAAGTTGCAGAAGCCATACTTACTGATGACAACTTTGCATCTATTGTCAATGCAATCGAGACAGGAAGAAACATATATGACAAACTGATAAAATCAGCGAAGTTTTTCCTCTCCTGTAATTTTGGGGAGTTAACTTCAGTCCTATCAGCGGTTCTTCTTGGGTTGCCTTTGCCTTTGCTGCCGCTTCAGATTCTTTTAATAAATATGCTTACTGATAACTTCCCTGCATTGGGACTTGGATTTGAAAAAAGTGAAGAAGGAATAATGGCAAGACCACCCAGAGATCCAAATGAACCACCATTGACAAGAAAATCATTAACACTAATAGTAGTTTTGGGTCTGATTATGGGTATTGGAACTATGCTGATGTTCTTTTACTACAAGACAATAGATCTGAGCCTGGCCCAGACAGTTGCATTCACTACACTTGTGATGTTCCAGATGTTTGCTGTAATGAGCAGCAGAACACTGCACTTCTCCCTGAAGAATCTCAATCCCTTCACAAACCTGTGGCTCTCGGGAGCAGTTACACTCTCTGTTTTGATACAGGTTGCAGTTATCTATTTCCCGCCGTTTCAGAATTTATTTGGAACAGTACCATTAACAATGATGGACTGGGGAATGATAATAGGAATCTCTGTACTTGGATACATCATAATGGAAACGAGCAAGTTCTTCCTGAAGTCAGAGTTTATGGAGATACTTGAAGAAGAAAAATAAAAAATTATTCAAGAGCAGCCTGGGCTGCTGCAAGAATAGCTATTGGCACTCTGAATGGACTGCAGCTAACATTTGAAAGCCCAATCCTGTGGCAAAACTTCACACTCTCTGGCTCACCGCCATGCTCTCCGCAGATACCAATGTCCATTTTGCTCCTTACACTTCGGGCTTTCTTAACTGTTATCTTCATCAGCTCACCAACACCCTTTTGGTCAATTGCCTGGAAAGGATCTCTCTCAAGAATTCCCTTCTCAATATATGTGTTTATGAACTTACCAGCGTCATCCCTTGAAAAGCCAAAAGTTGTCTGTGTAAGGTCATTTGTACCAAAGCTCATGAACTCAGCCTCTTTTGCAAGCTCATCAGCAAGAAGACATGCTCTCGGGAACTCAATCATAGTCCCGATCTCATAATCAATCTTGCTCTTTGCCCCTGTTTTTTCAGCTGCCTTCTCAATAACATCTCTTATCAACTCAAATTCTTCAACACTGATAAGATTCGGCACTTCTATCTGAGGCTTTGGATCAAAACCATCTACCTTGACTTTCAATGCTGCCTGGAAAATTGCTGCTGCCTGCATCTCTGAAATCTCAGGATATACAACACCAACTCTTACACCACGAAAACCAAGCATTGGGTTAAACTCATGCAGGCTCTCTATTCTCTCCCTGATCTTGTTCTCAGAAACCCCCAAGACTTTCGCGAGAGTCTGGATCTCAGATTTTTCTTTTGGCAAGAACTCATGTAGAGGAGGGTCAAGCAGCCTAATAATAACAGGCATTCCAGACATAACCCTGAAAATGCCTTCGAAGTCTTTTCTCTGGTAAGGCAGAAGCTTTGCAAGTGCCTTTTTTCTTCCCTTTTCATTCTCTGCAAGAATCATCTCCCGCATTGCAAGAATCCTGTCACCCTCAAAAAACATATGCTCGGTTCTACAAAGACCAATTCCCTCAGCACCAAACTTCTTGGCATTCTCTGCATCATGAGGGTTGTCAGCATTAGCTCTAACACCAATCTTTTTTGCCTCATTAGCCCACTCCATGAGCTCTGCAAACTCATCAGAAAGGTCAGGGTCAATTACAGGAAGTTTTCCAACAAAAACCTCACCTGTTGTACCATCAAGTGTAACAACATCACCCTCCTGAAGTGTTTCTTCACCAATCCTTGCTGTTTTATCTTCTTCATTAATAACAAGGTCAGAACATCCAGCAACACAGCATTTTCCCATACCTCTTGCCACAACAGCAGCATGACTAGTCATACCTCCCCTTGCCGTAAGAATACCCTGGGAAACATGCATCCCTTCAATATCTTCAGGGCTTGTCTCAATTCTTACTAGAATAACATTCTCATCCTTCTCAACTTTCCAGAGCTTGGCATCTTCAGCAGTAAAAACAACCTTTCCGACAGCTGCTCCTGGTGAAGCAGGAAGTCCTCTTGCAGAAGCATTCTTGTGCTCTTTTGCAACAGGATCAATTCTCTTGTGCAGAAGCTGATCAAGCTTGTTAGGATCAACCCTCAGAATTGCCTCGTTCTTAGTTAATAGCTCCTCATGCATCATGTCAACTGCCATCTTTACAGCAGCAACACCTGTTCTTTTACCTGTTCTTGTCTGGAGCATGAAAAGCCTGCCTTCCTGTACAGTGAACTCAACATCCTGCATATCTTTGTAATGCTCTTCAAGTTTTTTTCTTATATCATTAAGCTGGTCATAAATCTCAGGCATCTCTTCTTTGAGCTCAGATATTGGCTTTGGTGTTCTTATACCAGCAACAACATCTTCTCCCTGGGCATTGACCAGGTACTCACCATAAAACTCGTTCTCTCCAGTGCTTGGGTTTCTTGTAAAAGCAACACCTGTTGCAGAATCATTACCCATATTTCCAAACACCATTGCCTGAACATTAACAGCCGTTCCAAGAAGTCCCCTTATACTGTTGATCTTCCTGTACTTTATTGCTCTTGGATTGTCCCAGCTCTTAAAAACAGCATCAATAGCCATCTGGAGCTGCTCCTTTGCGTCCTCCGGAAAACTCATTCCGGTTTGTTCCTTGACAATCTTCTTGTACTCATGGACAAGCTCCTTTAAGTCAGAAACAGTAAGTTCAGTATCAAACTTGACACCCTCTGTCTCTTTTTTATTCTCAAGAGCATGCTCAAAATGCCTGTGTTTCATACCCATAACAACATTACCGTACATCTGGATAAATCTCCTGTAGGAATCCCAGGCAAATCTCTCATTTCCGGTCTTTTCAATAAGACCCTTTATAGAATCATCATTCAGCCCAAGATTCAACACAGTATCCATCATACCAGGCATACTTACAGCAGCACCGCTACGGACAGACAACAGCAGAGGATTCTCTTCAGAACCAAGCTTTGCATCCATCTTTTCTTCAAGCTTTCCAATATTTTCCTCAAGCTCGTCATCATATGCTTCAGGATACTTTTCATTCTCAACAAAGTATTTGCATACCTCTGTAGTTATAGTAAAACCAGGTGGCACAGGTAGTCCCATCTTAGTCATCTCACCAAGATTTGCGCCCTTACCGCCCAGAAGTTCCTTATCTTTTGTATTACCTTCACCAAAGAAATAAATCTTTTCCATGTATTATCCCCCTCGCTTTGAAAAGGGGGAGCCCAGGAGATTTTTTAAATCTTTCCTACATGCCTTCAAGAATCTTTATTCTCTCATCAATAGGAGGATGAGTGCTGAATAGATTCTGTAGACCCTTTTTCTTCAAAGGATTAGAAATATACAAATGAGCTGTAGCACCACTCGCGTCTCTTACAACATGCTTATCATTTTTTATCTTTTTTAATGCATCAGCAAGACCCTGTGGGTATCTTGTAAGCATTGCACCAGAAGCATCAGCAAGATATTCCCTTTTTCTTGAGATAGCAAGCTTAATCATCTGCGCAACAAGAGGCGCAAGAATAGCCATAACAATGCCTACAGCAATAGCAATAATAGCTAAACTACCACCACTATTCCTGTCTCTTCTCCTGCCAAAAACAAAACTTCTAAGCAAAAACCTGCTCATAATCGAAACAACACCAACAAGAACAGCAGCAAAAAGCATAGTTCTTATATCCTGGTTTTTTATATGACTGAGCTCATGACCAATAACACCCTCAAGCTCCTGCCTGTTTAGCTTGTGAAGAGCACCGGTTGTAACTGCCACAGAAGCATTTTCAGGATTTCTGCCGGTGGCAAATGCATTAATTGCAGGATCTTCAATAACATACGCCTTTGGCTTAGGAATACCAGCAGCAATCGCAAGTCCCTCAACAGTATTCACATAATGGGCAAATTCCTGCTTTGTTGCCTCCCTTGCCCCAGACATCTTTAAGACAATCTTGTCACCGGCAAAATAACTTATCAGAGTCCAGATAATTGTAAACATAAAAGCAATAACAATACCAAGGTAATTTAGACCAAAAGCAAGGTCAAAAACAACCCCAAGACCCATAACTAGAACTATGAATAAAAAGAAAAGCAGAAAAGTTCTCCTCTTGTTTGCAGCAATTTGTTCATACATGGCTCTATGTAATAAATCTTAATATAAAAAGCTTTTCAATATCTCAGCCACCTTCTTGCAATATTTCTGGCAAGCTCCCTGTTTTTTATATTGCTCTGAAGGTAAATCTTCTCGGTGAGCCTGTTTAAAACACTCAACTTATCCTCCATAATACCACCCCACGATATAAATAGTGTTTTTGATTTAAATAATTTACTGAAAAGGAATTTTAATATTTACTGAAAATTTAGACTCTGCGAAATCCAATATCTTAAACCAAAAAACTTATTATTAATCATGGCCTCTCTTATAGTATGCAGACAATACAGGTAAAAGTAAAAACAAGAGCATCTGAAGACAAAGTAGAAGGATTTAAAAACAAGGTTCTGCATGTAAAAGTAAAAGAAGCGCCTGATAAGGGAAAGGCTAATATTGCTCTTATGAAACTATTAAGAGATCATTTCAACAAAAGAGCAGAAATAATAAGCGGACATACAAGCAGAAAGAAACTGGTGAGATTGCATGAGCTTTCTTGATATATTCAAGCGAAAAGAAGAATATGAACTAGATGAACTTCCAAAGTGGCTCACAGAAAAGTGGAAACCCAGAAAAAACAAATATCAAAATCAGATAACAGAGCTAAAAAAAGAAATCCAAAAACTCAAGGAAAAGGCCCACCATTCTGTCCAGATACTTGAAAACGCAGAACTTGAAAACCCTGATATACACGACCGCTCAAAACAAATAATGGAAGGCAACAGGGAAGCATATATCAAAAAAGTAAGACAATTTCTAGACTCAGGGCTTGAAAACTATGATTCCCATGTTGAAAGATTTGGTGAGGGCTCTGCAAAATCCTTCTATGTACTTCGCCAGTTTTTCTCAAACCAGGTCTCAGAAATAGCATCACACATAAACAAAATAGATGAAACAGTAACTGAGATTAGAAAAGTTGAGGAACAAAAAGAACAGGAATTTGAAAAGCTGATGGATATTCTGGAGATGATAAAAAGCATAAAAACACACCAGAGCCAGAAACAAACTGCAGAGGAAAGAGAAGAGTCACTAAAACAAGAACTGGAGACAATAGAAAACCAGAAAAAAACAGTCCAAAAACAAATAGAACTACTAAAACAGAGCAAAAAATACAAAGAATACCAGGATTTGAAAATTGAAAGGGAAAACGCCCAGAACAGGATAGAATCAATTGAAAATGATATTCACAAGAAATTTTCAGTACTTGAGCGCGCACTAAAAAAACACCAGAGACAAAGCATGCGTCCGAAACTAATACAAAAATACCTTGATTCACCTGTAAAAGCACTGGCCCAGGATTCTGAGCTTGAAATCATAGATGAACTCAAAAAGATAAACCTTGACCAACTGGATCTAAAAGACCATAAAAGAGAAATTTCAAGAGAAGAAATCCAAAACATCAAACTAGGAGAAAAAAGAGATACACTAAAACAGATAAAAGAAAGACAATACGACCTCAAAAGACTAATCAACACAAACAGTGCATTTCTTAAACTCAAAGACCTTGAATACAGGCAGGAATACCTTGACGAAAGAGAAGAAAAAATGCAAAAACAGCTCGATGAACTTGAAGTAAAAGAAATTGACAAAAGGCAGATAAAAAATCAGATACAACGAGAAATAAAGGAACTCTTTAATATCAAGGTTGTAATTCCTTGACCACTAAAAAGAACTGCATTGAACTTGTGCTTTCGCCGTCACTAACAGTAACAGTAATAGGATAAGTACCTGCATCTCCAACTTCTGTCTGCCACTGCCCACTCTCATTTAATGGGTCACTGAAAGTAAAGTTGAGAGTATCATTGTCAGGGTCAGTGATATTAGGCTTTATATCAACAAAATCAGTCTCATTAACAACAATAACAGTCATATTATCCTGCGGCACGGGCTGGGGATTATACCCGAAAAAGTACCAGTAACCGACACCAGCAGCAAGCAGGAGAAATGCAAGC
The DNA here is from genome assembly GCA_964444505.1 of uncultured Methanosarcinales archaeon. GTDB lineage: Archaea > Nanobdellota > Nanobdellia > Woesearchaeales > JAGVZT01 > CAYUHF01. The sequence goes on along the minus strand of CAYUHF010000002.1, from coordinate 17,637 downwards.
AAAACAATCCATGGAAGCAAATTTGGCTCTTCCCGATCAATCTTTTTTATGCGCCTGTCAAGCTTTTTGAGCCGCCTGTCAAACATTCTTGTTCTTTTTTTGGTCTGGTTCTCAAACTCGCTCACACCATCTTTCATCTCAGATTTAATCTGTTTTTTATAATCAGAAAAACTCTTGTTAAGTTCAGCAATAGAATCTTTTATATCATCAACAGTCTCAGACTCGCCTTTAATATTATAAACCTCATGCCTAAGCTCCTTAATATCCTCCCTGAGCTCACTGATCTCATCACGCTGGTCTCTGATCTTCTGCCTTAATTCAGTACGTTCTGCAAATTTTGAAGAAAATTCCCTTAGTTTATCCTGCAGTTCTCTTTTGGACTCAAAAAGTTGTGACTGCAGATCCTTTAACTCATCATTGATAATCTCTTCATGCTTCTGAAGATAATCTTTGATATTGATTATATCAACTCTGACATTAGAGAATGAACGTTTAACTGCCTTTTCCAAGTCTTTTAGTTGTCCAATATTCACCACATCCCCAAGATATACCATTCTACAGTAATACGAACTATATAAAACTTTCGAAAAGTAAAAAGATACAATTACACGACAAAGTTTTTACTCCGTGGCCAGATGGAAATGACAATGTTCCTATTACTGCGATGATGTTGTTGGCAGTCGACGGCCTATGGCCTACTCGGCACCCCGAAGGGGGCAACCCCCACCTCGCCGACGCCAACATCATCGCAGTATAGGGTTAGTTGCTACGAAAGCAACCCCGTAAAACCAGGGTTTTTACGCTGTGGTCAGTGAAATAGTGAGCTAAGCAGGAGTAAAAATGGTTGTAAAGTTCTAGTTATTACACGCCTTTACAAAACCATAGAACAAAGGAGAAGGTCGTTCAAGACGTGACTTTAATTCAGGATGACCCTGTGTTGCAATAAAAAACGGATGCCGCAATTCAATAAACTCCACAAGCTTTCCATCTTCACTCATACCAGAAAAGATCATGCCGTTTTTCTGCAGAATCTGGTGATACAAAGGATTGACTTCATACCTGTGCCTGTGCCTTTCATAAACATATTTGGCATTGTAAAGCTCTTTTGTTTTTGTCCCATCCTTTATGACAGCCTTGTGAGCACCAAGCCGCATTGTAGCGCCCTTGTTTTTAATCTTTTTTTGCTCAGGCATAATAAAAACAACAGGATGCTCAGTATCAGGATTAACCTCATTTGAGTTTGCATTATCAAGCCCGCAGACATTTCTTGCAAACTCGCATACAGCAAGCTGCATGCCAAAACAAAGCCCAAGGAAAGGAACATTGTTTCTTCTTAAATACTTGATGATTTCTATTTTTCCCTCAGCACCTCTATTACCAAAACCACCGGGAATAATAACACCATCAACATCTGCAACTACCTCTCCAACCTCAAGTTCACCAGTCTCGATATCTGTTGTTTCAACCCATTTGATATTAACTCTTGTGTCTAGATGTGCACCAGCATGAGTAAGGGCCTCTTCAATAGAAACATAGGAGTCGTGAAGGTCCATGTATTTTCCGCAAATAGCAATATTTACCTCCTTTGAAGGCTTAAGAATCTTGTTCACAAGATCCCTCCATTCATCAAGCTTGGAGCATTCAAGACCGAGTTTTTTACAAATGATATTATCAAGTCCTTCTTTCTTAAAGATCAGCGGAATCTCATAGACAGAGTGAATATCAGGATCACTAATGACCTCCTCTTTCTCAAGATTACAGAAAAGAGCAATTTTTTCCTTTGATTTGTCAGTCAGAAAATCTTTTGACCTGCCAACAATAATATCAGGCTGAATACCAGCATGCTGCAGAAGATCAGTACTCTGCTGGGTTGGTTTTGTCTTCTGCTCACCAACAGACTCAAGAACAGGAACAAAAGTAACATGAATATAAAGTACACTGTCTCGTCCAAAATCCATCTTTAACTGTCGTGCCGCCTCGTAAAAAATCTGGTTTTCAATATCACCAATAGTCCCGCCAATCTCCATCAAGACAACATCAGCATCCTCATCCTTTGTAATCTCAACAAGATTCTTTTTAACCTCATTGACAATATGCGGGATAATCTGGACAGTCTGGCCAAGATACTCGCCTCTTCTCTCTCTTTCAATAACAGACTGGAAAATCTTGCCAGAGGTTAGATTCCAGTCAAACTTGCAGTTAATATTCATAAAACGCTCGTAATGGCCAAAATCCATATCAACCTCTCCGCCATCAGAAAGCACAAAAACCTCACCATGTTCACAAGGGTTCATGGTTCCAGGATCAATATTAAGATAACCATCACACTTGACAGGAACAACCCTGTAATTTGAAAGAAGCTTGCCAACAGAAGCAGTTACTATCCCCTTGCCAAGACCTGAAAGAACACCACCGCTAATAACAATCCATTTAGGCATATATTTTTGAATTAGGTTTGGTATAAATAATTTTTGGAAACCAGATTATGATGGGCTTAATTTTTTCTATGGCCGAACTTCTTGTTGTAATCGTCATGATCAATAATATCCAGAATAAAGCATATAATCTCAACCTGATCACCCTTAATTGTGTAGAGCATTCTCCAATATCCAGTCAACTCAACTCTCCATAAATTCTGTACATTATAATCTTTTGGTATTAATCTCTTCTTGATGTTATCTCAATAGAAGGGATTATCTTTCAGGAATTTACTCTTTTGTTTGATTGCCCTTAGTAGTTGCATCTCTTGTGTGTTACTTTTACCCTCCTTTTTCTGTTTTCCAACAATTTTGTTTAGTTTCTCAAACTCACTATTTGCTTCATCCAGCAATATGACCTTCACTGGTTTTTTCATATCTCTGTACCCCTGCTTATTAACTCATTCAGTTCCTCTCTTGGTGTAAAAACCCACAGAATTCCTTTTGTGCCTATAACAATTTTCCCACTAAGCTGAAGGTAATCTAGAATACTAAGTAAAGTCTGATGCATAACTTTTCTGGGGAGTTTTTTTTTGAGTTCTGCAAGAGTAATAACCTCTGCAGTTTTTTCTAGAACATCTTCCACCATCAGAACAGTGTTCAAAGTGGGGGAATGTCCCTTTTTTTGAATGCCTTGGTTATTGTTCATATTAGATATATTCTTATATATAATATATATAATTTTATATTTATATGTTTCTATTTTATTTAAATCCGAAAACATACCTAACATAGTTTAATTAGAATGCAAAAAGAACTAATAACTACATTATTTGATTATTAATTGAAGACTCAGTAATAATTATCCAACGTCTCATAGAACTTCTCATAATCATGTAGATTTCTAAGAACCATCTCCGCTGTACTGCTCCCAATAGTATTAACTTTGATATTTCCATTACCAAATAATTTATTTATGGCACCTTCTTCAACATTAATGTGATCAATTTTTTTGAAAATTATTGATTTCTGTTTCTTGAATATTATACCATATTTGTGAACAACCCTGTAAGGCTCAATAATATAATAGCTGGATTTAGCATACCAGTAAGCACAAAGAAGACTAAGAGGAAGAAGAGGTGCCAGAGGGAAAATCAGAACACTAATCAAAAAAGTGTTAGTCAGTGAATTCCTTACATCAGGCTGTGCAGTGAAAATAGGCTCAGGAGAGTACTTTTGCAGATTTGAGACAAGCTCTCGGACCTGTCCTTTTGAAGGCTGGTGGTGAAAAATAAGATCAACAATCTCATCCATATCTGAAATACCATCTACAAACTCCATAGTGAAAATATATGCACCACCTCCCCCACTCCTTTTTCCAGTAAATACCAAATCACCAGCAACATTAAAGGTCAAAACACCCTTTGAAGAACCAGGGTACTTGTTGGTGGAGATATCTTTTATATTATTAAAAGTAGCATAAAAATAACGTTTGTGCAGCCATCCCTTTGTCAGGTAAACAAAATTCCTGTAAATCTGCATATGAGCATTCTCGTAGTATTTTTTACGCCATAAGACTGAAATGAGTAAAAGAGCAAATATTGCAGACAAAACAAGAATTACCCATATCCCTGCAGCAAATTTATTGATCACAAAGAGGATTGGCATAAGCCCTGTAAAAAGAATTATGAACCACACAATATTTGCCCTGAACCAATCAGAAAAACAGAATTCAGGCCTTTTCGAGTAAATCATTTCAGTATTCCCAATTCCCAGCTTTGAAAAAATATCCTGCACAAGTTCGTTGTCTTTTTTGATATTTTGGAACTTAAGAGAAGATGAAGAACCAATTGTCCAGAACTCCAGGGAAAAAGTGTTAAACCATTTATCAATGAAATTTTCGTGTATAACAACTGAGGTTATCTTGTCAAATGTGAACTCTTTCTTTTTCTTTGACATAAAGTCAAAAACCTCTTCCAAGCCACTTTTTTTAACATAGAACTTGGTAGCTACTGCACCAATAAAAACCCGTACTACGGCTATTAAATATATAGGTAAAGCTGTGAAAATTATTGAAAAAGCCACAGCTGCCTCGTTAAAAAAAATAAATACAAGGATAAATGCAGGAATAAATACAATCAGAACAGTAAACAAAAGAATAATGAGAGGCATAATGGTTCTCCAGACATGCATTGAATACTCGTTAATTCTTGTTTCAGGAGTTTTTTCAACTTTTGTTACTTGCTGTGGGGAATCTTCAATAAGCTGGTCAATATTCTTCTCCATCAGTGGACCGTTTCTAATATACATAAAAGTAATCTCATCACCGCCACCCTGACAGCTCAAAGTAACGTGATAGAGCCCAAGAATTCTCTCAACAACATTCTGGTTTACAGCAACATCTGCAAGGTTTTCCACAGGAAAGATGGTGTATCTTTTTGTCAAAAAATACTCTTCAGAGCAGATGCAGTCTCTGTAGACCAAATACCTCCTGTTTTTAAGCTCCAGATAAGTGAAAACCAAAGCAATAAACAAAGCAGAAAGAACTCCAATTACAATCAGGTAATTACCCATCATCAGAGCTGAGACCAGAGGGCCAATACCTATGTAAAGACCTACAAAAATAAGTGCAAAAATTCTGAGCAAAGGACCAATTGGACTTGGTTTTTCTTTTTGTATGAGTTGATCTTTTTCAATACTAAAACCATTTTTTTTCATGAGGTTCTGAAGGTAATCATAAACATGCTCAGGAGACTCAACATTCAAAAGAGTCATCTCTGCCTTTGAAGTTCCGGCTGATTCAACTTCAATAGTACCAGTTCCAAAAAGAAGGTTTTCAACAAAAGGAAGCTTCATAGTAAGATGAGTAAGATTAGAAATAATCAACTCAGTCTTGCTGTCAGAAAAAATACCGCCATTCTTATGAATAATCCTATCATCCTCGAAGATATACTGCTCCTTGCTGTAGCGTATGTTTCTTGCAAGTATTACAAATGCCGATAATACAATAAGCATAACAACAAAATGAGAAAAATAGTATTTTGTAAAGTAGGTTAGCAGAAGAAAAAGAGAAAAAGCAAATATCTTAGGAAGAACTTTGAACATGAATGCACTCTTTTTTGGTTTGAGCATAATTTGTTTTTGGGAGTAAGTGCTATATAAATATTTAGAAAAGTGAAATCAATGATTTTCAATCTTCTGCCAAATCTACCGTCAGGTATTTAAAATCGACAATTTTATATAATATGGTGACTTATATAATGGCTATGGCAACAACAATACAGGTAAGTGAGGAACTGTTGGAAGAACTGAAGAAAAGAAAGATGTATTCTGAGACCTATGAGGATTTGATCTGGGATTTATTGGAAGATACAATGGAGCTTTCTGAGGAAACAAAGAGAGATATTAAACAGGCAGAAAAACAGATAGAGAGGGGAGAGACAGTTCCTTTTGATGAAATCAAGAGGAAATATGGTCTATGTACGAAATAGAGTTTTCCAAAAAAGCTGATAAGCAATTTTCAAAGCTTGACAAGGCTGTGCAGGAAAGGGTATCAAAAACATTAGAAAGAATCAGGATTAGACCTTATCCACACGTTAAAAAACTTGTCGCAAGCCAGTATTATAGGCTAAGGGTTGGACCATATAGGGTAATTCTTGACATAGTAGATACAAAACTAATAATTCTGGTAGTCAAGGTAGGTCACAGAAAAAACTTTAGAGAAGAATCTTCGCAAGATTAGAAAACACCTGGAACCCGTCAAAGCCGGGAATAGGAATCATGTTGAAGATGAATAAGAATTTGTTTACTTCTCTTGTGAGGACAGCAAGATTATGATGTTTTCCAGGTACTCTGTTTGTCTGTATGTAGAATTTAAGTCCAAGCCATAACAAAAGGTTCATTGCAGGGCCTGCAAAAGCAATAAGAGCAAACTGACCTGGAGTTCCCCCGCCTTTTATACTAACAAAAGCCGGAACAAAGACAAGAAACGGAAAGTTCATCAATTTGAGCACAAGCCCGATAACAAGCCATACATAAGCAGCATGAAAAGTAGCTTGCATACCAAAACCCATACCCACAAACTTATGAGCTAATTCGTGCAGAATAAGAGCAGGAGCAGTAACCATTGCAGCAAACTTAAAAGATTCCCAGTTAAAGCCTTTGGTTATATGTAATGGGTCCTGATTGAATTTTCCAAACACATCTGAGAAAATATATCCGACAAAAGCAGTCATAACTACCATGTCAAATATCTCCATGAGAGTTATCATGGGTTGTAGGAAGAATGAGGAGTTTAAAAATGTTTACTTCAAGGAAGCAGAAAGCCCCATGCTTCAGGTGATGAATGCTTTTTGAAGTCTGAAAATAAGCATATGGATGTGCATAACCCAACGTGGCAGGGAGAATGTCATCGGCGGTACTCTCTGATAATAATCACTGCATTCTTGACAATATCGCATGCATACCAGGTATACAGGAACCACAGTGACCTCTGGAAGTACGACAAGGAGAATAATGTGGATAAAGAGTGATTTTGTCATCATATTGCAGTAATGAATAGAAATATTTATATATGAGTAATGGATAATTCCGTATATGGGACTTGAAAGACTCGTTAGGAATCCAAGAAACGTTATTGCTTCGCTATTAGCAGGGGGAGCTATATCAGCATTAGTTGCAGGATGCAATGCAGAGAGCTTACCAGGCATATCAACACTGGCACCAATAGCTCAGTCAACATCAGTACCTACAGCTACAGTCGAACCAACAGAATATCCTACAAGTACACCAACTGAAGTATTTACGCCAACACCAGAAGCAACACCAATATTATATGAAAATTTAGAGCGTCTCTGTGAAGAAGAGGGAGCACAGCAATTTCTTATTGAAAAACCAGAAGAAATAGATTATACTGCTTTAGCAAGAGACCCGGCAACTCCTGAGTGTTTTGGAGAAACACTTGAAGAAAAGGAAGCATGTCTAAAATACATATTTGAAACACAGATAGTGGAGCACGAAGGAAACAGTGGCAAAAAACTATGTAAAATATATCTGGATATGGGGGAAGAAGAGCCTGAGTTGGATGAGAGTGTGTTTTTGCCATTCATTATTTCGGAGTATCCTCCAAGACCAAAGATAACTGGAGAGCTTTTCTTTGACATGAATGGATCAGGACTTAGAGACGAGACAGCGTTTGTCTATGATAATGAATTTTTTGATCCTGAGAATTTTGAAGGAAGACCTGAGTTGTTTGAGGCAGTACAGCAGCTTGGTGAATTGGAAAATGGGCAATTGGTTGTAATGCAAGAACCGACTTTGTATGATGGGCTTGAGGTATGTATTAATGATATTTGTAATGCTCCAGAGAGTGATGGATCTTATTCAATATCCTTTGATGAGCTACCCGAAGTTGGAAAGTTAGTTATTCATGACCTTCATTCAGATGAACCCGCATTAGCATTGAGGTATGTAAACGAATTTAAGGAAGATGTTTTTGTTCCTTCATATGAGATGAATGGTGTGGTTGTCCCAGACCAGCATTTGAATGATACTGCTGTGAGAAAGATTAGTAACCGACTTTACATTATGGTGGAAGATAATAAAGAATATGATTTTGGATTGATGCAGGGGTTTATGACAGCACCATTTCTATCTAACCAGATGCAGAAGTTTGATTTATACAACCATTTTGATCTTGATCCAGAAGGGTTAAGCGTAAGGAATTATGATGGATATGTAGATTATGAGTATTATAGAGATCAACATATGGGTGATGATTGGTCATGTGAAAAAGGTGATTGGATTGTACTTACTATGCCTGGTTTTGTTTATGAAGCAGTTGAAAGGCCAAATGGGAACAAACAAGTATCAGTTAATCATATGGGTGGATTCATGACTGGTTCTGCTCATCTAGATTCAGTATTAGTAACCGAAGGTGAAGCTCAACGAGGTAGGATAATTGGAACTTGTGGCGAGAGTGGATCCCCTGGTTATATTCACCTCCACTTAAGTCTATGGGATGGTGATCGTAGAGATTCGGAGGGTTGGCCAGCAGCTATGGATCCTTTTAGAGACTTAATCGTGGGTGAGGAGGAGTGGATTGTACAGGAAACCACACCCCATAGTCATTTGTATACCTTTCAGATTGGGGGTCCGGGTTATTGGACAACTGATCTTATGCTTGTACCCCCTTTTTAATTCCATTCTATATACATTTTGAATTAAGTATTACAGATCAATCTAAATCTGCTAGGTGATCACTTTTATTATCAAATCTCATTTTAATTGGAGTAGGGAGATTAATATTAGAATTCTTGACTATTTGCCGATCATTTACTGATTCTCTCATGAATTCAGCCATAGAATCATATACAAACAAATTTTGGAAATTATAATAGAGTATCGGTCTCTGGAGCAGTTTTGCAATTATCCTTGAGGACTTATCATTTATTTGTGACAAGATTGAAAACTTTCTATGACTAATTTCTAAGGAGTTTCTGCATTTATAAGAACAAGGAAAATACTCCAAAAAGGAAAATTTGAAGTTTGTTGGAAAATCACCAAGGAAGTACGTATTATTCATCAGGAATGAGTATCTTTCACCAACTTCATAGGTGATACGGGGAAAATCAGGGTGAATATTGTATTTTTTTCGTGTTGATAGGTATTTATTTATGCAACATTCAGGATAAGAAAGCAACCTACCCAGGGAATGCACATCGCCTTTTTGGTCCGCCTTTTTGGCCATTTGAGCATCATTTAGGTCATCCGAAATATAAGTAAACACATTACCTTTATTATGATAATCATCAATTTTTGTCTTCTTATATGTTTGTCCGTCTATACTAATAGAAAAATCGGACCTACAGACATTCAAACCACAATTTTGAATGTTTTTCCTGTATTCTGGATAATGCTCTATGTCACATCTACGTCGGGTAACTTTCTTTAAACCTTTTTTTATACAAAGAAGATTTAAAAAATAATTTGATTGAGTCAACTTTTCCATTTCTAAACTTTTTGCAATCTGTTCTTTTAGATTTTTCATATTTTTTTGGTTATACAATATTATAGTATTTTTTTCATGTTTTCTGATGTACTCAACAGATATTGTATTCATCATGTAACAAAGATAACAAAGTTTGATGAAGTATTTTTAGATAACATTATAAACACTATTCAAAAATAATGTCGGCTATCAACTCCTCTTCTATATGGTTACTGAACTTATCTTTCAAAATTACCTTTTTCCCATCTTTACCTAAACCAACAAAATATTCCTCGGATGGCCATATCAAAATATTTTTGAATCCGAGACTTGTGTCCTTGTAGTTGCAGTTATTCTCTAAATTAAGGTTATCCACAATAATATGTTTTTCTGTACAAATCAACCTACACTTTAGTCTGTCTAACATATAATCTAGCATCTCTGGAAAGTTTTTTTGTATTAGCTTTTCAGTTTTTCTTGCATTTGCAACTGAGTGTTTGCATTCCCATGAACAAGGATAGTGTTCGATAAGCGGGTTTAGCTGACTAAGAAAGTTTAGATGATAATCTACTCTGATCTGTGATGATGTCTTAGTAATATGTTTAATATGTTTCAAAAGGTCTGTTTCCTTATAAGCATTAATACAACAGTTAGGATAACCATAGAAAATGCCAGAATTGTTGCCATCTTTTATTTCAGAATTGACCAATTTAATTAAGTAGTCCTTTTTTTTACAGATGTAGCAAAAGTACTTATTCTGGATGTAGTAATTCGACTGTCCCAAATTGGTTCTTTTTTGGTTTACATTATTTTGAATGTTTTTCAGAGTAATTTTTTTAATTGTATTCCTTTTAAGGTCCAAAACTTTTTTTAGTTTTTCAGATTCAGAAAAAATATTTTCTTTCTTTAACCTTTGTAGATGCATATTAAACTCACTTTCTGATTCCATCCTATCTGTCGATCTGGCGAATTTTGTGAATCCAGCGAATATTACGGTCGAATGATATCCAATAAATTGAGATATCCTAGCAATTTTTCTTGAAGTGAAATAATCAGTGTTTATCCTAGCACACTCTTTTTCTCCATAAAAAAGCCGTACGAGTGATATGAAATCAATCTTGTTTTTATCAAAAGTTATTTTTAACAAATCTCTAATTGTGTTTCTCACCCATTGCTTAATGTCGGATACCGAAACTCTTCTTATCTCATCATCTCCCCTCAAATCAGTATAACTCTTCCATATTCTACCACATTTTGAATTAAGAACACAGAACTTACATTTGTCACTGTAATAGATTCTATCAAATTCACCAATACTAGGTTTGTTTTGTGTCAAAATATAGTTCTGCAAGATACAAAGCGGGAAATTAAAGGAGTAATCAATTTCATTATTATTAAGTCTCTCTATTGCCAAATTAATTTCAGGTGACATTTTGGTAACACTCTCATCCAACTCCTCCATAAACCTTTTTGCTGAATAGCCAGTATATTCTGTAGGTTGAATTATTACATGTATCTTTTCAGATTTTGATTTGAGGTTGTTCAGAAGCGAAATCATCTCTGGTAATACTTTGTAATTCTTTTTGTTTACAACAATGATAATTCTGATTCTGCAATTTAAACTGAGTAAGTTCTGGATTCCCTCAATAGTTTGATCATACGATGCTTTTGTTCTTGTAATTTGATTGTGAACTTCTCTATTACCATACAGGGATATGGTAGGAAAAATATTGAATTTCAATATTTTGCGAGCAAATGATATGTAACTGAATCTGCGTCCATTAGTTAGGATTTGAATTCTTTTTTTGGGATGTGTTTTCTTAATAGCCTCTAAGATATCGAATATGTCCTCTCTAATAGTTGGTTCTCCCCCAGTCAGGATAATATCAGTGCAATTTGAATCTAGTTTTCTTATTCTCTCTATGATAACTGGAAAAGGAACCTTATGTGTCTTGTCGTTCAAATCATTCGGACAACAAATACAATTGTTGTTACATAGATTACCTATGTTTAATAATTCTGAATTTAACCTTTTCCAGTTTTCTATCCGATTGATATGATTCTTGTTAGCTTTGTCTGTAAATTTTGTGAGAAACTTGTGTAAATCTTCAAAGTTATCTATGTGTCCATTTTTTCCTCTATATGCATAAATAACTTTGCCAAAATTCAGTTGAACTGTTTCAAATAGTGAAAATTCTCTTAGTGATCTTAGATTGAATATTAGTTCAAACCAAGGTGTAATATCCTCTGGGTAAGTTATTATACTTTTTGCAAAGTATCCCAAAGAAGTCTGATAATCACCTAGTAGATAATATATATTACCAGCAAAAGAATACAGATTGGACAATTTTTGTTTTCCTATCTGTTCATTGTTTTGGTTTCCATTAGCACTCACTAAGATCTCATTAGATATAACTGTTAATCTTTTTAATTCTTGTTTATTACCATAAAATTTTTGGGATAGTCCATAAGAAAAAGTCTCATCATAAGGCTCTTCATCTTCCAAAGTAACGACCTTCCTTTTAATCGGGAAACCAATATATTCTTCTAGTTCCTTAATATTTTCTCTAATCGAATTCAATCAAAAACCACCCTTTATTCATATTAACTCTTCTAATAAGATTTGAGTCCATATATATATGTAACATGTCTTCCTTATGTATAATTCTGTTTCCTTTCTTAATTTCAGAAATGAAAGCAACTTTCTCCTCCTCTCTTGCATAATTACTGTGATACCATGAATCATTGTACGTTAATTCATTTCCTTTCAGTTTCCCATCAAACATCACAAAATTTTTCTCACTAAAAACCAATAAGGGCTTTTTCAGCAATCGGTTTGTTTTTTTAACAAATTCTGGTTCAACTTCCATAATCTTATTCTCTACCTTTTTAGATAACTCTATGGTTGCTGTGCAGTTGTATGAACAAGGCAGATGGTGTATATAAAAATAGGTGCTATCCATCAAGTGATTATTACAATGATAAGAGAAATCACCCCTTGTATGAATTAAGGTCTGATAAGGATGACTATAGAATTTCCAGTTATTGTATTTATTGAAAAAACTAATACAGCAATCAGGAAAACCAAGACATTTACCAAAGCGCAGATGATCAATGAATGGCTTGTTTATGGTTCTGTTATTTATGACAACAGAATACCATCCGAATCTCTTTGCATTAATTGCATTTTTTTTGCTTCGAGAAACAAAGACGTGAATCCTACCTTTTTTGTTGCTTCCATCGTATATGACTCCTTCAGCAAAAGTGGTCGTGATATTTTCTCCACCAACAATATCTTTTTTATTCTTCGTTGATCTTACAAACACCAAACCATGCTCAACATGCATTCCATAATCTTTGCACACATCAACAAACTCATCATACCTTTGTACAGAGACCCAATCATCAAAAGCTGGTTTTACACCAAGAGCTGTGGCGCAGAACATGGGGTATTGACTGCTGCCACATATGTCTACATACTCTTTTCCAAAACTTCTTGGTTTATACTCAAGATTCAATAATCTCACCAATGTATTTGTTGTTAATGAAGGTATATAAAGATTTTCATATCCTGCTATGTCTTCTGTTATCCCGAAAGTGGTTTACAATTCGAAACTAGTTTACACACTTAATTCATTCCATACTTCCATACTGGTTTTGTGGTGTAAGCTCATATGCATTCATCCAATGTGATTGTCAACTATGTATTATGGTCATCTGGACCAGCTTTATTTGCATAATACTGACTTCCATGGTCAGTCTTTATGCACTTTGGCTTGCCAAAGCATGCCATACTTGACTTGAGAAGTGTAATTGAGTTCTTGGTAGTTGCTCTTTTGAATATCCCTGAGCTTGTGATAAGTCTGGTCCGATCATCAGTGTAAACACATATCTGGTTTCCAGTGAAATTGTCATAACTCCAGTCTGTATGCCACATATCATTCTGGTAAGGTAGTTCATACCTGACCCACTTTCTTGGTTTCTGCTTCTTCAGATTGGGCTTTACAAGCCCATTTCTGACAAGAAGCTTATGTATCTGTCTGTGTGATATGCTAAAGCCCTTCTTCTTGAGCATCTCCTCTATTCTGCAAGCACCATACCCAAACCGCTTCCTTATATCCAGAATAATGATCTCAGCATTGGTATTCAGCTTGGTCTCAGGACGACCAGTCTTATGGTCTTTAAGACCATCTCATCCATACTGTTTGTGTTTGTTAAAAATCTGTTAAACACACCTTCTGTGTATGCCCTGAGCCATTGCTATTCTCGAAGCAGATACCCCTTTTTCGTACTGCTTAACAACCCATACACGTTTCTTGAAAGTAAGTTTGTACATTATAACCACCAAAGGTGGTTAAAAAGTGTGTATTAAAAACGTGATAGTACAGGATATAGCCAAACATACGAAAATTATAAATACAACAAAGATTAATCAAAAATATATGAGGAAAAGGGGTGAGCTTGAAGAGTACATTAGGAAATGCAGAGAGAAGGGGATAGGAGATAATAAGATCAAAGGTAAACTTAGGGAAGCAGGTCATCAGGAAGATAAAATCGATGAATCCTTTGACAAATTAAACAGATTTTTTAGAAGTAGAAAAAGAAAGAATATTGTTTTAGCTTTTTCAGTTCTTATTCTTTTATTATTCGCTTTTGGATATATGTTTCTTTTTTTATATGACAATGTGGAATATGCAGGTCTATCAGAAAGAGAAGTATTTAAGGAAGTAGATTTTCGCAATGTGGTGGGATGGTGGGAAGAAAATTGCAATATTGAACAAGAAGACACAATTGTAAATATTATCCAGATAAGGGATAATGGGGGAGAAATCGAGTATTTCTGTGAAAAGGGACCGGCTTATAATAATATGTATAACTTTTCATTAAGAGAAAATGTGTCATTTATGCTGGGTAGATACAATAGGTGCGATCATGAAATGGCAAGAAAGATTAATGATATCGTAAAAAGAATAGATTATACAGAAAGTGATAGATGGTATCTTCCCTTAAGTCAAGAAATTCCAGAGAGTATCAACAATTATTATTTTGTGAAGCTTGGATGTGAACCTGTCAGTATGTCATCCGAATTGTTCGAGAATACTCCAATAGAGGAATATCTTTTAGTAGATTCTACTGTCTATAAGCCATCAGAAGGTACAAATTTTGTGATTGATCCAAAAACAAAGATAATTTATGATTAATGTTTATTTCAATTAGAATTATCATACTGGGATAATCTTTCTAACAAAATTATGATTTCGTACAATCGACTTTGGAAATATGTTTAGGAATAATATCGGATAACTATATGTTTTTCCAAAAATATTCTTTACGACCTTCGGATCACTAAAGTCATTTTCAGCAAATTCGACAAGATTCAGCTTTTCATGTTTAATTTCTTGTTCTTTAAACTCGTATATATTATTAAATAATAAATAATTAAAATATTTTTTTGATTTCTTACTATTCAGATGTATTGTGGAATTGGGTAGTGAAATCATATTTCTACCAGCATCATATACTGGAAAAAGATCCATACATGAGGATAAAAAGATCTTGATTAGCTCCTCATAGTACCACTTTTTTTTACATAAATCATTAACATAGAATCGAGATGGGAAACATGGATTACAAATATTTTTGAAGGAGCAAGAATCACACTTTGAATCGTAATTCATATGATTCAGCTTCAATTTGAAACTATCAAGATCTACCGAATAATCTTTACCAATGATAAATTTATCAATATTACTCGTGTGTTTTGCATAATTCGAAATTTGAGTTTTAATGGAGGGTATATTAGAACACGTGAAAATATCTCCTTCATAGTCTATACAAAATGACAAACCACATTTTGTAGCTTTCTCGTCGCAGAAAAATCTATTTTTAAAGAAAAGAGAATATTCTGCTAGTTTTATCTTAAACATAAAGTATTCATTGTAAGAAATAGAATACTTAGAATTGTTGCATTTATTTAAACGCATCTTGCATCTTAGATTTGCATAGAAAATAAAAAACTTAAAAAAGTTAGGCATGTGTTGCATATTTAATGTAACCCAGATTTCATCAATTAAATCTCTTGAATTCAATATATCTATTCTATCATATATTCTTTCATAGGCTTTCTTTGAATCAAGTCTAAGGTCACATTCTTCTGGTCCATCAAAAGATACAATTACTTTTATATTATTTCTTATCAAAAAATTCATGATATTTTCATCCATTATAGTTAGATTGGTAATTATTCTAATTGTAAATTTCTTGTTTTTCAGACCGCTTTTTAGATGCTTAATTATTCTATGAATCTCATCAAAGTGCAAAAAAGGCTCTCCATGACTTCTAATATTAACAATGATTGCTTCGGAAAATTTGTTTAATTCAATGAACTTGTCAAGAAATCGTTTAACCTTTACAAATGGTATATATTTGGAACTGTGGTCTACAAAGCAGTAGGAGCAGTGAAGATTGCAGTCCTTATTTAAATATAGAGTGAGGCTATTCTTATAAAAGGTGGAACTTTTTGTAAAATCATTCCAATGATATTCAGACTGTTTTTCTATTGGTAGTTCTGAAAAATAAAATATGTCATTTTTTAGGTTAGAATAAATATAATAACCATTAAACCTGAAAAGAAAAATAATATTAGAGGGATGCTTATTCTTATTTCCATAATTGTTTTCTGGTAACTTTACTTGCTTGATAGAACTCATAGTCTAACATAGTGGCCGCATATGTCAAGATAGAAAAGAGATGATTTATTCCCTGGTTTTTTCTTTAAGCCTTCAAATTCCAGATCAATGTAATCTCCGGGTGATAATGTAGAATCTGATAACTTGCTTAATTTTTTTTCGTTCTTAAATATTTTTTTAAGTGGATAAGAGTTTTGAATTAGCGAACCCTCAGGGGTTTTTATTCCGAATGCAATATCGTTTAGAATATGGGTTGAAGTCCATTCAATTTTTATCTTAAATTTGTTCCTACCAACATTAAATGAACAATTAACATTTTGGGAAATCCAATAATCTGATGCAATCTCTCGAGGGTGATGATGAGAAGCAATTTCTTTATCAATACTTTCATTTACAATGCTATAGACCAAACTAGCATTAGGAGCCCAAAGGCATTTTTTTGCATAAACCAAACTCGTTTCCGCAATGGAAGAGAACAATGCCGCGATGAAAAATGCACTTTTCTTAATTTTTAGTAAATCAAGAGGTATGTGATCCCGAATATATTTCGACTTTCTGTCATATTTTCCTCTCAGTGACGCCTTGGTAAGTATTATTAATTTTTCGCCAAATTTGTTTAAATCATGAATATCAAACTCGGCAAAAAGTACATCTCCCTTTTCTCCTATGTATCCTTCGTCCAAATCTATAGAATCATTATTTCTATCATATACTCTGGTAGGTTTGAATACCTTGCGTACAGTATTAAATCTTTTAGAGTCTTGATTATATATGACTTGCATTGAGTTATCAAAAAGTATTTCTTTCAGTTCTACATCTTTGAGAAAAGTCTTTTCATTTTCAAATTCTTGTATTTGAAGTAGGATTCTATCTGAGTCTGAAAAAATTTCTCTTAGATTGCTATTCAATATAAGTATATCCTCAACATCATTTCCCGCGGAACATTGTCCTGACTTTGGTAAAATGTTATTCTCAAGTATGATCTCTCTTGTTTTGGGATTAACAACCGCTACAAAAGGGCACCCCGCATTACTACTGTGACTACTATGACTACCATGTGAACTATGACTGCCATGAGAACCGTGACTGCTATGAGAACCATGAGAACCGTGACTGCTATGAGAACCATGAGAACCATGAGAACCATGAGAACCATGACTACCATGACTACCATGACTACCATGACTACCATGAGAACTATGACTACTATGGCTTGAATGACTACTATGACTACCAGTTATTGTAACAGGCCCTGGTGCATCAGATAAAGTAGCAGTAATATCAGCTTTAACAATCTTTGCAGAGATGCCGGCAATAGCCGCAGTTCCAACAAAAGCTCCTATTGTAATAAGCGACTGCTTAGAAATCTTACCACTCTCACCTGCCATGTAGCATTCAAACTTCTTCTTAATCTTTGGCAGCACCTTCTTTTTCAAACTATCACCTGAGTTGTAATTGTATACACTCATTTATATAATTTATTGTTTCTTGGCTATGTCCAAAATAGATTCTTAGAGGATGATTTTATCATCCAGCGCAGCTG
>CAYUHF010000001.1:0-155563 GCA_964444505.1 uncultured Methanosarcinales archaeon | reverse complement strand
TCAGCTGCGCTGGATGATAAAATCATCCTCTAAGAATCTATTTTGGACATAGCCCCGCAAGCCAAATGATAATAATATTGGGAAAACAAAGAATATTTGACAACACTACTTTGTTTTGCTTATTTTGGGGAAATTTTTAGGCAAATACCCAAATACACCTTTATTGCATGCAGTGGCATGGGAACGCTTCTGGGAAGATTTGACATTGGAAAGCTTACTGATCAGGAATTCCAGAGTTTGAGACAAAGAGACTTTCAGGTGCTGAGTGATGGAACAGAAAAATTTCACCTTGATGGCTCATTGGAAGGACATCCTGTTTTTCAGGACGAGTACTATTCTGAGTTTGGTGAGGTTGAAAGCATAAGGCACTGGGGAATTAAACATACGATCGGCCATGACATGTGGGAAATGTATTTTGCCCCATTTGTTGAGGATCAGTTTTTTATGGTCGAGTATTTTGGTGGTGGCCAGGATTTTCTTGCAGTCAATAGAAAAGGAAAAGTACTCTACACTCACCACCCTGTTCATTACTCACTTAACAGAGCAGTGAAGTCCATTTCTAAAGTGATTGCAAGATGTGTTTGTCCTGCAAATCTAGAAGAAAATTATGTAGAAATTCCATTCTGGTGATCAGGGAAAAATAATGAAAAACAGTGCCAGTAGGAATCGTCAAGTTCAGCTGTCTCTAGTCTAACCTCTCCGCCATGATAGTCTAAGATCTTCCTGACTGTTGCAAGCCCAATTCCGAATCCAGGAGTATCGCCCGCATCAGACACAATTTCACCTTTCTGGAAAATTTCAAATATTCTGTCTGTTTCCTTTGGAAGGATAGGTCTCCCCTGGCTGATAACAGAAAGAACTGTATAATTGCCTTGCTTATCAGATTTAACTTGTACTTTTTTCCCAGTAGAAAACTTCAAGGCATTGTCAACAAGCTCGTCAAGAGCCTTGGTAACACCTAACTCAACCCCTACAATTATTTCAGAACTGTGATCAAATGTAATCTCAAGATCATTTTCGGAATACTTATCCTGGCATACACGCATTACTCTTTCTATTGGTACATCTGTCCACTCCTGTGTGTGCAGTCTTGCTTCAATCGTAGAGTGATCTACAACCCTTTGCATCATGGACTCCAGTTCATTAACAGACTTCCTAATCTCTCTAAATTCAAATCTGTCTGCAATTTCAGGATCTAATCTGAGAAGATCTGTATAGGCTCCAATCACACTTACCTTAGTTCCTACTTCGTGGGACAAAAGCTGTGCAAATTCAGCCCTTGATTTTTCCATTGTCCTTCTTCCAGTTATATCCATTAGCCTTATGTTGTATCCAATGACCCGTTCTTCATCAATGACTGGAGTAAACCTGACCTCAACATCATAGGGCTTGCCGTCTTTTCGTCTAAGTGACATTTCCCCTTCATAAACAGTCAGATTCTCAAATGCATTTCTAATATTATCCGCCTGTTCTTGTGTCACATATTCTGATATGAGTTCTGCTGGGTTACTCCCCACAACATCATCCAGTGTATAACCGGTCATATCCACAAAACTGCGGTTAACGTAAGATACTTCCATATCTGGTCCAGTGCTTATTATGGCTTCATCAATAGTATCCAGAATTGACTCCTTCTGCCTGTTTTCCTCTCTGATTTCGCTGGTTACTCTCTGGATCTTTTCTTCCTGTTCCTCAATAAGCAGCTGCATCTTCTGGTTAATTCTAACATAGTCGGTCACATCTCTTATTATACCCTGGTAACCAACAATTTGATCCATATCTTTGACAGCCAATGCTGTGACAAGGCAGTGCATTGTCTCATTCCGGACAACTAAATCAAGGGGATGGTCAAGTATCTCGCCTTTTCTATTGATCTTTCTTAGGAATTGGGCTCTTTCTTCAGGATTCTGGTATAGCTCGATTACATTAACATCATCTTGACAGGAAACTCCAACAAGCTCCTCAAATGCACTATTGCAGTACAAAAGATCGCCATTTACACTTGTAACATATGCTGCAGTAGGCATATTCTCCACTAAATGATAAGCATCAAATTTTTCCATGAACTACCCCCATTATTACCATTATGTAATACTACCAAACTAATAAAGCTTGCGGAAGAAAAAAGCTTTTAAACAAGTGATGAATTATAATGAAATATGGCATTAACAGATTTCTGGTCACTGAGTTATTATGGCAATACAATGCTGGAATATGCAACAGCTCTGGCGATCACTCTTGTACTGTCACTTCTGATTTGGCTTGCAAAAAAAGTATTTGTCTGGAGGTTCAGGAAATTTGCAAGGAAAACAAAATCAAAAGTAGATGACGTCGCACTTGAGATAATTGAAAAATTCAAGTGGCCGTTTTATGCAACCATCTCATTCTACATTGGAGTTCACTTTTTAGAGGTCTCTGGTTCTGTTATGTTTGCCATTGATAAAATTGTAATGGTTATTGTTACAATCTATGCTGTTCTTGCAATAACAAGGGCAATTGATTTTGGTACAAATAAATTCAGGAAGAAAACCGGCAGGAGCGGTGCATCAAAACTATTGGGCCAGATTTTCAAGTTTCTTGTGTGGGTTATTGCCATTGTCTGGATTGTTTCCAACTTTGGCTACAATGTTGCAGGTCTATTAGCTGGGCTTGGCATAGGTGGTGTTGCAATAGCTTTTGCTGTACAGAACATTTTAGAGGATATATTCGCATCTTTTTCAATTCATGCTGATGAACCTTTTGAGGTGGGGGATTTTATTGTCGTTGGTGATGACAAGGGAACTGTCAAGAAAATAGGTGTGAAGTCCACAAGAGTTGAAACATGGCAGGGAGAAGAGTTGGTAATACCAAACAAAAACCTGACTGAGTCCAGAGTGCACAACTTCAGAAAAATGAATGAGAGAAGATCTTCTCTTTCATTTGGTGTTTCATGCGAAACACAAGTAAAAAAACTCAGAAAAATACCAGATATTGTTGCAGGGGTCATGGAGGGTATGGAACACGCAACGCTCCACAATATTCACCTCAGAGAACTTGGGGATTTTACATATGATTATAAGCTTGTTTTCTTTATGGACACTGATGATTACAAGATTTTTCTTGATACACAGCAGGAAATCATCCTAAGGATTTTAGAGAGGTTTGAAGAAGAAGGTATTGTGCTGCCATACCCAACTCAGAATATTCTCATTCATAAAGACAAATAGATGCAGGAAAAATTTAAATACCTCTGAGCAGGAAAACATCTCATGAAAAAGAGGTTTGCACTGTTTTTTGTATTCATTTGTCTAGTTTCTTTTGCAAATGCTGACAAAGTTTCGATTGTGCTTAAACAGGCAGACTCTTCTGAGATAAATAATACCTGGGTTGAGATTCAGGCATACGGGCAAGAAAGTTTCACTACAACAAAATACATTGCAGATGCTGAATTAATTCAGATTGATCTTGAAAAGGGAAGCTGGAAAATTGAGATTTTTGGTGATGATTTATCCACTGCGGGTAAAGACTACTACACAACTTACCAGATGAGTGTAACCGGAGACATATACCAGACAGTACATCTTTTGCCAGTCGGTACTTTAAGAGGTAAGGTTGTTGACAAACTTGATAATGTTGTTGATAATGCTGTACTTGATATTGAATGCAGTTCTAACTATGGAAGAAGCTTGCCTAATTCAACAGATGAGTTTGGCAGTTTCAGCATTAACTATCTGGGTGTTGGTGACTGTACTATAAAAGCTATGAAGAAAAACAGTGTAGGATTCAAAACTGTTTCAGTTAAACAAGGAGAAATATCTGATATTACTATCGAGCTTGACCAGAGTCTTGCAGAGAGAAAAGTATCAGTTGTGCCGTTTTTGATTGTTGGGGTTATTGCAATAGGGGCGAGTTTTTTCTTTTTCAAGAAACGCAAAAAAGGTCTTCCAAAAAAGAGTGAAGAGATTATTGAGACTCTAGATGAAAGAGAAAAACATATTGTTGACTTTCTGATAAGTGCTGGTGGAAACAGCACTCAGGCCAAGATATATCATGAGACAGGGATCCCAAAAACATCCCTTCACAGATATTTGAAAAAACTTGAGAGAAAAAACATAATAAAAATCAAAGACGGCGGAAACGTGAACAAAGTGAGCTTTACAGAATGGTTCTGTCCGGGCAGCCCAAAATAAGCTTTTTTTGAGCTTTTTTTGCAAAATAAAGACCATTGGAACATGTTGGAACATTCTGTTTCACTCAAATAATATATAATGTTTCAGCTTACTATATGGTAGGCTTTGCAAAAAGCTTTGGGTCCCCATTATCCCCTCATAGGGGACCAATTTTATAAAAGGTGAGAAAATGAAAAAATGGATTTTAGGATTAATGTTTGTGATAATGAGTGTGTCGGTTTGGGCAGTAGTAAATCCTTCAGCTGTGTTTTGCGAGGAACTGGGTTATGATTACAATATAGATGAATCTACATGCGTTTTTCCTGATGGTAGTCATTGTAAGGGATGGAAGTTCTATGAAGGCGAGTGCGGAAGTGAATGGTATGAAGAAGTTTCTTGTAGAGAAGCAGGTGAAGCACTAGATATTGGAGAATGCTGCAATGGACTTGAAAAAATAAAGAACAGAAATATCTTTGGTGACAACTGCCAGCAGAGTGAAGCAGTTGGGGGATCCATGCATGTGTGTTCTGACTGCGGTAACGGAGTATGTGAAGAGTGGGAGAGTATATGTAACTGTCCAGATGACTGCGGTGATTGCATTGATTCTGATGGTGGTCTAAATTATTATGAAAAAGGGAAAACATATGTTGTTTCGGATGAAGAGGGATACCCAGTAATATCCTATTATGATCAATGCCAGGATTGCGTTGAAACCTGCTTTGCGGGTGGATGCTATGAATCATGTTCTTCGGTTCAGGAATTCTATTGTGAAGACGATGGAATAATGCCTGAGTCACATAGTTGCGAAAACGGCTGTATGGACGGTGCCTGTTTGAAGCCAGAATGCAGTCTATATACTTTCTATACTGACACATGTCCTCATTGTGGAGAGGACTATTTTGAATATCTGCACGAGCTTGATGAGAAATATTCAAATCTGAAGATAATTAGATACAATGTCCAAAGTGGTGGAAATAATGACATTTTTGAGTATATGCTTGAAAAAGCTGATGAAAACACGAGAGGTGTCCCATGTTTTATTGTAGATGATAAGGCTTTTCTCGGTTTTTCTGACGAGATCACAAAAGATGTTGAGGAACAACTAGATGAGATTTGTACTAAAAGCACCTTTCCAGTGATTGACAGCTTTGCCGGACCAAAAAAATTACAAACTGGAGAAACAGGAACATGGACAGTGAAAGCCCACGACCTGGACTCTGATTACCTTATCTACTCTTTTAATTGGGGAGAAAACCCAGAAGTTGCTGATTCTTACGAACCCAGCAAAAATCCATCCCAGACAGGAACATTCACACATACTTACAGACACCAGGGAAGGTATACTGTAAAAGTGACTGTTAAAGATGAAGAAGGCAATTCTGCAGAAGCAACATCAACAGTTAGAGTTTCACAGGATAATAGTTGCTGGAGCAACCGTGACTGCAGTTCAGGTGAGTTCTGTGAATATCACGCCTGTCTTGCTGAAACAGGAAGATGTGTAGAGAAGCCTGAGATGTGTACTGAACACTATTCACCTGTGTGCGGCTGTGATGGTATGACATACAGTAATGATTGCTTTAGAAAGGCTGCAGGTGTTTCAAAAAAAGCAGATGGCAAATGCGGTACAGCAGAGGCTGATCTTGCACATTATCCTAGAATGTTTATTGACGGAGACATGGTTGATACAATAATTGTTGTTGGTGAAACAGCGCCTACTTCAGATATGCTCGCTGCAATCGATATATCAGCATCGCTGCAGCAGTATGCAGATGATAATAAGCCAGAGCCACCAACTGCCACAAGTTCAGGTGGTGAAGGAGCTGGGTCTACTGTTACAACAACAGATAGCAGCAAGGTAGTGTCAGCAGGAGTATCAAAGATTGAGGTTCTTCCTCAGGGAATGAATGTCTTGGACACTGAGGTTAAGACGATTAATCAGAATATGGTTACCGTGGGATCTCCTTGTTCAAACACTGTGACGCATAGATTGATGAGCCAGCCAAATGACTGCACTGGAGGAACATCGAAAGGAGTCGGGAAGATTAAGCTATACACAAGAGGCAACCATGTCCAACTGGTTGTAACAGGTTATTCTGATGAAGAGATAAAGATGGCTGCCAAGGTTCTTTCAGATTTTGATGAATATGATCTTTCAGGAGATGAAGTTTGTGTTTTTAAAGAAGATGGCTTAATAAAAACAGGGGCTTGTGATTCATCTGATGATTTCAGAGTTGAGTTGTCTCCTTACGAGATAAGTGCTTCACCAGAAGAATGGGTCACTTACAATCTAAAGATTACAGATGAACATGAGCTGGTAAGGTGTTCTGGTTCCAGGTGCTATCGTGAGTATGACTATGATATCAGCATTAGGGGCACTCCTGATTTAAGATATGAGGAAGAGGTAAGTGTGGAACAGGGAGAGTCAGAAGAATTCAAGATTGGAGTAAGAGGCACAGAAAAAGGAAGAATACCTTTCACAGTATATGTCACAGGTGAAGATGGAAGTACAAAGAGTGTTGACGGAGTAATATCAATTAACGGCGGCCTAACAGGAGATGTATCTCTAAATATTAAAGATACATATAACAAAGGCGAAGTTGTGTCAATTGAGCTCACTAACAATTACAATGTTCCAATCACATACCAGGGTGGGTGCATGGATACATTTTCCATACAGAAGAACGGGGAGGACTTGGACATAACAAACCCCTGTATGGCAAGGTGCCTTGGAATATCTCTTATTGACATTGAACCTGGTGAGTCAAAAACAATAGGAGCATGGAACCAGAAATACTTTGTTGACTGCAATGAGAAAAATGCAGAGGCAGGAACTTATACTGCTACTGTGGCTTACTCAGTCAACAATGAACACAAGAGAGTTTCCAAAACTTTCAGAATCATTGACAGCAGTCAGGAATGTAATGGTTGTGTAAGAGATGGCAAGTGCCTTCCTTATGGAACGAGACTGCTTGATGAAGAATCAGTTTACTGCTCTGTGAGCGGTAATTTTGAGACTCAAAAACCCAACGGGAAAAGTTGTCAAAACAGCTATGAGTGTGAGAGCAATTTCTGCAGTAATGGGAATTGCGTTGATCTGGAAGGTCAGTTATCAGAGAACAGAAATCTGATGCAGAAGATACTTGACTGGCTCCAGAGATTATTTGGTTAGGGGTGGAGTATTATAGCGGGTGGAGAATAGGGGCCCTATGGGCCCCCCTCCTTCTTTTTTATATTCAGTAGGATTTGGTGCTGTCAACTATTGTGTGTTTTCTATTCTTTTTTAGGTCGCTTGCGGTGCGATGTCCACTGTTAACCGCAAGCATACTCACTGATTGTTCGTAGGTTTCTGAAAAACCCGAAACCATATTTACTATCGTTCATAGGTTGTTTAAAGACCACAACCTCCGCAAATGCGGCCATCCACTACAAGAAATGACCTCAATTAACTTGACATTACCTAGGATTAGCATATGCCTTAAAATGGTTTTTCGAGAAAATTCTATATCCCGGGGGTGATAGCCCCGCCAGGATTACTTGAGCGATAACGAAAGTTGCCGAAAATCTTTTTTCTGGATTTTCGAGCACGTTCGAATCCTAAGGGTAATGATAGCCCCGCCAGGATTCGAACCTGGGTCCCCGCCTCTCTTTCAACCTATGCTTTTGCATACACAGCATGTCCAAAGGGCGAGATGATTGACCACTACACCACGGGGCTCTGCAAATTTGTACTTAATTTGTGTTTTTAAGCTTTTCTTATTAGCCTAAGTTCCTTTTAGTCGCTTACCTTGTTCACTGAGTAAAGCAAGCTCCTTAGTGTGAAGAATTGTTCCTCTAAATTATCATCTCCAGCCAGATAAAGTAAATCCGCTGTGGAGGCTCACCCTGCCTGTGGGGTATTTACGCCTCCACTTTTGAAAGCGGATTTACGGACTTGAAAATCTCGCCCTAAAGGGCGGGGTATTCATCATCCCAGTTGAAAATTTGAGGCGAGATTTTCAAATAAAATCCCGGCGAGAGACAAAATCAAAGAACAGCATGTGATTCTATGAGCAATAATTGGTCCAATACCAGTCCCTGAAGTGCCGTGCTGGTGAATCTTTTTCCCGCGAGATTTTTCTCCAGTCCATGTATTCTTCATATGTCATTTCTGCAAGTGTCTTATCAGAGCCTTCAGGAATAAAAATTCTGCTTAGTTCAGACCAGTGATGATCCTGTATCTCTCCTCTCTCTTTTTCAGAAATTTGTCCAGGAACTTTTCCAATAAAAATCTCTGGTTCAGCCAGATTCTTGTCAAGATATGCAAGACACTGCCTGAATTCACAGCTCCTGTCCTTTTCTGAAACTAGTGTCACAATTCCTTCTAGTCCGATTGTCTGAAGTGCAAAGTTAACATATGCCCTTGGAAAGCCGTTTAGTGATGCAATATAAAAGCCTGCATCATGAGCTACAACTGGCTCTTGTTTGATTTGATAAGCTTCCTCAGCCTTTCCCATGGCAATTTCTACCACATCATCAGTTCGTGGCTCCCTTAATTCAAGGGAAAGCTGCAATACCTTCACTCCCAGTGGCTCAAACTCTCTTTGCAGAGAATGGATTTTTCCATTATTGGTTGTTGCATAGTAGATATACATAAGGTTGAAATCGAAAATGCGTTAATATTTTTTTCGGTCTATTCGCATATTCTTTAAATAATATAATGTATTTACAAATGATATGAATCTGCCATGTATTAAGTGCAAAGGTAGAAACCCTGAAAATTGTGGAAGGAGCTACTGTCCCATTATTGCAAAAAGTGAGGCACAGTTCAAGGTAAAAAAACCAAGCAAAAAAGACTTGTTTGGCTCTAGTCCAACTCCCTTTGTAGGAAGATTTGGCTATCCAAACGTCAATGTAGGAGTTCTTTCTGTTGAGGATGATTCAAGTATTTATGATGCCCCACGATTATGGTCAACTCAGGATTTTGATATTCCCCGTATTGTTGATCTGCGATCAAGTCTTGTAAACTCCAGATTCAAGGTGCATATTAAAGGTAACAGCAAATTTCTTGATATCTCAAAAGAAGTGGGGATGGCATCAAAGCCAGTAGAAATGGAGATAAATCTTGACAAAAAACCTAAGTTTCACCTGAATACAAACCCGTTTATTGCTCCAACAGGTCCAAACGCCAATCTGGAGAACGCAAGGATTACTGCAAACCCTAAGATACCAAGAAAAGTTGAGAGGGTTGTGGATGAAACTGATCTGAAGGCAAAAAACGCCATAACTTACCTTTATGACAGAAATATTGATGAGAATTTTTTGACAAGACTGCTGAGTGTGGGTAACCTTGGAGTCAAGGATAACAGGAAACTTGTGCCAACAAGATGGAGTATCACTGCTGTTGATGATATTATTGGAAAAGAGCTTATCGAAGATGTAAAGGAATTCAGTGAAACTGACTATATGGCTTATTTTGGCGGCTATCTGGGAAATTATTATCTTATCATGTTTTTCCCTGATGTCTGGAGTTACGAGCTTTTTGAGACATATCTTCCAAAGGTCAGCTGGAATGTGAGTGACAGAATCAATTTCACAACAGATCATGAGGAATACCAGGGCAGGACAAGCTATGCAGAGAACTGCGCAGGTGGGTATTATGCTGCAAGACTGCCAATACTGGAAAAACTTCATAAAATCCAGAGGCAGTCCACAGTTATTGCATTAAGATTTATCACAGGGGACTACTACATCCCTCTTGGTGTGTGGGTTGTACGAGAAGCAACAAGAAAAGCACTCAATGAAAAACCTATAAGATTTGAGAGCAGAGAACTAATGATAAGGTATGCCAAAGCTCTCTCGCAAAAAAAGTTTGGGATTGAACTGGATGATATTCTGAAAAATAGTGTTCTTATAAAAAGAATCAAAACACAGAAAAAACTTACTGATTTTTAGATCTCATCATACCGTTTTACAAAATCGCTGCTCTCTTTTAGGTTTTCAAGTGTTGAAGGGAGTCTAACTTCATAATCATATGTTCCGTATGTACCTGCCTGGGACCCGTTAAGGTTTGTTACAAATACAAGGTCCTCATTTCCTGTGTATTCTGCACCATCTGCTCCATCCCAGAGCACTCCTGTTACAAATACACTTCCTGTTCCCGAGTCAATTACTGGAACCTGGATTGTCCTTCCTGAGATATTGAAAGCTTGTGTGTTGTCCGGGAGCCCGTCCTCATTGGGATCATAAAGACTGCTTAGCGAATCTGTAAAGTTTGTCATTCCCAGTGCCTGGTCTGCCTGTACCAGATCTCCTGATGCATTCAGGGCCTCAAGATTGCTGAATTCAAAATCTGCATCTGCATCAGCAAAGTAAATATTCCCATCTGCCGGAGTGAATTCCCACTCTGTAAGAGAATGGTTGTCACTGTCCCTTAGAGCTCTTATGTAGTTCGAGTACTTTCCATAGAGTGTGCACCAGGCATCCACTGTCAGATTAGTTGAGTAAGTGTTGTCTGTTTCATTCTGCTCTGTAACATTGTCCTGGTTGTCAACATATGCCTCAAACTTGTGTGTTCCAATATCTGCTGTCCAGCTGAATGTTACAATCATAGTACCATTTGTCAGAGTCTTTTCTGAGCTCTGCTGTGTATCCTCATGTTTCCATGTCCCATTCCAGACTGAAGTGTTTAGCTCGACCGTGAAATTATCTGCAGTCTGGGTCCCATAATTACTTATATTGACATTGACGGTCACTTGTTCACCTTCAACAGGATCAGTTGGAGAAAAGGTTATATTTAGAACAGTGAGATTAAGGTCAAGTGAGACATTCACAGGGTCTGTTAGATTAAGTGTTTCATAGCCTGTTCTGTTGCAGGTAACATTCCAGAAATAATCTCCAAGTGAAGCAAAACTCCTGTTGTAAATAAACAGGTCAAAAGTATCATTGTATTGCATTAGTACAGGTGTAAAACCAGTTGTGTTAAAATCAATAGTGCAGTCTGCATCATCAATAGGATTTCCTGAAGTCCTGTTAGTATAGTTTGCGTAAAAATATATCTGTTGTCCGGAACTTTTTGCCTGGTTATCTGTGTCATCCCATATTCCAAGTTCTGAGTTAGTTCCTGTTGTGAACTCAGAAAAGTGAGGAACCGTAAATGTGATATCTCCTGCAACATATGACAAGATTGTACAGGCAAGACAAATTGTTCCATCACTAAAGACCACTGGTTGATAATTGTATGGAAGGCCATAGAGCATCAGTGTTGCAGTTGTATTGAGTCTTTGTTCTGCACTTGAATCAAGGTAGGCATAGTTATATGAAATATTTATTACCTCATCAAGATTAACACCACCTGATAGATTGACAGTACCAGAAAAGTCTATTCTGCCTTCAGAATTCTCAACATAAAAGTTTGATATGCTTCCTGCATTCTGACCAGAAAGGTCTGTGCTGTTGTAGTTTGATGTGTATATGATATTAATAAACCTGATATCTGTTTTTTTGGTTGTTTTCTCATCGTCAGTACACTGGATATACCAGGCATATGAGCCAACATCAAGTTGTAAAGTGAAGTTGGTATGCTGTCCCTCTATTATGCTTGAGTTAGTTGTGTTAATGACATCATCTATTACAAGCGAACAGTTTTCAATTATGCCGTCATCAGATACATTAAAAGTAAAGGTCACATTTCCATCATTATCACCTGAGTTGTCATTTGGTCCGAACAGATCAATCTCAGGAAACATTGAACCATAATTTATCTCAACTTCAGAAAGTTTTGGTGTCTGAGTTCCTATGCTGGTCATATTTGTCTTATATTGGAAATACCTGTTGTTTTGTTCTAATTCTGTAATAGTGCTGTTGTAAACTGGGGACCAGGTTCCGTCAGAACAATCTGAATTTTCACAGCTTCTGACATGCATCTGGACTGCGTTTGCTGTTTCATTGTAGTGTTTCTGCACTTCTGCTGCAGTGAGAGCCCTGTTGTATATTGCTACTTCATCAATCATGCCGTCAAAAAACGAAGAATCTCCTACATGAGCACCGATCCTGCATTTTCCATCTCCTGTATCTATACCAATATCCTGTGACTCTTTGAAGTCACCATTAACATACAGGTAGTCTGTTCCTGATTCATGGACAACTACAAGATGATACCACTGGTCAAGTGATGGAATTGAATAGCTGGAGTAAATAATTGGAGTTGAGTATGCTGAATGGAAAATCTGATTGTCTCTCAACCCTATTCCTGACTGCTGTCCCTGCTGGTTGTTTCCGATTGACATTATGTAGTTGTATTCACCTGAAGCCATAGATGTTGGATAGATCCATGCTTCAAAAGTATGGTCGCCTGAGCTAAGATTATAGACATCGTGTGACCCACAGGTGATATAATCATCTCCTTGAAACATATAAGCTCCATTGTATTTTCCTGTTGAGTTCCAGACAGGACAAGAACCTCCTGTACAAGATCCATTGTTGTTTTCACCTGATGTGTCCTGGAAAGTTGTTGCACCTTCTCCATCATTCAGGTGCATCAGCAGGATATTTCCATCCATTTCTACCTGATTGTTTGAGCCCTTATTATTCGGTAGTTCAGTAGCATAGACCCCTTCTGAAACCCAGCTTATGTTTTTCCATCCTGCTTTTTGTCCTGCATCAAAAACATCAGAAGTATAGCTGCCATCTAAACCATAGTCTGTAAGGACTAAGGATTTTAGAGTGTAGTTATAATGGGCATTACTGTAATTACCATAGTCCCAGTTTGAGAAGGTATAATTTGTTGCAGCCCAGCTGGACTTTGACTTGTTATCATAAACTAAACAGTTCCATGAGTATTGTGTGTTTTTGAACTGGTCTTCCCATGAAATATCTACAATAAAAGATGCTGAGTCTGATTGTCCTTCAACCTCAGAACTGTTGATAAACTGCCAGGTTCCCAAATAGTCTGAGTAAAGTGATGTGTTCTTGAGATATATGTCATCTGTTGCAGAACATGTGAAATTAACAGACGAAAAGTTAACTGTTGAGTTCCTATAGGTTGGCATATCAAGTGTAACAATTGGTGGCTGGGAATCCACGTATATTTCTATATCTCTTTTGAGGCTTATGTTTGTGTTTGTGCCATCACTGCAGTTTATCCACCATGTGTAGTTCTGGTTTGCCAAAGTAGTATTTGCAGTAATCACTCCTGTTGTGTCATTGTTCACAGATTCATCCACACCATAACCCTGCACAGTTCCAGTTGCATTCAGCCAAAGTTCACAACTCAAGATATCTGCCTTGTTGTCAGTTGGTGTAAAACTAAATTCAGGAGTATTATCTGAAGTCTCTTTTATGTCGGGAGCAGGAGAAACAAGATTAATGTTTGGAGGAGT
Organism: uncultured Methanosarcinales archaeon; assembly: GCA_964444505.1. Taxonomy (GTDB): domain Archaea; phylum Nanobdellota; class Nanobdellia; order Woesearchaeales; family JAGVZT01; genus CAYUHF01. Next base: position 142,059 of record CAYUHF010000001.1, on the reverse strand, counting down.
TGAGTCAGGTACACTAATGTTTATTACTCTTTTTTCACTGATATTTGTATTATAGCTGTCTGAACAATTGACCCACCAGAAATATTCTCCGTTATTCAGTGGCGAGCCCGGCGTAAGTATTGTTGTTGTTCCATTGATTACTGTGGTGTTTGAGTCTTTTTGCTGTGCTGTTCCACCTGTTGTTCTGTTTAACCACAGAGAACACTGCAGAGTTTCTGCTGTCTCATCAGTAACATTAAACCCAAAATCAGGTGTCTTGTCTGTTGTGTTAGTAGTGTCATTTTCCGGGAACTCCAGTGTAACACTTGGAGCCTTATTGTCAAGAGAATCATATCTTATTGTCACATTGTAAAGAGTTGGTTTATAATCTGTGTTTTCTGTAAAGAATTCTGCTTTGTACTGGAAGTATCTTGAATCATTTATGTTTATGTCTGAATCCTGTGTAAAAGTCTGCTCCCACTCTTCAGTATCACACCCAGGATCATCACAACTCCTTACAGAAATATTGACTCTGTAAGCACCTCTTGCATAGATATTCTGTATTTCTTCCTGGGAAAGAACTCTGTTCCATATTGCAACCTCATCAATTTCTCCATCAAAATAATATGTTCCTGTAGCCCCAATCCTCCCAATCCAGTATTCATTGGCGGGATATGTTCCTATATTATTTGAACTTCCCAGAGTTTGCTCTTCTCCATTCACATATACCTTAGGAGTTGATCCTTCTTCATAGGTACCTGTGACAAAATACCACTTGTCTGTCTCAGATATTGGGCTTGTTGTGGTTGCATAGTATTTGCCATCTGCAAAGATTCTCATCTGCTGGTTATATTGATAAAAGTCCTGTCTAAGCCCACCAGGGTCTGTATAACCAACAATACCATGAATATCTGATAATGTATCTGTCCTTATCCATGCAGACATGGTGAAGTTTTTTGTAGTTGATATTGAACCCATGATGTAATCTGTGTCACCATCAAATTTCAAGGCTCCATCAATCTTTCCCTGATCTGTTGGACCTGAATCAGCATCTGGCACTGAATCTCCGTACCATGTTCCGTTGTAGCTGTTTCCTGAGAAATCATGGAAATGAGTAGAGTTTTCACCGTAACTGGACTCGTTGTCAAAGTGCAGCAGAAGCTTATTTTCTGTCATATCAATATTCCTGTCACCAAACTCTGTTTCATTTGCCTGGTTATCAGGAAGCTTGCCAATTGCTCCGGATATCCAGGAGATGTTATTCCAGCGCGAATATGTTGATGTATGGAAGATTTGCGATGTGAATGTACCTGAAGCTGCATCAAGCATTAGCGCATTAATTGTGTCATTAAACAAAACATTTGTCAACTCTCCTGCGAGGAAGCTGTACCTTGTATCAAGATATGTTCCGGAAGAGCCATCATCAATTATCTCCACTGTGTCTGACAAGTTTATGGGCTCGTAGTCTTGTGCGTCACAACTCACATTCCACTGAAAAGCTCCTGCTGAGGCAAAACTTCTGTTATAAATGTAAACCCCAGCAGAAGCATTGTACTGCATTTGTTTTGAGGGTGTATCTTCAAAAGAAATATTGCAGTACACTCCTGAACCATTAATTGGCTCTCCGGATGTTTTATTGGTGTAATTAGAAAAAAAGACCACCTGGAGACCGGATCCCTTTTGGCAGGACCCAGCCTCAGGATCGGTCTGGTCCCAGATGGTCAAGTTTGAGTTTGAAGTTGATGAAAAATTTGTAAAGTGTGCCACGTCAAAAACAAGATGTCCATTAATATAGCTTTTAAGATTGCAAACATCTTCTGGACACAGCTCTCCATCCATTGTAATTACTGGTGTTTTTTCAAAAGATAGACCTTGCAATTCAAGTGTTGCTGATTTATTGAATTCAGGGAAGTTTGTGCTGTCAACACTGATCTGGTTTTTGGAAATCTTTACTACACTGTTGATGTCAGCTCCTTTTCTGTCAATGTTTTGGTGAAAAGATATTTTCCCTTGTCCTTGTTTTTCCACGGCTTTGAGTCTATTTGTGGGTGTATCAGAAAGAACTTTTAGATTTCCAAAATCTTCTGTTTTTTGGACTTCGTGTTGTGAGTCTTCCCATGAACCAATTAAAACAACGATGTCTCCTTCTGGACCAATGGAGCTTGCATAAGAATTGTAAACTAAGCCCTCGATTGTTCCTGGCCTGAACAAAACACCCTCTGTGTTATGGATTGCTGTAAAGTAATCTGGACCTTCTATAATATCTGAAAAACTGTAAGTAGGGGTTGAGTATACTATTCCATAGACAGACCCGTTAGCAGAAAAAGAACTGTTCCATATAACCTTGTCTGATTCTAATGAGCTGGGGCTTGTCTGGACAAGGGAGGTATCAGACGAATCTACAATTATAAGATTTTTCTCATAAGAGAACCCTGTTATTGAAGTTAGAACTAGAATTATCAATAGAACTATACAGAAGAACTTTGCTCTTCTAAACATTTTGGGTCCTTTTTTTTATACTGTAATCTATCTTAGTATACAAAAGTTATACTATTCCACACCAATATACTTTTGTATATTAGAGTGCGGTAAATACTAAACTATGTTTAGTTTGGCTCCTGATACACCCCCAAGTTGCCAACTAATTAGTTTTTAACAAGAACTCCTTTATAAAAATTTGTTTTATCCAGTTAGAGTAACAATAAAGTAAATCCGCTGTTGAGGCTCAATCTCACTTCATTTCATTCCTAGGTTGAAAAATGTAAACATTTTGTTGAATTGAAAATCTCTCCCTAAAGGGCTGGGTATTCATCATCCCAGTTGAAAATTTGAGGCGAGATTTTCAAATAAGAATCATTTACAAAGAAAAAAGAACGGCGGAACAGAGCGCAAAATGGGGTTTTGGCTGTCCCGCCGCCTTTATAAGTGTGAAAGAACGACGGAACTTAGCGTAAAATGGGTTTGGTTGTCCCGCCGCCTTTCTTAATCGTAATACTTTAATCTTGCTTTTCATGCTAACTCATCCAATCTTGTAACTGAATTAATTGAACCCTTCATGCTCTTAAGGCCTGAAGGCAACCTGACTTCATAATCGTAAGTTCCGTATTTTCCGGCTTTTGACATGTTTACCTGTGTAATAATAACAAGATCCTGGCTGCCGTTATACTGGCTTCCTCCATCTGCTGTGTCATACAAAAGACCTGTAATAAAAGACCATGTATTTGTTGACCGGATAACAGGAATATTCTCAATAGTCGTACCAGATATCTTGATGTCGTGAGTATAATCTGATACACCATTATCATTTGGATCAAACAGATTTTCTATCGAATCATTAAAACCAGTCATGCCAAGTGCTGAATCTGCCTCTGACAAATCATTGGTGTTGTTAAGAGGCATAAGGTCTGAAGCCACAAAAGAGGAATCAGTATCATAAAAGTAAATATTTGACTTGTTTACAACTTCCCATGTGATAAAGCTGTTATTGTTGATGTTTCTTAAGACCATTGAATAGTTGAATGAACCATAGAATGTATGCCATGCGGAAACACTCAGATTGACAGAATTATCATTGTTGTCTTCATTTGTTTCAGAGACATTATCCAATGAATCTGCATAAGCACTGAAAAGTGTTGTACCCGAATCAATTATATGAGTGAAACTCACAAGCATTGTCTCATCAGGATCAAGATCATAAGTTCCATGGTTTAGTGTTCTGTTGAGATTCCATGTTCCATTCCACATAGAAATATTCAACTGTACTGTAAAGTTTTCTGCAGCTCCAACTCCTGAATTGGATACGTTCACATAAACTGTTATGTTCCTGTTCTCACTTGGTGTGTTGTCTGAAAATGTTATCTCTTCAACCTCAAGGTCAGACTGGGCAACTGAGGATTCTTCTCCCCCTGCATATGCACTGAATTCTGTAACATTAAACCAGATGTGTGTTGAGTTGCTGCCGTAATGATCATAGTGAGTTGTCTCGTTCTGCTGCCAGTCCGAGCAGTTGTACTCTTCAAAGTCCCAGTTGCTGCATTTTAAGATCTTGTCAACGTCAACACCATTTTTAGGTATTGTCAGTTTGGCTTCATCAAACTCAAAACTAGTGGTGTTCATCGCTACAACAGGAGTGAGCTGGTCAATATCCTGTGGCATATCTCCTGAATAATCTATTACCTGCTGTTCAACTGTGTTGTTGTTGGAGAATAAAACATTTGAAAAATGCGTTTTCAACATGTTTGTTGCAGGTACCTGTGTTTTAAAAGTGTAATAATCGTCAATATCAACTGCTGCCTGCAGTGTTCCATAATCAGATTGTGACTGGCTTTCAGAGTCAGTTAGTTCAACAAGTGCATTGCTTATTTCTCCTGTGGAATTTGCCACACTTATTTTGATATTTGCCAGGGCATTCCATGAAATATTCCATGAAAATAATGTTGGCGTATCTTCATCAGATGTAAATTCTGCATAAAGATACAATTCATCAAAGGACTGTGCATTCTGGCACACATCATGGCCTGAATCAGCCTGGGCACTTGTTATTGTGCACAGATTATTTCCTGATTGATTTAGTATATTGAAACTTATACTTGTTCCAGCAGGAGTTGCTGTTTTTGCATAGAATTTATCCCATTCATATAAAGTATCTGGGGCAATAAAAATAGATTTCAATGATGCATTTCCTGATGCCTCACTTTCTGCTCCGATACTCTGGATAAAAGGCTGAGTTGAAGAGTATTTTCTTACAGCTACCCAATCAACATACAGACCTCCTGAGTAGTATGAATAAAATACAAGGTGCGTATTTCCTCCTGTATCTGCACTTCCAAGTGAGATAGATGGTGAAGTTTCATGGTCAACATAAAGGTCATAATCATTGGAATCATAATCTGTTGTTATTGAATATGTGTGATATGATCCACTTGATACTGAATGTGTATTGTCCCCTCCATTGTACCAGTTTATCTGGTTTGTTGTGCTGTCAAGATATAGCCTGTGGTTTTTGGTTCCTGAACCATCTCCCATCCTGTAATATCCTGATGTGTCTGCTGTCGAATTTGCCCTGAATCTCAATTCAGTTGCATATGAATCAGGGAATGTATATGTTGATTCCAGCTTTGAAGATGACCCGCTTGCAGTTGGGTATGCTTCACCAGATTGAGTTTCCCAGTTTTGTGCATTTGTTCCCCAGACAGATTGATTAACTGAACTAAAATCATCAAAAAACAAGAACACATCCTCACCACTTGACTGGCTTGTTGAGGTGTTGCTTCCATAGTACATATACAAGATTTCTCCTGATGATGTTATCGAAGGAACTTCAACCCAGATACTTGCATTTTGTGTAGAGTTTCCGCATTCTTCTATCCAGTAGTCTGCAGACTCTTCAGATGTGTCAAGATAGTTGAATCTTATATCTGCGCAATCGCTTCTGATTTTTCCTGCTGATTTCAGTGATTCAATATCAAGTGTCAGTCTTACCTGGTAATTTGTATGGGAGGATGTTGTATTGACTATAATCTGCTTTCTGTACGGATAACAAACAGGATTATCCAGCTCGTTTTCAGACGATACTTCAGACCAGCACATTGAAGCAGTTGCATTCTCATAAATTGATAGGTTATCAGATGTATTTAGTCCTGTAAAGCTTTTGAAGCTATCGCTCCAGATTGTAATATTTGTGCTGAAACTAACAGTTGTGTTTCCAACATTACCTGCCACATCTCTGGCATATACAGTTACTGTATTTGAACCAATATCTGCTGCAAGTGTTGTATTTGGTGTAAGGCTAAAGTTCCTGTTGTTAAAGATGTACCACCAGGATTCAATCTCCCTGTTCGAGTATATGTTCAGATCAACAACAGATGTATTGTATGTTACATTTTCCGGGGAATCTACATAGATTATCGGCACTCCGGTTGAAACAGTAAGACTTCTAACAGGAGTTCTTGCCCAATTATCATAGGTATCATTTGAATGGACTCTGTAGTAGTGTGTTGTATCTGCAAGCCCAGTCATGTTGTACCACCAGTTAGTCTGTGACATGCTGTTCATCGAAATGTTTTTTACTGTGCCGTTTGAATAATTCCATTCAAGAAGTACTTCTGTGGCGGGCTCGTTCGTGGTTATATTGACCAGAGTATAATTTGTCCCAATTGCATCTTCATCATCTGGTGAGATAAAAGTGACCTGTGGACCTGTTGTGTCAACTGTAAACTCTGTAGAGTTAGTTCCTGTGTTTCCTGCAGTATCATTACAGTAAAACTCAATTGTATGCTGACTGTCTGCAACCTGGGTCGTGTTTGCAAAATAAGTATTATTGATCTCTGTCATTGATTTGTTCTCTGCACTATCTAGAGAATACCAGCACTGCGACAAAATCTCTGTTGATGATACATTAAAGTCAAGAGTGGAGTAAGTGTATGTCTGGTTTCGGGGTGAGATAATGCTGATTTCTGGAGCGACTGTATCAACCACAAAATCAACTACTGAAAGATTTGTGTTTCCTGCCTGGTCTGTAACTTTTATTGTGATGTTGTGCTCTCCCTGGCCAAGAACAACTGATGTATTTGAGCATCCAATATCAACAAATGCGCCTCCGTCAACTGATCTTGAACAGTTGATTGCATAAAGGTCAGATGCTGAGTAGTTGATGTCTATTGTTGTTGTCTGGTACTTGTTATTCTGTACAGGTGAGTCCACATCAAGAGATGGTTCAGTGGTGTCTACTGTGAAATATACAAAGTCAGATGATGTGATGTTGCCCTCCTGATCACGACAGAAGAATCTGAGGTCATGCGAGCCTTCTGATACAGGGTCAATGTTTTTGTACCAGTTAATCTCTGTGCTGTTCGCCATTGTCTGGTTTGCACCAGAGTCCAGAGATACATTACATCCCACTGCTCCTTTGTTTGTGGTTGCATTGGCCCAGACAGAAGTTGTGTTGATGTAGGAACTATTTTCTGGATTCTGTGGTGTCACAACCAATTCTGTCACATTTACAATAAACCAGATTGTTGTTGAATTGGTGTTTCCTGCAGTATCATTGACATACAAGGTAAGAGAATGGTTCTGGTTTGAGAGCCCATTAAGGGTTGTGTTCTGACAGCCAGATATTTCCTGTTTTGGATTGCTGTTTAGTACGCGGTAGCATTTATCAAGTTCCAGATTGTCAGAAACTGAATAGTTGAGGTCAATGTCACTTGTGTCTTCATACCTGTTTTCATGCGCAGGGCTTGCAAGCTGAAGCTGTGGTTTTGTCAGGTCTACACTGAAGTTTACTTCCTGACTGTCAACATTTGAAGCACTGTCATTTGCATAAATTATGATTGTATGATTGCCCTCAGAAAAATCAGCTGTTGTATTGCTGCATCCGGGTAGTGTTACATTCTGTGTTCCATTATAATACCAGCATTCTTCTCTGTGGTCATCAGCTGCTGTGAAGTTAATGTCAATTGATGTGTAATTGTATGCCTTATCCTGAGGGCTCTGGACACTAATAACTGGTGGAGTTGTATCAATTGTGAAAGTGAAGTTATCTGCTGCAAAACTGCAGTCTGCACCGTCACAGGCTCTGCAATTCCATGTATAGGTTCCTTCTGAAAGTGTCTGGTTGAAAATGTAGTCAGTTCCGTTCACACCTGAAGTGTTTATCTGCTTTTCTCCCCATCCTGACCAGCTCCCGTAAAGTGAGACATTTGTGATCTGGTAGTTATCTGAGACTGAGCAGTTAAGGAAAATATTTGTATCTGTTGTGTTTTTGTTATCAGTGGGTGAGTTGAGTGTTATATCCGGCGAATCTGTGTCTACAGAAAACTCAACCGACTCACTCTGCATATTGCCCACACTATCGTTACAGAAGAATGTTACATTGTGCTGACCCTGGGAAACAGTTGTGGTATTGTAAAGGTATGTTGAATTCTCTTTTGTCATTGTTACATTTGGATTATTGTCAAGTTCATACCCGCACCAGTCTGCATTCTCATTTAGAGAAACATTGAAATCAATTTCCGCAGAGCTGTAATAGCTCTCATTTATTGGTGAGATAGTTGTGATGACTGGATACTGTGTGTCAACTGTTACCTGTCTTGTCGGTGTCTGGTTTACATTACCTGCAGTATCATTTACCCATGCATAGAACTCATATGTGTTGTCAGCCAGACCCGACTTGTTGATCCAGTATAAGTTGCCAGAAGTGTTTGTGAACTGCTCTGGATTACCATCCCAATACAATAAAACTGTATCGAGATTCTGATCATCCGCAGATATATTGATGAATATATTGTCTCTTGAATAGCTTCCATTCGTGTCTGTTGTCGGATTGTAAAAGATACTTGGATATGTCTTGTCAATACTGATATCTGAGTAGTCTTCATAGACTGCTGATCTGTTGTAGTATAGAGTATCAGAATCATTTATTGTGCATCTTATTCTGTAACTTCCTTCAGCAAAAGTGTTTGAGTTCACCTGGTATCTTGCATGGCCTGATGAATTGGTTGATTGTAGAGAGAGGAAAGTATTGTTTCTGAAAAACTCAACCCAGTAGCCTGAAACAGGTTCCTGGCTTTGTGTATCAGATACAAGACATGTTAGATTAAGCTGTGTATCTGATGTGTATGGCTTTTCATCAGGAGTGACCATGCTGACGTTGGCATAACTGTAGATGTCAACATCCGCAGAAGTTGTACCCTCGTGATAATACATAGAGGTCATATTCAAGTGAATTTTTTCTGGACCCAGACCGTAATCTGCTGGTGTATTCCAGGTTGTGTCTTCTCCTGTTGCAATCTGGTCAAATGTGCTGTTATACCAGGTTTCTGATATGCTTGGTGAACCCCCAAACTGGTTGAGAGGTGCATTGCCAAGTTCGTCCACAACATCAGACTGCAGGGAGTTGGATTGACCCGCATACATAATTGAATTATTCTCAGGAGTGGTAATATTAGGATAAAGATACCCGTAAAGGTCTATTGTCTGGTACTTTGTCTTTGCTCCTGTTACCTTGTAATATCCTTCATCATCAATCACACATGAAAATTCAATAGGGCCAACTTTATAATCATAGAAATCATCAGTGATATTAGCCACCCCAGATGCATTTGTTGTCACAGTCCCCATGTTTCTTCCTTCATCACCATCCCAAAATGTTACATTGTATCCCTGAAGTCCTTCCCCTGTGTACTGGTCTGTGACACGGCATGACAAAGTGATATTGCCCCTGTCCATATCTGAAGTCGGATTTTGCCAACTCAATTGTGATCTGCCCCACACAACAAAGCTCTTGTAAGTAAGTGAGTTGTTTGTGTTTCCTGCACTGTCCTTTGCAAAAAGCTTAACTGAATGGTTTCCCGGCTCCCAGCTGCTGTTTGTGCAGATTGACATATTTGTCCAGTTAAGTGTGTAAGGCGGTGTCAGATTTTTGTTGATATAGCTTGAAACAGTTGGATCATACCTTGCCCATGCGTGATCAATTGCCTCATTCCATTGAGCACTGATCTGGACACACTGCCCAAGATAAATCTCAGTATCGTTAAGTGTATATGTTCCAGGTAGTGATGCTGGTGGAATAGCGTCTTCTCCAGATACAACATTTAATGTGTCTGTCTGATAGTTTTGTGAGCTTGAGTTATACTTCAATACTTCATCATCAGTGATATTACATTTCAAAGTGAATGTATCTGAGTAGCTTTGATTAAATACAATACTTGAATACCCATCAGTATCTGTTATATTCTCACTTAGTAAGGTATAGTCTGATGTTGAGTTTTTGATCCAGAAAGTCACATTGTAGTTTGTAAGATTATTGGTGTGGTTTGCATCTTTTACTCTGCAGTAAGCTGTTGTCATATTTCCTATCTGTATACTCGCCGGGCTCACATATGTCTCTGCAACCTCTGAATAACCCCAGACCTGAATGCTCTGCACAGGTGTCATATTTGTGTTTCCTGAAGAGTCATTCCCGTACTGTCTCCATTCAATCTTACCTGGTGATATATCAGTTGGGATCTGGTATGAGAAGTTTGCCCAGGAATCAGTTCCCTGTAAATCTACTGTGCTTTGGTTAGTCCAGTTTCCAGAGGAATTAATACTGAGCACAGCACTATCAAGAAGATGGTTGTCATGCCAAAGTGTTTTTAGATCAACATACTCTCCCTTGTGCGCAACCGAAGGCCCAGATATTGTTGTGTAATATGGATTCACATATTCAATTGTTGTGATGCTGAATTGCTGTTGATATTGACTGTCCCTGTAATAATAGGCAGTATGATTTGAGGTAATGTTGCAGTAAAGAGTTTCAGGACCAGCACTGGGATCAGTATAGTCATAAATAGCCCATCCCGTGGAGTTTGTATATGAATCTCCTATTTCACCGGTTGAGTTATAGAACTGCACCTGATAGCCTGAGATAGGATCTCCTGATTTTGTAGTGTCAGTTACTCTGCACCTGATCCGTACTTTATGCCCAACATCCGGAGTTGAGGTGTTGACGTTTCCTGTTGATAGCCTGGCATTTCCAAAAACACTGAAATTGATATAAGGTAGTGTCTGATTCCAGTTTCCTGATTCATCTCTGGCTGATATCTTGACTTGGTGTTCTCCAAGGAACCATCCGCTGTTTGTTGTTATGGTGAAATTAGTGTAGTTGAGTGCATTCTGGGGTGATGAGTTTGATGCTTTTACCCATGTTGATGGGGATGTTGTTGTGTATGTGATATTTGCCTGGGTGATTGTCTCTGTCCATCTTGCATATGCAATTGTTGAACCTCCTCTTGTAATGTTTTCTAACGTGAAACCATATTCGCTGTTGAACAGACCTGGAGCTTGTGCATCTGAAACAGTTATGTGATAAATAGAACTATCTGATTTTGTGAACGTTGAATGATTTATCATGAATGTTGTCTGTGTGTCTCCACTGCTTGAATTAAAGATGTAAAAGAATGTGGCATTATCTCCCGGCTGTACTGTTCCTTTGAAATGGCTTGTGTTCCAGCCAATTGTGCCGTTCCATTCTCCACCTTCAAACCTTTGATCTATTCTTCCATCTTCTCCTGTCTCATTTGAATACCACACATGGTCAATTTCGTCTATCTCCCAACTCGGCTCCAGATTGTGATACCTTGCTGTGGTTGTGTTGAGATTCCAGACTGTACTCCCAATATTATTTACAACAACTTCGACTCTGTATATTTTGTTTGAGAACAGATTGAATGTTTTATTCAGCCCAGAGTCAACATAATCATTAACATACTTTTCGCGGTTGCTCTCTTCTGCATCTGTTACATCATAGAAAACAATATCATCAACAGATATTTGAAGTGGCGGCTCTGAAAGTTCAAATACATATGTAGAGTTAAGATAACCATCATTTGTGTAAAGAACATTCCCGTCTGGATCAGCCATTTCTGCATAAATCCTGTACTCTCCTGCGTCTTGGGCATTGGTGTACCATGAAACCGGGTTCCAAATAGGAGAGAGATTGAGGTCGGGTTCAGCTGTTCTTGGGTTTTGTGAAGTCACATCGTCTACTACTGTGGATACATCCTGCCACGTACCAGAATTGTTTTTCTGCACTTTCATGACAAGGTATCCTGTGAAATTGGTCTGTCCTGAGTTCAGCACAACTGAGCCTGCATGTTCTTCTGGTGACACCTGTGCTGTGGGTTCTTCTGGTGCATTTTTTCTTACAAGAACCCAGTCATAACTTGTGTCCTGAATATCTCCAGTGTCATATCCGTTGAAATAACCAAGTGACACGTATCTGATGTCCTTAACCCATTCACATTGGTAGGGACCGTATTCAGTGACCCAGTCTCTTGTCAGGGTAACTTGGGTTGGGGTGAATCTTTCACCTAAAACATACCATTGGTTGTCATTGGAACTCCAGACAGTTGCCCCACTCTCGCAGTCATATTGGTTGTCTGTACCATTATCAATCCACGTGCAAAGGGACTGGGAACCACCATTGCACCGCATGTACAGAACAGTTGCATCTGAGTTTCCGTTATTGCCGTCTGTATAAACAGAACTCTGTGAAGACAGTGTGCCGCTATATGTTGATCCTGTTGCTGTACCATGATACATCAGTCTTCCATTAACAGTATAGTTATCCAGTATATTGAATCCGAACGGGTTCTGGAGTCCTATTGAGTCCTGATCAATCCTTAGAGTGCTGTTTCCCACTGCATAATTTGATGTGTCAATATCCCACACTGTTGTATTCAATGCGCTTCCTTCAAAGTCATCAAAGAATTCAAAGGTCTGGTGTCCACTGCTTGCGTCAGACGCACCGTCATTGCCGTAGTAGATGTAGACAATTGTGTTGTTTTCAATATAGGGAACATTGGCCCAGAAATATGCTGTGCCTGAATCACTAAGGTTGCATGACTCTGTCCAGTGGCTGACTTCCGATTCCTGTCCTGTTGACTGGTTGTAGTATGCGAAACGCACATCCTGGCAGTATGGTTTGATCTTGCCGTTTGAATACTGCTGTGACATACTGACTGAAACCCTTACCTGGTGATTGGAAAGATTGTGGTCTGTTGTAATGTTAACCATCTTCCTGTAGTTCCAGTTCGGGTTCCACCAGCTGCTGACTGCATCTGTCAGATTAACATACTGGTTTGAACCATAGCTGTCATTTACAGGCTTGACTTTAATGTTGGCAGAAACATCCACGCTGAAATTATGAACACTGCTCTCAGATACACTGCCATCAGTATCATTTGACCAGATTGTATAGTTGTATGTTCCATGCTGCCATGTATTGTTGAATATAATCGAGAATGTTTTCGGAGGTGAGAAGTCCATCTCAAAAACCTCTTCTGAAGAATTGGGATAGGTCAGATAGACTCTTGTTACATCTGGCTCATCATCATCTTCTACTGTTGCCTGTATTGTTACATTATAGCCATATCCTGTTGTGTTTGGTGTTGCTGAAACATCTGATATTGTAGGTGCTTTTTTGATCTCAACTGATGTTGTTGCATAACTTCCCCATAAATAGTTGGGGTGGTCACCGGCGAAAGTTGCATTTAGAGTGTGATCTGCTCGTGTCGCAGTGGGAGATATATTGTAAATTACTTCTGCAACTCCTTGTGAATTAGTGAAATCAGAACCAATATACTGGTCATTGAACTCATCATAAAAGCTTATGTTTTCTCCCTCAATTACTGAACCATTATCATAAACAAGAGTTGCATTCAACTTAATTGAAGTTCCCTGGTTTGCCCATGAAACATTGCTCTGGACTGTAAGTGTTGTATTTGCATAAACATAGACATCCACTGTTGTCCAGTCATTTCTTCCGTCATTTGCTGAACTATCAACCCTTACCACCTGCTGACCCAAGGATGAGTTAAGACCTACTTCTGTGGTTATGTTGGTTGTTGTCTCTGCTCCAGCTCCAAGAGAAGAGATATATTTGTCAATCGGACCGGTTGTATTCCACCACCAGCCCGGAAGCGTGTAATTGAGCCATACATCATTTGCTGTTGTGTCACCAGTATTGTTAACAAGCACACTGAAGTCATACCTGCCTGTTCTTGTAACATTTACAGGATATTCAGTAATATTTAGTACAAGTATACCAAGACTTCTGACCTCAAACATCTGGGTTTCATATTCAACCCAACTCTTTTTATCAGAAGGGTTTGTGTAATTAAGTGTGATATTAACAGAATAATCATCTGAAGTGACAGACTCGTTTGCAGATACATTGTAAGATACTGTGAGTGCTGTGTTGTTTTCTAGTTCTGATAAAGTGTAGATTAATGTTCCGGTGTTGACATTCTCACATTCAAACCCGTCAATCTCCGGACAGTTGATTTCTAAACTTATATCAGTAATATTCTCACTCCATGAATTTGTGAAAGTGAAGTTGTAATAACTCCATGTTGGTTTATAGAGTCTTGTTTTTGTTGTTGTGTGAGTGAATGTTTCAGGAATATTATGCAAAGTAAAGTACATTGATTTGTTGTTCTGGGTTTGTCCATTGTCAGAAAACATATCAACATTCCAGTAGAAGTTATAGCTTCCAGAAGATGCATCAAGTGGTATTGAATAACCGCTTGAAGAGTTGTCCCATCTTTTTTCACACTCCTCATTCTCATTGAGGTCACCGCAATTCTGGGTGCTGTTTGGTCCCCAGGATACCTGGCTGAGAGTGTTATCAAGTACACTAAGTGAAACATTTGTGTCAAAAGCTGTGTTGTTTATCGGTTTGACTGTGACATTTATCCAGTCAATCACATCTCCTGTTTCATATTCATTGATGCTGTTTTCAACCTGGTTTTCGTATTCAAGGTCTGTTACAACAAGGACTGGCTCCATTATTATAAACTCATACCATCCCTGGATCAGATTTCCTGCTGTGTCAACAAGTGTGTCCTGATCAGGGTCTTCCATTGATGCATATATCCTGTACTGGCCAGGTTCCCTGTCTGTTGTGTTCCAGGCATCATTACTCCTCCAGATTCTGCTGAGATTCAGTGTATTGCCCGCACTTATATTGTACAATGTAGAAGAAACAACTCCTGGTGTTATGAAGTTCCATGACATCCCATCATATTCCTGAATCAACATCTTCAGATAACCCTTGAAGTCTGTTGTTCCTGTGTTTCGGATTCCAGGCAGTCCGTTTTCCTGTGATCCCACTGTGACAAGAGGGTTGGTGTCAGAGTACTTCCTGACTCTTATCCAGTCATAGCTTGTATCCTGAATATCAGAAGAAGCAGACCCCTGGAAAGAGCCAAGTGATGTATAGTTTATTGGTTCTGTATAAACAGTTTCTTCAGAAAGAACCTCTTTGTAATCCCACCATAGTATTGTCTCATTATCCAGAACAGAGACACCAGTTATATTCCATTGATTTTCTAAAGTATCAATTTGCGCGTTTCCTTCATTGACAATATCATATGTATTGACAGTACCATTTGCCATCCAGTAGTGGATTTCTCTACTACCTCCGTTATTCCTCATATATAGTGTTGTTGCCGCATTATTGTTATTACCGCTTCCTGTAAATCTTTCAGAAGATATCTCAGGGATAGTGCCTGAGTAACCACTACTGTAAGTATTGAAAAGTGACCTTGTCTCTGCTATGTAGCCATCTCTGAGATCGACAGAAAGTGGATTCTGGAGTCCTATACCTCCAATATTTACTCTCAGTATACTATTGCTCACAGAGTAGCTGTTTGCACTCTCGTACCAGAGCGAAGTATCCAATCCTGATCCATTGAAATGGTCAAATAAAACAAAGGTTGATTTGCCATCTGATGCTGTTTCTGCAGAGGGATTTCCATAATACATGTAGAGGATTGTGTTCTGGTCAACTAGTGGAACCTTTGTCCAGATTTTTGCTTGCTCAGTAGTTGAGTTCCACTCCTCAAGCCAGAAAGGAATGGCTGTTTCATTTGTGCCATTCTGGTATGTGAATCTAATGTCACTTCCGTTTGAACTTGCCCTGGAAAAATCAAAGTTATTATTGTCAAGATCAATTTGTATCTGGTGGTCTGAAAGATTCCGGGAGGATGATAGTGTTACAGTTCTTCTGTATTCCCAGCCGCCGTATATCCAGCTCCCAAGTGTGCTGTCAACATACACATTTTCATTGCTCTTGTAGTAATCCTTGTCTGACTGGAATGTAACATTTGAGTAGACCTCCACAGAAAATGACTGCTGTGATGAAGTTGTTACAATATTATCTGTATTGTTTGCCCACACAACAAAATCAATATCCTTTACTTCCCAGGTATCAGAGTAACTGTAGTTGTAAATGTCTGTACTCTCAAACTGCATCTCATATGCTGTTGTGGAACCATCTTCTGTGATATTGACATATACTTTATCCAACCCTTTTTCATCTGTGACATTAGCGCGAATAATAAGGTCGTATCCAAAACCTACATTGTCGGGTGTTTTGGTGATATTGTTGATTGAGGGTGTTGAGGACATGACAATGCTTTTTGTGCCGGCAGCACTTCTCAGAAAATTGTTTATAGCTCCTGAATAGGATGCATTAATAGTATGAGAGCTTAAAGAGGAATTTTCAGGCACATTATATTCTATTGATGCATAGCCATTACTGTCAGTCATATCCGATCCTATGCTGTATGGTACACTTCCATTCCCTGTCATATCAACAAAACTTATGTTGTACCCGCTCATTGGAACTGCAGCATCGTCAAGTAGTCTCATCTGCAAAGTGGTATTTTTTCCTTTTCCCACGGGGTCAACAGAAGCAGTAAACTCCTCAACAAGCGGCTGCAGCCATACAGAGATATTTCTCACTTCTGTGCAACTCAAGCTAATCTCACTGTCAGATGAGTTAACACAGTTTCTCAATGAATAATTTCCAACCTGGTTGGGAACAATACTCAGATTATATGTACACTCTGATATCTCCATATCTCCACAGTCATAAGAAGAAGGTGTAGTAAAATACGTATCTGTGGGTTGCATTGTAGTCCATCCATCAGTAACCAATTTGTATTCAATCTCAATTTCATCCAAGACAGGGGTCTGATTGCTGTTAGAGGTGCTCATCAACATCTTATACTGTAAATATCTCCTATGGGGTGCCTCAATCTCTGCATTGTTAGTCCCCTGCAAATACCAGGATGACCAAGTCATGCTTCCGGGATCCTCAGATACTGATGTGTAGTTAGTTTCAGAACCTGTTGTTATCAGAGGCTCCTGGCCCGCATATTTTCTCACGAGAACCCAGTCATAGCTTGTATCCATCATATCCACATTTTGCCCGTCAAAGTAACCAAGCGAGACATACGTTAGATTTTTAGTCCATCCGCATCCATAAGGACCATACTCAGTTGTCCTGCCCCTTGTATGGGTAACTCCACTTGAGTTAAATTTTGAACCAAGTATGTACCACACATCATTTGATGATGTCCATCCAATAGAACCACTTCCACAATTGTAATCATCAACAACAGATCCCGAGCCTGTCCACCTGTAAACTGTTGCAGAGCCTGACTCTCTCATGAATAGACTTGTTGCATCTCCGTCTCCGTTTCCCCCTTCAGTGTAATGGTCTGACTGCGCAGAAAGAGTCCCGCTGTAAGCACTCAATATTTCATGGTATAGTATTCTTCCTTCCAGAATATAACCGTCATTTAGATTGAATGAGAGTTCGTCTTTTACAGATATGCTGTCATTGTCCATTGTAAGAACACTATTGCTGACAGAATAATTACCTGTGTCAATCTGCCATAGACTACTATCTATGTCAGTTCCTTCAAAGTCATCAAAGAATTCAAATACTGCTGAACCATTACTTGCAGACTGTGCATCTGAGTTCCCGTAATAAAGATGGATAGTTGTATTATCATTTGCACTAATTACTGGAACATTTACCCAGAAAGTTGAGTTAGAGCCAGAAGTATTGCAGTATTCTGCCCAGTAATCAAGTTCTATCCAGCCGCCATCATCAAATGCAAATCTTACATCAGTGCAGTTGGCATTTAGGTCTCCATCATTGAATTCATCTGTCAAGTTTAGAGATATCTTTACCTGATAATCATCCAGCTGGCTTCCAGTGTTTGATATGTTTATTGGTTTTCTGTATTCCCAATCAGGATCCCACCATGCAGATGCTGAGCCAGCGGAAGTTCTTGTGTAAAAAGTAAGAGATGTGTTCTCATTTGAAGTTGAAACCCATGATATATTTTTGTATTCAACAGTTGAAAATCCTGAATCAAAAACACCAGATATATACTCGGCGTTATCAAAATACTGTACTGTTTGGGGTGAGCCGAATTCCACCATGTTATTTTGGTTTGCAACTATTTGATATGTCTGATTAATCCAATCCTGTGATCTTACTGCATCAGATATCCGAATCTCATCAAGTACTCCATTAAATCTATTGCTTGTTTCTCCTGAAGCTGTCTCTCCTCCTATTGACGCCTGCCCACTATCAGTTCCCCATGTACCTGTATCTGTTGTATCGCTTGCACGCTGTATAGCATTCACGTACACATACCTATCCTGGTTGGTTGTGTCTGCCACACCAGCAACGTGATACCACTGACCGTTTGCAATGACTCCATTGCTGGTATCCAAGGTAATACCACTCATACCTCTTGAATAAAACCTTAAAGCACCTGCCCCCGGATCGCCCAGTGACATGGCATAACCACCTGTATTGCTCTCATCATCACAAAATATTCTTTGGCCTTGTTCTGAGTTGTCATTTGTCTTAATCCAGGCCTCTATTGTGAAGTTTGACTGTAAGTTGGGAAACCCAGAAACTCCAATGTATCCAGATCCATCAAAATCATTTGATCCATCAATATATCCCGAACTATTAAAGCTCACTCCTGTACTGGCGACCCCATCATAGCTGTTTCCTGTAGAGTCGATCGCATTAGCTTCGGTCATATGCCACACCCCGTGATATGACTCCCATACATCTGTTGCATTCTCACCAGAAGCTACCTGGTCATTGCCATAGTACATGCAGACAGGATTTTTCCCAGCCGACAGAGAAGGGATCTTCACCCATACATGGGCATTTGTTGAAGTATATTTCTCGATTTCATAAGACAGCTGAACTGTATCAGGAGAATCACAGCTCCCATTAATGAATCTCAGGTCTTCGAAATCATTCTGCATAGAATTCTCTTTGGATATGTTTATGTAAAACGGAAAATCAGATAATTCTGCTATACTTGTGATGTTTATTTCTTTCCTGTTGTTCCAGCCAGAATCCCACCAGTTAGAAAATGCTGAGGTATCGCCATTCAAATAAACTGACCCACTACTTATAGAAAGATTTGCTGACGAAGTATTATCAATAAAATCTGAACTACTTGTTTCTGTAAAGCTTTCAGTTGGAGAAGCAGTTGAATAATACTGGGAGTATACAGTAATATTCCCGCACTCTCCTCTGGAACATTCAACACTTCCATTCATTGCAAATTCAGTGTTTCTCAAATACTGGTCTGAATTATCTGGCTTGTCTATTGTAATATTCAGGATTCCTGATATGTTGAGCATAGTGCTGTAGACCACCAGTTCATTCTGGTTTGCAACCATTTGGTATGTTTGATTTATCCAATCCTGGGAGCGTGTAACATTTGATATACGCACCTCGTCAATAATTCCAACAAATCTGTTCTCGTCTTCACCAGAATCTGTTTCTCCACCAATAGAGGCCTCTCCCGAATCTGTTCCCCAGCTGCCACTGGCAGAAGTATCACTTGCCTCCTCCACACCGTTTACATAAATATACCTGTCCTGACTGGATGGAACTCCCACTCCTGCAACATGATACCATTGATTGTTGTTTATTACATTGGACGTATCAAGGCTTACAGGAGTCAACCCTCTGACAAAAAACCTCAATGCTCCGGCACCTGGGTCTCCCAACGAAAGTGCATAACCTCCATTGGTCTCATCATCACAGAAAATCCTCTGGCCATTTTCACTATTATCAAAAGTCTTTATCCAGGCTTCAACAGTGAAATCTGACTGCATATTGGGAAAACCCGGCAATCCAATGTAAGCACTCCCGTTAAAGTAATTTGCACCATCCACACTCCCTGAAGAGTTAAAGAAAACTCCACTATGATTTGTACCATCATAGTTGTTAGATGTTGAATCACTCACGTTTTGTTCTGTCATGTGCCACACTGCATGATAAGAGTCCCATACTCCAGAAGGGTTCTCCCCGGAACTAACGCCAGTGCTGTTCATAAAATACACAGATATTGAAGTGTTCCCAGTCTTTAGTCTTGGAATTTTTACCCATATATGTGCATTTGCTGTTGTGTAATTCTCAATCTCATAGTCAAGCTGGCTTCCTCCATTATCACAGGTGTCATTATAGAATCTCAAATCAACAAAATCAGGCTGCATCTCAGCATGCTTTGATAAGTTGATATAAGCTGGGAAATTGGTCAGTTCAGATGAACCAACACTTTGTATTGTAATGTTTATACATCTTTCAAAGGTAGTATTTGGCCATGGGTCAACAATGTGATCAAACTGTACACTACCATAAATTTTCAGGTCAAAAGTGTCCTGTGCTCTATCAAGATTGTCAAGAAATACTTTGTTGTACTGAGTGCTTTCTAACTGGTCAAATTCTGCTATCAACTTATTTTCATCTGCTTCATATATTTCAATTGTGGCATTTTGAGACAACAGCTTTGGAAATATTGTGATATCATTTTCACGGGTTAGATTCTTCTCAAATTTTACCCGCACATATTCGCCAGTACTGATTACTGGTGTCCAATTGCCATCAAGCTCTTTCACATATCCATATACATCCTGCAAAAAAGACCTGTTTGTATCCAAGTGAGTTGCCTTTGTTACTGGAATAATAACTAGTCCAAGATCATCCTCAATCACTCCATTTCTTACTCCGTCATCATCGCCAAAGCCGCCATCAGCAAGGGTTAGTTTTATTGTGGTTTCATCAACTCTCTCGAAGGGGAACTTGTACCACTCAAGTGTATTAGGATTGAATTTCCATAGTGTTGAATCTTTTATTGGCTCGTTGTAATCAAGAAATACATCAACAGTATCTGTAATGTTTGTTATCCTGAATTTTAATAGTTTTGATTGAAATCTGGAAGCATCAACTGGTGTGTCAGGTAGATTATCAGGGTCAACAACTTTTACAGAGTCAAGTTTTCCATCAGATGTGCTGATTTTTGTGGCTCTGGTATCTATTACAACTTGTTTTGTTCGGTCATCTATATCATTTATATCAACATTGTAATCTGGGATGAATAATTTAAGCGGATCAACAATTTTGCCATCCACAACACCGTCATCGTCAATTACCCCGTCTTCCAGAAACAGTTCAAGAGTGTTTCTGTCCTTAGTAATATTGTAAGGTACGCGTATTGTTTTTCCTGAGACATTTTTCCACAGGTAAATCTCAAAACCCTCTGGAAGTGTGAATGGTAGTTCTAACCTGACTGAGGTCTTGCTGCCATTAAGGAGAGAGAGTTCAAAATTAATATTCAGGTCAGAGTCAACATCAAAACTCTCTATATTCGCAGGTGCAGATATTCCAAAATCTCCATAACCGTCAACAAAAACACCTGATGATTTTTTAACAGGTTTGTTGTAGTCTCCCCTTACCTGGAAGCTTGTTGTTTTATTTAGTTGGTCTATTAAAACAGAGATAATGTTTTCCTGAAGTGTATAAGAGTAATCTGGGTTTACAAAGATGTTTTTTGTTGTCGGAACTTTTTCTTTTACTGTTATGTTTTCAAGCACTCCTGATTCTGAAAAAATTGTTATGTTTTTTATCCAGAATTCTGAGTAGTTCTCAAGAGTTGAGATGTGAAAAAATGAGTCATCTGTATTTTCAATTTGGTCCGAAACTTTCTGGGCAGCCTGTTCAAAATAGCCCTTAATAAGATATCTCTTGCTTCTATTAAGACTCTCTATAACAAGAACAACAGCATTGTTGTCAAGATAGAAATCCATCTCAGGGCTTACTGTAATGTTCTCAGAGTCAGGTATGTCTTCTCTTATTGTAAGATTTTCTATTCCTGATTCATTTGTCTCAAGGGTTACTGTTTTTGTCCAGTAGTATGAATAGCTCTGCAAAGAGCTTTTTCTTATGACTTTGGCTGTCTCATTTTCTCCTGTGAAGTTTTTCAGAAAAATCTCGTCAACTTCCTGAGAATTGTTTTCTGGCTGGCCTCTTATCTCGTACTTTAAAGAATTGACAAAAAATACAATATTATCCTCTTGCAGATAGTAAAGTGTTTGAGGACTAATAGAAATATTATGTGAACTTGGAAGATTCTCTGTTATTGTGAAGTTTTTGCTTTTGTTCCCCCTTATTAGGATAGTTTTTATCCAGTAGTCTGAATAATAGTCCAGGTCAGTTTCCCACTCAGGACTGGAAAAGTTAATGGATTCTGTTAGCTGAAGTGACACCAGAAAAAGCATTATTAGAAATAGGTAAGTTATGCTTTTTTTGCCAAAATTTATAAATTTAACCATTTTTAAAATGAAAGAACGACGGAACAGAGCGTAAAATGGGTTTGGCTGTTCCGCCGCCTTTCTTAATTATGACCCCTCATTCTTCCCTTAGTTGAAAGAACGATGGAACAGAGCGCAAAATGGGGTTTTGGCTGTTCCACCGTCTTTCTTGATCATGATCCCTCATTCTAATTCGTCTAGTCTTGTAACTGAATTGATTGACCCCACTAATCTTTTTAATCGTGAAGGAACCTTAACCTCATAATCATAAGTACCATATTCTCCAACCTGTGTCATGTTTACCTGTGTAATTACAACAAGATCCTGGCTGCCGTTATACTGGGAGCCTCCGTCTGCACTGTCATAAAGCAGTCCGGTGATAAAAGCTCCGGATGTTGTTGTGCTTATTATTGGAACATTCTCAACAGTGGTTCCTGATATTGTAATATCTCTGAACTTATCCGAAAAACCGTCCTCATTAGGATCAAACAGTATTTCTATTGAATCATTAAATCCTGTCATTCCCAGTGCTGAATCTGCCTCTGACAGGTCATTTGTATTATTAAGTGGCAGAAGATCACTTGGTGTAATTGATGCATCATAATCATAGTAGAACATATTTGATTTGTTTACAACATCCCAAGTTATGAAACTGTTGTTGTTAATGTTTCTCAAGACTTTAGAGTAGTTGAATGAACCATAGAATATGTGCCATGCAGAAACACTCAGGTTTTTGCTGAATTCATTGTTGGATTCGTTTGACTCTGATACACTATTGTCCCAGTCTGCATATGCTTTAAACTGTGTCGTACCGACATCCATTACCTTTGCAAAATCAATTAGAACTGTTTCATCTGCTGGAAGATCATATTCAGAGCTGTTTAATGTCTTGTTCAGGTTCCAGCTGCCGTCCCAACGGGATATATTAAGCTGGACAACAAAATCATTTGCCTGGCTCTCACCAATATTTGTCACATTGACATAGATTGTGATATTTCTGTTTTCGTTTGGTGAGTCGTCCGAAAAAGTAATATTGAGTATTTTTAAGTCTGCTTGTGTCTGGTCTTCCTGACCCCCTGCATATGCATCAAATTCAGTTACATTAAACCAGAAGTGAGTTGAGTTGCTGCCGTACCCAGTATAATCTCCAGTCTGGTCAACTTCCCAGGTATTACACTCTGAAGAACCAAAGTCCCAGTCTGTACAGTGTACAATGTAATCCACTGTTATTCCGTTTTTCGGAATTGTTAGTTTTGCCTGGTCAAACGTGACATTAGTTGAGTTGAATGCAAAAACAGGAGAAACCACTGATACATTATCCGGCATGCCGCCAGTGTAATTTGAGACAACTGTCTGTTCAATTGTGTAATTGCTGTCCAGATTAAGTTTTGAGAACTGTGATTTCAGATAATCTGTTGGAGCAGGAGTCCTGGACTTCAGGGTGTAGTTCCTGTCCAGATAAATATCTGCTGAAATACTCCCATAACCTGAACCAACAAGGGAAGCTCCATCGTAAAGTTGGACAAAAGCTGTCGATAATTGGTCGCCTGTTGCATTAATTACCCTGAATGTTGTGTTTGCTGTCTCTCTCCAGGATACATTCCATGACAACAATGAAGGAGTTTTTTGTGTTGCATCTGTCTGAAGCTCTGCATAAAGTGATATTTTGGGCCTCCATCGTGCATTTTCACAAATAGTGTATCCTGATGATACCTGAGCATAACTCAAATTCCCGCAGAGTGAGTTGGAATTCTGATCCAGGATTCTGAATAAAGAGTCTGTGCCTGATGGTGATGAAAGCTCTGCCCTCATCTCATCCCATAGCCAGAAAGGATCAGGCTGCAGATAGAGTGATTCGATTGTGGCATTTACAGTGGGTGTTTCTTCAGAACCAATCTCATCAAGTGTGGGATGAAGAGAACTGAATTTTCTTACTGCTATCCAGTCTATCAATATTCCTGAAGCTGAGAAACTGTAGAATCTTGGACTACCCATGCTTCCAAGAGATGCCTTTGTCAGGTTGATTCCAGGTGTTGAGTTGTGATCCACATATACCTCATATGCATCATTGGTAAAGTCAGATACAATTGAATATGTCTTGAAATCTGTGCATTCAGTACTGTATCTGTTACTTGAACCATTGTAAAGGTTAATCTGTGTTGTTGAAGGTTCAAAGTAAAGACTTAGTTTTTTTGAAAGTCCTGCATTTCCAAAAGTGTAGTATTTCACTCCTGCTGCTGAAGCATTTGCCTTTATTCTAAGTTCTGTAGCATAGCTGTTAGTAAAACTGTAGGTTGATGTGATCTGCGAGCCTGAACCACCTGATTCAGGGAAAGCAATACTGTCTTGTGTATCCCAGTTCTGTGCATTTGTACCCCAGTCACTCTGTGTGATTGTGTCAAAGTCATCGTAAAACTCAAATGTATCTGTTGCATTTGCTGCTGAGCTTGCATAGCTGTTTCCATAGTACATATACAGTGAGGTTGAAGAGTTTATCACTGGGATTTTAACATAGATACTTGCATTTCCGCTCTCACATTCTTCTACCCAGTAAGGTATCTCATGCTCCTGTGATCCATTCTTGAAAGTGAACCTTATATCTGAACAGTTTGAATCAAGTTTTCCTGCTGATTTCTCTGAAGTCAGATTCAGGTTAAATCTATACTGGTACTGCTCCAGAGTCGTTGATGTACTAATATTAAGCTGTTTTCTGTAATGCCAGCATGTCTCTCTTTGTTCCTGTGGAAGTGATTGCTCCTGGAATATTGGCCAGCAGAAATCAATTGATGCATTGGAACCTACCTGGAGATTTTCTGAATCATTAAGACCAGTGTAGCTTCCGAAAGTATCTGTCCATACAGTGGTGTTGGTATCAAAGGTGACTGAATTGTTGCCGACTTTTCCTCCTTCATCTCTTCCAAAGACACGAAGCTCATTTTCACCCAGGTCTGCGGCAAAAGTGATATTGGGTGTAAAGGAGAAGTTTTCTCCATTAAGAACAAACCACCAGTCTTCAATAGCTTTGTTGGATGTCACATTGAGGTTGAGGACAGTTGAGTTATATATGACTGCAAGTGGGTCATGAATATTTATGACTGGTGCAACTGTTGAGACGATCAGTGTTCTCAGTGTGCCGT
The DNA here is from genome assembly GCA_964444505.1 of uncultured Methanosarcinales archaeon. Lineage (GTDB taxonomy): Archaea > Nanobdellota > Nanobdellia > Woesearchaeales > JAGVZT01 > CAYUHF01. The sequence goes on along the minus strand of CAYUHF010000001.1, from coordinate 116,974 downwards.
GAGTTGGGTTGCTGTGAGTGTCATTAACATGTATCCTGTAATCATATGAGCCGTCCTCAAGTCCGGTCATGTTATACCAGAATAGTCTTTCCCCTACTTTGTTCATTGAAATATTAAAAACACCGCTGGAATTATGCCACTCAATAAGTGCTGTATCTGCATCCTCGTTTGTACTTATGTTTATGTAGGTATAGTTATTATCAATTGCCTGTCCATTATTTGGTGTTGGGTCTTCATAAGTAATAACTGGTCCTGTTGTGTCAACTTCAAACTCAACTGACACTTTTCCCAAATTATTAGCACTGTCATTACAATAGTATGTTATATTATAGACATTGTCTGTTAGTGTGTCGTCAGCATAGTAATAAGTTGAATTAGCTTCAGACATTGACTGGTCTGGACCACCATCAAGTGTATACCAGCAGTCATTAACTGGTTCATTTATGCTGACATTAAACTCAATATTCTGGGTTGTGTAATTTCTTTGCTCTGGAGATACTGCTGTCAGCCCAGGTGTTATTGAATCAATATTAAACTCAACAAAACTCTGGTTTACATTTCCTGCTTGATCAACAACCCTCAGGGTAATGTTATGATAGCCCTGTGATAATCCTGTTATTGTATCATTATTACAGTCTGTAAGTGTATTGTAGCTTCCCCCGTCTCTGCTGTAACTGCAGGTGATAGTGTTCAGGTCTAATGCTGAATAATTCAAATCAACAGACGTTGTATTGTAATACCTTGCTCCAGGAGAGTCCAGCTCAAGATAAGGAGGTGTGAGATCAATTGTAAAGAACACATAACTTGATTGTGTTACATTACCCAGACTGTCAAAACAGTAGAAAGTCAGGTTGTGATTTGATTCTGAAAGACCAGACACATTTTTTGACCAGTAAAGGTCGGTTGTGTTCTGCATTGTCTGGTTTGCCCCGTTATCAACAGAATAGTTACAGGCAGCAGCTGGCTTGTTTGTTGTTGCATTTGCCCATACCCAGTCAACATTGTGGTGGGAATTGTTTTCAGGAGAGACAGGTGTCACCGAAAGAACAGTGTAATTCATAAGAAAAGACACAGTTGTCCAGTTGGTATTGCCTGCTGTGTCATTTGCATAGACAGTGAGGTTGTGATAGTTATTGCTCAGCCCAGTAATTGTTGTATTCTGGCAGTTTGAAATTGTTTGATTCTGCTGGAAGTCAACTGAGTACCAGCATTTGTCTCTGTTCAGATTATCAACTGCTGTGAAATTAAGCTTAACATCATTTGTATCTTCAATCTTCTGTCCTTCTGTTGGTAACTGAATGTCAACTTCCGGTTCAGTGATGTCAACTGTGAAACTAACATCCTGGCTCGATGTATGGTCAAGTGTATCATTTACATAAACAGTAAACTGGTGGTTTCCTTCAGGATAGGAATTCAGGGTAATATTTGCACAGCCTGCAAGCTCATTGTTTCCTGTCCCATTATTGTACCAGCATTTGTCCCGGTTGTCATCAACTGCTGTATAATTCAAATCAATATCCTGGTAATTATAAGCTGTGTTGTTTTCAGGGTTATCAACCTGCAATTCAGGATAGACAGTATCCACAGTTATTGTCCTGTTATCAGTGATGTTGCAGTTGACCTCATCACATGCTTCGCAAGCCCAGTTAAATGTTCCGTTTTCAAGTGTGCTCTGAAAATGGTATGCTGTGTTATTCAGCCCACTGTAGTTTGTTTGAATTCTCTGGAAAGTTCCTGAGAAGTCTCCGTAAAGAGATACATTGACAATTCCAAGATTATCATGAGCAGTACAGTTAAACATAATTGTAGGATCATCAGTTATATTATTCTCTTCCGGAGTGTTAAGAACTATTGCTGGCTCTTGTGTATCAACTGAAAATTCTACTGAACTGTTTCCAATATTATCCACAGTATCGTTGCAGTAGAATGTAATATTGTGATTTCCCTGCGTGACAGTTGAAGTATTTGTATAAAATGTTTTGTTTACTTCTGACATAGAAGCATTTGGCAGATTGTCCAGGGAGAACCAGCAGGATGAAAGGTTCTCATCTGCACTCACATTGAAATCAATAGATGAACCTGAATACCATGTATTTAAAGGCGACTCAATTGTCAGCACAGGAGAGGTTGTATCAATAACTACTTTTCTAGTTGGAGTCTGATTGTAAGCTGCTGCAGTATCATTAGCATATACATAAAATGTATAAGTGGCATCAGCCAGACTTGTCTTGTTAATCCAGTATGTATCTTCTGCCTGCTCACTGATCTCCTCAGGAGCACCATTCCAATAAAGAACAACTTTATCAGTATTGTTATCGTCAACAGTCACATTGACAAACACATGTGTCTGGCTGTAAGTTCCATTATCAAGTGTGTTTGGATTGTAGTATATTCCAGGCGCAGATTTATCAACAGTTATAGTCACATTACCCTCAGTCACAGAAGTATTGTAATACAGTGAGGAGTTGTGGTCAATTCTGCATCTAAGTACATGAGATCCTTCATCCAGTGTATTTGTGTTGACACTAAGATTTGCATAACCAGAAGGGTCTGTAGAGACTGTTCCAAGAGATGAAGAATCATCAAAGAACTCAACTGGATAACTTGATATTGAGGATGTTGTGTTTGCATCCTGCACAAGACAGCTGATATTAACAAGCTGGTTTTCGGCATAACTTCCCGGACCTGGTGATTCTAAATTGATATCAGACCATCCGTAAACAGAAACAGACACATTACTCTGGTCATGGTGGTAATAGGTTTTTGTGGCATTTACAGTGAGTAATTCATCTCCCAATCCATAATCTGAGGGTATAGTCCATGTCGTTGTCTGACCTGTTGCAATCTGATCCAGGGTTGAATTATACCATGACACACTTGAACCAGATACTGTCTGTGAATTCTCATCAAAAATTGTTGCTTCAAATTCTGCCTGCTCACCTCTGTGGAGTATCTGGTTCTGTACTGGATTGTCTATTGTTGCATTCAATCTACCATAGAAAACAAACTGTCTTAAAGATTCCCTGTCCGCCCCACCCGCTTCATAATATCCATCTGGAGCTATCTTGCATGAGAAGGTTGCAGTCCCTACATCTCTGGTCTGTGCATCATAGCTAACATTAGCAACTCCAGAGGAGTTTGTGTAAGAATTGGCTATAAGCTGTCCATCATCATCATAGAATTTGACCAGGTAACCTGAAACACCTCGGTGTGTATCCTTGTCAGTCACATTACAGTAAAGTTCAACAACACTCCTGTTGAATTCAGTGTTTGCTGGAGGACTGTGCCAGTATACTTTCGGCCTTGAATACAGAGAGAAATACTTGTATTCAAGAGATTCATTTGTATTTCCTGCATTATCTTTAGCAAACAGCTTAACCGAATGGTTGCCTGTCTCCCAAGTTTGGTTAGTACATATTGAAATGTTTGTCCAGTTAAGAGTGTATGGAAGTGATATGTTTCTCTCAATGTGATTTCCAACAGAAGGATCATATTCTATCCATGATCTGTTAATCTCCTCATTCCACTGGCCGCTAATCTGAAGGCACTGGCCGAAGTATAGAAGAGTATCATTTATCTGATAAGAGTTACCCACAATAGCAGGAGGGGTTGCATCTGCTCCTGAAACCACATTCAGAGTGTCTGTATCTGAATACTGGGCTGATGCATTGTACCACATGGTAGAGTCGTCAGATATATTGCATTTAACAGTGTAACTCTCTGCATTATCAACAACAAAACTGATATTTGCCCATCCACCAGAGCTCGTAAGATTGCTTGCTATGTACTGATAGTTGCCTGTGGAATTTTTTAGCCAGAATGTCACATTATAACCAGATATTGCCTGTGAGTAATTTGCCTCAATCACCTGGCATTTTGCAGTTGTGGTCTGGCCTTCCTGCATACTTCCAGGGCTGACATCTGCATTTGTGATTTCTGACCAGCCCCAAATATCAATTTTTGATATCTGTGTATGGTTTGCATTTCCGGAGGTATCATTAGCCCACTGTCTCCATTCCATGACCCTTGGTGTCGTATCTGTTGGGATCTGATAGCTGAAGTTTGCCCAGGATTCATTCCCAGCAGGATATTGGTTGCTATCATTAGTCCATGAGCCTGTGATATTTACTGATAAATACACCCTGTCAAGTTCAAAGTTATCTGTCCAGTATGTATTTAGACCAAGTGTGTCACCAATATGTGCTGTACCAATATTTGCCATATTCTGCCATGCAGGCGGTATTGATTCTGTGGTGAAAATCGTGTCCTGTTTGCTGTTTCTAGCGTCAATCTCATACCATCCTTCATCAGAAATGTTACACTTTACTGTTTTTGAACCAGGGGTATTAACCTTATAGGAGATTGAAGCATCGGTTGTGGTAAGTTCAGACCCTATAAATGTATCATCAAAATAGAATGAAACATTGTAACCCGAAACTGTTGTATCAACTGTGTCATCAATCACATCGCATGTAATTGTTATGTTATCTCCAAGTTGAGGAGTCGTATCATTAATATCAATTGAATTTACATATGCAAGTCCTGTCAAGTTAAATACAAGATTTGGAAGAGTCAGGTTCCAGTTGCCTGACTCGTCTCTTGCTTCAATCTTGACAAAATGCTCACCAAGATACCAGTTGCTAAATGAAGTTAAAGTGAAGTTTGTCCAGTTATTCGGATTTTGTGGTGAAGAGTTCACTTCTCCAACCCAGGTTGTATTTGATGTTGTTGTGTAGTTTACATTTGTCCTGGTTATGGTTTCTGTCCACCTTGCATAAACTTTTGTTGATTCTCCCCGCAATATCTCTCCACTTGTAAGTCCATATATATCATTAAACAAAGTTGGTGGTTGAGTATCTTCAGAGATGACATGGAAAGTTGAACTGTCTATTTCCTGGAATGTCTGATGATCTATAAGCAATTCAACACCATAATCTCCTGTTGAAGTCACATTTACAATATAGTAGAATGTGGCATTCTCATTACTCTGCACTATACCATCCAGGTCTGTTGTATTCCAGGTTACATTTCCGTTCCAGAGACCTCCTTCAAAATTAGTATCTGTTCTTGGATCATCAGGGAAAGTCATGTTGCTGTACCAGATATCATCTGTAATATCCTTAACACCCCATGAAGAATCAAGATTACTGTGGGTGATATTAGTGCTGTTAATATTCCAGTTACTTTGGCCAATATTATCAATTTTTACTTCAACCCTGTAGATGTGGTCTTCATAAAGATTGAATGTGTTATTCAGACCTGAGTCTACAAAATCATTGATGTATGTTTTCCAATTGACTTCGTCTGCTTCTGTTACATCATATATTGAAATACTTGATAAATTCAGAACAATAGGCTGCTGTGCTATCTCAAAAACACGAGAGGTTGAATTCATGGGCCCGGTAGAGTCTTCAAGTATGTTTCCATCAGGATCCAGAAGTTCAAAGTATATTCTATAATCTCCGGAGTCACTTGTGCCTGTATACCATGAAGTAGGGTTCCACACTTCTGACAAATCAAGTCCTGTAGTGTTGATCTCCCTTAATTCTCCTGACAATGAGTCATTTATCACTGTGGCCACATCAGACCAAACTCCACCCGAGAAATGCTGGACTTTCATTATAATATAACCCGTAAAGTTGGTGTTTCCCTTATTATCAAGCGTTGACGGCAGCTTCTGGATATTATATGTGACTGAAGGTTCATTTTCTGTGTAATTTCTCACAAATATCCAGTCTACATAATCATAGCCTGTTGCTGTGTCTGTATCTCCTGCCAAACCTATGGGGCCTTCAGACGAGACAGTTCCACCCACACCATAAGTCTGGGTAGAGTAACTTGTTGTTCCAGTAAGGTTGTTTTCTGTGTAAGTCAAGGTTGACCTGTACCATACATCCTTTGAAGGGAAATTAACATTATAAGATGCAAATTCAGCATTAGTTGTGTTGAAAACAAAGCCATACTGCAGGTTTGAAATTCCAATGAGGTTGCTGTCGTCAAAAATAGTATGGTAACAGATTTCTGAGGCACTAGACAAATCATTATCTCCTGTTACCATGAACCTGCTTTCAACAGCAAAAGGTACTGTGAAGTTCTCAAGAGTATTTATTCTTCCATATATGCAGCCTCCTTGACAGCAGCCTCCCCAGTTATCAAACATGCTTAAATGCCCATCATCCACATCATAATCAGATGTGCTGGCATAAGTTGTACCATCCCATTTGCCTGAGTCAAGTTCATTACCCTCGAAATCATCAAAAAACAGGAAAGTTGCTGTACCATTGCTCTCTGACTCTGCAGAGGTTGTGTTATCATAATACATGTAGATAGTTGTTGTTGTATCATTCTGAATGTATGGTACTTTTACCCACATGGTTGCATTATCCTCGTTTGAAAGATTGCATTCTTCTACAAAGTAATCAAGTGACTGCTCGCTCTCTGCTGAAGCATTATAATAGGTGAACCTGACTTCACTGCAATCATTAGTAACTTCATTATTCTCATACTGTGCAGAAAGATTTTTTTCAACCTTTATCTGATAGTCTGTCAAGTCTTTGTAGGTGTTTGTTAGATTAATCTCAAATCGATTTATCCATGAATAGTTCCACCAGGTATCAAGATTGCTCGTGATATTCACATATTCGTTTTTGTTATATGTTGTATTTGTTGTCAATAAAGAGATGTCAGATGATACTGTTATGTTAAAGAAATTCACACTGCTCTCAGATGATGTGGTTCCTCCATAGCCAGTATCATTTGCATATATTGAGTAGTTGTACTGACCATGCTGCCAGGTTTCTGAAAACACAAATTCATAATTTGTAGGGCCAGTAGGAATCATCTCGGTCTGAACCAAAGTCTCATTTGGCAGAACCACTCTGGCATATACCTTGTCGATTGTATCAGAATCATCAACATCAGCAGAAATTGTCACATTGTAACCAAATCCTGTCTCCTCTGGGCTGGCTGAGACACTGCTTATTTGAGGAGCTTGATGTACATTGATGCCTGTTGTAGTATGTGATGGGTTGATGTACTCTGAAAGATCTCCTGAAAAAGTGCTGTTCAATGTATGTGGGATCACAGCCGCACTGCCAGGTATCCAATATATCACTGATGCTATCCCATTATTATCTGTTGTGTCATTTCCGATGTAAAGATCAGATGTCTGGTCATAGAAATGTACTCTTTGTCCTGAAATTATTGAGCCGTTATCATATCTTAATGTGGCATTTAATGTTACATTGTCGCCTGTATTTGCCCAGTTTTGGGTTTCCAGATCAAGTGTTGTGTTAGCATAGACATCAATATCAATACTTGTCCAGTCAACTCTACCATCAGACGCAGAAGAGTCAAAGGTTACCTGCTGTGTTCCCAGAGCAGAACTTTCAGAGACTGATACTGTAATATTATTCCACATTATGCCCAAAGATGCAAGAGTTGCCTGGTATTTGTCCAGGCCGCCGGATGAATTTGACCAGCCTGAGGGAAGAGTGTAATTAAACCATACATCGCTTGCCTGGGTTCCTCCTGTATTATTCACATAAGATTTGAATTCATATCCATAGTTTCTGGTAACATTTTCAGGGTATACATCAGGATTTATCTCGAGTATTCCCAGGTTTCTTACTTCAAAGGTTTTGCTCTGGTATTCCTGCCAGGATTTTTTGTTTCCTGCAGGGTTTGTGTAGTTCAGTGTAATATTAACAACATAATCAATTGAAGGCACTGAGCTATTTGCAGATATGTTAAACGAAAGTGTCATTTCTGAATTGTTTTCCATATCTCCTATCTGATAGATTTCTAATCCAGAGTCAATGCTCTCACATGAGAATCCAGAAACATCTGGACAGTTTATTTCTATGCTTACATCTGTAATATTTTCTGACCACAAATTTGAAAAAGTGAAGTTGTAGTAACTCCAGTCAGGTTTGTACAATCTTGTTTTGGTTGTTGTCTTGCTGAATGTTGAAGGTATGTTATGGATCTGAATTGTATTTGATGTATTTGTCTGGGTGTCTCCGTTTGAAGTTTCCATTGTCACATTCCAGGTGTATGTTCCGGTATCTGCGCTGGATGGAATATGGTAACGATTCGAACTGTTTGTCCATGAGTTTTCACATAGGCTTCCAACAAGAAGGTCTCCACAGCTCTTCTTGGAATTAGGCCCCCAGCCAACACTCTGGCCGCCGTAAAGCAAGTTCAGAGAAGTGTTGGAATCTAGTGCCCTGTTACTTGAAGACTTTACAGAAACATTTATCCAGTCAATAGAGTCTGTTGTTTCGTATTCATCTATTGAGTGCTCCACATAATTGTTGTGAGACAAGTTGTAAAGACTCATCACAGATTTTGAAATATTGAACTCATAATAAGCTCTTATTGCTGAGCCAGTTGAGTCATTAAGAGGGAGGTAATCTGGGCCGTATAATGCTGCATATACTCTGTATCTTCCGGGATCCCATTCTGATGTGTACCAGCCTCCATTATCGTTCCAGTTAGCAGACACATTATGATAGTTGCCCGAGCTAAGTGAAACAAACTCCTGGTCAACAATTGGTGCTCCTTTTCCTGACCAGCCACCGTTGTACTCCTCTATTCTCATATACAGATAACCAAGAATATCAGTGGAACCATCATTAGTTAGTCCTTCAAGATTTTCCCGCTCTCCAAACTCTATTACTGGAGAATTATCTGTGAAGTTTCTTACAAATATCCAGTCAACGTGTGTACCCTCATCTGCTGTACTCTGGTCTGCATCTCCAAGAATACCAATGGTTCCTGAATTTGACCCCTGACCTGTGTGGTTGTAATGCTGGCTGACAAAATCAGTTGTGATGTTCATTGAGGTGTTGGTGAATATTTTAGTTGATTTCTGGAAAACTCCTGCAGTTGGATAATCACCTGTATCTACACTTCCATAAACATAATAATCATTGTCATCATCTACTCTGAAAGTAAAGGCATAGCTTCCACTATCAATCTGCGCCACTTCATTATCATTAAAAACAGTGTTATAACAGATACGACATGATGTAAGGGCATTTGAAGGGCCTGGCCTGAACCTACTCTCGACAACCAACGGAGCAGAAAAGCTCTGGACAGTTCTAAGGTAGTTAGCATACATGGAATCTGCATGGCATGCCCCGCCCCAGCTGTCCCACATTCTAAGCAGACTTGAATTAATATCATATGAAGCACTACCAACATTTGATGTATCCCATTTTCCTGTATCAATGCTTGCACCTTCAAAATCATCAAAAAATGCAAATACCTGGCTGCCGTTGCTCTCTGACTCAATGCCTGTTGAATTGCCATAGTATACATAAAGCGTCTGCTCATCTTCAAGATATGGTACTTTTACCCACACTGTTCCCTCTTCTGTTGAAGTGTTCCATTCCTCAACCCAGTAATCAAGTGGGTACTCTTCTGAGTCAGTATTGTTCAGATAACTAAACCTCAGATCTGAACCATCTTCTGTAGTTCTTGAGAACTCAATATCTGCTGAATCAAACTCAAGCTCCAGCTCGTAATTTGTGTAATTATCATCAGATGAAATATTGATTGGTTTTCTATAAAGCAGTGAAGGATAGTAAAATTCCGAACCCAAATAGACATACTCATAATTCTGGTATTGTTGTTTTTGTGTCATTATGGTAAGATTCAGATATGCTTCTATGTCAAAGGACTGCTCTTCACTCTGTTTTTCAACATCATAAGAATTATTTGCCCATACATAGTAAGAATATGTTCCTGTTTGCCACTGGCCATTGACAGGATAAGTGTACTCATCTCCTGCACCAGGTGTCATATCTGTCTCAATTGTTGTACTGTTTGGATATGTCAAAGTTATTCTTACTGTATCAAGTGATCCCACTTCATTTGTGACATTTGCCCTTATTGTAGTGTTATATCCAAACCCAAACAGAGAAGGGTCTGCAATAAGATCATCTATATCTGGGATAGAAGCAACAGTTATTGTATATGTATCTGATACAGGAAGTATGTACTGGTCTACATCACCAGGATAAGAAACATTTATTGTGTGAAGCCCGCTTACGGTATTGGATGCAAGCAAGTAGTCAATTGCTGCATATCCCTGTCCTGTTGTTGTTGCATTTCCCACAGTATATACTGTTCCTGAACTCGAATATGACTGTTCTCCCACTACATGGATTGTTGGTTCCTCTGTTGTGTTCTTTCTTAAAGGCAAACTCCCAGCCTCTGAAAATGCAATGTAATACACTGATTCATTTATATGCGCCCTGTCATTGTATTCATCAATTGCAAGACCAAGCTTGCTATCTGCAAAAGGATCAGGACTATATAGTACTGCCCATCCCCCATCTGTACCATCCATTGCAGCCTGTACAGCTACTGCTGTCTCGGAACTGAAACCAAGGGAATAATTATAAGGTGGCGAATTTCCTGTTCCTTCAACCATATCTGTGCCTATCTTTGCTTCATAACTGATACCTGCAATATTACCTTCACTTCCATTCTCCAGCATAATAACTCCAAGTTGCTCATCTTCCCTTGATGTGTCTGGATCATTTGCAACGTGTTTTCCCACAAATAGGTCTGTAGAGTTTGCAGGTTCCAGGTAAGAACCAGAACAAGACCAGAATACAGACCAGTTTTCATCATTGTAGGACATGACTTGTCCAAGAACTACAGGCAGGCTGTAATTATGCAGATAACTCATTGGCTCAGGATTTGTCCAAAGACCTGTATTTGATGTGTCTGTGCTCAAAAACTTCTGGGCCTCTACAGGTGTTCCATCAGGAAGATGCCATTTTCCTCTCTCCATCACAATATAATGTACCTGGCTTGTTGTGGAAGATGATCCATCTACTTCCTGGAGGCGTGCATTGAAGCTTGCATTTGTAATATTTGTTATTCGTACAACTGTTGCTGTATCAGAGATGTCAGGGAGATTGTAAGTAGTGACAATTACAGGATCTGCATATGTGTTTGCAAGATTCACAGTTGTCCATGAGGTTGTGACAGAAAGATTTCCAAACTCAAAATTCCCCATTGCAGAATCCATATCACTTGCATTTTGTGCTGTTGGATTACCATAGTACATGTAGATTGTACTGTTTGCAGCAGTAATATTTGGAACCCTTGCCCACAGGGTTGCATTAGCTGAGGGAAGAGTACAGTTTTCTGTCCAGTGAGGTATTAATTGCTCACTGTTTATGGTTTCATTGTATATTGTAAACCTAATGTCTTCACAACCAGACTGAATTTTTCCTGCATTGTACTCGTCAGAAAGATTAATGTTAAGTTTTATCTGGTAGTCCTCTAATTCTGTTCCCCCCACATCTACCTGTTTTCTGTACTGCCAGTCATTATCATACCATGTACTTCCGTTTAGATCAATAAAATTCAAAGTATTTCCTGACATTCCCTGGCCAAGGTCATTTGTCAGCCTTGCCTGAAGAGTTGTTGTATCTCCCTGGCCAACAGGGTCCACCGACGATGTCATATCTGTTATCGATGGCTGTCTCCACACAGAAACATTCCTGACTTCACTGCACTCGGTTTCAACTGTTCCAGAAGAAGAATTTGCACAGTATCTAAGAGAGTAATTCCCCACTGTTTTTGGTGTGATGCTCCATTCAGGATTACAAATATTGTTTGTTTCGTTAAGATGTCCACAGTCATAAGGATTGCTTGCTGTAAATGCCTTACCAGAGGATTCTACATCTGACCAAGTGTCTGCTGTCATCCTGTACCCAACTGAAATATCAGAGAGCACTGGTGTTTGTTTGTTGTTTGTTGAGTTAAGCTGGATTTTATACTGCAAATATCTTCTGTTATCAGGAGACTCTATTGGCTGGCTGTTTGTCTCAATAAACCAGGCAGACCAGACAAAATTTTCTGACTGACTTGAGTAAGAAGAGTAATTAACTTCACCATTTACAATACTTGAGAGCTCAGGGTCAGCATATTTTCTAACAAGCATATTGTTTGGATAGGCTGGAGTTGTATAGCCGTGGTTGTTGTAGATATCACACAATTCATTGTTAGGCTGGGCAGTACAATTTGTTGTGGGTACGGTCAATCCCTTGTCAAAAATGAAAACCTCATCAATGATTCCGAGCATCCAATCTTCAGGTCTCATGTCAAGTGGATCACTTACATTAGCTTCAGAACCTGTTCCAATGAAACCGTACCTTAGATCGGATCCTGTTGCTGCTCCATCACTGCTTTCATTAACAACAATACCATCAATAATTATCTTTTTTGAAGGCGATTCGCCAGTATCAAGCCAGCCGCAAACAAAATGCCAGTTGCCGTCAGTGTAATCAGTTGTTGTCCGAAGGTCCTGCCCATCTGTGTCCCATCCAACATTGTTGGAACCAGCATCATCTTTTAGAGCAAGCCTGAAGTACTCACTTCTGTCATATGACAATATGAATTGCTGTTGAGATGAGCTTGAATTTACCCATGCACATACTGTAATCTCAGAGATAGTTCCGGTGTAGCTTTTGTGTAAAATCTGAACATAATCAGATGTACCATCAAAGTATAGGGCTTTTCCATATCTGCCGTCAACCCATGTTGTATCTCCAGAAATATTACCGTGGTATCCTGAACCTGCTGTGTCGTATGCAATATCCCCCGAACCCTCATCAAACATCCAGCTTGCATTGACTTCACTTATAACTCTCTCGAAAACATTTGTGGCATTTGATGTAGAATTGACTGCTGAATTGCCGTAGTACATGTAGACTGTTGTGTTATCACTGCTGTCAATTGTCGGGACCTTGACCCAGAATGTTGAGTTGTCACCCGTTATATTGCAGTGCTCAACCCAGTAATCTGCCTCAGACCATGTTCCTGAATACGCAACAAACCTAATATCACCGCAGTCCTGTTTTATTTTTGACTCGTTATACAAATCAGTTATGTTTGTTTCAATCTTGACCTGATGGTCTGTTAGCTCACTTCCACTGTTTGATATATTGATTGCTTTTCTGTATTCCCAGTTTGAGTTCCACCATCCTGTAACTGAACCCTGGGATGATCTTGTCCAGACTTCTATTGATGTGTTTTCATTTGTACTCTCAGACCAAGTAATGTTCTCAAGCTCTACATCAGAGCTCCCAAAATCTTTTATCCCTGAAATATACTGGCCTGAGCCAACAAGATTAAGCTGTTCCTCAGTGCCACTTGATGTGTATTCTGGCTGGGTCGGAGCAAATTTTCTGACTCTGAAATCATCAAACCTTGCTGTCTGTGAATATACTTCAACTCCAGGATTTCCTGAGGCAAAATTTGTATCTGTTCTTAAAAGTGATGCACCATGAGATAAGGATTCTGCATACAATGTTGTCCCATTCACCCTATACAAGACCTCATACCATGTGTCTGCTGAAACCGAAACTCCTGTTGAACCAAGTTGTGAAGGAGTCCATGTATCAAACCTGTACATATCGAGACTGTTCTCGTCAATCTCCTGATGATAGTAATTTCCATTAGAGGATGCCCTTACAACAAGACCCATTGCAGGACCTGTGGAACTCACATGCATAGTTTTTGCCTCAACAATATAATCATTTAATCCTACAGATGGCGCCAGGCTTATTGCTCCTTGGTTGCTTGAATCAAACTCAGCATAGCCTCCAGTAACACTCCATGATCCTGAATTGTCATAATACTGGTCCCAATTTGCACTTGAGTATGAAGAGTCTGAAAAATCGTCAAAGAATAGGAAGGTATTCTTACCGTCGCTTCCTGGATCTGCAGAGGGATTGCCATAGTACATATGAAGAGTTGTATTTGCATTGTTCTCAATAAAGGGAAATTCTATCCATACTGTTGCGTTTTCATTTGAAGTATCCCAATCATATAGCCAGTGATATGCCCTAATATGTTGTCCAGAACTTTCATTGTACCAGACAAACCTTACTGCATTTTCGTCATCTGTCCAGTTAAATGATGATCCCACAATTGAAGAATTCAAGACTAGTCTTACTTGATGGTTTGAGAGGTTTCCAGCTGTATTTGTGAAGTTAAAGGTTTGACGATAATTCCAGGATGTATTCCACCAAGAAGTATCAGAGTTATCAGCAGCTAACCTTAGATTATTTGATACTGAAACATTTGTGCTTGATGTTTTTGACTGGAAGTCAGAGCTTGTTGTTTCAGTCCAGGTCTGCAAAGGTGTTGCTGTGGATAGGTATTGGGCATTAACCTGGACATTGTAGCAGTCACCACCTGCGCACTCAACCGTACCATTCATAGTAAATGCCTGCTCCTTTATTTTTGTGGATGACTCTACTGGCTCTTCAATGGTTGAGTTTAGTGAACCAAATCTCTCTTCTGATTTACCAAAAGCAATCGTTGGTTCTGGATCTGCAAATCTCCTGACCCTATAGTCATCAAATCTGCAGTCCCTGTTCCATCTGTAAACTCCAGGCACTCCTGAGGAAATACGTGAATCAGATGCTGTTACAGTTGTATCTCCTACTGTGGCTGAAATATCAGTTCCATTTATTCTATGTGTTATATCAAACCATGTGTCTGCGCTTGTGGCATAGTTCGAGCCGGTTAATCTGTCATAATCTGTTCCTGTAACATCAGAAAAATAATACATGTTAATTTCATCTTCATCAAGCTCCTGCTCATACCATTCATCTGTCTGATTGTCATACCTTACAACTCCTCCGCCTGCTCCTCCAAGAGAACCTACAAAATAGAATTCAAAATCAGTTACATAATCATCCAGTCCAACTGATGGTGCAACTGCCAGATTTGGAGTGGCCCCTCCGCTGATTTCAAGATAACCGTTTGAAACTGAAAAGGCTGCATCAGTCCCGCTGTTTATTGGAAAAGTCCATGTGTTGTTAAACTCTGTCTCATTTTCAAAATCATCAAAAAACAGGAATGTTGCTGTACCATTGCTTGCAGAAGAAGCACTGCTTCCATGATAAACATAGAATGTTGTGTTTCCTGCCTGTAGGTGTGGCGCCCTGAACCAGAAAGTTGCATTGTATTCTCCAGCGGAGTAATTCATGGAATGATTTGACTCAATCCAGTACGGGACAACTGTTTCAGTATCTTCACTTGAATTATAATAGGTGATTCTTATATCGCTCAGGTTATCAGAAGCCTGGGAGAAATTAAATGTCGAGTTTGTCAGTGTCAACTCCACCTGGAAATCAGATAGTTCAGATGTACTTGAGACATTTATCTCATGCCTGTACTCCCAACTCACATTCCACCAGGTACTTTCTTCATAATCCAAATTGTCTCCTGAAAAAGCAAGGTAGCTTATCCTGCCTGATTTTGGATGTCCTGACCTTATCTGTTCCCATGTAGGAGCCTTGAAGCAGAACTCAACAGTCCTGTTGCTGTTCAGCCTGACTTGTGTGTGACCAAGTGCCTGCATCTTCTGCAAGTCCTGCGGAAGTCTTGATTTCAGGCCTGCGACTTTGTTTTCCTTATCTAAACTAAGTTTAGCTGATGATTGCTTTAGCTTTGCCCCCTTTTCTGCAATTTTCCTTAAGGTGACACCACCAGAATAAAGCGGTACAACGTCAACATCTGTTCCTGCTGGTCCTGATATTGTTCTCTCAACACAAAACTCCTGACCAGGAAGAAGATCAAGATTCTCATGCTTTTTTTGTATTGTTATTGTCTGATTGAGTGAAGCTGAGACCTGTTTTTCACCATCTCCAAACAAAATTCTCAACTGGTGCAGCCCTGATGTAAAAACATCAAGAAGCATTACTGCTGAATTGCATGAATAGTTGTACACAAAAATTGAATTATTTACATAACTGAAATTAACACTTTTGTTGCTGCACCACAGCCCCAAGAATCTCAAATCACTCTGATTGTCAAGTGAAATGGTTGAGTTAGATGTTATACTAAGGTTTGCTGTTCCCTGGGTGTCAATTCCAACATACCATTCTGAATGGTTAATCCTGGATAAGACTTGGAGAGTTGAAATATCAATTTCATAAACATCTTCACTAAGTCTGGGCACAGTCCATTTCATCCCTCTCACAGTATTGTTTTCATCAACAAGATACCTCAGGTCAAACTTAGGATCATAGGTTACATCCTGTCTGGTCTGGTTTTCAATGTGATACAATTTTGGCCGTATCTTTGTTTCTGGAATTGCAACTGTTACTGAAATATTATGGTAATGGTCTGACGCATCAGAACTTACAACAATCCTTTTGCCTGTGGTTGTTTCACTTTCTTGTTTTTGGGGTGCTGGCGTTTTGTAGTAAACTGTATAGTTTCCCACAAACATTGTCCAGTTCACTGGAGAACCAACCTTTGCATTACCTTGAATCTTGACTGGATCTATTGTAGCACTAACACCTGAAAGTCTCGGTATGTTCCAGAAAACACTTCCATTTATTTTTTCAAAATTGCCTGTTCCGTTAATTTTTTCGTATTCTTCTTCTGTAACAGGAACATTAAGTGAAATGTTGTGATAATGGAGAGTTGAGTTGTGGTACACAACAAGTTTCTTTTGCGCTTTTGGAATAAGAAGCTCTGCTTCTTCTACCTGAGAATAGCTTGCAACTTCAACACCGTTGTCAAATATTTGTATGTCAGATGCACTTTCAGGAAGAAGCTTCATAAGCTCTGTATCAAGCTCCAGCACCTCAAGCCTGACTGGTTCAGTTGTGAACTCTACTTTAAGAACTGCCTGTTCCTGGGGCATCAATGTCAAGTCAAAAGAATGGTTTTGGGACAACAGTTTATCTCCAAGGTAAACAGAGATATTATCAGCATATGGCATATTAAGCTCAATATGCTGTTTTGCAGTCTGGAGAAAAGGGTTTTTGACAAGTATTGTCTGGTTCCAGTTGACAGGAACACCTGCATTAACAGTGCCCTGTACTATTTCACCGTATGTGATATCGAGATTCTCTTCTGTGTAGAGTCCTGTTATTTTGAAAGTTGCTGACTTGTTGAGCTTGAAAACAGAAAACCCAAGAGTCTTGTTCTCAAGTGTGAAATTTTTTTCAGGTGTTATTGAAAGATTCCTTATGCTTGGAACTTCCTCAGTAACACGAATATTGTTATATACTCCAGAGAAATTTGTTGTCAGAATGATCTTTTTAATCCAGTAGTCTCCAAGAAAAGTGTTTTTAGTTTCCTTGTATACTGCTGGGGTGCTGTAAACCATTGTTTTTGTCCCATTTTCATCTGTATAGGTTAAATTCCAGAGAACTTTTTCTCCAAAAACAACATCACCCCGATTTACAGAAATATTTGATGAATTTGGAGCAGCAATAATTGTCAAGGAACTGAGAATTAAAATTAGTAATAATATACCTAAGTATCCCCTCTTCATACACCCCATTTTACGCTCTGTTACTGTTATTTTGTGGAGCTACTCCATATATAAATTTTTGGTATAACTAGTTCATGGTAAAACTCTTAGAAGTGGAAAAAACAATAAAAAGAAGTAAAATTAGGCTATTCAACCAAGTCGATTTTTCCACCAACTATGTCAATAAATTTATCTTCCTCAACATAATATACAGAATCAATGTCTTCAAGATTGAAATTATCTGTTGCAACCTCAATTTCAGGATAAGAAAGCGGGTTGTAAATTTTCACATCACATGTTGTTTCAACAACTGTTCCAGGATCAATTTCTGTAGTGATAATTTCTGCATCGGGAGGCAAAAGGTCCTGTATTGTAATATTTGTACAATTCACCTCAATCAAAACAGGCGAAGTTGTGTAATCTATAGAATAAGCCTGAGAATCTCCAGCTTCAATCTGCACTAAAAAAGATAAAGAATCAGAAACAAAATCACCTTCCAAACCTATTTCATTTGAGACTAATTCCTGAACAAAAGTTTCAGTTAGCTGATGACTAAGATCCAAAATAAATGTCCTGGTTTCATTGCCTGTATTGGTTACTGTCAGGTTTTGCCTCCATTCTACTGGCTGTCCAACTGTGGGTTTCTCATTTACCAAATTGGAAAAATCAAGAAGTATTCCTGCTTTTTGTGCTGATTGAACTTCATACTCACCATTATCTTTTACCATAAGAACACTATAACTACCCTGAGATTTATTTAGACTAAGATTAGATAAGACCAGATAATTATCAATTGTGGTCTCTTTTTGTACAGCAACAACTGCTGGTTCTTCAGATGTTGTGTTGTCTCCAACTACAAAAGCCATAGACAGAACTACAAAAATTAACAATACTGCTGACTTAACTAGTCTTCGCAATCTATCCACCCCCAAACTAATTAGTTGAATACCTACTTATTAATCTTTTTGATTTTTTCTTCTCTTCCAAAGGAAAAACAGACCAATACCTACTACAATTAATACCACTACAATCCATGAAGCTGCCCCAAACTCAGTCAGTCTTGCAGTAATAAGGTTTTCAACTTTCTCAAGAGAAACTCTATGAGTTTCTTTTATGATTGTATAATCTTTTCCATAGTATAAAATCAGAGTGTGATTCTTATCACTAATGTCATCCCATGTCAAATAAGGTGTGGGAATAATAAGTTCCCCCTCTGACCCAGCATTAATAGTTTCTGTCTCTGAAGCAATCACATTGTCTTCATCCAAAACAAACTCTCCAAAAACTCTGAGTTCATGAGAATTAGGATTTTTTAGACCAATTATAATCATGCCATTCTCATCATCATATGTTTGAGTTGTGAGTATAATCCTGGAATCATCAACAAAGTCAAGTGAACCTACATTCCTCTCAACAAAAGGATCTCCATTTCCTGATTCTATACTGTGCCTAAGCGGTAACCTGTAGTCATATTGAGTTGTGATCACTGCTCTACCATCAGAATCAGTTTCAGAATATGGAATTGTAATTCTGGAGCCAGGTTCTACAGCGTGAATGTTTTCATCTGAAAATGCTTCTCCACCTGTTTCGAGATTGCTGTAAAACATAACCCTCGTGTTACCCGTGTTTTCAAGTGTCATTGCAAGTGTATTCATACCAGGATAATAAAAAACATCCACTATCTGCAGACCCGGAATCGGATATGGAAACTCAATTGTGTCAAGATCCATTACCTGACCTTTTAACTGCTGAACATTGGTGATTGTCTTCCCATACCTCAACAAAAGTTTTAGGTCTTTTCCAGTCTCTTTTTCAATATCTTTGGCAATGTCTGCCATATTTCCCCCAATCACTTCAAATCTCTCGATTCCTGAATTTTTTATAAACTGGGCTGTTTCACCCACATCTCCATAGAAAACAAATAACGGATCATCTTTAACAATTGTTGAGGGAACGACTCTTGCAGGAGAAGTAATCACACCCCATTCACTTGAATATGATTCTCCTATCTTTGAAGACATATCTTCCATATTCTTATCAAACCACCCGACATATTTTTCACCTTCAAAACCAGAAATTGTTCTGACCGGGAAATGTCCCACAAAGATTGAATCTGAGTTACGGACAATATCAAATACCTGATCTTTGTTATTTTCATCCAAAAAAACAGGGGCAAGATCTCTCTGGATAGCATAGGCAGATAGAAACAAGGCCTCTACCCCGTACTCAGGATCAAGTACCAGGTAACTTTCTGATTCATACTCTTCCCAGAGCTGTTCCTGCAAATCAGAGTAATCATCATACAAAAGAACTTCATAATTAGAATAACCATTCACCTTAAGATAAGACTTATAGTTTTTGACAACTGGCTGGTTTTTTGACTCATGTATGTAAATCTTTGAATCCTGTGATATTCCCTGTGTTTTCAATTTTGAGTCAATAAGGTCAGTAAAAAACACAACTTCCCTGTCATTGAATGCAGAGTACATAGAAGACAGATAAACATCTTTCCAGTCCTTGGAATTTGCCACAACATATTCCTCAGCAAAAACAACTGACGACACAATCACAATTAGAACGAGAAAAATTAAGTACCTTATCCCCCTCTTTGTATCCCGATTTATCATAATCACGCTCTTTCAAGTCCGAAAATGTTTTCAAAATAAAAATCTTACGGAAATTACCTTTTCCTAACAAAGAAGAATACCACTCCAGCAATTACTACAAGTACAAACACACCAGCAACTACTGGACCTGCACCTCCCTGACCTATTGCAGTAACCATTCCAGTTATTGGGTTTCCGGTTTTTGTTTTGAACTCTACTTCTTCACTTATCTTCTGCAGCTTGTTCTCTTCATCATTTCCGTAAACAATTGTGATATCAAATACCTGGTTTTCTTCAATGTCAATCTTGTCAAGTTCAACAGGCAGATAGGTCAACTTGGTTTCTCCTGGATCAATTGAGTCTGATTTGGATAAGTCCTCTGGAACTCCATTTACAACCAACTGCAGAATCTTGATATCATAATAAACTTTTCTGGTTCCTGTGTTTTCAAGTTCAACGCCTACCCTGTTAAGATTAGTATAATATGATACATCCAGAAGGTCAAGTGATAAATCCATCTCTTCAATTTCCTTGACTTCAAGCCCTATTGTAAAAGGTGTTCCGTACTTGTCAGTGTTTGTAAGATATGTATCAAGTGCCGAAGGCCTAAGACCAAATGATGTGAAAAACTCAACACTTGTGTTCTGGTCAATCTCATCAATATTAAGCTCCATGTCATATACAGCAGGATAAGTTTCATCAGCGCCCAAAAACCAGGCCTCTGAATCTTCAACACTCGCAAGTTCCTCATCTCCATTTCTGACAACAACAGTAGATAAACCATAGAGGCCTGTATTTCCCTCATTAGAATAATAACATATCAGCTTTTTCTGCAATGGATTATATATTACTCTGGTTACATCCAGAGCAACTGTTGGTTTTGGCAAAGGATACATAGAAAGACCAAATACTTTCCCTGTTTCCTTAAGTGAACTCTGTCCAAACTTGATAAACACACTGATTTTCTTATCACTCTTTGATCTTATCTGTTCCCCTACTACTGCAAGCTGGTTTCCAACAATCACAACACTTTCTACATTGTTATTATCAAGAAAATTATAAGTTTCATCCAAAAGCTTGTTTGGTCCTGTGACAATCACAGGTGTTGTTGTGGTAAAAAACTCTGACTCGAGCATTGTACCATCTGTCAGAACTACATTGTCAAAATCTCCAAACCTCTCTGCAATCTCCTCACTGTCCTTGAACATATTATTATTATTTATTGTTTCGTCAATATGGGGTTCAATCTTTTCATAAACACTTCTTGGAAAAGTTCCTACAGCAAGAACATCAGCACCTTCTATACTATCTACCACTTCATCCACATTATCATCATCAACTATATATACCCATGAATTTGTTTTCTTTGCATATGGTGCAAGTGATATTGAGAGACGGTAGTTGCTGGAAGATACCAATATATACTTGCCTGTTTCCGGATCCAGTTCAAGATTAAAATCGTCTGAGTTTTGTTGGTTATTTACAGGAATATCCATTGAACTGAACTGACTACTTAAACTTCCAACATAAGGTTCATCTGACTGGTAGATACTAACTTCTGCATCCAGCGGAATAACCTTGACAAGTCCAGTTGTAGACTTGGAGTTTAGAAAGAAACAAGGTGTGTTTTCAAGTGAAGAGTGCATCATCACACTGTACACATCTCTCCAGTCCTGGGAATTCACCACATTAATCTGAGCAAATGCAAATCCTGAGAAGGAGACTAGCAAAACAAATACAAGAATCAACTTAGCTACTACCCTTCTTTTTTCCATCACTACCCCCATTACTCCTGATTTTAAACTGTATTAATATAAAAAGATTTCGGTATGATTTGAGATTTTTTAACAGAAAATAATCTAAAATAAGAATAATAAAAAAAAATTCTATGGCAACTCCAGATAGAAGTTGTATGTCACTCCGCTTTCGTAACCTGCTGCAAGTATCTGGTAGTCAACAGTGTCTCCGCCACCCTTGAAAGATGATTCGTCTGCTATTGCTTTTCCAGCAAATATCAGTGCATTATCTCCATCCTTAAGTGCGTATGTCTTTAGATTGCCTGCAGATCCATCTGACCACGTGCTTGCAAACGGTGTTGCACCGACAGTCATACTTGCACTCTTGAACTCTTCTGTTGAGCCGAAAGTGTTCGCAAAGTTGTCCGGCGCTGTTTCCTGTAGATTATCTGGCATGTCTCCTGCCGCTGCCGCACTCAATGACCAGCTTGAAACTGTCTCATTAGCTGCATAAACTGTTGCATTTGTCACATCTGAAACTGACCAATAATAGAACACATTATTGTTAGCATCTTCCAGACTTACATTTCCACTAACTTCACCGTAGAAACCTGTCCATCGGCTTGTGATCTGCTCGCCTGAAACATTAACTTCTGTTATGTTTCCTCCTTCAGTTGTTACCTGACCAGCTGCTCCTGCAGCTCCGGCAGTCTCTTGTGCACCCTCTTCAATAGTACCAGAAACTGGTGCTCCCACTACAACATAGGCAGCAAGTATCATTACTACAAAAGCCAGCATCAAAACATTAAATTTCCTCAACTATATCACCTCGCTATCATTTTTTTATGAATAATGACAATAAAAAAAAATAAAAAATTAAACCAACTCAACCCAAAGGTTGTATGTTGTCAGGGTTGTATCTCCTTGCGTTCCATCTTCTGGCAACAGCATCTGGTAGTCAACAACTGAACCCTTGTAAGAGTCACCACCATCCTGAACTTCTGCTGCAAACACAAGATCATCTGCTGTTCCTCCTCCGTCCATGAGACTAAATGTTCTCCATGTCAGGGCCTGACTGCTGTCGTAGGTATCCACATAATCACTACTTATAGTGAACATGTCGGAATCTAGCGTGTCGGTGGTCAAATCTCCGCTGAATGTATTGTCATAGGAATCTGCATCCGTATCATCAGCAAGATAAGCGAGTGCTCCTGTTACATCAGCATAGAGAGCATCCTCAAGATTTGCCCAGTCAGGGGTAGCATCTACAGACGCATAAACAACTCTTCCAATAGCTGTCCAGTTATAGATGTAATCACCATCAGCATCTCCTAATTTGATGTCTCCTGTGACATTACCGAAAATAGCGGTCCATCTCATTGTACTCTGGTTTGCCTGTAAATCAACCTGTGTTATATTTCCTGCATCTGTATCTACGCTTTCTGTGTTCGTGTCATCAAATCTTCCCAGATCAGTTGCATCCACACTAACCCCACCCGGCCATTGGGCTGCAAAAACACTCACTGCTAACAGACTAAAAACGCAAATCGCTAACACTAAATATTTGGTTTTCAATGTTTCACCTCCTCTTATATCCCCTATCGAATGATGTGAGTTCAATAGCTGTCACTTATATATTTTGTTTACCACTTGAAAAATACGAAATACATTATTCCGTATTCTTATTGAATTTTTGGTATTTTAGTATAAACTATGTTAAACTGAATTACAATTAAGTATTTCAATTTACATATTTGTATATTATAATACCTATATATATATCTTTCTATTAATAAGCTCTGGGAAAAAAACCATAACTGTGAAGACAAAATAACTCTAGTATATTCATTCCTACATTGATATGTAAATATTATATTGTATTATTTTATTTAGTTAACTATTTAAGCATTGTAACTGTACTGTTACAAAAACCCCTCTGTATAATAAAGCAAAAATAGTATTGACTTCTTTTGAATCAACAGATAAATTTATATATCATACCAATGTTAAGTTTTTCAAAAAGAGGCGAATATGTTCAAAGTCAATTTCTATAGTCAAAAATGAAACGAAAACATGTTATCAGGACTCACAAGACAGAACCGGCAAAGACTTCAAAAAAAGAACAGCTAAAATCTCTGTTCTCTTCAGATGAAGTTGCAGAGAGACCACAGGTTGCAGAGAAAGAATACAAAAAAGATATGCCTAAGGACATTATAACAGAAAAAGAGGCAAAAGAGATTTCTAAAAAGATTGGCACTATGAAGGCAGAGATCGAAAAGGTTATCATTGGACAGGGATCGACTGTTGAGAAAATCATGCTTACTCTTATGTGCGATGCGCACGCTCTTCTTGAAGGTGTTCCAGGACTTGGAAAGTCCCTTCTTGTCGAGACGCTTGCAAAGGTTATTAGCGGAACTGATTTCCAGAGAATACAGTTCCTTCCGGATATGCTTCCTGCTGATGTTATTGGTGGTCAGATTTATAATCCGAAAACTGCAACATTTAAGACAATAAAGGGACCGATTTTTTCTAACTTTGTCCTTGCAGACGAAATCAACAGAGCACCACCAAAGACACACGCAGCACTAATGGAGTGCATGCAGGAAAAAAAAGTAAATATTGACAAGGACACCTTTGTACTTGACAATCCATTTCTGGTCCTTGCAACAATGAACCCTCTTGAAAACAAGGGAACTTATCAGCTTCCAGAAGCTGTTGTAGACAGATTTATGTTTAAGATAATTCTTGACTATCCTGAAAGAGAAAAAGAATTCAGGATTATTTCTGAAAATGCAACTATACAGGGAAGTGTAATTAACGATGACCTTGAGATAACCAGCAGTGTTTTTGATGATGTCAAGGCCGTAATGAACAAGGAAGAATTCTTGAATCTTCAAAGACAGGTTAAAAACGTATATCTATCTGACCGGATCAAGCACTATATACTTGACCTGGTTGAGGCAAGCAGGGGACAAAATGAGGAAGTTGAGAGTGTGAAATTTGTAAAATACGGTGCAGGTGTTAGAGCAAGCATCTATCTGGGTGTTGCATCAAAGGCAAATGCCTTAATGAATGGAAGAAACTATGTTATTCCTGATGATGTGATGGATACTGCACTTCCGGTACTAAGACACAGGATAGCACTTAACTTCAGGGGAAAAGCACACAACATAAGCACCGACAAGATTGTTGAAGAGATACTAAACAAAGTAAATGCTGTCTAAGACCATGTTTTCAGATAACAAGCTTGAAGCAAATATTTTTGACTTTGAGACTCTTTTACAAAAAACAATAGTTACTTCTGCAAAACTAGTTGAATACTTCAGAATGAACCTTATATATTACCAACTTGTTTCAGGTAAGGGACTTGAGTTTGACAGGATAAGAAATTATACTGTTGGTGATGATGTCAAGAGAATTGACTGGAAGATTTTTGCAAAGCGGGGCAAATTACTATTAAGATCCTACAAAGAAGAAAGACAATTTGATATTGTTATGGTAATGGATGTTTCTGACACAATGCTTCTTGGAACAACACAGTACACCAAAAACCAGTATGCAGCACTTGTTGCAGGAACACTTGCTTTTGCAGCAAACGAAGCTGGTGACCTTAGTGCAATATCCATGTTTTCAGACAAGGTTGAGCTGGCACTTGATCCTGACAATGATTTTTCTGGTGTTATGGCAGTTATGTCAAACCAGGAAAATTATGGGGGTAAGAAGAACTGGGAAAAACTATCTGACTCTCTGATATCCACTTATGCACAGGATTCAATAATATTTCTGATAAGTGATTTTATTGATACTGATCCTGAGTTGTTTCTGCCTGACCTGTCATCATATTTCTCCAAGGTCTACGGGATAATGGTCAGAGATCCAGTTGATGACCAGCTCCCAAAAAAAGTTGGGAGAATGTATCTGAAAAACACTGACAATAAATACCTATGCATGCCAAACCTCAGCCAGATACGGGACCAGTACAGTGTTTTGTGCAAGAGAAATATTGAAAAGGTAAGAGAAACATTCCACAAATACGGACAGCTTTTTTTCAGGATACACACTGATGAAGAGTTTGCCACCAGTTTTATACAGGCGCTTGGAGCAGAGGAGGTGGTGATCTATTAACTTTCAGGTATTTTCATATTCTGTAATTATAACAGATCCTATCCAGAACATTTTACTATTGTTTATTCTCATATGTCTTACTTTTATTGCATTTTTTATTATGTCCTTTCTCAGAAGAAGGCGCGCAACACACTTTGGAAATTTGAAAACATTAAGAAAAGTGCATGGGTTCAGGAGATTTGATGTAAGTCCAGTTGTACTTTTCACCAAACTTCTAATAATCGGGCTATTGTTTCTGGTTGCCACAGATTCTATTGAAATAAGACAGAAAAGGGCAATCCCAAACCAGGAATACCTTATTCTTCTTGATTCCTCTGCCAGCATGGCACATCCTGATTTTAATCCCAATAGGTTAACAGCAGCTAAGCAGATATCAAAAAACTGGCTCCAGAACCTGCCATATGGCACCAGGGTCGGGCTTGTTGCATTTTCTCAGGATATTAGAAGTTCTGTTGAACCAACCACAGATAAAAGAGAGATTACAAAGGAAATCGAACAGCTGGAGATTGATTATTCCAGGAGTGGAACTTTTCTTGACTATGCAATAAACTATGCACTTGATATGGCGGAAAATAACAACACGATCCTACTCCTGACTGACGGTACTGAGGAAGTTGAAAAAGAGACTATTGCAAGACTTCAGTCTATGAATGTAAGTGTTCATTCTTTTGGTATTGGAAAAAGTGAAAGCCTAAAGGATATTCCAGAAGAGATGAGAAACTTTTCAAGCAATCTTTTGTTGAATTTCACACTAATGTCAAAGCTTAGCAACCAGACAGGTGGCAGGGCTTTCAGGGTAGGAAACCCTGAAGAGTTATCAACAAGCCTGGAGGAAGCAACACTTGAAGAGGTGCAGATCGCACTTGACAGCGGCTACTATATGCTTGTTATCATAGCACTGATTTCAATATCTGAACTGATTATCTACTCCAAATTTGGAGGGCTATAGAAAAATATTTAAACACATCAAATATGCACAAAACAAAAGGGTGAGCTATTGGTAAACTGGAATCTTATAATAATCATATTATTGGTATTAAACCTAGCAAGTTCGGTTGTGCTATGGATTTTCTACTATATGCTTCGCAAGAAATTCAACAATATACATTACAGAGTCAGAGATCTTCATATGGATACAAAAATCTCTAATGTGTTTTCTGGAAGCGATGAGGACAAAAGCATACACGACCTCGCAAATGACTTGTTCAAAGAAGCAAAGACACGGTATAATCTTAAGGCTCATTCTTATTCTGATATGATAAAGGAGCTAAGCCAGATTGATAATATTGAAGATGACATGAGAGATGCCTTGATTGACTTTTTTGAGCACATGATTGTTATTTCTTACAAAGAAGAGGGCGGCCCGCATTTTGAGCATGAGATGGCTTATCTGAAAAAGAAGCTAAAGGTTATTGTTCATCGGATGATGGATAAAAAATAGTTCTTTTTCAAAGTCCAACTGTTTGTTTGAGTTAGAATAGATGGACAAAGTTATGCAAAATCTGAAATGATTGGGATAAAACATTTGAATTCCACCTCTGCAGCACAGACTGTCAATCTCTGCCCTACAGTTCTCAAAACACCGAACATCCACCCAGGAGATTCATTTGACACCGCGAGCTCTCTCTCCAAGGAGGTATTTCCAATTAAGGATTGTAAAGGTTTACTCCCTGGCAACCAATCACAAGATAGCACTTGTTCAAAAACTTTTTGATTAGTTATTCAGACCCAAGCAGGGGATTATTAAAGACTAGATATTATCCCGGGAGAGGCACAAGTCCAATCATCACAAGAAGAGTATAGACTACCAGTAGTGCTTCAATGAATAGCATCAGATACTCCCACCACTCAAGTGTTAATGCCCAGGGTTTTTCTTTAGGCTGCTCATCTTTTGTCTTGAAATTTCTCTCTTCCTCAAATATACTGTCACTCATTTTTAAAAAGCCAGCTTTTTGGCTCCTCCTTCTTGCCTCTTCTCCTCCTTAATACAAAGAATGTTACAAGTGTCCATGCTGATAAAACCAGCAGCAGGACATAGAATCTCCAGTCCCTGAAAGGAGATATCTTCTTTCTAATAATAAATGTTACAGGTGCAAACCCAACCATCTTTTCATTTGCCATGAATCTCAAGTTGTAATCGCATACTCCGGAGGGTCCTGAGGCAAAAATATAGTCTACGAGTTTTGACTCTCCTGAAAGTACGTCATGAGTTCCGTTAATCGAAGTTATGCATTCTGAATAATCATACTGGATTGTGATGTTTCTAAGATCAACATCTCCAATGTTTTCAATAAATATGGAAACAGGCATCACATCATTTGGTTCCATCTCAATTACAGGTGGATATTCTCGGATTCTTATCCTGCTCAGGTTTGTTCGTGGAATAACAAATACTCTTAATGTTTTGCTGACAATTTCATATTCATCTTCAACAATTACAGTCACAGGAACCCTGTATTCTTTTGGCACAGCTCGCTCCCATGGAGCGATCTGGAAGCTTTCTGAAATGTTTTGTCCTGGTGCAAGTGATTCAAGAGAATAATTTGTTGCATCCCAGCCCTGCGGTTTTTCAACTCCAACAGTTACATTGTTTGCAGTAATATTTCCATAATTTGAGAGATTAAAGAATATTTCTCCTGCTTCCCCCTGCATAAGTGTAATATTGTCAGGTATAGTCAA
Organism: uncultured Methanosarcinales archaeon; assembly: GCA_964444505.1. GTDB lineage: Archaea > Nanobdellota > Nanobdellia > Woesearchaeales > JAGVZT01 > CAYUHF01. The sequence continues at coordinate 88,520 of CAYUHF010000001.1, read as the reverse complement.
GTTCAGCAGTATTGGCTCAGGGAAGATGGGTACTGTTTCGTCTTCCTCAACAGGTGCTGGTTGCCCTCCACTGCCGCTGCTTGAGCCTGCTGAAGGACTTGGACTTGGGCTAGGTACTGGTGTTGGTTCGGGTTCTGGTTCAGGGTCTGTTTCTCCACCAAAAGGTGCAAATACAGAATAATCCGAGAGATTAGGACCAATAATCAGTCTTTCTGATGGAGAGACCAAGGTGAATAATTTTTTCCATTCCCCGCCTTCCCAGCTTTGATTATAAGTTACATTTGTGGTGTTTGTTACATTGTCATAAAAAGAGGTAATATTTGTTATATATGTGCCGTTATACTTGAATATACTAATGTTGTCTGCAACAACGTGATTTGGTATAGGATCAGGATAATGAAAACTGATCTGCGCCCATGAATGGTTTGCTCCTTTTCTATATTCAATGTATTGTTCAATGTCTTTTATGCCTGTAATGTTTGGTTTTGGTGGGGGATTGAGTACAGATTTGACTGTGGAGTCCTCGAAATCAGATGAAATCTTTGCAGAGGAAAAATTTACTGCAATAAGTGAGACCAGCGATCTCTCATTTGCTGTTATGTCTGTATCGTTGTTTTCAGCAAAGGATATATCCACAAACCTTACTGTGCTCTTGTTTGAGATAAGTGCTCCCCTTGTGTGATGGCTAGTACTTGTTCCAATGACATCTACTGAGCTGTTGAAAATGCACATTCCATAAGGGAACTCCTGTGTCCTAAGAGCTTCAAGGCTGACATTTACAGAGTTTTTTATTGTGATGGGACAGTTTCTTGTATTTCTAATATTTGTTTCATTGATTGGATCCCAGTCAGCATTAGGGTCACCATCAAGCACTTCACTTGCAAAGTTTAGAACAGCATTGGTTATGTTCTCAATAACAACACAAGATGTATTAAGGTCATATTGGCTACTGTTCATAATATAGTACCCAGATTCATTGATTACTCCGCACGGCTCAAATATCTTGAACTCAATAGACATAATCCCATTTACATAATACTTCTCTCCACCAGTTAACTGTCCTTCGTAAGACATTGTTTCTCCTGGTGCTAATCTCTCTTGTTTCTCTGTCCCGTTTGTTGCATTTACAAAGGTTGAAAGAAGATAAGGTTCCCTGTGATATATCCTCTCATTATTATGATCAAAAATTCTCTGGGTACTAAGGTAATATGTTTTTGGAGGAGCATCTACCCTTACACCTATGTCATAGGATCCATTTAGCTCTAAATTGAGTGGTGTAAGAAAATTATCATCAACCAACGGCAGAAGATAACCTGGATATATTGCCTTTCGACTTGACAAATCTACGTTTACATCTGCACATTTGTAGTTAAGTCCAGTACCATTTGAGACAGGTGTCCAAGTGCTTGTCACAAGAGGATTTACTGCAAGCACGCTCTCAGTGATATTATAATTTTCTGTGTAATATACAAGATCAACCATCTTACCAGTGGAAAGATTATCATGACATATTCTCAGGAAAACATCCGGGTTTGTTGGTGAGTTATCCATATAAGAATTGCTACCATATGAATACTCTATAACACCTGCAAACGTGCTGTTTTCCCTGTCATAGTACAACTTTGTTGCATTTCCTTCATAATTCAGGAGCTCAGAACTGGTATAGCTGTAGACCCAAGATAAGCCACATAGAAAAAGAAAAAGAACTAACAAGATTTGCTTTAGTTCCCTTTTATTGTCTGTTACCATATGCAATCCTATATCTCATCAAGAACAGCTTCCAGGAAGTTTGTGAATGTGTGGTACACATAATCAAGCACTTGTCCTACAATTGCCTCATTTTCAAATTCCTTATCTGGTACATGGCCTCTGAAAGTGTAATTTTCAATGCTCATATTATATTGATAAGAGATGATTGTCCTGTTTTCTACAAAAACAAATTGCTCTCCGTTTTCCTGGGTTCCCTTGAAATACAAAGTATGTGACCCGGTAATATTTTCATAACCTAAATAACTGTATTCAGGAAGATATAGCTTGTTGTATGTTGGAATAAACACAAGAGTCATGTTGCCGTCATAATCTGTACTAAAAGTCACCTTATTCTGCACAGCAAGCGCATCAGATGTTTGATTCTCTTCATCAAGTGACTTGTTGTAAACCTGTGGCGGTGCCATTATATTCAGCCCATTCTCTTCAAAAATATTTACTGTAGCATTTCTTAGTGTATCATTATCCGAGTTCTTGAAATGGAATTTAAGATTGTAAGGAATATTTGGATAAGGAAATATGTCTGTCTCGTTGCCATCAATCCAAATCTCGGGTAGTGTTATTGGCTTAAGTTCAAACTCTCCTGTTGCAACATTATCACCTTCATTACACTCTGCAATATCATCATTTACATCAACGGTAATTTCAACAGTATAAATCCCACTGTGTTCGTAAGCTGCCCACACAGTTGTATCTCCCAAAGACCCATCTACAGACAGACCAGAATCAACTGTGAAAACCTTATTATAAATCACATCGGACGAGTCACTGCTGTTGTAAATTCTAATTCTTATATCAAAAGGTGATGTCACATCAACATTCCCACCATATCTTTCATAAGGTGTATCTCGCGGGTTAGTATAAGTTGAAGTTATTGTAAGATCCATGCTGTAGTAAACTGTTTGAGGAATGATGCTGTTAAGTGTCGCCTCAAGATTAGCACCTATACACATCTCTTTTCCAATACCATTCATAACAATATATCTTGTGTAAGTGTTCTGGTCATTGACCTCTGCTGATGACAGACCTGTTGAAAACTCTGCAGGAAAAGAAGGACCTGAAAAAACTCTGCCGTCATTACAGTCCTCTCCATCCTGGTCTTCACAACACCCGATTACCATTCTTCTGTCACTGCTTATTCCATAATTACTGTTGTCTGCTGCGTAGCTGAATGAGTTTGACTGCGTCTGGAAAGTTATAGTGGGTGTCTGGATATCAATGTTCTGGTCAGTCTGGTCAAACCTTCTTGTGACCTGATAATCTCCAAGGAGCTGGGCATCTGTATCAGCAAAAATAAAATTTGATATTGTTCCTGGATTTGCAGAAGATGCATAACCAATAAACAGTTTACCGGGAAATGCAGCTTTGTAAATATCAGGATTAGGAGATGAAAGAGTAGATGGTGAGACCCACAAAAATCCTGGCAGAGTATACCAGCAGTTACCAGAGGATTCTGTTGTCTGGGCTAATGCTTCTGTGTCTGATTTATATGTTATTGGAATATAATTCCAGGAGCCATCATAAAGTGCATAAAAAGCCCCTACATATCTTGATCCCACATCACAGATCTGAATACCCACGTCTTGATTTCCATCCATACCATCCTGGTATAGTGTTCCAGGGTCATTCTGGGTTCCAGTAAAATAAAGATCCTTGTCCTCTGTAAACTCTGCTCCATATACTAGACCTAATGAGAAAATTGATAAAAATAGTAACACTAAGAAAGTCTTACGCACAGTAACATACCTCCTCTTTTTCCATTCCATATTTCCTAAAACCCATTGTTAATTTAAAAGTTTCTGTTTTAATAATTGAGTGAATAAAACTGTGAGTTTAATACAACATTGATTGCATTTACAACTGTTTTCAGCAGATCATTACTGTAGCTTATTCCACCACTTCCAATATCAAGTGAATCATCAATGTCTGCTGTGTAATCATCAACTACATTGCCCGAGTCATCAATTATCTCAAGAGTTACTGTTGATGACCTGCTCCCCAAACTTGTAGGGGTCACAATAAACGTACTTCCTGCAGGTATCTGGTGCTGCTGGTAGCGTGTTTTTGGATCCAAAGGTGCAGAGCCAGTATAGGGATTCATCACAAGATAACCATCCTGTTCTTTCATCCTCACTGTGTAGCCTGATGCAGACATTATACCATTTCTCACTTCAACATCAATGACATTGGGTGCACCTGTCTTCAGATAAAGATCTCCTGTGCCTCCAACATAATCAGTAATCGACCATGTGTTTGTCTGAAGCTGGTAGGTAACATCAAACATGTATGCCTCTTGACGGTCGCTTGCCCACTTGTAAAGATAACTTGTTATCTGGTTCATTGCATTAACTGTAACTTTGGCATTATCAAAAAGATTTGATGGTGAGAGTGGTTTGCTCTGTTTTACAATTTCATCTTTTGCTGTTACTGTCAGTTCTTCCTGGTTGCTGATCATTCCTCTCCAAGGCACACCAATAAAGATTTTGTATGTGGATCTGGACGGATAAACAGTTGGTGCCACAAGGAAGCTTTCTCTACCGGAGGAGTCTGTTGTGCTTCTTGAGTATGCTTCTGAAACATAACCAGACAATCTATAAGGTATGAATATATTCTGGCCGTCTTCCTCACCAACAACAATATCAAGATTCTGTGCAACATTACCTGTGTATCCCTCCACAACATCAATGGTTAGATTATAAGGTAGTGCTGTCTGGGGAAAACTTGTGGTTTCAATACCATCAATATATGTTGTATACTCATAGATTTTCCCCTTGTTTAGTACATAGAAATTAAAGTTCTGAGGACTAACAGGAAGCATGAATTGTGAAACACACTCGGTGTTATTATAGCAGGTTGCATCCTCAAGTTTGTGCAAGAAAAGAGGCGTGCTGGTACCTGAATTATCATATTTCAGAAGATAGTAGTCTGTGCCTCCACCTAATTCAATATTGAAGGCTGTAAAATTTTGCTCTCCAATTTCAACTGAGGCAGTGTCACAGCAAAAGGTCACCTGTGGATTGTCATTGCTGGAATAATAGTCTGGATAAAAGGTTGGAAATTGAGTGGAATCAAAGATTCCTTCAGAAGAAAGATCTCCTGCTGTTACATTTTGTACTTTTGTAAGATCAAACTCATCAGGCAGCATTGCAGCATAATAATGCATTTCATCCTTGAGATTATATCCCGGAAAACTCACCTGCATCATAAAAGGATAACTCGAATCTATTGATGTAAACGGCTCTGTGCTGTCATCTAGTGTGATACCATTGTTAACAACTTTAAGGCCTGACCAGTGCAGACTATTCATTCTTCCCTCAAGTTCTGCATAATAAGCATTTCCTGCCTGGACATCAATGTCTGCAGCCCTTACAGAAAATGATAAAGCTATGAGTAAGAAAAATATGATTCCCTCTTTTTTCAGATTAATTTCAAACATGAGTTTCTAAACGAGAACTTATCAATACCAATATATATAATTTACGTTTTTGTATACTGATTTATCAAATTGGTAAATGGAGGAATCTTGCTTTCCATTCTTTTTGAGAGTTAAGTTGTATCCGTAAAAAATAAAAGCATTATGGCCTATTCTGGAAGCAATGTCTGAAATAAAACATGGATATAAACGGATTTACCTCTTTGTTTTTGTAATTCTACTAGTATCAATCGCTGCAATCAGTATGTTTTTGTTAGGAGTTGACATCAAAATTCAGATAGCTGCTTTTCTTCTACTTTTTGTTGCAGTAATCTCAATATTTATCTTGTACGAAATCCGGTTACAAAAGAAGATCATTGAGCATTCTCTAAACCATGACATTGTACTCATCAACTCATTTCTACATGTAGGTGGCAGAGATAATACCAAACCAAGAAAGATAAAATTACGCTTTAGAGAAGGAAAAGAGTTAGTGATTGAGAACCACTTTGGTTTTAAGTGGTTTTTCATCCTAAAAAATGAAAAGGTCTATAGAAAAATGGTCTGTCCTTTACCCACAACATCTCTTAGTTTTTATGATTCTGAGGACAAAAAGATTGGCGAGAGAAAGGCGCTTAGCTGGCAGGCTAATATTCACAATAAGAAATATTGTTTTGAAAACACATTGGGAGAACAACGGATAATCAGAGATAAGAAAATTGTTGCAGTAAGACATTTGCATGAATTAAGCTCAAGAGTCAGCTTTATTGACTTTAAAGAAAGGGTTGACTTTCAGGAGAAGCTTGATGTAATCATGCTGTTTCTTACCAACTACTTTTTTACAACCAAAACAATTGGTGGAATAAAAAAATAGATCATCTCAGTTTTTCTTTTGCTTCTTCAAGGTCATCTAAAAATCTCTTGATTGTCTTTGGTACGTGTTTGGGCTGTGTTCTTAGGATCTCTGCTGTCCTTTTCAGAACATCTCCCTCATAAATTTCTTCTGATGTGAGCTCAAGCTCTTCTATGTTGATTTCTTTTTTCTTTTTCACTGCTTTTCTTGCCTTTTTCCATTTTTTGAATAATTCCTGTGCTCGTGCAGGGAGCTGATTGTCTTTAATATCTAGAAGTTTTGTTGCTTTATCAATTATTTTCTGGTTTTCTTGGATGAATTTTTGGGCTGCCTCGCCTGCAACAAACTCAATTCTCACAACACCGTCCTGCACTTTTGTGGATTTTGTGATTTTAATTTTCCCGACTTCTGAGGTGTTGTTGAGGTGTGTGCCGCCGCATGCTTCTACATCAAGGTCATTGATCTGTATGATTCTCACTTGTTTTCCCGGTACAGCTCCTCCCTGGTATATGTCCATACCAAACTTGTCTTCTGCAGCCCTTCTCGGGTAGAATTTCTTTTCAATATCTATGGATTTTCCCACTATCTTGTTTGCCTCGTTTTCAATTTGCTGAAGCTCTTTATCTGTAATAAGCTGATAGTGTGTCACATCCAGGTGCGCTTTTGTTTTTGTCTTTTTTGCTCCTGCCTGGTTTATGTGGTTTCCAAGGACTTTTCTTGCTGCAGCATTTATAATATGTGTTGCTGTGTGGTGCTGTGAGAGCTGTTTTCTTCTCTGGAAGTTAACTTTTCCCTGTACTGTGTCTCCTTCTTGAAAGTTGGGTTCCTGTTTTAGGACATGCACAATCACAGGACCCTGTCTGAACACATCTACAACATCTATGCCATGTATTGTTCCCTTGTCATGCATCTGACCTCCTGATGTTGGATAGAAAAGTGTCCTATCTAAAACAACATTGGTGTCAATAACCTTGAGAACTTTTGCATTAAAGTTAGTCTTTGTGTAGTCTGAATAGTAATTTGCTTTTGTCTGGGGTATTCCCTTAAGGTCAAGTTTTGTCCCTTTTTCTGTCTGATGGGCCTGTGTGGTTTCATGCAGTTCAGCTACTTTTGCAAAGAACTTTTTCGGGATTTTCACTTTTTTTCCTATTTTTTCTGCTTGTTTTTTTATTCTCTCAGGCGATATTCCCTTGGAGTCATAAAGCTCAAGAAGTTTTTCTTCTGTTATTTCCTGCTTTATTGTTTTCTGGACGATTTTTTTTGTTCTCTTCATTGTTTCCCTGTATTTTTTTCTCTCAACATCAAGTATTTTTGAGATGTTGTCAAGATTGTTAAGTTCAGGAAATATTGGTGCAAGGTCTTCTGCATGCCAGCTGCACACTTCTGACATTTTTACATCCCATGCAAAATCGTCAATAAAACCCATTGCTCTTCTGTAGAGCATTCTGAGATTGTGGCCTCCGCCAACATTTGAAGGCAGTGCCCCGTCATTAAGTGCAAAAAGAAGAACCCGTGCATGTTCTGCAACTGAAAAAATTCCTGCAAGTGGGAGTATCTTTTCCTTGATGTCTTTTTTTGGTATACTTAGTTTTTCTGATATCTCATCCCACGCATTTTCAACATCGTCTACTTCATCAAGATTAAGTTTTCCTGCGTATGGTGCAAATTTTTTCATAAATTCGTTGTCATATTCGACATCTGTTTTTTCAAGTAGTTTTTCAATTACTGTGGGAAATACTGCTTCATAGATTGTGTTTGTTCCCTGCAAAAACCATGTGTTTCTCTCATGCCCCATTCCCATATCAAGAACTTTAAGATTTAGATCTTTTAATCCATCTGGTGTCTGTTCATAGAGCATGTAAACCTGATTTCCTAATTCGAGACCTTTTGAGAAGTACTCCATACACGGCCCTGCATTTCCACCACCAGCCCACGCATCTTCATGGAATATGAGTTCAGAATCAGGGATCTCAAGTCCCTCATTAAGCCATCTTTTTATGTCTCCAAAAACCTTGTCCTGGTCCCACTCATCTTTTGGCACAAACATGTGCTGGCCAATCATAACAAAACCTGTCATGTGGCTCCCTGTGTAGCCCACATTGTCAATATCATCAAACCTTATGCAGAACTGAGGTATTACAAGTGGATTTGCAGGTGGTTCAACTTCTCCTGAAACAACATATGGCTGGAAAGCTGCAATGCTTGCAATTGTAAACTCCATTGTTGGGTTCCACCTTGCTACAACAGGGTATCTTTTTACCGGAGTGTAGCCCATCTCCTTAAAGAGTTTAGAGAATTTCTGCCAGGTTTCAACATAACTTAGTGAATTGTCTTTTTTGCCAAAAAATCTAAAACCCCCGCTGCAAACAGAGTCACCGCAGACTTTTCTCTTTTGAGTTGACCAGAAGTATGTCCCGCATTTTTCGCACTTTTTTCTTGAAAAACCTGACTCTCTTAAAACATCTGTTGCATAGTACTTGTCAGGGTCTTCTGATGCTTTCTTTTTAAGGTACGCTTTTAGTTCTTTGGTTGTTCGCATAGGGAATATTAAAAAGAGTTGAAATATAAATATTTTGAAAAGAGACATTTACATCAGAGATTTGGCTTACTACAAGAACTATGCACATTTTAGGGTCGCTTATTCAGAGCAGAAACACTGTCAGGAATAAGCTCCGCAAGCGCGATGAATAATCTACAGAAACAAGCTTCTTTGTGGAAATTCCTTCCTGGCCAGGCGGAGTTGACCTAAATCAGGTCAATGTAGTAGGACAGCGAAGCTGGCCGTCTGTGCTAAGGAGGAATTTCCATAAAAGAAAAATAAAATTGAAAAATGGCTGAACTACTTTTTTCTTACTTTTTCAGCGCCCTTTCCTTTTTTCTGAAGTCCTCTTGAGCGGGTTCCTGCTGATGTCAGGCCTCTCTGGGCTCTTCCCTTGTGGTCTTTTATCCATGCAAGGTCTTTGTCAGACTTTATTGCTGGATGGTCTCTGTCCACAAGAATGATTTCAAACCAGTAGAATTTTCCGTCCTGGGCCACCTGATAAGAATTCAGAACTTCACAGTTCTTGTATTTTCTTCCTGCTCTTTCCTCTGCGACCTGCTGATAGCTTTTTGTGACTATCTTTTTTCTACGCATGTGCTTGGATCTTCGGCCGCTCTTGAATTTTGGCCTCATACGGCCGCCACGGTTGACTCTTTGTCTTACAACAAAAACACCTGGCTTGGCCTTGTATCCAACAGAACGAGCTTTGTCTAATCTTGTTGGTTTTTCCAGTTTTACTGTAACAGGTTCTTTTCTCCACTTAATCAATCTCTGTCTGTACAGTTCTTTCATACCCTTTTTAGGGTTTTTCCATGATTCTCGAATATATTTGTAAATTCCCATTTTTAGCCTCCATTATTTGTTTCAGGGAAGCAACTCCCCACATCTTGTGAGTAGTAATGCTGTTTCATTTAAAAAGGTTTTCAATTGTATATCCTAACAGAATATTTCACATTCATTTTATCCAGATAGTGGATAAGGCTCTTCTGGTACAGCTGTTCATTTCCTTTCAGCATATCAGGAGGTCTGACAAACAGAGTTATTCTGCCGGGAGGAATGTTTTTTGTGGTGAAAATTACTCCTTCATTCCCTCTGGCCATAAACAGGCAATATGGGTACAGAGAAAAGCCAACAAGTGCGTGGCATGCCCCGTAGTGCATGTGCCAGTCCAGGTAAAAAAAGACATTCCTGATTTCTGAAATCCCGTGAAAACTACCGGGAAGCTTTCTTGCAGAAGGCCTGTAACCATTTATGAAAATATTCTTCAACCTTTCTGCATATTGTCTTGGAGGTATCTTTTTTTCAGGGGAACCCTCCCAAGATGTCCTGCCCGGCATATGCTGGCGGGGGACAACTCCTGCAAAAGCCATGTAGGTTGTCTTGCTTCCAATGCACTCAAAACTACCGTGGACCTGCCCTTTGGCCAGATCTGACATTTCCTGCTGATTATCTGAAAAATAGGCACGTGAAAATCTTTCCATGAATTCACACTCTCCCTTCAGTATTTCATATTTCTTGCTGTACTCTTCATAATAGAGTTCTAAATGCCGCGGAACATGACCGTATCTTTCTTCCAGGCCTTTCCTGTGTTTTTTGAAGCTTGAAATAATTCTTTCATATGCTCTAACTCCTCTTCTCAATGAGTTGACCCGTGAACTGAAATCATCTCCCTGATAATAATCATGTTTTTTTCTGCATTTTTCAAACAAATCTCTTTCCTGCCCCTTTATTTTTAGGTCAGTGTTTTCAATTTCAGAAAGAAGATTATCAAACGGTAAAACAACCTTATCTCTGAAAAAAACAGAGTAGCTCAAAAGGGAAGATAAAAGCTTACGAAGTATCTTTAGTTTTCCATGTTTTCTTTTTTTGAGTTTCTCAAAGTCTGAAAGAAACCTGTGAATGTACTTTTCATACGAAACAAAATCACTTCTTATGTTATCAACCTGTAAAAGAATTTCTGACTGAGCGTATTTTGCTTTTATTTTGGATATCAGTCCGAAGATCCCAGATTTTTTGTCAAAAATTCCAAGGTCTACTGAAGTATTTGTCCTGTTGACAGCCTCAATTGCTGTCTGCCTGTCAAAATGACCATGGGGACCTGTAAACTGGTAAGCAATTTGTATCAGTGATTTGCAGTGAGTTTCAACATTGAATTTTTCCGCACTGCAATTGGAAAGAACCTGCACGCAGTCCTGAGCTAGCTCTTTTATTTCCAAGATTATGGAGGCCATTATTTATGTTCTGACGAACAATTATATAAATCTATTAGCAAATCTTTATCGAAAATTATAAATACATACATTTTGAAACCAGCAATATGAAAATCAAAGACTGCAAACTCATGAAAGCCCTGTCCTGCGACAGAAAGAAAAGTATTGTAGATGCTGCAAAGATACTCAGAGAAAAAAAGCAGAGAAGAATAATTGTAACTGAAGAGGATTATCCTGTGGGGATAATTTCAACCACTGATATGAACAACAGGGTTGTAGCTGAGGACAGAAAACCTTCTGAGCTACTTGCAGAGGATATAATGACCTCGCCCATATTTCTTATTTGTGACTCTGAAGATTCAGTAAGTGAAGTCTTTAAGGAAATGGTTGATCACAAGTCTTTTTTTGTTCCTGTTGTTGAAGATAAGAAACTCAAAGGCATAATAACTTATGGAGAACTGCTTGAAAATGTCAGAGAAAGACTCTACCAGAGATAAACTAAAAAGGGTTTTGAATAGCGGACTTGAGAGTCTCTATCATGAGATAAGGGCTGATGAAGGTAGTCTGCGACACAGGCTTTTAAATGAAGTTCCTGCCTACTATGTAAACGATTCTGAGTTGAGTGTTTCAGGTTCACTTGAGGATATCGCAAGTGAGTACGGTCTTGAAGACCAATTCAGGCTGTATATGCAAAGTGATATTGTCGGCGGAGTCAGAGGATATCTGGGAACTGCGCTGCACCTTGTAACTTCTCTGAAAGATGGACTTGAAGATGTGATTGAGAGTGTTGAGCTTGGTGTTGTAACTGCTTCCGGCGCAGCCACAGGTGGTGTTGCAACAATTCCTGTTACTATCCTTGGTAATATAGTACAAATTCCCATAGTATTTTTGACACAGACAGCATACAGTGCTATAGCCGGTTTGCTGGGTTATGCCTCAGGTACATATGATTTCAGCAAAAGAGGGACAGTAAACTATGCTGTTGATGTGGGAAAAGGATATGTGGGAGCAGCAATAAATGTTGTTCCAGTTTTAGGAAGCCTGATTGAGATTGGGACAAACCTTGATGATAAGCAGGAGAGAATAATATACTCATCAAGAACGAGAGCAAAGTACTGGCTTTTCAACAAGATAAGAGAAATGAAAGGTCTTCCCTTGAAGGAGAAAAGCCCTGACCTTACAGATATTGTCAAAAGAGAAGCAAGAAGATTCAGATCACGTAGAGATTCAGGAGACTATGTGGGAGATATGGTGCCTGCTCTGTATGGTGCCTAAACTGATTCATATTAAAGATTCTGGAGTTTTACTACTTTTATGAAAAGTAAAATTATTTATTTCTCTTTTTTCTTTGCAGTTTTGGTGGTATTATGTCTTTTAGAGAAAAATGGTTAGAGTCAGTTGAAAGAAACAACTCTGTTTTATGCGCAGGGCTTGATCCTGCGCCATTTGAGATGGGCAGAGGTCCAAAGGGACTTCCAGAAGGAGTTGACAAATTGGGATGGAGTGTCCTGTATCTTAGAGCAGTTGCTCCTTATTGTGCTGCAGTAAAACCAAACAAGCAGTACTGGAGTGAACCTGGTGACCTGAAGAGACTGGAAGATATAATCGATATAGCAGATTATTTTGGGCTGGTAAAAATCTGGGATGCTAAACTTGCAGATATTGGTTCAACAAACGAAGCAGGTTTCTACTCTGCAGCAAAGATGGGTTTTGACGCTGTGACCGTTGCCCCTTATGCAGGCAATCTTGAAGAGATGGCAGAACAGGCATCAAAGTGGGGTATCGGTGCTATTCCAATGTGTTTGATGAGCAACCCTGAATATGAGACAGAAAAGAACAAGTTGGTAACTGTGGGTTCTGATTATCCTGAATCTCTGGTTTGGGAAGATGGAACAAGAAAAGTAAAGCAGTACATGGTTCTTGCTAAGATGTCAAATGATTTGGGATTTTCTGCTATGGTTATTGGTGCACCAAGTGATAATAATCATCTAACAGATGAAGAATTAGCTATTGCAAGTGAACTTGGCGGAGACATCAGGATACTTGCACCTGGAATTGGAGCACAGGGTGGAAAAGCAAAGAAAATGTACACTTACTTTGGAGCTGACCAGCTGATTGTAAATGTTGGTAGAGCTCTAATGCTGCCAGATGGGTCCTATACAACGCCACAACAACAAACTGGAGCTGCCATACACTACAGAGATATGCTCAACAGGTTGCGCGAAGCATAATCACTTTGATTTGATTTTGTGGTAAATTACTCCAGCAATAATTACAACAACTAAGAGTCCAACAAAAAACATAGTATGGTTAGTACTGGCTGGACTTTCATATGCTGGGTGAACTTGATAATCAACAGCAGAAGGATCTTGTGCTGTTGGTTTGTACTCAAATCTTTTCACGCATTTTTGTTCACAGACTCCTTGTGACAATCCCTTATCGCAGCATACTTCACCTGAATCACAGTCAGTATCAAACCTGCAGGTTTCCTTGCACACACCATCTTCACAGTGCATTGTTGTAAAGCCTGTTATTGTACTTCCCAGAAATATTCCTACTGCGCCCAGAACAAAAAAGAAAGTTACAGTGAAAATCAACTCTTTTTGCATATCTAAATCTGTAAATAGAGTATTTATAAATATTTCTAATCTTGCCTGTCATATAGCTGTGAGTAAAGCTTGTTTGGTTCATTAACAGATATTTCAACATCCTCAACAAACATTTCAAGATATTCTTCAACAGAACCTGCCTGTGCCCAGAACCTGGTCTCCTCAGCTAGAATCAGTGATTCCAGAGGACAACATACCTCATCGGTCTGCATAAACCTGAGTTCATCTGTTTTTGCTGTGCCAATCTTATACAAGTTTGTTTCCCTCTCTTTCTCATCCATCGGATTTCCCCACCTGTAAAGAGAAGTTGCATGAGGGAAAGCAATTGCAATATGCGGAATTCCGCTCCCACTTTCCATAATACCTATAGAACTCACTAAGTGTGCATGTTCCAATTCAGCGAAATCCCACTCATATTTTCCGGATCCCTCCCTTGAATGTCTGCAAGATATAATTTAAGTGGAACATCTTCCACAAGGTAGTGTGAGACCACAACTCATTCATAAGGCTGATTAAATTTACTCATGTATATCAAGGAAGTTTTTAGATATTTAAAACTTACCATTGCAAAATAGCAAAAAATATAAACACGCTTTGCTGGATTTTTTCCAATGACTGAGGAATATGGCGGAGAAGATGTTAATGTAAGGATTTACAGAGATCAGTATTTGATAGAAAGAGATGGCCAGATTCTGTTGTTTAACTCACGCAACTTCTATGCTGTTGCAAAATCAGGTTATGCAAGTGTAGGTTCAAATCTTGAGGATTTAATAGAGAATCCTGTTTCAGGGTTTAAATTTGTTAAAGAACTATATAAGAAAGCTATTGAATTATTAAAAGAATTTCATGAATTACCTAAAAAACCACTTGGTTATCCTGAACTTAAGTTGCTTTATTCTGAATTGTGTGAGAGAGAGGCCAAATCTATTGAAGATGTCCATCCCAACATGAGTATTGCTGTTCTTAGTGGAGAACATGTCCAGATGTTTTATGTTTCAGACATAGAACACTTCACAATCTATAGTGCGGGTGAATGTGCTGGTTTCTGGATTAGAGATGAGTCGTATAACCCTGTATTCATTCCTGAAGACAGAGATATTTCACCTGATGACAGGATAAAACCTTCAACATATGATGAAGTCCAATTGGTGAAATCTCTTGTTCCAAAAAAGATTCTTCTGCATGATAGAAGCACCTGGTAAGCAGCAAAACAGGAAAGAAATCTTTATTTTTACTACTTGTAGGTAACCATTAATAGCAAGATTTAAATATTAAATATGGATTAATCTATACATGATAATTGACGTTGAAGATTATACTGTTAGTGAGCCAATTGAGGAAAAAAAGCCTTTGTTTGTAAAGTATTTAGCCCGCTCACCCAAAGAAGATCCAGTACTTGCAGCTTATTTGACAAGCTCAGCACTGAGTTTTGCAGCAGCATTTGGTATTGGGTTTGCGCGGTCAAGAGGCCTAGAAGTCAGCAGCCAGCTGGAGAGCATTGCAACAGGAGTCACTTCTGCTGCCACGCTTGCAAGCGGCACATTGTGGTTTTCACAGGCAAGAAAGGATAGACTAGACCTGGGATTAATGGCTGGTTCAGGAAGTGCTTATTTTGCCAACTTTTTTGGAACATTGTATGGTTCAGGTGCTTCGCAAATTGTAGATTTTATTTCAAGTAGATTTTAATTCCATAATTTTTCAAATCTATAAAGTTCAAAAGATATTTATAAGTGTCTTAAATTTAAAAGGTCATGAAAGATATTGTTGATTATTACAACCAGGATGGAGAGCATCACAGACTTCTTTCAGGTTATGGACTTTTGGAGAGAGACAGAACCTTGGATATACTCACAAGATTCTTGACTGATAAACCTGGTGTGATTTATGATGTTGGCGGAGGCACAGGTGTTTATGCTTTTCCTCTGGCAAAAAGAGGATATGAAGTGCATCTTAGAGATTTAACTCCCGTGCATGTTGAGAAAGCAAAAGAAATTAATGCAAAACTTCAAAAAAAGGTTGCCAGCATAAAAGTCGGAGATGCACTCGAGCTGGAATTTCCGGATAATTCTGCTGATGCTGTTTTGTATCTTGGTCCTTTGTACCACCTGATTGAAAAACAGGACAGGGTGCAGGCACTAAGTGAAGCATACAGGGTCTTAAAACCCGGCGGTGTGTTTTTTGGAGCTGCAATCTCAAGATTTGCTTCTTATATTGACGGAATGCTGAGAGGTTATATCAGGGATCCTGAGTTTGTCAAAATAGTTAAAAAAGACCTTGAAACAGGACAGCATCTGAATCCTAACAATCATCCAGATTACTTTGTCACTTCTTATTTTCATCATCCTGATGAGCTTCGGGAGGAGCTTGAGTATGCTGGTTTTGATACTTCAGTTATTGCAATAGAAGGACCTGTTTGGGGAAAAAGAATAGATGATTTTGAAGAAATTTGGCAGGGTTCCACAAGAGAAAACATACTTTCTTTCTTAAGAAAAATTGAGTCAGACAAGAGTATTGTTGGAGCAAGTGCTCATATTATGGGGATAGGAATTAAATAATTCTACTTTTGTCAGATAAATCCGAAAACTTTGCAATTCCATAGGTTTTTCTTCTGGATTCTAACAGAACAGAAATAAAAAAGCGGGTCGCATAAACCCTGACAAGACCTCCATCAAATAAAAGGTATTAATTGTTAATAAATCTTTTGGTTGTGCAGTGGTGCGGTCGCATAAAGGAAATCGGAGATAATTTTCGATTTTTGTGTAATCTGGCATTGCGCCAGGTTGATGCCCTGGCGAGACCTCCATCTCGTGCGGGTTCAAAAAAGTTTGGCCCCTCAGCTTGGAATGTCCCGCCCGCACCGCACAATATGTACTTTGAGTTAATCATTGGATTAGTATTGGGAGTTTTATGCGGGATAATTACAGGCATCCTCCCAGGAATTCATGTGAACTTGATTGCAACTACTCTTTTTTCTCTATCTCCAATACTCCTGCAGCATTTTGAACCTTTGAGTCTTGGTGTCTTTATTATTTCTCTTTCTGTTGTGCACTCTTTTCTGGATACGATTCCTTCGGTTTATCTTGGCGCTCCTGAGAATGAAAATGCATTGTCTGTTCTTCCTGGGCAGAGAATGCTTCTCCAGGGTGAGGCATACCAGGCAGTAAAAATAACAATTCTTGGAACTTATGCAGGCATGATTTTTTCTGTGATGCTTTTTCCGGTTTTTCTTTTTGTTGCTCCAATGGTTTCTGAGTTTATTGAACCTTATGTTGTTTTTCTGCTGATTGTCATATCTGTTTTCATGATCATAAGAGACAAACTATTCTGGAGCAGTTTTCTGTTTTTGGCATCCGGCACACTTGGTATTCTTGTTTTTTCAGTTTCCAACTTTCCAGAGCCGCTTTTTCCAATGCTGTCTGGCCTTTTTGGAATCTCAGGGCTCATAATAAGTTATTTTGAAAACACCAAAATCCCGCCTCAAAAAACCTCCAAAGAGATTGACCTGTCTGTTAAGAAATTGCTTAAAGCACTTGTGGGAAGTTCTATTGGTGTTTTTGTGATACAGTTTTTGCCCGGGCTTGGGCCTGCCCAGGGTGCTGTGATCTCAAACCAGATTGTAAAAGATCTCAAAGACAAGGGTTATCTTGCGCTGGTTGGCGCAATGGGTACAATGAGTGTTGTTTTTTCTCTTGTCACTTTTTATTCTCTTGACAAGGCAAAGGACGGAACAATAGTTGTGATATCAAAACTTATGGAAGTTGATTTTGTCTCTTTTCTTGTATTGATGGTTGTGTTTGTAATTGCCGGATCAATTTCTGTATTTTTGACTCTCTGGTTGTCCAAGTTGTTTTCCAAGTTTATTGAAAAAGTGGATTACCAGGCACTGATTGTCTGCGTTGTTTTTTTTGTTTTTGTGCTGTGTTTTATTCTAAATGGACCTATAGGAATTGTTGTTCTTATAACCTCGACTGCAATCGGACTTATTGCACCCTTCAAAGAAATAAGCAGGAGCCATGCTATGGGGTGTCTCATTTTACCAGTTATTCTAAACTTCCTGCTCTAGTATGGGCTTGGCTTATATACTCTAGTAAAATCTTTTCAAAAGCAGGTATGCTCGCGGATTGAAAGAGAAAACCCAAACTATGTTCTTAAAAGAAATAGGACAAACTTAAATATAACAACCTTTAAAATTAGCCTATGTTCAAAAAACTTGTAGGAACCGCAAAATTTGTACTTCATGACAAGAGTTATAGTTCTTGGGAACGTGTTCTTTATTTTTTATTCCTGATATTTTGTCTGTGCTCCATATTTGGATTGATTGTGGGATTTTACCGACTTTTTACCAGATCTGTGGGCCTATTATTCTACCTTGTCTCACTGCTGTGTTTCTCAGTTATTGTGCCTTTAGGTCGCTTAGTTTATAAAAAGTACACTTTCAAGTACCAAGAAACACTTTCTGAGAAGGAAAAGATAGCTGCCCAAAAGGAAAGTCAATCTTCACTAGACATGGTTGATGCATTAGTCGCTAATGACCAGAAGAAGATCAAAGAGCTTACTGATAAGATGCCCAAAAATAAAAAGAAGTGGTTGAAGCAACCCTATTTTGCAATACTCTCCATTCTTGTGATAGTATTTGCTTTTACTATTATTGTTGTTATATATAGAACATATCTTAACAGAGACTTTGTCCAATCTGAATTTGGACATATTGGTTTTAACAGTAACCATTTAGTGGATAACAAATATGTAATACTGCAGGTAAAAAAAGAGTTGGATGACCTACGAGAATCAGAAGTTATCGAAGCAAATGATTTCTATTTAAACAAAAATACCAAAGAATTAAAATTTAATCATCCACGGTTAATAGGTAACATGGAAATGTTTGATAGGCCAGAGGATGTCGATTTTGTCATGATTATCGAATCTTACAGTGGATACTACGAAAAACACGAATATTTCGTGAGTTCGGTCCGCCGAGGATCATGGTCTATTTTTACTTTTGACTATGATTTTCAATTTGATGATTGGCCTAGGATAACAAAAGTTGAAAATGATGGAACAGTCCATGTTCAGTATTCTGTTTTTGATCAGAAGAAAGCAAATATGTACTTTGAAACAGGATCCAGGAAAGGACATGTATATGAGATTTCAAGAATTCCTCCAAACGATTCGGTATCTATTCCGTTAGAGAACAACGAGTCAATTACACTAATTAATCTGGGAGTATTCCATAAAAATAAGATATCTTTCTCCAACAATTCATAGATTTTTCATTATATACGTGCCTAAAATGCTGATCCTCAACTTTCCCGCAAAAAATCCACAAAATTCACCAATTTTCCCTTCTTAGCCTTCTCCAATGCTTCCTCATAACTATCACTAAGCCTGATCACTCCCCTCCTGATAAGCTCCTGCGATTTTTCCCACAACTCTTCAACTTTGTCAATCTTTTTTGAATAGTCTGGGAAAGCTTTGCAGATATCAAATCTATCTTCATAAATTGAACACAGATTATCTTTCAGAAATGGACAGACATCATGGTCAATGCACCAGTCAAAAACAATGGTTTTTCCTGTGTTCTCGTCAAATATTACCTTTTTTGGTTTTAAGTCAAGATCAACTACTTGTTCTGCTAATCTCTTGGCTTTTTCGTATTCATAACTTTGAACACCAATCTTGTCAAAACCATGAAGATACACAAAGCCTGTTTTCTCAAATAACATCTCCCTGAACCTTTTTGCAGCAAGTTTGTTTTTGGGAAACCTGCAGCAGTCGCCGCACTGGCAGCATTTTTTGGGACGAAGATCACAAGAATACATAGAACTCACTTCATTCTTGAGCGGATTGCAAGATACATAATTATTGTTACAAATACTGCAAATGCAATAAGTATGCCAAAGATTACAGGGTTATACTCTTCTGCTGAAAAACCCTGTTCTGAAAGCTGGAATTTCCATTCCTCTTCTGCAGTGTGGTCTAGATAATTGACAGTAAACTTTGCAGTGTATGTTCCCCGCTCAACATTGCTTGTGTCCCAGTAGGCATACACTGTTTTGTTTCCTGTTATCTCAAATTTTTCAGACCTGTAAGTTGAAACAGTATCTTGTCCTCTTAGAACCTCAAATGTAAAATCAACATTGTCCAAGTTTTTGTTCCACTTGTTTTCAAGGTCAACTTCAAGCTGAGCTGTCTTGCCTAGTTCAAAATCACTTGATCTTATATCAACAATATCAATCACTGGTTCGCCTATTCTCACTGGCTCTCTTATAACTTCGCTTTGTCCATCAAAGAGAACATCTACAACATAGGTATACTCACCTATCAAATCAAATGTTCTTGAGATTGTCCTGCTGCTTCCCGAATTAAGTGATAGCCTTTCAGAATCTGAATACACTTCTTTTTCGCCTTCAAAAAGCATAATTGATACATCTACCTGGTCAATATCCTCTCTTCCAATATTGTCAAGCGTCACTGATAATTCATCATCACTGAATGCAGGCTCTACTGAGAGATATTTTCCATGAGCAGGAACATTTACTGTGATTTTGTGTGACAAGCTCACTATTCCAATAACTGTCATGGTTTCTTTAATATCTGGTGCCACTTCTGTTAATCTGATTTTTGCCCTGTGCACACCAGGTGGAAGATCTCTGGGAAGAGATACACTGTATTCAACTTCTTTAAAAGACTCCCCCTCTGAAAAATACAAAATTTCTTTGTCAACATCAACATAGTCAGACAAATCTCCAGCCACATCAACAGTCACATTAAGCTTCTCTTTATCTGAATTATATACCTTGATTGTGTAAGTCTCTTCAAGTCCTGGTTCAAAGGAAAAAGTGTTGAATGCTGGTGCAACACCTAGAGAGTATACAGAAGGAACCACAATCAGCACCAGGAGTAACAACCACCTCTTCATACAGAGTGGATTTTACTTTCTTATTTATATATTTTTACCCATAAACCTTAAAAACCAACAAAAACTAAATAACCAAATGCAAACAGCAATAATTTGCTCCCAGCAGGACACAGCAGGATTAAATATCAAGGATAAGCTTCTCCAGATGTATGATTTTAAGGAAGAAGGATATTTTGAAGAAAGTCGTTATTATAGGCTAAAGAACATCGGACTTTACACAACGGAACATGATTCTGTTGATTGTGAGAATGTTGACGAGAAGATTGATGCAGATCTTTTTGTATTTGCAACAAAACATGAGTCCAAAGCAGGCATTCCAAGTCTGTGTGTGCACACCCAGGGTAACTGGGGAAGTGCTGACTACGGCGGCAAACCCAGGACTCTTTGTGTTTGTCCTGCTTCGTATCTCAAAGAGGGTTTCAGAAAGATACATGAGTTAGCAGGTGATTCAGGATATGATATTATCCAAGAAGTTACTCATCACGGACCGTTTCTGGAAAAACCTTCTTTTTTTATTGAAATAGGTTCAAATAAAGAAAGATGGGAAGATGAATCAGCTGCAAGAATAATTGCCAAAACAATAATGCATCTGATAGAAGAAAAACCCAACTACAGAACAGCCATTGGCATTGGCGGTCTTCACCACTCACCCAACTTCAAGAAGATCATACTTGATACAGATATTGCAATGGGGCATATTTGTCCAAAATACCAGCTGAAAAATCTTGATATTGAAATGGTGAACCAGGCAATTGCAAAAACCCGGCCTTCACCAGAAATGGTAATTCTTGACTGGAAAGGACTTAGCGGATACAAGAACAAGATGAAAAAGATAATTGACCAGATAAAGCTTCCAATAAAAAGAACTAGTGATTTCTAGGCTCCCAGATTCTGTAGACTTTTTCCTTTTTTTCTACTCTCTCAAGAAACTTCTGGACTCGTTTTGGAAATATTGATTTCAAGGGTGTGCTTTTCATAAGCTTGGTCATCTTGTCTCTTATTCCTTTGTGGATATCATCATAAAGATTCATATCTGAATAAATCAGATCATTCTCGATTCTCCAGTGTGCATTTGTTCCGTCAGGCGCAAGTACAATATAGCCTCTTTTTCCGCCTATAAGTTTGGAGTATGTGTTCATACCGCTAAAGACTCTGTTGACATCAACATAGTATACTCCTCCTGTCTTGAAACTGGGGTCAATGAGCAGGAGTTCATCTCCTTCTACAGAAACACATACAGAATAATGTGCTGTTTTTGCTTCTGGAAAAAGGTATTCTTTTTTGTAGTCAACAATAACAAGTGCTCCCTGGTGCAGCCAGGACTTTAGTTCTTCCCGAAGATCTGTTATATGCTCATAACTGATCCAGGCTCCCTTGACTTCCTCTTCTGTAAGTTCACTCACAACATTAATTAATCTCTCGGGATGTGTTCCCACACCAACTTCTGTTCCGCATTTCTTACCAATCTCTTCCTGGTCATGATGGTAGCCAAATATGCTTAAAACAATTTGTGCTGAAGCCGGGCCGCAGTAGCTTGGCTTTTGCTCTGTAAAGTACCTTGTCACATCCTGGAGTGTCTTTAATTCTGGTTTTGCCTGTTTGAACTCTATTTCAGAATTGGCCAAAAGCTTGTTTGGAATCCAGACAAGCTTATTTTTTGTTTTGATAAGTGTTGATACTTTATTTACGTTTTCAATTTCTCCCTTGTAATTCTTAAACTTTATTTCTGACCCGACCTTGAAAAGATTTGTCCCTTTAAGATGCATTCCTGCAAAGATGTTTTCCACTGCCCATTTAAGACCAACAAACAGGAAAAGGACACCAAGCACTATCCCACCATAGATAATTACCATGAAAAAAGTAGAGAATGGCCTAAAATCCAGACCAGCATAGTTTAATAACAGCTCAAGCAATATCAGATACAACACAACTCTGATCGCCACAACAATAACTCCAAGAATGTGGGCAAGATTATAGATTTCAAGATAGTCTGAAATACCAACCGACTTAAAAAACAGTCTCATGATATATACTATTAATTCCACCAGTGTTATTCCCAGGACTAGTATCAAAACAACAGATAATATATTTGGTAGTATATCATACGTGCCAAGGATTTGTTCTACAATATCAACCCTTAGATAGACAAGCGCAACAATAATGCTAAGACTCATTATGACATACCTTGTGATTCTTACCACAGGATCTGATTTCCTGAGTCTTGCTCTTCTCTTGAAAGCCCTGTACAATCCCTGGAGCAGTTTTGAACTGAACTTTGAAATAACAAAACCAGCAAGAAGTATTAGAAATGTGATCAAAAGTTTCTGGGATGTTGAACTCCTGAGAGTCTCAATTATAAGCTTACTTGTGATATTTATTGGGCCCATGAAAAACAAAAGTGAATGATCATATAAATAAGTTGTGTTAAATTTGTCCTTGTATCAGGGTTAAACTCGTGCAGTTGCATTCAGATCAACTTTGAATCATCCCTGGAACAGAGGGTCATCCAAGGATGCCCTACTCCTGTTCTCAAAACACCAAACATCCGTCTGGCCATGGTGTGATTATGGACAAGGAGATCTGCCCACGGATTTCTTGTGGCAGGGATTGTGCATCAAACTGGTAAAACAGTCCAACAGGAAAATACGAATAGCTTATCTTTCCTCTATTGTTATTGCCAGAACATGTATGCTTGGTTCTTTTTCTCCTAAACTTGAAACAGAAGTGTCTACTATCCTTATGTAGTCCAGTTCTTCCCATGCATATACCATATCAACCTCAATTAAGATTTCATTTAAACCGTTGAGTTTTTCCAGTCCTTTTTCATCTTCCCATGAACTGTCAAAGATATTTTCGCCCAGAACAAATGGCATATAACCTGGTTCTTTATTCTCATAAACAGCATCCAATCTTCCGATCTCGCGACCCCTGTACTCCTCAGAAGCATTTTGTGAATAAACCACCATATAAATTGTTTTGGGATAAGAAACACCGGGATCAATCTTGATTTCATGGTAGTCTGATCTTCCGTTGTCTACAGTATTGACTTCGTGCCCGAGTAATAAAGGTATTTCTTGTGAAGCATGCACCCCCTCAAATTTTAGGCTGCTTTCAATTCCATATTCTGCAAGGTCAATCATATGAAATCCCTCTGTTGAGATTTCATCCCTGAAAAGAGAAGAGCTGATTTCTTCACGATAATAATAGCCAAAAAAACCTGCTGCTCCAATCAGAAGAGTGGACAGTCCCTGTTTTATCTTATCCAGCCTTTTTCTCTTTTTTGCAAGTTTGTCTAAATCTGCCTTGTACTCGTCTGCAAGAAGATCTTCGATTTCCATAACCCTGTTTTATGATTCCACACTATTGGTATTTATATTTTTCCAGAATTTTGAGTATTTTCAAGTGGTTCTCAAACAGAGATCCCATCTAAGGACATCTGCCATGTGTCAGGACAGATAAATACTTTTGCTCCGGTGCTCTTCTGCCATTCATACAAATCATGCATGCACTGGTCAACTTCCTGTTTTAATCTTCTTGGTACATTTACGAGCTGCCCATCCTGATTGTAGGGAAGAAGCTTTTCTCTGACATCACTGAATTCTCTTTTCCAGGTAAAAAAATCAGCAGGCACACTTTGTGTATTTTCTGATAAGTTCTCAATAATTTTTCTTACTTTTCTTTGTTCTTTTTTCCTTGAGATATTTTCTGTGGCAAGGCCAATTGTCTTGTACATTATTTCCAGTTCATCCAGTGATGTGCCTTTGCTTGCTCTTGCAAACCTATTGTCAAGCTCATTAACAACTCTATAGTATTCTTTTTGAAACATGTCTCTGAATCTTCTGTCCAATTTTGCAATACTATCTTGAGGGTTTTCACAGAGTTCCATTTCAGCAAGTCTCTCCAGATGATCTCTTGTCACAGCCCTTTTTGTTTCAAGGTAAGTAATTGATTCCTGGTAGATTTTTTCCCAGTCATTTGGTTCTTCAAGCGTGACAGGCATACTGTATGCAAATAGTGGACTTTCCATGTGCCTGAATCTGCTTGTAATTTGCTGGTAGCGTTCTTCAATCTCTTCTCGGTCTCTTTGCCAGATGTGGCATTCTGGTTCTGACCTTGGTTGGGAACCGAGTTGTGCAAGCTCAGATTCAAGAGGTGTGACTGCTTCAACAAAGGCAATATATTTTTTTACCTCTGGTTTTTCTGGCACATGTACTTTTCTTAGTTGTTGATAGAGTTGTGCCAGCTCGTTGAGTTTGTCTCTAAGTCTTAATAGTTCCTGGTGCCCGTATTTTTGCTCCCAGGTGTTGTATCTCTTTTTTGCCCTCTGCCATTTCCTGTCAAAGTCATTTGAGATTCTTGAGATTGCTCCTATGTAATCTTTCTGTAGATTTTGCGCTATAAGGAGTTTGGTTTCAAGACCAGGAGAAATAGTGTCAAGCTTTTTTACCTGGCTGTATTTGTCCAGTGTTCCAAGGGTCTCATCAAAAACTTCTCTAAGCTGAGCCAGGCAGGTTGCATCATCTGTTGTGCATATTTGCTCAAGTCTGCTTTCATATTCAGCTGAGTTAGAGACAAGCTCTGATATGTTGTCATAGTCCTGTCTTAGCCAGCCATACACTCTTTCCCAGTTCTTATTCATTTTGGATCACAGGAATCACATCCTCTGTCTGAAGCACACCATATGGAATTTCACCCTTGAGATGCCTGACCATTTTTCTTCGTTTTGATTCATCTCGGGTATATTCTATCATTGCGCCTCTCCAGCTTGATCTGTATGGTATGATTTTGTCAATATCAACTTCAGTTCCTCCAAAATAAACACTGAAAATGTCTCTTATTTCTTCATCATCAGGGTCTCCAACATGGATTTTTTTGGTGAACCTTCCGGGTCTGAGAAGTGAGTTATCCAAGCTTTCAATACGATTTGTTGCACCTATTACCATAATCCCCTCTACAGCCAGATGTCCACTCATGTTTGCATTAAGTGCAGCTACAACTTTGTCATCTTCATTGTGGTTTGTCCCTCTTGTTGAGCACAGCACATCTATTTCATCAATAAAAATTGCAGCCACTGGATAATTGGATAGACTAATTTTTGCAATGTCAAACTTTTTCTGCAGATTCCGTGCTGATTCATTAACAAACTGCGTTCCAATTTGCGAGGCAATGTATGTTTGGCATGGGATTCCAGCTTCACTGCAGAATGTTCTTGCAAGTCTTGTCTTGCCTGTTCCTGGCGGTCCGTAAAGCAGTATGCCTTTTGGTATGAGGTGGTCTTGTTCTATCTGTTTGCAGTATTCAAAATTTTTTATGATGAGTTCTAATTCCTGCAAATAATTAACAGCAGCAAAATAACCCCCGAAATTGTCCCATGTATAATCGCTGTCATGTGAAGTTGATTTTCCTGTAAGTGTGTATGAACCAATTTTCACTGGCAGACTAAAAAGTCTGGGGTCATTAATCTGGTGTCCTGTTCCCTCATGAACCCAGGTAAGAAAACTCCCTGTCATCCTGTCTAAATCAGTGTTGCTTTTGTCCAGCTCACTTGAGTATTCGCCAAGTATTTTATCAACAGGTATTGGGTATGGCTCGCTAAGATCAATAAGTTCTCTTCTGAACACCCCATTGGTAACATATTCCAATCTGCTGAGTCCAAAATCTGCACCAATATGCAGTGCTGCAGCAAGGGAATCATCTGGTGCAAAACTGCTGGCAAGCTCTTTCCAGATAATATCAACTGCTGAAAATGCACTGTAGAGAGCTTCAATGCTCTTTTGCGCCCCGTGTTTTTCGAGCTTGTCTTTTATTCTGTGGGTGTGTCCATTGATTGTCCTTTCAAGAGATCTTCTGCTTTTTCTAAGCTCTTCTTCAGCAATAACAATCTCCAAGAGAATCACCTACATCAGATGCCTTGTGAATGCTGCATATGCTTCAGTTCTCTGTGATTCGCCCCTGACATGACTTTCTTCTGCATAGTCATCAAGTGCCTGGTTAATATTTTCAGCTGCCGAATCTGACCTTGTGCTCTGCTCATAGTTTGCCTGGTGAGGTGAGAGCAGCAAATCAATTTTTTGTTCTAGTTCTGAAAAGAAAACCTCAGCAACCCTGTTCCTGCTGTTGACCCGGTCTTCAATGTCTTCTTCCATCTGGGCAATATCTGCCTGCCTTTGCATTATTGGTATGAGGTCTGGGCTGTACGACCTTATCTGCTGCTTTAGCTGGGCGCTCCTGTTGGCGAGTGTCTGCCTGTATTGTGCTTGGTATGCTCTTGTTGTTCTCTGGGTCTGCTCAATCTTTCCACCCACATCAGTTGCCCTTGCATAAAATCCCTGGAGCTCAATATCTGCAGTCATCATCCTATCCTTTAGACCAGATCTCTCTTTTCTAAGGTTCTGGTGGCCAAGTTCTTTGTAATCAGGTGAGAGTGCAACAAGTTCAACATCTTCACCTGACAAAAGAGAATCTATCTCATCCAGCTGGTCTTCATACACCTGTATTGCATATTCAAAGTTCCCAATCCTGTCCCTAAGGTTTGTAAGCTCTGTTTTAAGCCGTTGTTCCTGTGAATAGGCTCTTTTGATGTCTGTAACTATTCCCTGTTGCTGCTTTTTTGTTTCATCAATAATCTGGTCAATTCCTCTCTGCATATTGCCAAGAATTGTGGTGGCATCTTTTCCTGTTAATGTCCACCATGCCCCTACTGCCTGCTGCACTAACCGGTAATTTGATTTTTCCCTTGCAGCATTTTCTATTACTCTCTGGTTGAGTTCATCAATCGTCTCTCTTATTGTCTGGCTTCCTGTTGTAATCTGCATTGCATTTCTGACAAGCTGGTCTGCCTGTGCAAATTTATCATAGTCAACATTTTCATAAGTTTGAACTTTTTCCATTTCTATCACCTTAGTTTATCCAGTAAATTTTGCCCGACTCTTCTTCCCATTTCAATGAGAAGTGTGGTGTAGTTTTCTGCTGGTGTTTCTCTTACCTGAGCTACAAGATAATCAAGCTGTTCTTGTTCAGATGCTCTACTGTAGACATTCTGGGAACATGCTTCAAGGCCAAGGTCTGGATCAACCTTTTGTGAAGTGTGGTCAAAAAGGTATATTGATGCTTCCTGGCTAAACCCTTCAGCTTCACCAATTACATAGGCAAGTGTGGTGAAATTGTCCTGGTATTCTGTAAACTCTCCTGGATTGTCAGCAATGTTTGCCGTCAGTGCATCAATGTAAGCTTCCTTGTTAAGTCCTAAGGCAAAATTATCCAAAGCTACTGCTGCACCTCTGTTTGCGTCTAATTCACTTGTTTTTCTTGCAGTGTATCTGCATCCCGCAATCCCAACTGCTACAGCAACAGTTGCTCCTACCATTTTTGAAATTAACTTTTGTCTTGCATTCATTTTTCTCCCCCCAGAAATTCCTCACGTTTTAGTTCCTGAGTCACATAGATTAGCTCATATCTTTCTTCAATTGAATCTGTGAATTTTTTAACCTCAGACATATTCTTAAAGACACAGTCTAATAGAAAACTGTAATCATGGTTGAGCTTGAAAACTGAGTTGATGTTTTTTTGACAAAGTCCCTCAAGCTTTTTTACAAGAAAAAAGGCTCTTATACT
This sequence comes from uncultured Methanosarcinales archaeon, assembly GCA_964444505.1. Taxonomy (GTDB): domain Archaea; phylum Nanobdellota; class Nanobdellia; order Woesearchaeales; family JAGVZT01; genus CAYUHF01. Next base: position 60,594 of record CAYUHF010000001.1, on the reverse strand, counting down.
GTAACCCATTTTTGGAAAGTCTGGGATTACTGTGAATTTTTTAATAAATGTGGTTTCTCCTTTCTTCAGCCGCTCATAGATTGTGCTCACTGGAATCTGTGTTTCTCTTGAGATTTTTACAAGGCTGTGTCTTGCGTTTTTTCTAAGGTATTCTAGTATTAGTCTGTCTTTGGCATCCATCATAGTTTCACCAGGTTTGTTACATGTGCAAGAAGATAATCCTCTCTTTTTTCAAGGGGAAGCTCAAACATCTTATCAACAGCTCTAGCTTCCTTCTTTACTCTTTTCATTTCTTGTTTGTAGTGTTTTCTCTGTTGTTCTCCAGCCGCTGGTTTCCCATAAGTATAGGTAAGATGCGTTGGCATACCATCATAAAGATACCATGCATATCTTGCACTGCCAGTGTCTATGATTTCTCTTTTTGGTTTATCTGATACATAGTACTCCTCAAGTCTAGTGAGCATGGAGTAAAACTCATTTCTTGTTTTGCAGTCCATTAACTTTCTGGCATAGTTGTGTGCAAGCCAGGCATTGGACTCATCAATAGCATCAAAAAGATTGAGGATGTCTTTGTGCGTTAACACTGACTCCTCAAGCATTGTCATTGTCACATCAGTGTGGATAAGGCAATCATCGACAGAATCATAGCCGTCTGTGAACTCAAGATAACCTCTGAGCACTGCCCTGTACTCAGGATCACACTCAATCTTTATTCTGTGGTGTGCATCAATTTCTGCATATCTCTTTTTGATGTAATCAAGGTCAGATATTTTTTCAAGTTTTGAGATTGAGCCTGAAATGCTTTGTTTTATTCTGCCAAAAAGTCCTTTTTCATATTCAGTGTTTACCAGTACTTCTTCAAGTGCTATTGTCATACTGTTTCACCACCAATTGTAAACATACTGTATTGCTGCTGCATCCCTCTTACTTCACCTTTCTTATCTTCTATCAGTCTTACTCTTTTGTCAAGAGGCATATCTTGACTTCTATATGCCAGAAGGTTTATCTCACAGGAGAGTCTGGCTAAAGTAGGTTTTCTCATCCAGTTGCTGACAGATGAATACAAGTTAATCAAGCTGACTACTTCATCAACAAGCTCTTCTCGCCCATAATCTGTTTCTTCATCGACCAGCACTCTCAGCGTGTGTAGAGCAGCTTCTTCAGGTTCCAGATCTGTTTCCCCGAAATCCATGTAAGCTCGCCTGAGCTTTCCCAGAAGATGCTGTGAGTCATCAATGTTTGACAATCTTACAACATCTCTTACATTTTCACAAAAATACTGCTCCAACTCTTCAGAGGTTTCTCCATTATAGTCTCCATACCAGATCTTGTTTTCTGCTATTACTTTTTCTGCCTCTTCCTGCATGAGAGCAAGTGATCTTTCTGCGATTTTCTTATGTTCTTCACTTGATGAAGCAGTTATTCTAATTGAAAGATCCTCTAATCCCTTGTTATGATACCAGATATAAGTATCACCTGTTTGACTGACATTAATTTTAGTTATCATCCCACTCACCAAGAAATATCGAGGATTTGATTTTAATAGAGTTTATCCCAGAAAACGTAAAACTTTTTCAGTTGAGCTGAAAGATTTTCAGATTGGTTGGAAAAATGATTGATTCATACGTAGATTTATTGTGCATATGTTGCTCGGGAAATGATTATTAAGATAAGTGCTCTCAGATATCAGAAGCCCACAATGAAAAGATTTGAATACCCCAGGTGGTCGTTTGCGCCCTACACAAAAACTCTAAATTTAATCTGGCGATTTAAACACCTGAAAAACATTCCAAGAACTGCACAACCTCTGCAAGGCAGTTCTGCAGAAACGAGAAATTTCTGGGCAGATAGAGTTTAGTTAAACGGAATAGGACGCAAATGGCTGTCTGTGCCAGGTAGAAATTTTCAATAGACATTTTGCTAGCAACCAACCTCACATGAATCGACAGCACACTTCATTAGAAACTTTTATATATCTAAATAAGGAATTATTTGTCCAATGAAAAAGAAGTTTTTTGTGGTGATGGCTGCAGTTATGTTATTTTCAGCCACTTTTGTTTATGCACAGAACCAGTTTCAGGGTATTCTTGACCTGTTAAATGACCTGCTTATGTTTATTGGTGATTTATTTACCTTGCCATTGTTTCACACACCAAAGGGAGCTTTTGGGTTTTTCCTTTTTTTGATGTGGATCATGATAATTGCAATACTTTATGTTGCAACTGACCAGATTAATGTATTTAGAGGTCATGACAGGCAGAGAAAGATTGTTGTGGTTGTGATCGCAACAATGACAGTCATTATGATGAATTTCCAGAGGCAGTTGATGTGGATGATTATTGGAAACTGGGTCATCTGGATTTACTTTTTTGCTGTTTTTGGAGTGGTGGGACTTCTCATATATGTGGCAATGACAAACCCTGGAATGAGCCACTGGATAAAAGCGCTTATTTATTTTCTTGCTCTCATGATAACTCTTGCAGCAAAAGATGATTTAGTTCCATTGCTTGATAATCTTAGATTAGCTATGAACGAGTACATAATTATTGGACCATTATACTATTACCTAAAATGGCGACAGCAGTAGATTTAGCAGCACCTTACCTAGCAGTTATGAGTGTACTACAACTGGCTCTTTTGATTCTTGTTATTTCTGAGATAATAAAAGGGTTTAACCAAGGGGGCGACACAGAAACACCACAGGAAACTCCGCAGCCTGGCCCAAGAGATGAACCAGAAAACCTCGAAATTGAGATAATTCAGCCTGCAGGGCCTGGAGAGGAATATGTGAGGGGCCGTCGATATCAGGTTCAGGGTAGGGTAATAAATGGGCAGGCACCCAGATCTGCAAGGTATCAGTGGTTTTTAAACCAGCAGGGACACAGGGTTCTTCATCCGGGACTAAACAGAGTCGGGATGGTTAACAGAGGTCTATTCAGGACAACAGTTGAAATCCCAAATGATGCAAGGACAGGTGAGAGAGTTCTTGGGCTTGAGGTTCTGAACAGAAGAAATGGGCTGATTGCAAGAGCGTTTCAGAGAGTAGTTATCTTGGACAGCAATGGTACTACCACTGGGAACACACCTCCAGGACAAAATAACAACAACACAAATACCAATACAAATACTAACACTAATACCAACACTAATACCAACACAAACACAGGGGGGACAGGTGGTACTGGAGGGAGTACACGAAGGGCATTTACCTACAAACTTCTCAAAGACAGAGTTATTTTCATTTCAAGGATGTCTCCAAGCACTTTTGCAGTGAGTGTTGTCAAAAAGGGTGATATTGTAACTATTGTCAGATATTTCAGGACTGCTTATGAAGAGCTTCTTAGAGTTTTTCAGACCCTTTCCCGACAAACATCAAGATCAAGAACCGAGCAGAAATTTGTTGATAAATTTAATGATGCCAATAGACTTTTCTCAAATGTTGATTATTTCCAGGAAAGTGTTATTGATGATTTGAGGGCAAAGATTATAGCAATCGCTAACAGGCATTCTATTGATGTTAGAAGATTTAGTTCTGCCACCAATCTCCAAAGAGATCCGAACTGGGGTGCTGCAAAGCAAGAAGTAGTGGATCTCAAAAAAGAGTTTGTAAGAAACATCTCAGTGATTTATGTTCTGGCAAAGTATTGGCAGGACAATTCCTGGTGGCAGCTTTAACAGAAAAATATAAAAGTGAGTTATATTGACATGATTTCAATGAAAAAGAAAGTGATGCTGTTTGTTGTGCTTATAGCACTTGTTTCTACACTTGTATTAGCAGACCCAAGAAGGGATTCTTCAATGGATGGTGTCAATCAGTTTCAAGACATTATTGATTTGTTTGGTGATCTTATTGAGTTTGTCGGTGACATATTTACAATGGATGCTCTAAAGAATCCAAATACTGCTTTTGGAATATTTTTATTTATGTTCTGGCTGGTCCTAACAACACTTTTAACAATGGGTACCAGACGGCTTTTTGGGACTACTCATCAAAGACAGGCAACCATTATTTCTGTTGCACTTTCCACAATGATAATTGTCATGTTAAATTTTGAAAGAGATTTGCTTGTGAATGTCCTTGGTAACTGGATGGGACTGTTTTTCATGTTTTTGTCAGCTGCAGCTATTGGGCTACCTGTTGTTTTGGTTCACGCAATATTTGGCCGCCCAACTACAACAGGTCAGCATATTGCATACTTTATTGCATACTTTCTGGCGCTAATGCTATCATTAAATGTTTCAAGTGGTATTAATGATTGGATAAGATTTTTAGATCAGTTTGTGACACAAACAAAGTATGTTGCACCTGCAGTAATTGGAATCCAATTTTTCATGAAAAGGACTGATACAAAATGACTGCAGAAGGAATTATTCAGGCTTTTGTAACCACATTAGGAGTAGTAGATATTTTAATCTTATTTCTTGCAGGAAAACATCTTGTGCAGGCTTTTGGTACTGGAGTTAGAGATAATGCCCAGGGAGCCGGAGATGCTTGGGGCAAGATAAAGGGTGGAATAGGAAATTTTGGACAGCGTATTAAAGAGAGGAACCAAAAAGCTAATCAGGCATTTACAAAAGAAAAACAATATGAAAGGATAAGACACAATCTTAACGATGTTATTGAACGAGAAGAGAGTGACCTGGTAAGTAATTTAAAACATATTAAATCAACTCTTGAACAAATTAAGAGATTAGACAATGAGCTAGGTGCGGAATAAGATGGCTAATGAATCAGGTAACCGACCAGGTACAAATGTCAAATCATGGGTGAGCAGCAGAGCTAATCCTAATCTTATTAGAAAGAGAGAGAGCACTATCAAGAAGACAATTTCTCAATTAATGCAGGAAGCTGAAAGAATTGAACAGATTACCCAAGAAGTACAAGATGATATGACAGACATGTCTCACGAGATTCAAGGTGATCAGGAACTCGAAAATATTGAAAAGGGATTAGATGACCTATATACAAATTACATGAGAAATGTTAACAAAGGAACAGCACCAAGAGAACAATATGAGGGTATGAGAAAAGCTCTTGAAGAGTACAGGGAAGTTGCGCAAAAGCTAGGGCAGGATTTTGAAAAAGATGAAAGATGGGTAAGGAATGAACTTCGCAGGATAAGAAGGGAAAGACAAAATCTTCAGGAGTTACTTACCAAAGTTAGAGCAGTAGTTCAGGAGCTTAATGTTCACTTGGCAAACCCTCAGCAGGCACCCATAGATGACATCATTAAACATACAGAAAAATGTATTAAATGGGCTGAAAAAGTACTCAGATATCAGACTTTTATAGAAAGGTATTCAAAAAGAGAAAAGAAACTTGAGCAGGCAATGAACAAGCTCGAATCTCACCAGCAGTCACTTATTGAATATCTTGACCAAAATAACAAGAGCAATCATGCTGATCTCATCAGATAACCTAATGTAGATTTCTTATAATGACCTTTACGCTGCTGCAGAGCCTGTTCATATTCTCCAAGTGATTCTACAATCTTATCTGGTGAGGAATTATTACCCCTTCTGACTAGCCTTACAAGTCCTCTTGATACCTCTCCAAAATTAGGCTTTGGATAGAAATCTACTTGTGCAAGTTCATCAACATAGTGTGCCACTGCAAATGATACTTCCCCTAATCCATAGTTCATACCAATGTTTTCAAACTCTTCAAACATAATGCGTGCAAATTTTTCTCCTTCTTCTCTTTTTGCCCCATCATGAATCCCCAATCCAAATAAAAATCTATCAAGTCCTGAACTCTCAAACTCAGAATATGCTCTTGCCATTCTCCCAATAAGATCCTGATCAGGAACCAGACCGTGATATGTCACATGCTCTAGTGCATTCATAGTTATTGGTCCGCTGTACTGTTTAGGTAGTCTCATTATTGCAAGATTGTTGAATCTTGCAGCCAATACAGAGTCACCATTAGCCCTTGCAATTCTTTTTCCAGCCTGGGCCTGTTTTTTCAGCGCTTCAACATTGATATCTGCTCCCAGTTTAATTCTATCCCAGATCTCATGGGTCAACAAGTCGTTGAGATTTCTCTTGAATTTCGAATAATCGTGTTCTTGTGAGCCCTGATACATGCCATCAAACAAGGCACAAAAGTAGTTTTCCCAGTCCACACGTCTTTGAAATTCTTGTCCGACTCTCTGTTGAAAGGCTATCATGTCCTGACTTCTATGCACTTGTTGCGTAACATCCACTTTAAGTGGGTAATTGCGCTTGAAGTTCCATAGATGATCAATATTCAGACCAGCATCGTGCTCTGCATTAACTCTTCTTACTGCCTCATCTAGTCCCACAACAAAGTCATCAATTCTCATGTGTTTACCTCAACATACCTGATATCTGCTGCAAGCTCAAAATCAAGTGGTCCCTTATACTTTCTCATAAGACCATCTGATTTTCTCAGAGAATTTCTAACTCTATTAACTTCACCTGGTTCAAACTGATGAGAGAGTGTTCTTAAAGGTTTATAAGCTGCAGAAACTAACTTTCTCAGCTCCTGCACATCAATCTCAAATTCAGCTAAACCCACTTCAACAATACTGTGAGTTGCATCCAAAAGGGTGTTGTAATCAGTATCTGCACTTGCATTGCCAAAGACATCCTTTGCTTCCTGAACTCTCTCATACAAGTCTCTTGCTTCCTGAAGCTGTGCATTGACTTCACCCTCAAATTCGTCCATAGCACTCTGGTCAGGTGCCTGGCCATAATTTTGCTGCATTTCAACTAATACTTTTACTTTTGATTCAAAATTATGCTTGAAATTTGCCAAAATCCCCATAACTTCCATCTTCACTTTTTTTAGCTCTTCTATCGTAACATTACCATAATCTGTTTGAACAACTTCCTGTTCAGGTACAATTCTTTGTGCCATGTCGTAACAAGAAACAACACTTTCAAGAAGCCCTTCAGCAATCTCTCTTTTGTCTCGTTTCAAACCTAATACTCTTCTTGCAATCCCAAAAACCGGATCTTCACCATCTAATATTGAATCAGCCATTTTGATACCACCCATGTTTGTTATTATAGAGTAGTACAATACAAATCATTTATATATCTTTCGCTATAAATCCCGAAAATCTTGCGGATTTAAAAAAGTATTCTGTACTTTGTACTCAATTCATCAAAATACATCTCAAACGACTCACTAATAAGATAGGGATCTGATTCTTCAATTTGACCACATATTCCTCTAGAAACATCAGACAGGGTAAGATAGATGTTCATCTTGAACTTGGGTTGCATGAGTATATTGATATTTTTAGCTATTACACCAGCAACATATTCAAAACCATGATTTAAACCTGTTTTTCTTACAGTTGAAAAGCAGTCCTTGGCAACTTCTTCTGGAGTTGTATTTCCTGTTCTTCTAGAAATTTTTTCAATATAGAATCTTTTTAAAACCCTACTCAATTCATCTATTCCCTTTGGAACAAGTCCCCTGAATGTAATATACAAGAAAGCCCTATAAGAAATATCTCCAGTGTAGGCTTCAGGTAAAGCATTTCTTCTCCTGAAGAGGCCTCTTTGTTCAGACTCAAGCCCAAAATCTACTTCCTTAAGCTTTTGCTCCAGATAGTCTGATGCCCCGTAATGCAGTGACCTAACATATTGCAGTGCTCTTTGTCTCTGGCCAAGAAGATTTCTCACATCTGCCTGAAATACCACTTCTACTCCGCCAACTGCTACTTCTTCAAACAGCTCCTGGACAAGCCCGGAGTATTCATAGTAATCTCCATCTGATTCTTTCCTTAGATTAGCTACTTTTTTCTTGATTCTTGGGGCTATTTCAGGATTATCTGTAACAAAATCGTAATCCCAGAAACTCTCAGTTGTCAAATTATTTTTGCATGCATGACTAACCCATCTTAGAACTTCATCTAGTTCTATTAGAAGTTTTTCTAGTCTTTGTACCCCCATGGAGTACTCTAAGTACAACTAGTATAAATAAATTATGAAGAAAAAAAAGAACCATGCATAGTTAGAGTGAGTAGAACTTTTAGTAGCTGCAGGCTAAACATCTCGTTGCCTCGATGCGTACACCCCAGCCCTATCAAACCCGTGTTTTACGGGAGTTCTATTGATGTCTATTTTCGAGGGACGGTTCGAGCTTAGATGCTTTCAGCTCTTATCGTCCATGGCGTAGCTGCCCGGTCTGCCCTGTCGGACAACCGGTAGACCAGAGGCCACGAAAGCCAGTTCCTCTCGTACTATAGCTTTCTTCCTCTCAGACATCCTGCATTTCCAGTAGATATTAAACCAACTGTCTCGCAACGTTGTGAACCCAGCTCACGATCCCTTTTAATGGGTGAACACCCCCACCCTTGGCGGCTTCTGCACCGCCAGGATAGGAAGAGCCGACATCGATGTAGCAAGCCTCCCCGTCGATCTGTTCCAAACTTTTACAAAAACGCAAAAGTATATGTGAACTCTCGGGGGAGACAACTCTGTTATCCCCGGAGTAACTTTTCGGTCATCCCTAGCCCCCATCAATGAGGACATAGGGGTTCGCTAGGCCAAAATTTCTTTGCAGGATCCATTCTTGATCAGAATCCAGTCAGGCTGGCTTATGCCCTTGCACTCTACACACGATTTCCGACCGTGTTGAGCCAACCTTTGGGCGCTGCTGATATCATTTCAGCAGCGTGCCACCCCAGCCAAACTGTCCGCCAATTGGTGTCCTCTTCTCAGAGTGAGTAATGCAGAAACTGAAGAGTGGTGTTTCATTGTCGTCTGAACTCTCGCCTTTCGACTCGAGCGTTAGCAACTACCACCTACGCTACACATCAGAATCCGCATCACAGCAACAGGCTACAGTAAAGTTTCACGGGGTCTTCACTTCCCACTGGAAATCCCTGGCATCTGCACCAGGAAAGAGTGTTCGGTGGGCTCCAACTGGGGACAGCGGAGATCTAGTTACGTCATTCAAGCAACGTCGTCATTCAAACGACAAGGTACTTCGCTACCTTAAGAGAGTTATAGTTACTCCCGCCCTTTGCCAGCTCTTCACCACCTTGTATGGCAGCTTAAAGTACTGGTAGTGGGCAGACGTCACCAACTATACAAGCCTTTACAGGTTAGCAGTTGGCTATGTTTTTGTTAAACAGTCCGACCTCCCTAGTCACTGTGCCCTGTAATCGCACTCATACGAATACGATCGCAGGGACCCCTTCGTCCGAAGTCACGGGGCCAGTTTGCCGATTTCCCTCAATTGGATTAACCCTTCACACCTTAGGTTTCTCACCTAGGGGCACCTGTGTCGGTTCTGGGTATGGATACTTAAGATCTCTTCTTATTCCTTTTTCATGGGCTCCAGGGATTGGCTATACCTCCTAAAAGGAGGCTCGTCTCAGCTTTGGTGAGAATCTCATCATTAAGATACTCCGCTCACCTATGCTGATTAACACACCAGACAAGATGTGATAACCTACCCAGAAGCGTCAGAAACAAGACTTTCGTTACCGAATACTTAAGTAGTACAGGAATATTAACCTGTTTCCCTTTCCTCACTACCTCAAATTATGAGGTCAGTTAGGACCAACTTACCCTTAACTGATCTACATTGTTAAGGAACCCTTGCCCTTTCGGCGACAGCTATTCTCAAGCTGCTATGATCCTACTACCGCCAGGATTCTCATTCCTACTCGGTCCATGCATCTTCCCAGACACACTTCTGCCCAAATAGAACGCCTGCCTACCACATTTCTTACGAAAGTCCACAGTATCGGTAATCGATTTAGCCCCTTCCATTTTCAAGGCTCATACCCTCGACGAGTAAGCTGTTACGCACTTTTTAAAGGGTGGCTGCTTCTAAGCCAACCTCCTCGCTGTCTTGGGATATGAACACTTTTCATCCTTTAACACTTAATCGATATTTTGGGACCTTAACTGCAGTCTGGGTTGTTCCCCTCTCGGAGCACGAGCTTACCCCGCGCCCCCGTCCCCCGGCGTCAAAGACGCTAGAACATTCGGAGTTGGACAGGGAGACGACCTGTCTCCAGGCCTAAACCCCCAATCCGTATCTCTACCTTTCTAGCTATCTCAGCCGAGATTTGACTGCGGCCAACTTTGGCAGGAACCTGCTATTGCCGGGCTCGATTAGCATTTCACCCCTACACTCAGATCAGAAGAACACTTGTACATAGAACCTCTTCAGGCCTCCACCAAGTTTTACCCTGGCTTCACCTTGTCCAAGTGTAGATCGCCCAGCTTCAGATCGTACACATGTGACTATGGGCGCTTTGTACACCCCACCCCTCGCAAGCTGCGGGTTTGTTGGTTTCCCTACGGCTTCTCAGTTTGAGATTAACCTCGCCACATACGTACACTCCCTGGCACGTTATTCAAAACGGACGGTACAACTCCATAGAGCCGTACCCTACCATTACTATTAGGTTTCAGGTTCTTTGAACTCCCTATCAAGGGTTCTTTTCAACTTTCCTTCACAGTACTCGTTTGCTATCGGACTCAAGTAGTATTTAAGGTTGGAAGTTGATGCCTCCCAGCTTCCTCCTCGGTATCCAGCGAGAAGTAATCAAGAACTCACCACAACCCTTCTCAGTTACTCTTACGTGACTATAACACTCTATGGTCCTTCTTTCCAGAAGAGTTTAGATTTCCAAGAGAGGGTATCAAGGTGGTCTTACAACACCACATCTCCTTTCTGTTTCCAAAAAGGATTCAGTTTGCCTTATGCTGTGTTCACTCGCTGTTACTAACAGCATCTCAATTGATTTCTTTTCCTGCAGGTACTAAGATGTTTCAATTCCCTGCGTATGCCCATCATGACTGATTCAAGCAGAAGTCTGATTCGGGTATCTCTGGGTCAATGCCTACATGCGACTAACCAGAGCGTATCGCCGCTTGTCACGCCCTTCTTCAGCTCTCGAGCCGAGTCATCCACCTAATAGCGTAGCCTCTAACTATGCATGGCCTCATTAACATGAAGTTTTAGCCTAAAGATTCGGTATCATTCAATATCCGAACCCAAATTGATCAAATGATTATGAAATGGACCCGTCGGGACTTTCAATCCGATTTTACAAAATGTATGGCCTTGTGCCATACTACCTTTGGTCGAGCTTTGTAAAAGGTCGCTTTTGAACCCGAGGCCTCTGCCTTGCAAGGGCAACGCTCTTCCAGCTGAGCTACGGGCCCAGTAAAGTTAATGAATTGTGAATGTTATTTAAATATTATGAATAAAGGGAATGTGAGTAAAAAAAATAGGAGGTGATCCAGCCGTAGGTTCCCCTACGGCTACCTTGTGACGACTTAGCCCTCCTCACTGAGCTTAAGTTCGACCTAACTAAGAGGCTAGGCCTCACTCAAACACTGCTCGGGTGGCTTGACGGGCGGTGTGTGCAAGGAGCAGGGACGTATTCACCGGACGCTGGTGACGTCCGATTACTAGGGATTCCGGCGTCATGAGGGAGAGTTGCAGCCCTCAATCTGAACTGAGATATGGTTTCGAGGATTGGCTCCTCCTTTCGGAGTTGCATCCCATTGTCCATACCATTGTTGCGCGCGTGTAGCCCAGGGGATTCGGGGCATACAGACCTATCGTAGCCTGCACCCTCCTCCTTGTTTCCAAGGCAGTCTCTACAATGTGCTCGGTCCTCTAATAGAGCCATTAGCAATTGTAGATGCAGGTCTCGCTCGTTGCCTGACTTGACAGGACACCTTACGGCACGAGCTGACGACGGCCATGCACCTCCTCTCGGCTCGTCGGGTAAGCCCTTTAGACTGACCTTCATTCTGCCGTCGCTCCTGGTGAGATTCCCGGTGTTGAATTCAATTAAACCGCACGCCGCACCCCTTGTAGTGCTCCCCCGCCAATTCCTTTAAGTTTCAACCTTGCGACCGTACTTCCCAGGCGGCGAGCTTAACATCTTCATTTCGACACTGCATATTCATATTAGAATATGCAACACCTTGCTCGCAGCGTTTACAGCCAGGACTACTCGGGTATTTAGCACCATTTCTGACATAATGTTTTCTGTTACATGCAGTAAGTATTTATTCACAAACACATGTGACAGATATTCGGGTAATTTCATGAAATGAACATTACCCTTGCTGGCCATTTGGTCCAGCTTTGCCAAAAAGGTGGATCTAATCCGGTTTGCTCCCCTGGCTTTCGTTCCTCACAGTCAGACCCGTTCTGGTTAGATGCCTTCGCCATAGGTGGTCCTCCTAGGATTATAGCATTTTACCGCTCCGCTAGGAATACCTCTAACCCCTCCCGGTCTCTAGTCTGCCAGTGTCTCCTGCACGCCGTCAGATTTAGTCCGACGATTTCACAAGAGATTTAACAGACCTGCTACGAACGCTTTAGGCCCAATAATCACGGCCCCCACTCGTGGCGCTGGTGTTACCGCGGCTGCTGGCACCAGTCTTTCCCACCACTTATTCTCCAAGATCCCTACTCTTGGAAAAAGCCTATACAAAGTATAGGCACTTGGGATTCCCTTATCACACTTTCGTGTATTGTAAAGGTTTCGCGCCTGCTGCACCCCGTGGGGCTAGGGCAAATATCTCAGTGCCCTTCTCGAGGCTACCTCTTTCAAGGCCTCTACAGATCTTCGCCTTGGTGGGCCATTACCCCACCAACAAGCTAATCCGCCGCCGACTCATCCTTGAGCGTTGCCTTTCAAGGAAAAAACATTGCAGTATAATTCCTCTATTCAGTCTTAGCCTCAGTTTCCCAAGGTTATCCTGAACTCAAGGGCAGATTATCGACGTGTTACTGAGCGGTATGCCGGTGTTCCGAAGAACCCCAGAACTAGCATGGCTTAATCGAATCCCAATAGCAGCGACCTCCAGCAGGATCAACTGGAATTCAATTGGGTCGCATTGGTCAAAAGCTTCGTTGTAAACTTCTAAATTGTGTTACGGAAGCTCACATTCCCTAATTCATACTTAAATTTGATTTAAGCACACATGTCTAAATATTTTAAGATGGTGATCGAGTTTCAAATGAAACTCATAAATTAGGGTAAGCCATATCCACTTATAAAGTTTTTCATTTGTGTAATAAAAACTCAATTCTATTATCAAGTAAAAACAGTAATTTTAAAAATTAAGAATTTATTTTTTCTTCTTTCTTCTACGTCTCTTCTTATCTCTAATTCTTCTTCTCTTCCACTTCCATCTCATACGGCCCTTCTTTTTCCACCGTCTAGAACTTCGTTTCATTGTGTAAGAAAAGGTAACTCCACTAGGTTTATAAATATTACTCATTGGAACAAAATAAATCATTTTGGCCAATAACGTCTGAAGCGAGATTTTCAAATAAACCTTCTCAAACAAATAGGATACACAAAAGAGTCTACATAGACCAGCCGTGGCCAGATGGAATCTACCCAATTAAGTAAATGGAATAGGACAGCGAAGCTGGCCGTCTGTGTCATGGGAGGCTGGCCTAAAGTATTATTATGTCTTGTCTGTACCAAGGAAATTATATTAATTGAAAAAGCATTTGTCTGTTTCAATCTGGATGGATTCAGATTATCAAAAATCCAACAAATTCACAACCTCAATTTAAACCATAGCTTTAAAAACCCTGCCGACATATAGAATGCAGGTGAAGTGAATGAAAGAGTATGATGTTGTTATTATTGGTTCTGGAGCAGGTGCTGGTATTATTGATCATGCTTTACAGTACGGCTCGAGTGTTGCTGTTGTTGATAAGGGTCCTACAGGCGGCACATGCCTTAATCTTGGATGCATTCCTTCAAAGATGCTCATATTTCCTGCGGACAGAATTGCCGAGATACAGGAATCAAAAAAGCTTGGTGTGGATGCTGAGGTAAAAAGTGTTGACTTTCAAAAAATTATGAATCGCATGCGCGAGTATATTGCTGAAAGCAGGGACAGCATGCACAAGAATCTTTCAACAGCAACTGAGTTTGACTTTTATGAAACTGAGTGCCATTTTGTTGATGACTACATCCTGGATGTTGACGGCAAGAAGATTAAAGGGAAAAAAGTATTTGTTGCAAGCGGGGCCAGGCCTTTGATCCCACCTATTGAAGGTATTGACGATGTTGACTATTTGACAAACGAAAGTGTGCTTGACCTTCAAGAAGTTCCGGAAAGTGTTGTTATTATTGGAGGGGGTTACATTGCTGTTGAATATGGACATTTTCTTTCTGCCATGGGCACAGATGTGACCATACTTCAGAGAGGGCAATATCTTGTACCCAATGAAGAGCCTGAAATATCAGAAACACTTGAAAAAGAGCTCCGGAAAAGAATGGATGTCTTCACAAATACTGAAGCTACAAGAGTGGAAAAAGGGAAGGTATATGCCAGAGACACAAAAACAGATGAAATAAAAGAATTTGATACAAAGAGAATATTTGTTGCTGCTGGAAGAAAACCAAATTCTGACCTTTTAAAAATTGAAAACACAAGTATAAAAACAGATAAGAGAGGTTACATCAAAGTAGACAAGTATCTTGAAACCAATGTCAAAAATATTTATGCTGTTGGTGATGCAAATGGAAAGGCAATGTTTAGGCATGCTGCAAACAGGGAAGCACTGCTTGCTTTTCACAACTCTATGCATGAAAAAAGAGAGATGGATTTCTCGGTTGTGCCTCATGCAGTTTTTACTCATCCCCAGATTGCAGGTGTGGGTCTGACAGAAAAGCAAGCCAGAGAAAAATATGAAGATGTTCTTGTTGGAAAAGCATACTACAGGGATGTTGTAAAGGGTGCTGCAATGGTCAACAAGACAGGATTTGCAAAGGCAGTACTTTCAAAAGGAAAGATTCTTGGTTTTCATATTATTGGTCCTTTTGCACCTATTCTGATTCAGGAAGTTGTGAATGCAATAACCCTTGGCGGTGAAATTGATCTTATTGGGAGCGGTATGCATATCCACCCTGCAATGCCAGAAGTGATAGTGAGTGCCCTATCCAATGCACTAAATCAGTAACTCCCAGTTTTGTTTGTACCACTTGTATTTTTCTTCAAAAACATCTCTTGGAGTTATTGAAATCCCAAGTGATTTGAGCTTTTTTTCAAGTTTTATATACTCTGATCTATCTTTGCTTTGTTTTTCAAGTTCAATAATATAGCCGAATCCTTTGGTATGGTCAAGACAGACATTAACATCATCCCACTCAAACATAACTCTTTTTCTTTTCCATTTAACTTCAATTTCATACCCCAATGACAAAAACAGCTCCAGAAGTTTTTCAAAGTCTTGTTTGTCAAATCTGATTTCTATCTCTTTTCTTGCCTTGTCATGAATCTTTCCTTCTTTAAACCAGATTTTTGAAAAGAATTTATTTTTCTGTATCCTTAGATCTTTGCCCAAAAAATAAATGGTTTCCTGCTTGTCCTTTTTTACAAGTCTTGCATTTTCAGAGAAATAATTAAGGAGTCGAGTGTATTCCTGCTCTGAGATAAAACTTCTCACTTCCACTTCAAAAACCATTTTGTAACCAGCTTGTACATTTCCTCTCTTCTCGGCCTAAAACCATGATCTGCTCCTTTTATCTGCTTCCACTTTGCATTTTTTGCATTTTTGTAATATGCACGCATCTCCTTTGCAGACACCTTTGTATCTCTTCCAGCATGTATGAAAAGGATTGGGCAGTCTAGTTTTCTAACAGAGTTTAGTGGATTGTACTCATCCATATCATCCCAGAACTTTGGCTTGACTTTTGTTATTCTGCCGTCTGATCTTTGAACAACAGAGATACCAATTGGATTATAGCCATCTCCAAAATATTTTATGAGGTTTTGTTTTGGATTTGAAGGCGTGTTCATAATAACCATTGCATCTGCTTTTGGTTGCGTCAGAATAGTCACTAGTCCGCCTAGTGACTGGCCTAGTATTCCTAGCCAGGTTATATCCTGGGATTTCACATGCTCAATGATTGTATTAAGGTCTGATATGAGTTTTGTCAATGTTGTTTCTGAATAATCTCCTTGACTTTCACCGCAGCCTGAAAAATCAAACCTGAAAACCCCAAAACCATTTTCAGTTAACAGAGTTTCAATTTTGTCGAACATACCTGACTCAGACTTAGTTACATGAAACCCATGCACAAGAATCACTGCAGGGTACCTGCCTTCAGGTACTTGTTTTAGACCTACAAGCTTTTCACCGTACTGGTTTTCTATAGAAATTTTTTCACTCATCTCTGATTTTCTCTAAGAGTTCATCAAATCTCAAAAACCCTGCTTTTTCATTGAAGTGGCCTGCACCTTTTACAACAACAAGTTCTCCTGAGAGTTTTTTGGCCAGCTCTTTTCCTTTTTCTAGAGGAACATAAGGGTCATCATCTGAATTAAAAAGGTAGAAATTTTTGCATGAATCTTTGATTTTTTCCCAATCAAAGTCTCTGTCAACAAAAGTCTTGTTAATCTTATCAATTGGCTGGTCTAAAAGTTCTGCAAATCCTGCAACAAGAAAACAGGATTTTGTCTTGAAATCATATTTTTCAAAAAGATTCAGGATAAATGGGCAGCCAAGACTGTGGCCCACAAAAATTGTTTTAGAATCAACCTTTTTAGAGTAAAGATCAAAAACCTTAAACCAGTTCTCAAGTGTCTGGTCTTCTGGTGTGGGGAATTTTGGAACAACAACTTCGAATCCCAGCTTTTCAAGATTGCCTTTAAGCCATGGAATCCAGTTCTCATTACCATCTCCATAAGCGCCGTGTATGATAAACACTTTGGACATAAGTTGCTTTAATGATGATTTGTATATAAATATATTGTTCCTTTGTTGTTCAAAAATATGCTTCTGAAATCCTTCCTCCCCTGGCACAGACGGTCGCTTTGCGCCCTATTGCGTTCCTCCGGAACTCCATCTGGCCGCGGAAGGATTTCTCAGTTCTGCACCTCATATAACATGGATAGTGGAATTTGTGATTTTTAAACAAACACTGTAGTAAAGCTTTTCCCTTTTTAGAAAGCTATGCACGGTAGTAAATATGCTTGTGGTTATCAGCGCATAGCAAAAGCAACCTAAATGTGATAATGTGTAAGATGGGTTCATTCAAACTTAGCTAAGGTTTAAATAGTATCCAGCCAATATTTGCTGTATGAAAAGAGTAAGGAAATTAAACAATAAAAAGTATGAGAAAGGTGATATTATCTATTGGATGAGCAGAGACCAGCGGGCAGAGGATAACTGGGCTCTTATTCATGCGCAGAAGCTTTCAAGAAAAGTTAGAGTTCTATTTTGTCTTGTTGATTTTCCTGAGGCACAGGACAAGCACTTTACTTTCATGCTTCAGGGTTTAAAGCAAGTATATGAAAAACTACAAGAAAAAAACATTCCTTTTCACCTTGTAAGGGGAAAACCCCCTGAGGTAATTCCTGATTTTGTTGATGAGTATAATATTGGTGCAGTTGTAACTGATTTTAGTCCTCTTAAGATAAAGGATAGATGGAAAAGCAATGTAGCTGAGAATATCGATTTAGCTTTCCATGAGGTTGATGCACACAACATTGTACCTTGCTGGCACGCTTCTCCAAAACAGGAGTATGCAGCATACACATTCAGGCCAAAGATCAATGAAAAGCCTGATGAATTTTTAGTTGACTTTCCAAAACTAAGAAAACAGGAGATGGAAACTGAAGAACTCAACTGGGAGAAGATTCTGGAGAACAAATCAAGCTGGAATGCTGGGCCAGGTAGTGCACAAGATGTACTAAAAGAGTTTCTTGACAAATTTGATAAATATCCTGAAAACAGAAATGACCCAAACAAAGATTCAACATCCAACTTATCTCCTTATCTTCATTTCGGCCAGATATCTGCACAAAGAGTTGCACTTGCTGTGAGAAATTCCCAAGCATCAAAAAAAGCAAAGGAAGAGTTTCTTGAAGAGCTAATTGTAAGAAAAGAGCTTTCTGACAACTTTTGTTTTTACAACAAGGATTATGATAACTTCAATGGTTTTCCTGACTGGGCAAAAAAAACTCTGGACAAGCATAGAAAAGATAAAAGAGAATATGTATATTCCCTAAAGGAATTCAGAGATGCAAAAACACATGATGATTTGTGGAATGCTGCCCAGAAACAAATGGTTGAGACAGGAAAAATGCACGGCTACATGAGGATGTACTGGGCAAAAAAGATTCTTGAATGGACAGAGTCTCCTGAAGATGCTATGAGGATTGCTCTTGCTCTGAATAACAAGTATGAGCTTGACGGAAGAGATCCAAACGGTTATGTTGGTGTTGCCTGGAGTATTGGTGGTGTTCATGACAGGGCGTGGGCAGAAAGAGAGATTTTTGGCAAAGTCAGATACATGAGTTACAGTGGATGCAAGAGAAAGTTTGATGTCGAAGAATACATTTCTAGACATAAATAACCAGAGCAATGTATGCATCCCATATAATAACACCGGCAATAAATACTATCTCTGGTATTGCACAAGGACCAAAGATATAGTATGTCAAAAAGGTAAGCCCTGCCAAAACAGCTGAAATCAGAAGAGGAAGCACGCCGAACAGATCAGCAAGATAATAATTGAACACAACTGACCATACAATAAGTATCATAAACATTGTATAGGTAGATGCTTTGTGTATTATAAGATGCTTTTTCTTGTCAAACACAGCTGCTATGATAAGAAGTACACCAGCAATAATGGGAACTAAAACCAAAAAAGGATTTGCCGAAAAATAGCTTGCTGCAATATCATACGAGTAAATGGTTTGTGAAACACCGAATATTGCAAGAGACCAGCTGAAGAGCTTTGATTTTTCACCAAATGCACAGTCACTAAGTGTATTTTTTCTAAAGCTAAGATCACTCTTAAACCAGCAGTATCCGAGCATTATACACCCAAAAACAGACAAGACAACTGCAAATATCAGGTTGAACATAAAATGAGAAATTCGTTTCTTGTATTTATATGTTGAGAATGTAGAGTGATAGATTGAGCACTCCTGCAAATGTCACCCATACAAGATAGGGTATCATAAGGTAGAAGGATGTTTTTGAGATCTTTCTAAAGTAATACATTGTTAAGACAATTAACAGCCACAACAAAACTAACTCGACAAATGCAAACAGCAGCATCTTGAAATTAAAAAATAAAAAACTCCAGAGCGCATTCAACAGAAGCTGGACATGGTAAAAGTAAGCTGGCAAAGCTATTTTTTTTCCTGAAGTCCAGACCAGATAAAACGCAATCCCCATCAAAATGTAAAGAGTTGTCCATACCGGCCCAAAAACCCAGCCTGGCGGGTTGAAAAAGGGTTTTTCAAGCTCCTGGTACCAAAGTGAATCTGAGTCTGTCAGAAACCCTGACAAGAGTCCAATCATTAATGGAACTGCAATTGATACAACAAGTTTTACCTTATCCATGCCAGAACCACCCTTGACAAAACTGATGACACACTGCAGAGAACTGTACCCCAAATAACATCAACTGCAAGCATGAGCTTTGTCCAGTCTGCAAGTATTGCGTAATTTGTAAAACCATACATGCCGTATAATATTAATCCATAGACAGCACCGTTAAGTGCTGCTGCACCTGTGGATTTTGATAATGGCAGCACAAAAAATGCAATACCCAAGGGTATCAAGAGCCACGCAATCAGGGCTGACCAGAAAGGGATTTTTTCCGGTCTGTTGAAACCCGAAAGCTGTTTTTCATAAAACCCCGGCATGATTAGTAAAAGCCAGACTAGATCAATAGCAAGAACAATTACTAAAGTTACAATGTATGTTTTTATTTGAACCATGGTATGAGTATGTTTGTGTTTTTCTTGTATTTTTGGTATTTCTTGTTGTCTCCCCACTTGTTGTCAGCATATTCTTCAAGTCTCGGTATGCCTGAGACAAACAAGAGAAGGACTGTGATGTAGACTGGACTTATGAGAGCAATAAACTTGTTGAGATAGCTAAGTGATGTGAATGTGTAGATGTACATTCCTGTCCAGCACAGGATTTCACCAAAGTAATTCGGGTGTCTTGAATAGTGCCACAGACCTGTGTCTATCCACTTTCCGGTCTTTTTTTGCCTGAAGTTGTACTTTTGCTGGTCTGCAACTGCTTCAATAATTAGACCAGTGAGCCAGATGAATATTCCTGCAATGCTGAATACAGTTTCACTTCCCATGTAAAGGTTGAATGACATCAGTACAACCCAGACTGAAACACCCTGCAGTGCCCAGAAGTGTATGAACTTTAGCGGGTCATTTCTTATCTCATCAAATCTCTTGTCTTTTCCTGTCTGTAGTATCCTGTAGAACAGGAATCCTCCAAGTCTTAAACCCCAAAGACAAACCATTGCTGCTGCAACTATTTTTGAGGTAGAAAGCTCACCTGTGAAAAGTGCAGTAAGAGAGAGAAGGATAAATGTTAAGGCGTATGAGATGTCAGTTAGTTTGTCTGTCTGGAATATATAGGCAGGAATAAACATGACTAGATTAAGTCCTATTGACAGGAGAAGCATATACCAGATGTTTATCATATGTTTGAATTGGTTCTTGGGTATTTAAATTTTGTCTACAATATTTTCATAATTTTTTGATTTAATTGGTTTTGTTCTTTTGGGTCGCTTGCGGGCCTAATCCAAACCTAAACCGCAAGCTCCGCAACAGTGAATCTTGAATCAGATAGACCCCCATATTTAATACATTTAATGTTATTATTGATATTTTTGATTAATATTTTAGTATATTTAATGTTATTTTACTTACCGAGCCAGTATTTTTCAATAAAAAATATTTAATATTTATAATGTTATTTTTGCCAGTATTACAATTATAATTAATACATTTAATGTTTTTTTAATTCATTTAATGTTCATTTTTGAATTATAGAGATTTTATTTAATACATATAATGTAATTTTTGGAAAAATATTTAAGGCAAAGGTTAACAAAATAGTTTATCAACAAAAAGAAGGATTTTCTGGAGCAGGCAAGAGAGTTTTCTAGTTCCTGGGATGTTTCTCTGCAGGATTGCCTGAAACTAATATACAACAAGCACAGAGAAGATTTTATCCCTGTGCAGGCTTTTGTAAATGAGTTGACACCGCTTGAGTCTTCTGTTAAGTATCTTCGTGAAAACTGCAATCTGAGATATTCTGAGATAGGAAAGAAGATTGGAAGAGACCCGAGAAATATCTGGGGAATCTACAAGAGAGCTTCAGACAAGTATTCCGAGAAAATCAAGGTAGACATCTATTTCATCATACCTACAGAACACATCAGAGATAGTGAGCTTTCTGTTTTTGAAGCTGTTGTCGTTTTTTTGCATGAGAGATATGAATTTTCCTTCAAAAAGATCTCAGTTCTCATAGAAAAAGACAACAGAGTGATCTGGAAAATATACAACAGGGCTAAAGAAAAAAATGAAAACTAGACACACAAGGGAAGTAGTAGAGATTGTTCTAATTGTAGCTCTGCTTCTCGGAGCATTTGTTTTCATAAGGCCGAAGATGACGGGTATGGTTGTTGGTGAAACCGACAAAACCACGCTTGACATCAACTATGTGTTCAATGAATCTCATGAGGGTAGCCTTAATCTTGAAGGAAACATAACCTCTCTTGCTGTTAGTGGTAGTTATTCAGGTGATAAAGTTGAAATATATCTGGACGACATGTTAGTCTATAGTTCTGAATCAAAGGAGTACAACAAGATAACAGGCAATGTCATTGGTTCAAATGTCTCACAAAATTCGAGAGCAGAAAACACAACAGAAAATATTCAGGAAAACACAGATGCTGTAAACCAATCTCAAAACACCAATGATACTTCTCCTGTATCTGAAAATATAAATCAGACCTGTCAAAACATAACAAAAAATATCTCAGCTCAAAATGCAACTCAGCTGAACCTTACATCAAACGAGACTCAAACTATCTCCATAACTAACCAGACAACTAACACAACCAAGAATATTAGTTCTGAACATAGTGAAATTCCTACAAAGATTATTCCAACTGTTTTCAGCAATGAATGTGAAGAGACATGTCTTTTAGAGAATTATCCCTCAAATATTACATACAAACTGATCATTGAAAACGCTACCCTTAATCTCAGCTCAATAACCTATAGTTACATAAAGGAAGCTGATTCAGAAAATGTATCTGTAGCTCAAAACATGACAGTAAACCAGACATCTGAGCTAAATGTTTCTCAGAACATAACAATAAATGCAACAGGTCTTAATGTGTCCAGAAACATTACTTACAATGAATTCAATCACACCCCCGTGAGAGTAGGAAAACCAGTCCAATGGTCAAAGAAAGTAAGATACGTAAGAGCAGTTATGCTCCCTAATCAGGCTTATAATATTAGTGTGATTAAGAAGCTTGAGACGAGTCCTGCTGATAAGCCTGTTCTGAAAAAAGAAGTCAAAAAAATCAGAACCAGAGGCAGACAAAAGATAATAGAAATTGCAGATACTTCCGAAGAACTCGAAATAACATATATTACACCTGGACCCAAAAAGTCTGAAAAGAAGATCAATCACTACAGAAAACAAGTGACTATAAGTTCTGAAATACATTACAAAAATGTTTTGGCTTCAACAAAGATTGAAGAAGCTCCACAAGAGTCTATAAAAGTATATTGGCTGGTTAATGATACCAAAAAAGAAGTCAAAGAAGTCAAATATATCGACTCTAACAATAATAACTTAATAGATATGTTGGAGTGGACAGTTCCACACCTTTCAAACCAGACATACGAAATATCTATTGAGATATTAAATATCCAGAGCTATCCTACTGTGGGAGGAAATTGGACTGTTCTATTCAACACAACAGGAAGAGCAAATCTAACCATCAAGGGAATAAATGGAACAACAATCAGCCATGACAGCATAGATGATGATCTTAATTTATTGTATATTAAGTGTGGCAAGATTTCAAAAGATTATGTGTGGAAGAATAACTCTGTCTTCGTAGAAAATTATGAATGTAATCAAACAAGCAGTGAAACAAGCAAAGTTATCACAACAGGAAAACACTATCTTGAATTTACTTTTGGAAATATGTCAAAGATTGCAAGAAACAAAGCATCTGCAATAACTACCTATACTATGAGTGATTATTCTTCAAAAGGACACAAAGCATATGAGAAAAACCTGACTCCAAGCAGTCCGACGGACTATGATTCTGAAGCTGGTTCATCAGATTACACAGCCATAGATTCTGACGATGCTTCATACTGGGAAACGTCACTTGCAAACGGAAACAATGAATATGACAGCCAGATTTATCACTTCAATATCTCTGAAAATATTTCAGACATTACTGTTCTGAACGTCACTTGGATAGGAAAATCATCTGAAGAGAGAAATGGTTACGACCTCTCTACTTATATCTGGAACAACAGCGGGGATGACTGGGTCCAACTGAATTCTGACTCAAATGGGTCATCAACAGACGTTGAATTTAATAGTGCTGTTATTAACAGCACATCTGACTTCATCAATGTGTCTGGAGTCAACAAGTGGGTGTATATCTATGCTACATCAAAACTCTACAGGGATGAAGTGCCTCCAAATATCACACAGACAGACCCTTCTGATGGTGAAACAGATGTAGGTGTTGCAAAAGATGTTATAATTTATTTCAGTGAACCGATGGACACAAGTACGGTCACATATTCATCAAGCCCCAATCCTGGTGGCTGGAGCAATTCCTGGAATGCACAGAACACAACACTAACTGCATCACATAGTGACTTTTCAAATGGTCAGAGCTATGACTTCGAAGTCACTGCAGGAAAAGATGTTGCCGGAAACGATCTCGTGGCTGGAGCAGCCTCTAATCCATTTTCATTCACTACTGTCTCAGGTGGATGTCCTTTCCTTTATGCATGGGACGGGAAAAATTATTCTTTTGTTGATGCAACAATCTCATCTGCTTTCCTTAAACGTTACGAGGAAACAACATACGACTGGATACACAACATTAAACCGCGAAATAATTCCTATGAATTGGTTCTTGCAGGCTCTTTAGAAGATATTTGGTTTATTAATGACCTAAACTTAATTGCTGTTGATCATCCAGATGATACAATCGTTCTTCCGGACTCAAAGGGAAATTTCCACACTCTGAAGAACACGAAACCTGCTAGTGTATTTGACGAGAAGGGGAACAATATCTCCAGAATCTTTGAAGACCAGGACACAGTATACTGGGAGTCTAATCTAAACTGGTCAACCCAAGATGTAATGGACTATTTATACATAGAAGTACCTGAAGAACATCAGGACACAATCAAACTTGTAGTTGATGTACGTTCAACAGAACTCTCTGATATGAAACTCTGGTATGTCTTGCATAACATCCTGGGTAGCAAGAACAATGATTTTGTAATAAAACTAATTGAGCATACTCCCTTATTCAAGTTGAGCTTTGATATAAACTCGTATCTTACAGCTGGATTCATTGTACAATATCATGATGGGAAAAACTGGAAAGATTATGACCCCATGGATACTCTCCCAAGCTACTCAGCCTACTTTAACAGAACTATCGTTATTCCACTGAATGTCAGTAAGAATCAAGCGGACAGAATAAGACTGAAACTACCTGTAGGTATGCACCAGATTGATTACTTAGGTGTTGACACGAGTGACCAGGAAAATATTCAGGTTCACAATTTATCCTTAACTAAAGCGCATCTATACAGTGAATCAGGAACAAAGGTAAATGTATTGCAAAATGTTTCAAGAAAAGATGATAATTATGCCTTCATGAAGCAGGGAGAGTATATCAAATATGATTTCGCGGCAAATCTTACAAAACCCGATGTAAAAAGGTCTTACTTTGGCACTGTAGGTGGATATTATTATGTAAAAGGACCAACTTCAGAAAAAAACAACTTACTGAACCTTCCGGTCTGGTTAAAAGTTGTTCTAATTCCCCACGAATTCGCCAGGTATTCTCTTCCAATATATACAAGTAAAGATTACAAACAAGAGTTTGTACCTGCACAGAAGCTTCCTGATTTCCTGGAAAAGCCAGAGCCATCCCAAGGCAAAAAACACAACACCTTGTACACCAATTATATCGAGTTAAAAGTACATTACGAATATGAAACCCCTGCCCCACAAGTAGAAAGACCCACCTTTTCGCCCAGCATTGCATATCCAGGAACAAACATAAAATGTAATACTACAGTTACAGACTCAGACAACCAGACAGGATTAAGAGTAGAATACATGTGGTATAATCTGACAGAAAGCGGATATAATTTTATTCTTGGTGGAAATAAAACAGGGGTCAATAACAATACAAATATTGTCGCCACCACATTAGGTAGGGGGAACACTACATTAGACGAAACCTGGAACTGCTCAGTCAGGGCATTTGACGGAAGTAACTATGGAGGGTGGAGATCTTCAACTATCACTATACAAGATTATGTACAACCTGAATTTTACAACTGTACAGACAATGCCTCAGAAATAAACGTAAGTGATAATGTGAAGTTCACAGCTTACTGGAACAACTCAGACGAAGAAATGCTGCACAGACTTCTAATTTCAAATAGATTCAACAACTTTACTGACTGTAATTATACAGTGCAGACCGGATGTCTTGCCTATTCTTCACCTGACACAACCTCGCCCACAGAGGCAATATACACTGCTCAATCAGGGGACAGAAACGTAAGATGGTATGCACAGATATGCACAGAATATGGAGACTGCAAAACAGGTACTGAACAACAATCAACTGTGGAGAGTATTTCAAATTCTAATGCAACTGCGTATTCTTTCCAGAGAAAAACATGGAATGATGGTTCAAAATACTGGACCAGTTTTTACAATGGAAGCCACATTCTCTTCTACTACAAAGAGAACGAAACATCCTGGTCGGAGAATCCTGATGCCAGATTATCTGCATCTTCCAGTGATTTCTCTGTATTTGCTGACAGTAGCAGAGCATATATTGCATACAAAAACAACTATGACATTATTACCAGAGCAGCTGAAAATGATAATTGGTGGAACTCCAGCTGGCTAAAAAGAAGAAAGATCTCATTTGATAACTCTGACCAGTCTGAAAACCTTGTAAACTTCACTGTTCTTATTAAACTAAACTCCAGCAGAATAGATTATTCCAAACTCAAAGACAGTGGAGCAGATATAAGATTTGTGGACGAGGATAATATCACTCAATTATCATATGAGATCGAGCATTGGAATGAGTCGAAAAACAGTTTCATCTGGGTCAAGGTACCGCAAATAGATAGTTCGTCAAACTCTGACTATATCTGGATGTATTACAACAATGATGATGCTGATAGTGCAGAAAATGCTTCCTCAACATGGGACAGTAATTACATGATGGTCCACCATTTTAATGGTTCTAGCTTGCCCGGGGACTCAACGTCAAATAACAATGATGTGGTAGCAAATAACGGAGCTGCATACACAGCCACCTCAGGACTGCTTGGAAGTCCTGCGTATGACTATGAAAGAGATGATTCTAACGATTATATGGACATAGACTATGATTCAACACTTGATGTTCTGGACCAGAATGATCCATTTACTCTTGAAGCATATATCAAAGGGGAGACTTGGGACACAAGCATATTCAGGACTGACACTGTCTGGCAACAAAAAGATGGAGGGGGTACTGGTAGAACCTGGCTTTCTGTTAAGGGACCATCGGGGAGCTCAAGTTCTGCACCTGTTGAAGTTGTCCTTCCATCCTCCCAGACAAGCAACTCCAATGTTGACACAGGCAAATGGTATTATCTTACAGTTGGTTATGACGGTACAAACATGAATATTTACATAAATGGAATTTTGGACGATTCAGCAGGAAGAACACCTGATGAAAATGCTGATGGAGACTACATGATAGGACAGCATAAAGGTGGTGATAATGAATGGGATGGAATAATTGACGAACTTAGAATATCTGACACAAACAGATCTTTGGCTTGGCTGAAAGTGAACAACATGTCACTTACTGATTCTTTTGCAAGTTATGGAGAAGAAGAAGGATATTACCCTGGAGAAAGATTTACCTGGGAGGAAAACAACACTGTTTATGATGGCTCTTCAGAATCTGATCAGTTCAAGCATTCAACAGTCACCAGAGATACAAATGGAAAAATCTGGATATCAGCGACGCATCAGACAAGCACATCCTATATGTTCAAGACAATACAATCAAGTAATTCTGACAGTCTGACATCCTGGCAATCTGCAACAACACTTGATACTTCCACCAGCAATATCTATGGAACAAACACCCCTATGTCAAACGGGAAAATGTATGGTGTCTGGATTAACAGTACAAAAATATATGGTAAGAATTACAGCTCAGATTGGAATGATGATGCCACATACATAGGTGAGGGCAAACAAAAAACAAATCATTCACTGAGTACAGTCTCCAATCTGACAACTCTTCACATTGCATATATCAATACAAACGGGAATCTTAAGTACAGAAACTACGATGGTACCAGCTGGGGTGCTGAAGTAAACTTGGACAGTAGTTCTTCTAACAGAGACCCTTCCCTGATCATTGACAACTCTACACATGAAGTGAATCTTGTCTGGTCAAAAAATAATGATATACTCTTCAAAAGAGGCTATCCTCCTTACACTTACTCGTACTGGGAATCACCCGCACATACATTTACAGAAAGTGGTACAAATGTTTTCACAACTACAGATGATATCTCTCTGGATCAAAATGCTTTTGCTTCATGGACAACCAGCTCAAGTGTAGATTTCTGGGAATTTGACTATGAATCCGGTACATTCACAGTTTTAGAGGCTCCAAACATCACACAACCCAGATTGAGACCAGCAATTATCTACTCAAATAATGATACCACTGCAAATACAACATATAATGGATTAGACGGTGGATCTGTACATTTCCAGTGGTACATAGACAGTCAAAATGTATGGAATGATACAGCAACTGATTTATATGATGGTGAAGTTGCCCAGAGTACTCTGGACAGTATAAATTATACAAAAGATCAGTATATCAATGTAAGTGTGTATGCCAATTACACAACGGGCAGTTCACAGACTCAATGGTCTGAAACACAGTTGATCCAGAACTCACCACCTACAATATCTGAACCAGTTTACTCACCAGAGCTGACATACTCGGTTGAAAATGTTGTCTGTAATGCTACATCCTGGGATGCTGAAAATTCAACACTCACAATTGAATACAAATGGTTCAACTGCACATCAGATTGCACTGAATTCTCAGGTGGTTCAGTAGGCGGAAAAACAGAGGGAATAACCCAGATGATAGCTGAACTTAATTCAGAAAATACAAGCATTGGTGATATGTGGAACTGTTCTGTTAGAAGCTTTGATGGTGAGAATCATTCTGTTTGGAGAAGTTCACAAGTTGAGATCTTGAATTCACCTCCTCAATGGTCAGATACTTTAACAATATACAGCATATACCACAATATCAACATGAGTCTTCAGCTGAATGCCACAGATGCAGATGGCCAAATCCTTAATTGGAATGTAAATGATTCCATTGTAAATATCAACCAGTCAGGATACTTGTTTGATGATCCTCAAATGTCTGATACAGGAAACCATTCAATCATGGTTAATGTTTCTGATTCTACTAATACTACTTTCATGAACTTCACATATGAAATCAAAAATGATAACCCCGACATAAACAACATAATTCTGGATCCTTCTTCTCCACATGAAGACAATGATATATTGTGCAATGCTACGCCCACTGACAATGAAAACTCAACATTATCAATTGAATATCAATGGCTGAATTGCACCACTTTACCATGTTCAACAGTTGTAAGCGGGACCACAGATAATTTGGCCGACGGATCTACAGCACTGGTATCAACTCTTGATTCAAATAACATCTCCAAAGATGAGTTATGGAACTGTTCAGTAAGAAGTTTCGATGGTCTTAGTTATTCACAATGGAAATCTGATCAGGTATCAGTTATTGAGAACAATGTACCATCTGTATATGATATCCAACTGGATTCAAAAATATCAAATACAACAATCATGAACATCTCTTCAAACATCACTGATATTCACGGAGTTTCTGAAGCAATTGCAGCAGTAAAGTATCCTAACGGCACAATCTGGAAGAATATAACGCTCATCAAAGTATCGGATTCAGATAGATGGATAAATGATACAGTCCACGCTCCTGTCTCTCATCCATGGGGAAATTACACAGTCCAGTTTATAGCCACTGATTCGTTTGGAAAAGTAAATGCTACAGAGAACATAGAATTCATTCTTTATCCACTCATTGAACAGCCGGGGGTTAATATTACAATTGACGGTAACTTCAACGACTGGAACTTGACTCCTGCTGTTTGGGATGAAAGAGAAGGAAATGATATTGATATCTTAAATATTTCAGTAGCCAATAACGCATCTCACCTTTTCTTCCGTGCATACACCAATAATAGCATATCATCAGAAATTTACAGAGTTTTTATTTCAACAAATGGTTCAACAGGAAACTTAACAAGTCCAGATTCCTTGTCACTACTACCTTTCAAGTATGATTATATGTTAGAGACCAAGAACTCTGAATGCAGTTTATACAACTTCACTCAGTCAAAAGTCAGCAACTGTTCGTCAGAAATCAATGAGTCACAGATAGAGTTATCTGTTGCGATTGAAGATCTTGAGTTATCTGGTTTAGACAATATAAACATCACTCTAGAAGCTATATCTGAAAACTCTTCAATGACAGAAGGAGAAGAATACACATCAGACCAAGGGTGGAATAAAACTTTTGACTTTGGAAATATGGACGAGGCTTTTTCAGTACATGTTGATAAGAATGATGACATATATATAGCAGGTTATAGGTATCAAGACGGTTCAGAAGGTCCTTCTAACTGGCTCATAAAGAAGTTCAACCGTAGTGGATACGAGTACACAGCTGCAGAAGGGTGGAACAAAACATTTGATGGAAATGAAGACAGGGATGAAGCAAAAGCCATCTATTCTGATTCAGACGGAAATGTTTATGTTGTCGGTTTTGCAGAAAACCTCACTGGGAAATATGATGGACATGAAGATTGGTGGATCAAAAAGTTTAACAGTTCAGGGTATGAATATTCTGCAGCTGAGGGATGGAACAAGAGTTTCGATACCAATTATGGGGGGGATGTGGCAACATCAGTTTACATTGACCAAAACCAGGATGTTTATGTGGCAGGTTACGGAAAAAATTTAACAAATACTGATTCAGGAGACTGGTGGATCAAAAAGTTTAACAGTACTGGGTATGAATTTACAACTGCAGAAGGGTGGAACAAAACATATGACTTTGGAGGAGAATTTGATGATGTCGGTTCAGTATATATTGATTCTTCAGGAGATATTTATATAGCTGGTGACGGAAACAACTACTCGCATGAGGGTTCGTTCTCAGGGGACTGGGTCATAAAAAAATTTAACAGTTCTGGTTACGAGTATACTTCTGCTGAGGGGTGGAATAAAACTTTTGACTTTGAAGAAAATCATGATGTTGCAAAATCAGTATATGTGGATACTGATGATAATGTCTATGTGGCAGGTTTTGGAAGCAATATAACACCAGGGGGTAGTGGTGTGTACTGGGGGGACTGGGTCATAAAAAAATTTAACAGTTCTGGTTACGAGTATACCTCAGCTGAGGGGTGGAATAAAACCTTTGATGGAGAAAGACAGAACGACGAAGCCCAATTTATTTATGGAGACGATAACGGGATATATGTTCTTGGTGATTTTATTAATCTCAGTGGTGACTATCTGTCATCAGGGAAACTAAAAAAGTTTGATAGTACTGGATATGAATATTCTACTGAAGAAGGGTGGAACATTTCAATTTCTGGAGATGATGACTTTATGCCCTATTCATTGAGTACTGATTCTGATGGTGACATATATGTTGTTGGTTCTGCCTTGGGACTTGTTGGAGGATATGATTATGACATTTTTGTCAAAAAGTTCAAGGGAAATGATGATCAGGAAAGATATGACGTTGCTCCTGATATGGGTAGTTTTATCAGCTACAACATGGCAGGTGTATCAAGTCCTAATAATCTGCCCAGCATTTCTGAACCTACTTTTTCAGGAGAAACACATTACTCTACAGATAACATTCATTGCAATGCAACACCAACAGACGCTGAAAACGAAACTCTGACTGTTGAGTGGTTCTGGTACAATGGTACAGAGTTGATGTTTAGTGGAAACTCATCTGGACTTTCAAACGGGACAAATGCGATTATTACTTCATTAGGTCCAGGAAATACTACAAAAGGAGAAACATGGAACTGCACTGTGAGAAGTTTTGATGGTACAGACTATTCAGAATACAAATCAGCAGAAATCACAATCCAAAACGTACCCCCAACAATCAACCTCCTCACACCAACAAACGCAAACACTTCAATCAGACAAAGAACTCCAGAGTTCACTTGGTCCGGAAGTGATGATGATGGAGATACACTAAACTACACAATCTGGGTCTCAGAAAACTCTGACTTGTCTTCACCAAACATCACAGCACAGACCCAGGACCAGAATTACACTGCAACATCTGACCTTGAATTGGACACACAATACTTTTGGAAAGTCGAGGTATACGATGGTGAATCCAGGACAAACAGCTCTACCTGGAACTTCACAACCGAGTCATACATAGAAGTCAAGTTCATAAACGAGTCAATAAGCTTTGGCTCCATGAATCTTTCTGAAACAAAAAACACAACATCAGATGACCCATATCCATTTGTCCTTCAGAACATGGGCAATGTGCTTGTCAATGTCACATTTGGTGTTACTGGTGCTTTCTGGGACAGTTCACTTGCACCCTTGGACACAAGATTCCTGCAGTTCAAAGCAGATGAAAGAACAGAGGCAAACTCATTTGATTATGCCCAGTCCCAAACTACCTGGATGAACCTTTCCACCGAGAACAAGACACTCGTCAAGGATCTAAATTATTCTGATTCAAACGATGAGGTTGTGGTTGATATACTAATCAGGGTACCAGAGGATGAACCAGCAGGGTCAAAATCAACAAACTTTGTGATAGAAATACCATGAAAGTCATAGATTTATCCTAATGTGTGGACCTCTTAATTTGAAATCCCGCCTCGGCCAGATGGAGCTGACCGGGTTCCTATGATTTATTAGGTTCCTATGATTTATTATAGTGGTTCCGGGCAGCGCAATAAGACGCGAAGCGTCTGTCTGTGCCAGTGCGGGATTTATGCTAATAGCTTTCTGAAAAACCGAAAGCAAATTCAAAATAGAATATCCAAAGAAGTAAAACATAAATAACACATAACCAAAACAAACCGTATGAAATACAGAGATACTGCTTTTCGGGCTGCAAGAGAAGCAGGCAAAATTGCATTGAAATACTTTGACCAGGATATAAAATTCCAGACAAAGACAAGAGGTGATGTTGTCAGTCTTGCTGACACTGAATCAGAAGCAAGAATAATTGATATAATCCGGTCTGATTTTCCTAAACACAGTATTTTCTCTGAAGAAACAAAAATGCAGAAAAGAGAGTCTGAGTTTCTCTGGGTAGTTGACCCTCTGGATGGCACCAGCAATTTCATGTTGGGAATTCCTTATTTTTCAGTTTCACTTGCGCTTATGAAGGGCAACCAGACAATCCTGGGTGTCATATATGATCCTGTTCAGGACAAGCTTTATCATGCTATGAATGGTAAAGGGGCTTTTGTTAACAACAGAAGAATACAGGCAAGTTCAAACAGAAAAAAACCAATTGTTTCTTTAATAGTTGGTTATACTGCTGTTGATAGACAATACAATGCCTTAACAAAACTTATGAAAAACAGCTACAGGGTAATTACTAACTGGTCTCCTGCTCTTGATTTCTGTCTTCTTGCGCAGGGAAAGATTGATGGGATTGTTGCTTTGGAAAATGAGATGGAGGATACTGTTGCTGGTATGCTGATTGCAAGAGAAGCTAAAGCCTTGATACTGGATTCAAAAAACAAACCTTACAATCCAAGTTTCAGAGAAGTAAATGATGATTTTATCGCAGGAATTGATAAAGAAACAATAAAATTTCTATCTGTCTTTGACTAGTTCAATTGCTTTCAATATATCCTCTGGTTTTCTAACAGTAAATCCTTCATATGAAACATCATACCCCCAGCCATACTCAACCAGAATCACATTATCAAGTCCTGCTTTCTTTGCCTCAAGATAATCAACATCTCTGTCCCCTATCATCACAACACTTTCATGTTTGTCAAGTATTTTTCTTATTGCTTCTGTCTTGTTTAGCCTTTGCGTTGTTTTTTCCCTTGCAATAACTTCATCAAAATGTTCTCTTATGCCAAACTCTTTTAATTTCTCTAAAACATTTTTCCGGTGGCCTGATGTCAAAACATAAAGTGTATGATTTTTGGCAAGCTTTTCTATGACTTTTTTTATACCTGGAAAGGGTTTTGTTTTTTCCTTTAATATCTCCCTGCTGTATATTCTCTCAACTTTTTTTCTCTCTTCCTCTGAAAACCCCATATTCTTAAAATACTCATCAGAACAGCTGCCATAGATTTTTCTGAACTCTTTAATACACTCCGGGCACTCTTTTCCCATCTTCCTGCATATTCTACTGTGGACATTGAAAACAGAGGAAAAACTATCTGCAATAACCCCATCATAATCAAAAATAATAAGCATAAAAACATCTATCATAGAAGAATATTTAAATATTGAGATTAAGGCAAAAATATGAAAGCAGTTGTGTTTGATTTTGATGGTATGGTGTATATTACACCCGAATTATTCTCATCAAAAGTTGCAAGAGAAAAAAACATCTCTCTTGATACTGTGCTTGAGTTTTTCAAAAACCACTTTGAAGAATGCCAAAAAGGTGAAAAAGATCTCAAAAAAGAGCTTTCAAAATATCTTGAGAAATGGAAGTGGAAGGGTTCAGTTGAAGAGCTTATGGACTACTGGTTTTCTGACGGGTACATGGACAAAGAAATGGTTGAGTTCATTGAGCAGCTCAAAAGCAAAGGCATCAAATGCATTATGTGCACTAACAATGAAAAGTACAGGATAAAATACCTAAGAGAACAACACAATATCGACAAATTGTTTGACGCTGTTGTTGCTTCATGCGAAGTGGGTGCAAGAAAACCAGACAAAAAAATCTTTGATGAAGTAGTTAAACAGGCAGGATTTCCAGCTGAAGAGATTCTGTTCTGTGATGATCAAAAGAAAAACACTAAAAAGGCAAAAGAATATGGTTTCAAGACTCACTTATTCAGAAATATTACTGATTTCAAAGCTATTTTTTAAAAGGTTTTTTTTCTAGTTCCCGCGTCCACATCAGACCAAGCTTGACCATCTCTTTATTGAACTGGTTTGAAAGCTTGTAAGTTTTTTTGTAAAGGTCATAAAAAATCATTCCCATGCTTTTCATAGGCGTAAGTATTCTATCATAGAACTGTCTTTTATTATAACTAAGCTTTACTTCCTTGCCCTTGTAACCTGGTTCATCTAGAGTTGTTACTAATTCACCATCATGGAGCCGGGTTGCAAACATTGACATCTCTGTCTTATTTACTTCCCTGCCATTGTCTTTCATGAACTGTACAAAAACCTTCGCAACGATTTGCTGTTGTCGAGTGGAAAAAACAATCTCGTAAACATCATCAGGAAGGTTAAACCTATCAAAAAGTATTACCATCTGCACCCCCATTTCTTAAAATTCATAAACTAGTATATAAATGTTGTCATTTATGTATATCAGTATATGATGGTTAGAAGTTTCAAATGGAAAACTAGCTTGCGATAAGTGATTTTCTTAGATTTTCTGTATCACTATAGAAGTCACAAAGATCATTTCTTCCCATGAGCG
Organism: uncultured Methanosarcinales archaeon; assembly: GCA_964444505.1. GTDB lineage: Archaea > Nanobdellota > Nanobdellia > Woesearchaeales > JAGVZT01 > CAYUHF01. The sequence goes on along the minus strand of CAYUHF010000001.1, from coordinate 25,729 downwards.
ATGCAAACTCTGCTGCACTTTCAAAGTCAAGACTCCTTTCTGCTGCCTGCATTCCGATTTCAAGATACACTGTATTTTGAGTGTATTCATAGGCCTCTCTGGCTACTTTTGAAACTGAGCCGGGAAAATCTTGTTTTTTCTTTATATAGGATTGATAAAGAGCATCAACTGTCTCATCCATCTCAGCATCTTTTGCAGCTCTGATTATTACTATTAACTCATCGCTGTCAGAGATATTGCATTCTGCAAGTTCTTCAAACCCTGCATCAAGGTTCTGAGTTATTGCCTTCCACACATACTTTCTTGCCATATCCCTGGACTCTCCTGTTTCTCTGTATTCAATACCATAAGCTCTTGCCAGGATAACATAATCCATCTCAATTTTTCCGTAAGAAGCTGCCAGTTGTGTTACTCTTCTCCATTCATCAGGTATTTCATGGAGCAGTTCCAGTGCTGTGCGATACTGCTCTGCTCGAAGACTCAATTCAAGTGCTTCCCCGTAGTTCTCAGCAATTATGAAGTTCACTGCTGCTTCCCCATATTCTTTCTGTTCTATCTTTCTGCGGGCAAGCTCACTGTAATACTTTCTGGACATTTTCTTGTCTTGTTTCCCATATTCCCAGGCAATTGTTCTGAATAGACCATCCACTTCTTCTGGATCAATCTCACTCATCCTCTGTATTGCCTGCCTGTTGAGCCTCTCATCCAGCACATGGCGAATCGTAAGATATATTTGAAAGTCTTTTTCGGCTCCCTGCAGTGCGGTCAGGAAAAAACCAACTGCTTTTTGCTTTTCGCCTGCTTCAAGAAGCCTGTCTCCTTCTTCTCTTGCAAATCTATATAACTCACTTCCCACCAGACGCTCTGCTATAAGTTCTGTTACTTCCCATACTCCGTTCTCATAAAGGTCCTTTAGAAAGGGTACTCTTGTCTCAGGAGAAAAATGATCTAATGTCCGGATTATTTCTTCAAGTTGCATATAATTAAGAAAATTGTAATTATTAAATTAATTTGGTCATTTTTTTCCCATTTTCAAGTAAGATTTATATACAAGACCCACATTATAAGGAGATATGGCACGCGTATATGAAGATTCAGGAGCAGATAAGATTAAATTGTTTGAGTATGGAGAAAGATATGACAGGGATGAGACAGATGAAAAGGTCTTGTGGCATTTGCACAACAACTGCAGGCAGAGTCTTGCATCAATGTCAAGAAAGTCAGGGCTTACAAGAGATGTTATTGGATACAGGATAAAAAGGATGGTTGAAGAAAATTTAGTCCTTGGATTCAGACCTGTTTTTAACCCGCCCAAACTAGGTTTCCCTGTTATCAATCATGTTTATTTCCTATTGCAGCCACAAAACATTGAGCAGGAAAAAAAGTTTGCCAGCTATCTCAAGGCAATGCCAAAAGTAGTTACTGTAAATAGTCTTGTAGGTAAATGGGAGTACATGATAAAAGTCATAGCAAAAGATCCCAGTGATTTTAATGACACCTTAAAAAAGATCAGAATGAAGTTTCCGGATCTCATAAGAGACTTTGAAACCATGAGTGTTCTTGAAGAATACAAGCATGAGAACTATCAAGGACTTTTTGAGTGATTTTTTCAGTATTCATTCAGGCCTAACTCCTGTGCAATCTGTACAGGTAATTCATTATAGGGTATAATAAGGCTTCTTGCACAGTCAACAAGTCTATTCTTCATAACCTCCCTGTTCTCATAAATCCCCATATTTGACACAATATCAACAAAACATGGACCTTTTTCAGGATGTTTGACCATGTTCCAGATACCTGCATGGCCGTTTACATGTTCGGACTCATATAATGCACGCACAAGAGTAGAAAATTCAGATACAGTAACAGGTCTCTCCTGTTCAGGTGCTCCCCGCGCATGCCAGTCTTTAACCATTCTCTCAACTCCATATCCCAACCAAGGCATTGTTATGGCTGCTTTGGCTCCCTCAAGACGAAAATTAACTTCTCTAAATTCTGATCTTTCCATCTTGGTAAGATGTTCTCTGAGAGCTTCATATTCAAATGATGCTTCATAAAAAAAAGAATCTGAAGGCATAGACAGATTCCTGTACAGAACAGCAAAATTGGAATCATAACTGTGCACGGTTCTTGTAAATGGCATAGAATAGTGATCAGGAATACCCTCTATGTGCAAAAATTCTGGTCTATTGTCTGTTCCTAGATATTCAAATACTCTGCATGAGAATTCTTCCAGATTCATGAAAAAAAGTAATGGACAATCGTTTATATATTCTACTACTTATGAGTTAAAAATGCCCCCTTCGGGACATCCGAATCCAGAGAATTTCTCATGAATATTCGAACCCGAGTCCCTGCCTCGAAAGGGCAGGATGATTAATTGTCCGTAAATTTTCAAATTGTGGCTTTACGCCACATCTCCTTTGATTGAACTTTGAAAAAGTTCACCGGACTACACCAAGGGGGCGCACTATAGGGGATTTCACGACTGTATTTAAATTTTTTGAAAAGATTTTTATCAATAATTTGCTTTCTTTATCATATGAGTGAAAACTGGACAAGAAAACCCAAAAGAACAAAAATATTATTTTCTGTCTGCAGATTGCTTGCCCCGGGTTTTAGAATGCAGTATGATTTGCAGGATCTTTCCGAACTTGAGAAGCTTGTGGTATTTCCAAACCACCAGAAAGGGCTTCTTGATGTTCCTGTAACTGCAGTTGCTATAGAAAAATCAACTGGTAGAATACCATATTTTGTCACAAAAAGCTCAGTACCTGACAATGTAAGAATCTTTTTTGAGAAATGCGGAGCTGTTCCCATAACACGGGGAAGAGACCTCTACAAGATGCCCCGAAAACAGAGAAAAGAGGCATTAGAAAAAGCCAGAGAAAGAGCTGAAGAAGTATACACTGGCATTCTTCCATCAATTCTTGAATCGCACGATCCTATTGTGATATACCCCGAAGCAACCATTGGAGGTAAGATTCCTCCACCCACAAGAAATATTTGTGAAAGTTTAATAAAAATCGACAAAGGAGACATTAACTATGTCAACATGAGAATAGACTACAGACTACAGATTCTGGTTTCCATGGGCGAGCCATACAGAATAGAAAATTTAGAAGAAAAAATAAAAGAAGTTACTTCTTGAGAATTGCTGCTCCCAAAAGTCCTCCTAAAAGTCCAAAAAGACCATAAGCTAGTAGACTTATGACAAACAAAGCAACAATTAGCATAGCTACTCCTGCACCAGCTAATGCATCATAACCCATTGCTCCACTCATTGTATCCATCCATGTGGATGCTGCAACTGCAAGCAACTGGAATACTGCATTAATTGCAGTTGAGACAAATGCTCCTACAAGTCCGCTTAATAATCCCAATACTGCTCCCTTGCCTGTATCAGCTTTTTCTCCAGAATAATTATTGTAAAGAACAACAGATAAGAATCCTCCTCCCACAACCCATAAACAGCATGCCATGCCAACAAGTGGAAGTCCTGAGAGTACACCCAGACCAACACCAGCAATAAGTACAGCTTTTGTAGTTGGTTTCATTCAATCACCTCTTTTACTTTGTTTTTTGCTTTTTATTTATAAACTTTTTGACCTCAGTGAAAAATAAGCCTATTCCAGGAACAAAATACCATGCAAAAACAGCACCTACAATACTTCCGGTTATAATTCTCATCAAAACACTGCTATTTCTAATACCTGCCATTTGAGTAAGTCCATCTAATGCAACAGGTATCAATGCAAAAATCATGTACCACTTGCTTGGAATTTCTCTTTTTTCCACTGAAAAGATATAGATTAAAGCCGACATTGTAAATGATAGTTGTATTGCAGTACATCTTATGCAGATTGGCAGCTGCTTTCCAAAAAGAAAAAAAGACCTTTCCGGGATTTGGTGGCAGTTTATTGAAAAGAAGTAATACAAAATCCCTGATACTGGACTTTCAAGATACGCAAGAAAAGGAGCACCAATCACCAGAACCCACCATAGGGCAAGCAGTATAATGATAAGCTTATCTGTTTTCATGGAAAAATGGGCCCACGGGGATTTGAACCCCGGACCACCGGCTCTCTTAGACCGAATAGCGTCGTATAAGACCGGCACTATAGTTGTCCAACTGTGCCGCCGCATTAAGTCACCAGACTAAGCTATGGGCCCCTAGTGATTTTGTAATCAAAAACCATATTTAAATCTAACGACTGTATCTCACAATCAGATATGCAATGACTGCTCTTCTAAAATCATACCCTGTTTTGATTGAGTATAGGATTCACCAGGAACTCTGCTGAAACACTCTGCAGAGTAAATAATCACAATACTAGGGCTATTTCTGGATGAATACTCCCAGGCTTTCTGAAAACTATTGCTTGCACACCTGAGAAGGAGACAAACCTTGCTGTTTCAGCCTTGCAATTTCTGTGCGGGAAGATTCTTCTAATGACTTATCATTACCTGTTCTTAAAAAATGCTGATAATTTTTCTTGCTAATTCCTCTATATGTTTTTTCTTGAAAGCTTCATCAACTTGTAGATTACTGCTTGAGCATTGGGACTTAGCTTCTGTGCCCTAATTAGCTTATCAATTTCTTCGAGTTTCAATGGAAACATTTGTTTTAGATAGGAGAAATCAGCCCTTAGCTTTCAAGAGCAGCATCATTAACCCAAATCTTCAGTTTCTTAGGTGCAAACCATCCCATATAGAACTAAGAAAAACAAGAATATAATTTTATGCGACGGCCGGGATTCGAACCCGGACCTCCACCGTGGCAGGGTGAAATCATAGCCCTTAGACAACCGTCGCTTGAGATGTGTTGATATGTACTGATTTATAAAATTAGTGATTCCTGGTAGTCCTGCAGGAAACAAAGAAATGATTTAATATCTGAATACGCGGGAATTGAGCCTGTCAGCTTGACAATGGGTTCAATATCAACCAACTCTTCCTGCCAGCTTAACCAGTCAATCATATTCAGCATCAGGGCATCTCTGTATTCTCTATAAAAAGGGTTTTCTCTTCTCACACTCACTCCACAAACCAGCAGATTAAAACCGTGGCCAACTTGCTCCAATCTTTCAATTGCCTGTACATAACCTTCAACTGATCTTTCACCAGAGTATCTCTTGAGTTCACCAAGAACAAAACTCTCGGCCTTGTCAGCAACATCAACAAACGCAAGATAAAGACTGTAGGAACAATCAGGGTAGCCTCCGCATAGCACCAAGACAGTTTCTCGTATACAATCATCAACATCTATCTTATGAACACCCACTTCCTCAAGCCAATCTTCCAGCTGCCCAAATCGCTTAATATATCTTCGGTATGGAGGTATGTAACCAGTTCCATATCCCGCAACCTGAATGGCTTCTTCTAATTCCTCATAAGAAACCGGATAATCATCAATAATGTTCCAACCTTGCCCCACCCTACTGTGTTTAAAAGAAATATGAAAAGACTCAAAAGTAAATATATCAACATCAAAGGGTTCTATCCCTGTTTTCTCGGAAATCTCATTAACCTTGTCCTGATACATTTTTAAAAATGGGCCCACCCGGATAATCGACATAAAATGCTCTCGAACCGGGGATTCCCGCCATGTGAAGGCGATGTCATTTGTGGCACCTCTAAGATTGACCAAAGGGGGGCTAAGCGAACAAAGTGAGCGCATGCCGCCCCTGTTTTGGTCCAGCTCTAAAAGGTGGAGCCACTAGACCATGGGCCCGTAAACAAAAACAACCATTAGCTGTTAATAAAACTTACTGCACATTTGCTAGTGCACAGGGAGTAATTTCTAACTGCTTCTTCATATGCATCTCTCATCCTCATAAACAAACCTTTACCTTCACCCAAAATGTGAATTTCAAAAGGGTGACTATCCCCTGGTTTCTCAGTTATTACAGCATATTTTTCTCCATTGGCTCTATAAAGAACCCATGCCCCTTTTTCTCTTATTATTGATATACAAGTGGCTTTTAAACCTGACTTTTTAAAATCTGGAGGAGCACTCACAAAATAAGGCACATTCTGTCCAAAATCTTCTGCAGGCCCATAGTAAAGAACCAACTTTTCAAGCTCCATTTATCAAAAAAATCATAAACAATATTTAAATTTTTGGAGTTATTATTTTGTAATAGTCATTCCCAAAATTATTTAATTCCAACTCTATTACACAAGTACATGAGTGAGATCATTATTATAACTGGATTTTTGGGTTCTGGAAAAACAGAACTTCTCAAAAACCTCTTAGACCAGAACAAGAAAAGCATAGGTGTTATTGAAAATGAGGTTGCTGATTTTGGTGTCGATTCCAGGATTTCTTTTGGTGAAAATGTCACTGTTTACGAGATTATTGACGGCAGTGTTTCCGGTGTGAATCTTGAGAATCTTGTAAGAGTTGTAAAAAAACTTGAGCACAAGGACCTTATTATCATTGAAACTTCAGGGGCGGCCAGTTTAGAGCCAATAATATCAAGACTAGGAGAACTAAGAGTCATATGTGTTATAGATGCTGAAAGATTTTCTAAAGCTGATAAGCTTAGTTCTCATACTCTCCAGCATGTTGAGCATGCTTCACTTGTATTATTGAACAAATGCGATCTAATTAGTGAAAATCAAAAGAAAAAACAGCTCAAAAACCTCAGATATCTTAATGAGAATGTTGTGCCCAGCGTCAAATGCAAATTGAATATTGATATTAAAAGACTAAGAAAAATAAAACCATTAGAAAAAGAAAAGAAGAATATTCCCTATATTTTATGGAAAATCAAAAACAACCTTGGTATCACAAACAGAGAAATCCATAAGAATATTAACGCTATTACCTTCAGATCCCACGGAAGGGTTGACACTAAGAGACTGGAAGCAATCTGCAGGAAATATTCTGTAAGGGCTAAGGGTTTTATTAATTCAGACAAATACTTTAACTTTGTCGGTAACAGATTTATTGTGGAAAAAGCACCAAGAGAATTTTCAATTAACACTATTGTTATTATTGGCCACAATGTCTTTTCCAACAGAGGCAGAATCAAAAATGAATTAAAAAAATGCATGAGCCAGGATGTAAAAAACCAGCTCCAGGATTTTTTCTACGCATTAAAAAACCAGCAGAACTTGCCCCAAAGAGTCAGGGTTGTAAGGTAGAGAATTTCTGATTCAAAAGTCCAACAAGCTGGTTTTGCATGTTAATTTTTGGCACATCCAGAACAGTCACCTTTTTGTGGGCATGTGCAGGAAGGTAATCAACCATGTAATTCTCCATTACAAATATTCTTTCTGCCCATTCAATAAGACTGTTGTCCACAACTGCACTTGAGAATGGATCAATTCCTGCGGTCCTTACTTCAACAAAGTGTCTTTTTTTGTTCATCAGGTTTCTGTATACCTGAGCAGCTTTAGGACCCCTGTTTGAATTTGTAAGAGACAAAAATAAGACTTTCATTCTAAACCTCCAATTATTCTTATCTTTTGTTGTGATTTTCTGACAAGTATTCTTTCCTCTTCAAAAACATCAATTATCTCAGGATTGTTGTCAACTGCAACAACAGCATTACCGCGTACAAGTTCAATCTCAACTTCTGATTGTTCATCAATAACTCTGTGTCTGTACTTTCTTGTTGTGTTGTTGAAAGCTAATCCAATGCCTTTTTCAAAACTTTTTCTTGTAATTGACTCATGATAGCCAGTTGAACCAATTGGCGTGGATACAACTACACCATCCCCGATTATCACATTACCAACCTGCTTTTGATCAACCCATACCCTGAACCTTACTGCGTGCGTAGGCCACTTGTTTCTAAAAACAACATCATTTGTTGCAGTTAATATCCTGTCATGAAAAACCGCCTCAATCTTCAGATGCTCTTCAAGTGTGTAGTCTTCTTTCAGTATTTTTGAGATCAGATGATATATGTCTCCTTTTGCGCATTTATCACACACACTTGATCCTTTTCTTACGATTAATTTGGGGATACCAGGATATTGTCTTTCTGAAACAAGAAAAGTACCATCACCACCAAAACTTACAACAAAATCAGGGTCTTCTGAATACTCGAAATCAACAAGCTGTTTTTTTATTTTTATCAGATCTTCTGGGTCTCTGACGACAACTGCAACCTTATCCATGAAGTTTCTCTTACTTTAATGGTTTATAATTCTTTCCAAAACAGATATAAACATCTGATGATACTTTAACTATATGGAAACAATGTTTGTCGAGGCAAAAGCAGGAATAATCAAATTCCCTTTTGAACACATAAATAAACTTCCTGACAATGTTGGCCTTGCAACAACAGTTCAGTTTATTGAGAGTATCAAAGATGTCAAAGACAAGCTTGAACAGTCAGGCAAGAAAGTCATACTTGTCAAAGGAGAGCATTCCAGATATCCAGGGCAGATTCTTGGGTGTGATATTCCGGATATTAAAGTTGATGCTTTCTTGTATATTGGGACTGGCAAGTTTCATCCCCAGCAGCTTTCAATGCAAAAAACAGTATTTGTGTACAACCCTGTTTCAGACCATTTTTACAGGATTGATCCAAAAATAGCTGAAAAAATCAAAAAAAGAGTTAAGGGTGCAGAACTTAAGTTTTACTCATCCGAGAACATTGGTGTTCTTATTAGCACAAAACCTGGTCAGAAAAGAATTAAACAGGCACTAAAATTAAAGGAAAAATATCCTGACAAGAGTTTCTACTTCCTGTTGTTTGACACACTTGATTTTCAGCTTGAGAATTTTCCATTTATCGAGTGCTTTGTAAACACTGCCTGTCCAAGAATAAGTTATGATGACATGGAAAAGCTACCAAAACCAGTTCTTAATATTAGTGATTTGAGGCAGCAGTAGAAATTATTTTCAACTACTTCAGAGATCAAACATAGACCATGTTCTGTGTTTTGAGAACAGAGACTCGCGTAAGAGTCTGTGCCATGGTGTGGACAAGGATAAATCTGTTGACTTTTTGAAAAAAAGAATTTGAACGCCAGTAGATGTAACATTTACGCTGGATAACAGTAAGAATTTTAAACCAACACACATTATATCATGCCTATGAATTTATGGCATGACCTTGAACCAGGAAAAGTACCTGAGGAATTCAATGTTGTAGTTGAGATTCCGTCTGGTTCAAAAAACAAATATGAACTTGACAAAAAAACAGGTCTTTTGAAACTTGACAGAACATTGTACAGCCCTGTCTATTATCCTGGCGAGTATGGTTTCATACCACAGACATGGTGGGATGATGGTGACCCGCTTGATGTTGTTGTTCTGAGTTCAAACCCAGTCTATCCACTAACCATTGTCAAGGCAAGACCAATAGGACTCATAAAAATGATTGACAATGAACAGAAAGATTACAAAGTGATTGCTGTTCCAGTTGGTGACCCTAATTTCAGCGAACTCAGAAGACTTGAAGATCTTCCAAAACACAAGCGAGCTGAGATGAGACACTTTTTTAATATCTATAAAGAACTTGAAGAGATCCATTGTGAGGTTGTGAGAATGGAAGGCAGAAAAGAAGCAGAAGAAGCAATTCTAAAAAGCATTAAACTCTATAAAGAAAAATTCAGATAGTTTTCTTAAATCTTTTTGAGACTTCAGAAAGTTCATTAACACTATTTGTAAACTCAGGCAGAACATCCTTGAAAACCTTCTCCATGGCTTTAACATTTGCCCCAACATCTCTCACATTCTTGTCATACTCATCGATTCTACCCATTATCATTTTGTTTATCTCGTCCATGCTTTTTCTCAGTTCATCCATCCTGTTTTCGAGCTGGTCAATCCTCGACTCTGTTCTCTGCTTCCAGTCAAGTACTTTGTTTACACCTTTGATTAGCTCTTCCCACTTTTCATTTATGATTGATTCTGCAACCTCCTCAATCATATCCATATCACTCTTCTGAGGTGCGAAACTTTGCTGCTGTGGTTCTGGCTGTCGAAAGCTTTGTGCAGGTTGAGGTGCCTGTTGTGGTGCTCCATTTGTGAGATCAGCCTGGTTAAGAGCATCAAATATCTGGCTTGAGCTAAATCCATCTCTCTGAAGTGTCTGAATTATCTGGTTATCACTCATGCCCTGGTTTCTCATATTCTTAACCTGTTCCAGGGGCAAATCATCCTTTTGACTTCCATCACCAAATCCAAGCATACCCATTTTATTTTTCTATTCCTTTAAAAGCTTTTTCATTCATTTCCTCAACAATTTTTTTCACTTGTGATCTTGTAACAAACTCAACTGGCTTCCACAAATCCAGATATTTTTCAAGAGTTTTGACATCGTCTGTCTTTGCAGCATTTTTTAGCTCATTAATTACAAGTGACAGATTTTCACGAACGTCCTTAAGATCTTTTTTCACTTCCTGTATTTCCATGTGAGCAGATTTTATCTCTTTGTTGATTTTCCTGTGACTGTTTAGCATATTCTGGTCTGTAACTTTTGCTCTTGATTCCATATTCCTGTATCTTTCTTCAAGTACACGTATTCTCCTCTCCACCTCCTGGATTTTATCCATTGCAGGTGAAGTGCTTTGTGCAGAAAACTTTTTGTCCATTTTCGGTATATTTTTAAAGCTATAGAAATTAAACAGATGTTGTTATAATAATATTTGTAATTATTTTGAAGTGGCTATGCAAAACCAAACATACCAAAAAAAAGGGGCTTTTAGTTACAGAACCATTGAAGAAGGAGAGGACACAATATTAAGGATTGACTGCACAAAATGTGGTTTTGTTCCTTCTATTGAGGATAATCCACGGGTGATGTCAAGAACAATTGAGCTTCTTGTTGAAAATCCAAATGTAACAAAGATTGTTTTTTATCAGCAGAGAGATTATGTCTACGATTATGACGAGACAACTATACTGCGGGAGATTGCAAAAATATACAACAACCTGGTGAGAGAGAAAAACCTTCTCTCTTATGATTCATTGGGCTTTGAAAAAGGTTACAGCAAAGGATTTAACCAGAGATATGCTGAGATTCATAATATTATCTACAATCTTCTGAAAAGTGACCCTATTGGTGCCTATGTTGAACTCAGAAGACTAATAAGAAGAGAGAAAACAATAATTGATAATGAGACTGACGCAAGACACATAAGAAGTCTTGAACAGTATCTTTCACTTCTAAAATACATTGAAGGACTTATCAATGATACAAAACTTATCAAGCTTTCTGAGCAGTTCCTTGCCGGATATTCGATTGGTGACAGGACTGTCTACAGGAACATACTAAGTCCTGTGATAAAACCTGATTTTATGTTCACAAAACTAATGTCACGTTATCCAGAGGATGCTGAAGAGCTTGACACCTACAATGTTGGAGAAACAGAAGTTATTATCTTCAGGCTGCCTGATTCTATACAAAACCTTTACCACATGATTCCACCTGAATTCAGGCTTTCAGAGGAAAAATACGAGATTCTTGATATGGCAAGAAACATCATTTCTGAGCATAAGCCAAAGAAATCAGAGTTTGTGGACCCCGAGCATATGAGGCAGGTTTTTCACAATGTTGGTAGGGACCTTATTGAAGAACTTGTCAACTACAGAAAAATAAGGATGCGTGCTCATGAAATCGATGAACTTACCAAAATACTTGTCAGATACACTGTAGGGTTTGGTCTCGCAGAAGTACTTCTGAATGACCCAAAGATACAGGACGTTACCATCAACTCACCAATGGGAAGGATACCAATGTTTATTGTGCATCAGGATTTTGGTGACTGTGTTACAAATATTATTCCTTCAAAATCAGAAGCAGATTCGTGGGCATCCAAACTAAGAATGATATCAGGCAGACCTCTTGATGAAGCTAATCCTATACTTGACACTGAGCTTGTGATTCCGGGAGTCCGGGCAAGAGTAGCAGTTATTGCTCCACCACTTGATCCCAATGGCATGGCTTTTGCATTGAGAAGACATAGAGACAAACCATGGACCCTTCCCCTGTTCATAAAAAATAGGATGATAAATCCTATGGCAGCAGGCATACTTAGCTTTATTATTGATGGTTCGCGTACAATGCTTGTTGCTGGTACAAGAAGCGCTGGTAAAACATCTCTGCTTGGTTCAATGATGGTTGAGATAATGAGAAAGTACAGGATAATAACTGTAGAGGATACATTGGAACTTCCTACTGGCTCAATGCGAAGACTCGGGTTTAATATCCAGCCAATGAAGGTTGCAAGTGCAATGACCAAGGGAACATCAGAAGTGTCGGCTGGAGAAGGCATTAGAACTACACTGAGAATGGGAGACAGCTGCCTTATTGTTGGTGAAGTTAGAAGCACTGAAGCAAGAGCTCTGTATGAAGCTATGCGTGTTGGTGCTCTTGCAAATGTTGTTGCAGGTACTATTCACGGTGACTCACCATATGGTGTTTATGACAGAGTTGTAAATGATCTTAATGTCCCTAAAACAAGTTTCAAGGCTACAGATGTTATTGTTGTCGCCAACCCAATAAAAAGTGCAGATGGTATGCACAAGTGGAGAAGAGTAACTCAGATTTCGGAAGTCAGAAAACACTGGGAAGAAGACCCTTTACTTGAACATGGTTTTGTCGACCTTATGAAATACCATTCTGATGGTGACGAGCTCCAACCCAGTAATGAACTGATTAATGGAGAGATTGAGGTTCTTAAAAACATAGCAGGTAATGTAAGGGAATGGGCTGGTGACTGGGATGCTGTCTGGGATAATATTATGCTTAGAGCTGATATAAAAAAGATTCTTGTTGAACAGGCAGACCGGGCAAAAAACCCTAATCTTCTTGAGGCAAAATTTGTGATAAAGGCAAATGACAAGTTCCACACAATCTGCAATGATGTAAAAGATGAAGTTGGTTCTATTGAGAGCTCAAGAGTGAAAAGTGAGTGGCAAAACTGGTTATACAAGGAAATAAAAAAGCAGGGTCTAAAATGACTGAATCAGAATCAGGATGAGTGAGAACAAAATAAAAACCTCTATGACACAGCACAAATAATTCACATGTTCTAATGGGATAGTTAACCTCTTTTCTGCATTCATGTCATAATAATTGTTTTACTATTTAATAAATATTGCTAAAACTCCAGCTGGTCACCAATTTCTGTCTTGCCAGCATCCGGAGTCTCGATTATATACTTTGCCATGTTTTTTGAACTGATATGCGGCTGGAATGGTTTTGCATGTTTTATATCGACAACCTTTTTCCGGGTGTCAACAAAGACAATATCTATGGGGAAAAAAACAAACAGCATGTGAAGATACACAATCTGGGGTCCTGCAAACTCAAAAACAAGTGTTTTTGGTGGAGAGAACATAAGGCCGATCGCTCTTCTTAAGGTGCTGTCACATAGTTCATACTCTTCTGCAACAACTAAGTCCTTGGTTTGGTTTTTTATCTGCATATTTCAAGTGTTATTTCTATTGGGCCTTCATCAGAGGGCAAGAAAAATGTTTCCGTCTGTTTTTCAAATGGGCAAGGTGACCCATATTCTCTGCTAGTATCCCCCCCAGTCACATTAAAAAAGAAGTCTCTGTCAAACTCATCAAGAGTCATAGTAAGGATGTCCTTGCTGGTTTCATAAGCATTTGAACACGCATCCTCGGCCGCAACTCTTCTATTTTCAATACAGGCCTGCCAAAGGTTTCTTATTTCAACCTCAAGATACGGATGTGTGGTTCTCAAGAGCACGCTTAATGTGTTTGATGCAAGTTTTGTATCTGTGAAATCCTGTCTCATATTGGGTTCTTCTTCTGTGTTTCTCAACTTAAGGTAAAATATCATGCCTACTGAAATAATCAAGACAATGAGTACAAGACCTATTATTTCTGTCTGTGCTTTTTTCACTGGAACACCTCGACAGTCAAAATGCCTGCGTAATAGCTTCTTGAGCTTGAATTGTAAAGAGAAATAGGTATTTTGGTCTGTGATTTGGAAGTAAAGTCTCTAGGCACATTTGAATAGATTTCCCAACTACTCTCGCTCTCTGGATAAATTTGCGTAATATTAATCCTGCTAAAATAGAGTATATTGTAGTAAAAGGTTTCTCCTTGGAATGACTCTAATTTCAGTATATCGTAACAATTGTCAAGACCAACATTGTCATTAGTGCACTGCAGTTCAGGGAGATTGTTTGCAACCTGTATCACATCCATTGTTCTCAGATCAAAGCTTTTCTCCAAATCTTCCTGGTGCTGGATACCTGATTCCCTTGCAAAAAACATCATACCTATCATGATCAGAAAAAAGAATACCACAAGTACTCCAACTGTTTCAAACATCTTGATTTGCGCTTTTTTCATTTTAGTATATTAGCGGGCAGCTGTAAATTTTCAAATTGTGGTTTTTGTTTGATAGATCCACTGAAGTAGCATAAATATCAGTATCCAGCAAGTTTATTCTCAGATTTTCAGCATATGATAAAAGATCAGGATAAATCAGATTATTACTCTCTTCGTAGATATCCACGCAGTCTCCTGAAGTTTCTAGTGTCTGGATTTTTTTTAGATATACAGTTGATACTTTGCCCAGTCTTAGCATGGCTTTTTTCATAGAACAATTATAATATGAAGAATCTTTGCTGAATATTGCTCCATACAAAGATGCTTCTCCCAGATATTTCGAAGTGCCTTGTGGAATGAGATCTGCTCCTCTTTTCACATAAAATTCAACTTTTCCTGCATCATCTTGTGTAGGTACAATTTTTACAACCGATACATCTTTCAGAGCGGGTCCGCCATAAGAGGGTTCATTATAAGTAATAATCCTGGTCCTGTAATTAGTAATGGGAGCAACATCTGAAAAACTCGGATATTGTTCCTTGGTAATTCCGGGCGGAAAATCATTATAGATTTCAAGTAGTTCAGGTTTGTTTCCCACAAATACGTATCTTGTTGTAGGAGAAGTAACATAAAGAAAGTTGCACACTCTAAAAGGTACACTCCACTCCTGCGACCAGGTGATAATATCTGTACTCTCAACATCTCCAGGAGAAAAAATTGGCTGAGTCGGAGTTTCCCATGAAACATCAGAACCCTTTACAGTAATCTCAGAATCACATCCAAAATCAGAGCAGGGCTCTTTGCATGAAAAGACAATTTCTTCTGGAAGCGAAATCTTCTCTGATTTTCCAGGTGTTATTGAAGAGTGTAGTATAACACTGTTCAAATCTCTTACTATTCTTGCAGCTATTCTTGTCTCTGATGCCTGCCTCTGCCTCTGGACAAAACCAACACCCAGAAGCAGTATCATCGCACCAACAACAAAAACAAATATCCAGTTAAACTGAACCTCTACAGCCCCTTTTTTCATTCTTTAATCCTTACTACTCCGGCACCTTCCCCTTCAAACCAGACATTAATCCTGCTGTTCTGGATCCTGGTGCACAGAGGATTTGGGTCAGTAGTAATGTTTCCTGCATAAAAAGTTTGTGTACATGGTGGACATAAGAAAACATTACTCTTAGCACCTGTGTCCACACTATTGTTTATAATTTCATTTGTTCCTGGATCAAGAGCTTTGTCCAGATCAACAAAGCACACTTCCCTAAAACCATCAGGAACCCTAAACTCTTTTTTTTTCATGGATCCTCTGTCATACTCCAAATCCTTTACCCCTGCAATAACTTTTCTCTGGAACTCAATTCTGACTGTGTCATCATTCTGCTCTCTTAATCCTTGGATTGCCTTGTATCCAAGAGTCAATACAAGAGATAGTATAACAATGGCAAGGATATATACTAAAACCTGAGCATGTATCTGTGCTCTTCTCATTTTTTCTGTATATAGTATATTATGTCAGAAATATCTTTATACTCAATAACTTCTTTTTCGGCTAGCTCTGTCAACATTCTTCTTATTTCCGGAATCTTTGCTTTCTCCTGTTTTTGCAGGCTGTGCATTACTTGTTTTAAGACACTCATGCTGAATTTGTCTTCTTGTTTTAGCTTTACAAAATTCTCTGCCAGCTTTTTCGGAGTAATAACCTCAAATAAGACCAGGTCATGTATTGTCCTCTTTTGGTCATCTGTCAGTCTTTTTCCATAGAGGTTTTTCAACTCAGAATATGTTTTTCCAGGTTTGAAATCTGCATTGCTTTTAGGCAAATCAGACTTTTCTGAAAGTTTTGATACTTTGGATTTGCCCTTAGATTCTTTTGGTTCCAAATCCTTTATTTTCTCACTCTCTGGTTTGACTTCCTCGTGGAGTTCTTTTGTTATGTCTTCAAGTTCCTCGAAATTATCCTTGTTCTCTAATTCTCCCTCTGCAATATCTGAAAGGTCTTTCCACACATCTTTGTCAAGTTTGGGTTTTTTTGGCTGTTTTGGTTTGGTCTTTTCTGCAGTTTTCTTTGGTTTCTTGTCAGATGAAAATGCATCAAAAACGTCTTTTCTTTGTTTCTGCTTCTTGAACTTTCGTTTCTCAACTTTAATTGGAGGCTGAGTTGTTTTTGGCTTGAATGAAGGCTTGAATGTCTGCTTAGGTTGCATGGTTGGCCTTTGTATTTGTGTATGGACAGGCTTGTGTTCTTCAGGCTTGCTCTGCATTTGAGTCTGATAGTAATAATAGCCTCCGCCTCCAAGTCCAAGTAAAATAACTACAATAATAACCCATAACAGCCATCTGCTTGAACGACCTTGTTCATTTGGCTGGAATGGGTCTGTTCCCATCTGATATTCTTCATAATTTGTATAGCCATCTCCATCATCGTCTGCATCTGGATCACAATCTCCGTTGCAGAACTGGTCTTCCCATGAATCAGGAATACCATCCTGGTCAGCATCCGCCTGTCCTTCCTGACAGATATTCGACTCACAGTTTTTTGAAAGACAGTCACTGTTTAACCAGCAGTGTGCTCCCTCCTGACAACCCGGACATGTACCACCACAGTCAACATCTGATTCATGGCCATTCTTCACATTATCATTACACGAAGCACTAACACACACATCATCATCACACATTCCAGATAAACAATCCGAGTCAATCTCACAGTTCTCATCAACCTTGCACTTCTTTGAGCACATTCCTCCGCAGTCAACATCTGTCTCTTTGGCCTCATCAAAAACACCGTTCTTACAGTGGTCAGTCTGTACCTGACACTCTCCGGAATACTGGTCACAAATACCTGAAATACAGTCTGAATCTTCTATACACCCCTCTCCTTGACCACAACCAATGCAGTCACCACCACAGTCAACGTCTGTCTCATTACCATTCAGATAATTATCTGAACATGATGGTTCAAGGCAGATATGGTCTTCAGGATGGCAGAAAAGACTTAGACAATCAGAATCCAAAAGGCAATGAGTTCCATTACCTGCCACGCAGCCGGAATAATCCATACTGCAATTTTCTGTACATGCCAAGTCTCCTGAACTGTACCCAAGACTTACACACGTGTGGCCATCAAGATCAGTACCATCACACACCTCAAAACCCTGGTTAACATCATCATCACCACATACTGGTTCCAAAGTACAGACAGAGGTATCAAGTTCACAGTTAGACTTGCAATCCAGATCATACTCATCTGTATAGTTGTCAAAGTCCGTGCAGGTTTTGCCACCAAAGTCATTTTCATCACATTCTTCAGCATCTCTGTTTAGTATTCCATCACCACACACTTCCCTTACTCTGCAGTCATTGTATATATAATCGTCACAAGTATCCTTACATTTCAATTCTCCTGAAATAAAGCCCAGCCCTTTGCATGTCTGGTCAATATCGTCACCATCACACCACTCCCACATCTGATTCACAAGCCCGTCTCCGCACTCTGGCGGATTTGGACCGCACTCCTGGAATGTAAACCTGCATAGCCTGCATGAAAGCTCTCCTGTAGTATAGTTGTCAAAGTTAGTGCAGTTCTTGCCAGCAAGTGCTGTACCATCACACTCCTCACCATCTTCAATTTCATTATTACCACAATAATCTTCGCCACATCCTGCACAATCTGACATATCTATAGTACAGTTGTCATTACAAATAAGATCACCGCCACCTTCGCATCCAAGCCACTCACAAGTAACTCCGCCAAAGTCAGTTTTGTCACATTCTTCAGTATACTGGTTCACAATACTGTCACCACATATAGGTTCTGGAACAGTCTCAACACAATCATCTTCAAAAAACGAGCAGGCAATACACTTTAGTTCTCCACCTTCATAATTCCCAACGTCGCTGCATTCTTTCTGGTCAAGGTTTGTGCCGTCACATTCTTCATGGAAACCTCCAGAGTTAGGATCCTGAATAGAACCATCACCACAGAACTCACTCATTGGGTTTGAACAATCTGTAATATTAACTGAACAGTCTTGATTGCAATAAAGTGTTCCGGAATTGTATCCATAGTGACTGCATGAGTTTGTTGAAACTAAAAAGTCATTTCCATCACACTGTTCAGATGGCTGGTTTCTCTCACCATCTCCGCAAAATGCTGCTGAATCCTCAATACACTCTGAAGTATCATAACTACAATCTGCTTTACATCCCAAAGAACCACCTGCTGTGAAACCCTGCCTGTAGCAATTACTTTCTCCAAGCTCAGCTGTAGTACAAACCCCATCTTCTCCGCAATCACAATCCTCATCCTCATCAATATGACCGTCACCACATGTACCAAGAGAACACCTTGTTCTATCCCAGTCATCACAGCGCTGGTTGCATCCCAGAGTACCTGACTCATAACCCAGATCCTCACAGGTCCATCCCTGCAAATCAAGTTTGTCACAAATCTCATTATCCTGGTTTACAACACCATCATTGCATTGGGGTGGATTCGGTCCGGTGCATCCAGTCACATCAACCAGGCAGTCAGTTGTACAATCCAAATCTCCGCCAGTATAAGTTCCTGGATCTCCGAAGTCATCACATTCCTGCCCACCAAAGTCATCCTTGTCACACTCTTCTTCTACCTGCTTTACACCATCCTGGCATCTTTGTCCAAAACAAGTGCTACATGTCCCGTCTACATTGAAAGTACATTCATCAGTAGTGCCTGCACCAAAACAGCCAAGGTCTCCTCCCTCGCAGTTCCAGTAAGAGCAGTCTCTTCCAGCAAGATCACTTCCGTCACATTCCTCTGCTAAGGGATCTGCATCTCCATCTCCACATACATTATCTTCTGCATCAGAGCAATTTGAATAGTCATAGCCGCAGTAAGGATGACAACCAAGATCGCCAGTTCCCATATTAAGGCTCTCACAGGTCTCACCACCCAGCTCATCAGGTGTGCAAACTCCATCTAAACCGCAGTCGCACTGCTCATTATAACCAGCAAAGTTTGGCGTGTCAATATTTCCATCACTACAAACACTTCTAGCAACACACTGTGATTTATTTATACTACAGTCATCAGGATTACAACCAAGCTCACCCGACTCAAAATCAAGTGGACTGCTTGTGCAATCCACAATATCACCAGCAAATATTATTGAACCATCTTCTTCAAATTCACAAGTCTCAGAGGTTGCATCAATATATCCGTCTCCACAGGAAGGTATAGCATGACAGCCACTACGATCATAATCCTGACATGCAAGCTCACCATGCTGTATGCAGCCGAGCTCACCTGTTGGCAAAAACCCTGCAAAGCTTCCGCATGACATTCCATCCAACTCATCAGGTGTACAAATTCCATCTGGACCACAGTCACATTTTTCTGTTACACCTGCCTCATTTGGATCGTCAATATTTCCATCTCCGCACCAGCTAAAGCCAGAACACTCTGTGAAATCAAGCTCACAATCAGTGCAGCCAACATCACCATGTCCATATCCATGTTGTTGACAATTTTGTTCGGCGCCATCAAAGTCAATTACACCTGTACTGGATTTGTCGCACACTTCCCAGTCCTGGTTTACAACCCCGTCTCCGCATTTCTCTTCTTCACCGACACATAGGTCATCGTCATATTTACACACAGGGTTGCATCGAAGATGTCCCCAGTAATATGCTTCCCAGTCTGAGCAGTTCTTATTATTCAAATCAGGCCCATCTCTTGTCAGTGTGCTGTTCCAGTCACACTCTTCACCCTCATCAACCTGGGCGATTCCATCACCACAGTATCCTTCATCTCCTTTACACTGAGGACACGAACCACCACAGTTCCTGCCTGTCTCGTCTCCATCAACAACTGTGTTAAAACAATGGTCAGGCATTGAATTAAAATCTATTGTAATGCCGTCACTCCTAAGAACACTGCTCTTCTTGTTTGCATTATCTCTTGCCTGAGCCTCAAAATAATATGTCTCTCCATTTTCCAGAACAATCTCTTCACCATCTGAAAGAAGCCAGTTTGAATTGTCATGAGTTACATAAAAATACTCATCATATGTTTTTGTGCTTGTCCACTGGATAATTGTGATATCATCACTGTCTAAAAGCCTGTAAACTATATCATTTAGACCTGACTGTCCATCTGAACCTGCAACTTTTAGTCTTAACCTGTGTGTCTCATAAGTAACTGCTGGGTCATCAAGTCTGCTTGAGTCATCAACAGTGTGGATTTGGGGTGCAATATTGTCAATTTTTACTTCAACGCATCTGGTATCTTCCATATTACCTGCATTGTCAACTGACCGGTAGCAGAGTCCTGTATACGTATTTAGTTCAAAACCTCCTGCACCCACAGGCAATTCAATATTTGGAGTGCACTGGTCTCCAAGACAGTATTCTGTATAGTCACAGCCAAACCCAAAGTAAGGGCTATCCTCGCATTCAAAAGATACTGTTAATTCATCTGTCCTCCACTCATCATCCCACTCTGCACCATCAGAATATATTGTTGTTTCTGGTCCACGAGTGTCAACCTTGAATAAAATATCTGTCTGATCAGTCCAGCCATTGCCTTCACAGTAGATATGATAGTTGGGTTCTCCTGTTGTTTCACTAACACTTGCAGCATAGTTGTAATGCACAAAAGGTACCCCGTCTTCTCCTGCCCCTGCCTGTGCTCCTTCCAAAGTACCACTGGTTGACCCATAAGCATAGTTGCATGTAGCCTGACCTTTTGTTCTCCATGAGATCTCCACATTTCCTGTGGAAAAAATATCACCAAGAGGATTCTCGTCAAAAATCTGATCTATCCTGTCTACTTCAATAAGCATTTCAGCCCTGGAGGTAAGGTCATGCACGTCAGTACAATTAATCCTAAACCTGTAATTACCATCTGTAAGCCCAGGATAATTTCTTGTAAAGTAGGTATCAAAACCACCATAGTTGAAGTTCTCTGAATCAACATCTAACAGCTGAGCTGTGCAGTTTGCGGGCTCATTCAGCTCGACATCTATCCTAACATCAGATTCATAATCGTCTGTTGTGCTGTTGGTTCTTACATAATCAATCTGTATAATTGGAGGTGTTCCATCATATACAAATCCCTTAACTTCCACAGGTTCTTTAGTACCAGCATCAATAGAATAATAAACAATATAATTCTGGCCGTCTACAAGGTCAGGGTGATTAAGAGATAGACCTGCACTAACACTTTTCTGGTAGTGTTCTTCTGGACAGCATTCACCTGACTGGTCAAAGCAAAAATATGTCTCTGCATTGTTAGGGTCTGTCTCAAACTTTATATGACTTTCTGGAGTCTGGACTCCAGATTCCATATCTATAGTAGTTTCAGGCATTTCACTAACTGAAGTAGTTACCTCATTACCCTTTCCATCTGAATAACCACAGTAGTCACCAAACCACTCACATTTTCCGATGCCACACTTGTCATTTGACAGATTCACATTAACAAGTGCACTACAGGTGGAATCATCATCTACCTGGTATGGCTGTCCACCTTCACAGCTTTGCTGGTTGGAGTAGGTTTCACAACTTACCTCATCATCACACGCTCTGCATCCAAGTTCATTCCACACACAAGCTCCGAGTTTGTTGCAGTCAGCTGCATCACACTCGTAGGAATTGCACATCTGGCAGAACTCAGTGCCCTCATAACCTTCTTCATAACATATCCCTCTTCCTGTTTCTGAACTCACCTTGTCAGGAAAAATATATTCACATGAGCTGCCATGTGAAGCAAGGCAGTTATCAGTAGTACATGCCTGGTGACCTTCATAATCAAAACAAGTAGCAACCTCTCCACAGGTCTTGCACTCGTCAACAGTTGTTGATGAATAATCATATGTACAGTAGTTTTCATAAGTTGAAAAGCCTGTTACACCCTGCAGATTTCCAAGACAAGTTGTATTCTGATAAAAAACTCCAAAAGGATTCCCTGTTGTGTTGCATGCCTCTGGAATTTTGCAAAAAAGCTCTCCATTCTGGTTTGGTCCAGTACAGATAGTTCCATCTTCACAAGGCTCTTCATCTGCTGCAAAACATCCAGTGCAATTGTGCTTAATATTATTCTCACAATAGTCCTCCATATCTGCACATTCTACAGGACCAGTAACAATTGGGTCAAGTGTCTGTTCAAAAGTTCCTAAGCCTGGATATACAACTCTTAGTGTGTACTCAATTGAACTCTCCCACAAGATTTCAGTATCATTATAACTCTGCTTTTCTGTTACTGTCATCTCCTGTGTTCCTTTTATCAAATGATATTCAGGATTCTTATCAGGACAGGGTTCTCCCCATTCCAGCTCAATTTGCTTGTCATCTGGATCACATGTAGCAGTGAAACCTTGGATACCACAATTACTAACATCTTCTTCCAGATAGATTTCCCTGTAAACCACATCTTCTTCTGCAAGCTCAATTTCCTCAACATAATCAACATAACCTTGTTTTGAGGCCACAAGTGTTTGGGTACCAGTCTGGACCTCAGTAAATGAAAAAATACCGTCTGCCTCTGTTATCACAGTTTGTGTCCCAATCCGTACCTCTACACCACCCAATGGGTCTGCACTTCCATCAAAAACAACTCCAGAAACTTCAGCTCTTTCACCACATTCCCTGTCAAGAACTTTAAGTTCAGTTTCCCCTGCCACTTCTACCTCACAGCACCAGTGAGCATCTAGACCTGTTCCTGTCAGGGGAGGTATCTCTTGTCCGCAATAGCAACTATTGTAATCAGGAAAAGCGCCTTTTGTAAAACTAAGTGTCTTACCCACAACACAGTCAGGATAACAAAAGTTAGTACAGTCTGTCTGGTCAGAAAAAGTTGTTTCTCTTATTGCACAGCAGAACTCATCTCCACCTGGCTCAGCTAGTTCAGTGCCACATGCGCAAGTTTCAGTAACTGAAGCTTCACATATCTCTGATTCACATGCTCCATACTCAACTGCTTCAGGATCACACTCACCGTCTTCTGGGTCAACATCAACAGGATAACCACCGCATTTCCCAGAACAAGTTGTAAAGCACTCTCCATTACCTGATGAAGGGCCTGTCTCTGGACACCAGAAACAATCAGGATTATTCCTGCACTCATTCATCGAGTATCCAGATTCAGTACATGCATCTTTTATTGGACACTCTGGAAAAGACTGGTTGTATGAACCTGCAACAATAAAGTCCTGGTAGCATGGATTTGTATCAATTAATCTTTGTTCAAGTGGAAAACCAGTAACCCACTGACCTCCATTTTCAGTGCACCCATAAATTGTTTCAGCAGCACACTCATCATTTGTGGGGTCATGGCAGCAACCCGGCTCGCAATAAGTCAGACCAGTACATGTAGTCAGCTGGAAATAGTGGTTTTCACAGTCAGTCTGGTCATCAGGGAGAAAAGGATCAGAATCATCATATCCTCCATCAACAGGACAGCATTCTTCAAGGGTAAGGGACGTTGATTCACCTTCAGCACAGTAACGTTCAGGACCATATCCTGATTGTTCATCACCAAAGATAGTGACTCCCGGGTTTGCACAGCAGCCCAGATCATCAGCAAAAACAAAACTTGAAAAAATCCAAAATACTAATAGAATAAGAAGACACTTCTTTATCCAACTATTTTTCATCTATTCACCCTGCTTTTTCCCCTAAAAACAATAGAAAACAACTTACTTAAAAAAGTTTCTATTTAAACCACTACTCTTACCATGCATTTTCGTCATCTCTATGCCTGTCACATTCATCTCCCCAGTCGTCTCCATCACTATTCACCTGATCAGGATTATACATATGAGGACAATTGTCCACATCATTGGCATAGCCGTCTCCATCTGAGTCTCTTGTTCCGGGCAGTACAAGAATGTGAATATCCTGGTAGTCTGACTTTTCACCGTCTGTTGCACTAACCCTGATGTATCTATAGGGTGATGAGAAAAGAGATTCTACAGGTATGGTATTCAATAAATATGCTCCTGAATCAAGTGTCATCCACAACAGAGAACTCCCCCCACCTCTATAACCTACGCCTGGAATATTTACAGCATGAGGGGTTAACCAGCCAGTAATATTATAGGTGACTTCATCACCATCCGGATCAACAGCATAAGGATATATCTTTAGAGGGTGTTCAACAGTTCCACACAAATTTACATTTGCAGAAGTTGTGAGACAGGAATAGATATCGGTTGGTGAAACATGGTAAGTGTTTCTAAGCATCCTATAATAAGGTGTTCCTTCTTCAACATCCTTGTCTATAAAGTCCAATGCCGGCGCCCTGTTTTTTACACCAAACTGAAAGGTAAAGTTTTCACCATACAGCTGTGACTTACTATCTGTAATCACTACCAAATCTGAGTGTTTAGATTCAGTAACCAATCCCCAATCAGCACATGGATCCTTGACAACTTCCAGTTTCATTCCTTCAAGAAGACATTTCTGGTAATCCTGTGTTCCATCCGGATGAATAACAGGGCAGGTTTCCACTTCTTCAAGCTGTGTCTGGTTTGTCATATCAAAAAAAACATTATTTACTTCCTCTTCTGAGATAAAATAGGCAAGCTCGTATATCTTTTTGAAGCGTATGTTTTTTCTTAGCGAAAAATCTCCCAGTTCAGATTCTTCATTTTCTCCTGATTTTACCTGGATATTGTATTCGCTCCTGATAAGAACATCTCTCTCCCCAAATAACACCTGCGTATCGATCTCCCCTTCAATAATATCAAATCCAGAATAATCCTTTATAATCTGTTCATCTACGCACTCCATTGTCAGGTTTTCAATATATTTTTCCAGATAATCCTGGATAGAATGCCTGCTTCTTCTTCCTGCATATTCAACACACGAGTACTCTGCTCCAGGGAGATCATAACTGTTTTGCCCAGTGCTGTTGCAGAGTGCAATGTCCCTGTAAAGATTTATCCCCAGCCCGCTGGTCTCATCATTGGGATTTAGAGAGCCAGGATAAGGATAATCAGGTGCAGATAGTAACGGCACACCTATTCCGTAGCTTACATTCCAGATAATACCACTCTCCTTTACAGGTATGACAGCCAAAGCATAATCCCTCCTGGGTGGACTCATGCAGACTTTGGTGTTGGCAACCTGAGAATTGTATATCACTCCCCCCTGTCGTCCTGCTGTATAGAGGGCCTGGTCAGCTGCTTTGTCCAGACATGACTCAACATAAACTTTAATGGGAATCATCTGGATTGAAGAATCAGGATCTTCATTGGCATTAATCAACCTGCTTCTTGCGTAAAACAGAAAACCAAAAGAAACAATGAGTATAACAGCTAACAGCAGAAATATTGTAATCTGTGATTTTTTATTCATTCTGGCCTCTTTTGTCTGGATTGTGTTTAGAGTTTATTTAAATCTTACTCAAAACAGGTGCTGTCAAGTTATGTGAGGTAAGATTTATTTTCTCATTCTTTTAAAGAAAAA